>NZ_JBFREC010000002.1:0-1071025 GCF_052114105.1 Rhizobium sp. RAF36 | reverse complement strand
TATAAATTGTTTCGCCATCCACAACCGAGTTACACACATTTAGCCTCCTAGAAAGGCATTACGATATCTCGGCGGGCGTTCGTGTCACGGACGCTAATTTCTAAGGGGATAGATGAGATGCTCACCACCAATAGTTTTTCAACAGTATCGGCCGAAAGCGGCCACCGCGCCGCCCATCATCTAATAGCCAACGAGCATTTGACGGCGCATAGCTGCAGCAATCCTCCTCAGTCCCGATAGCCCGACCCCTCCCGATCCAGCACCCGCCTGACACTCTCCAGATGCATCCGCGCGCTTTCCGGGTCGCCCTCGCGCATCTGCTTTGCCGCAGCCGCCGCCACCTCGGGCGTGACCGGCAGCAGGCGGCGGCCGGTGCTCATGGCTTTGAGCTGCACTTCGGCGGCGCGTTCGAGGTAGTAGAGATCGTCCCAGGCCTCGGCGATATTGGGGGCGCAGACCATGACGCCGTGGTTTTTCATGAACAGGATGTCGTTATCGCCGAGGACGGCGGCGATGCGGTCGCCTTCGCGTTCGTCGAGCGCCAGGCCGTTGTAATTCTCGTCGACGGCGACGCGGCCGTAGAATTTCAGGGCGGTCTGGCCGGCGAAGATCAGCGGCTCGCCTTCGACCATGCTGAGTGCGGTGGCATTCGGCATATGGGTGTGGAAGGCAGCACCAACACGCGGCGACATCTTGTGCAGGCGGGCGTGGATGAAGAAGGCGGTGGCCTCGGGCACGCCGTCGCCAGAGATCACATTGCCCTCGAAATCGCAGATCAAGAGCGACGAGGCGGTGGCTTCCTGGAAAGCCCAGCCGAGGCGGTTGACGAGGAAGAGATCGGGATGGCCGGGGACGACGGCCGAGAAATGGTTGCAGATTCCCTCCTCCAGGCCGAGCCTGGCCGCCATCCTGAGGCAGGCGGCGAGATCGGCGCGGGCCTTCCAGATCTCCTCGCTATCGAGCGGGATGTTGCGCAGGATGGCGGGGCCGCCCTTCGAGAGATTGAGTTCGTGCGCCATGTCTACCTCCGCAATATCCGTTAGATCCAGCCGGCGGCAGCGAGCACGCCGGGCACCTTGTCGAGCGTGGGAACCACCGCGTTGGCGGCGTAATCGGCCAGCGGCTTGCGCCCGGTGCCGCGATCGACCCAGACGGTACGAAAGCCGAGTTTGCGGGCTGCGGCAAGGTCGAGATGCGGGCTGGCGCAGATATGCACCAGATCATTGATGCCGATACCCAACTCTTTCCAAGCGTGACGGAAGATTTGTGCCGATGGCTTGTAGGCGCCGGCCTGTTCGGCGGTGATGACGCGGTCGACATGGCCGCCGAGTTGGGCGACGTTGCCTGCGATGATCGCATCATCGGTGTTGGAGATGACGGCGAGGCGGAAACCGGCCGATTTCAGCTGGCCGAGCGTTTCGACGACTTCGGGGAATGGCGGCATCCTGCCGATCGAGGAGGTCAGGATCTCGGCATCGTCAGGCGTGAAGCCGAGGCCGAATTCGCCCATCGCCTTTTCCAGCGCCAGGGCGCTCACTTCTCTGAAGGATCTGTGCGGGCGCTCTTCCTCCAGCGCGTGCTCATGGCGGTCATAGGTGGCGATGAAGGCTTTCTGGTCGATATCGCCGCCTTTGGCAGAGAGGATGCGATCCATCGCCGCCAGCAGCCCCTCGTCCCACTGGATCAGGGTTCCGTAGCAATCGAATGTCAGCCAGCTCGGCCGGGTGCCTGGAAGCGTCATTTGCGTCATCTCCGTTGATGACGCCAGATTGACAAAGCGCGCGGTCATTGAGAAATTAAATATAGAAATTTCTCTCAGTGAAAAATCAAATGAGCTACGGATTCGACCTCGATCTTCTCAGAACCTTCGCAGCCGTTATCGATTGCGGCGGCTTCACCAAGGCGGCCGAGCGGGTGCATCTGACGCAATCGACCGTCAGCCAGCAGGTGAAGAAGCTGGAGGCCAATCTCGGTCACACGCTGCTGTTGCGCGACAAATCGACGGGCGGGGTGCAGACGACGGAGGCGGGCGAGTTGCTGCTGAGCTATACTAGGCGGCTGCTTTCGACCGCCGACGAGGCGTCCGAAGCGATGCGCAAACCGGCGGCGCCGAAGACCGTTCGTCTCGGCGTTCCCGAGGATTTTGCCGGGCGGCGGCTGATCGATCTGCTCTCCGGCTTCTCGGCCGCCTCGCCGCATATAAGGCTGGATACGGTGAGCGGCTTGAGCACGGAGCTCAAGCGGCTGCTCGATGCCGGGGAGATCGACCTGGCGCTGATCAAGCGTGAGCCCGGCGATGGCGCGGCATTGGCGACCTGGAGCGAGGAGCTGATCTGGGTGGAAGGCGGGCAGCCGACTGCCGGAAGCGACCCGGTCCCGCTGGCGGTTTTTCCCGTCGGCTGCATCTATCGCGACCGGGCAATCCGCGCCATCGAGCGCAGCGGCCGGCGCTGGCGGATCGCCTATACCAGCCAGGGGCTGATGGGCGTGCAGGCCGCCGTCGCCTCCGGCCTCGGCATCAGTCTGCTGCCCTCGGATGCGGTGCTGCCGGAACACAGGCTGCTCTCGGCCGATGACGGCTTCGAGCCGCAGCCGAATTCGGAACTGGCGCTGGTCAAGGGACGGACGCGACTCTCGGCGGAGGCGAAATTCCTCGGTGAATTCCTGACAGACAATCTGGCGGCGCCTTGATGGACTTGAATCTCGAATGGCCGCCAAGTGCGAAGAACTGGGGACCGGCCGGGCTTCGCGCCCGTCATTTGCAAGCGCCTAGCCGTTCTTCCGGGGTCGGCCGCCCTTGGCGCCGTTGGCGCGGCTTGCCTCTACCTTCGCCTTTGAACGGGATTGGCCGCCGCGGCGCTGCGCATCCATGAATTTCGTCGTGCCGAATATGCCGTTCATCAGTCCGGCAATGGTAAAATCCACGTCCAGGCTTTCCCAATGCAGGCCGGTCTCGCCGAGAAGCGCGACATCAGACAACTGCCCGATGGTCGCATCCTCAAGGCCCTGTATTGACCGGGCCGGCACCATGAACGCAGCACCGTTGGTGAAATCCACGACGATGCGGCCGGACACCTCATCGAAACGGACGGATGCCGGGATGGGCCTGAGGGCGCGTTCTGCCTCCCCCTTCGCGGTCGCTTCCCGGTAGTGACGATCTTCGAAGACAGTTTCACCCATGGATGCTCTCCCATTTTTCGATGAACAGTCGCCTGTTCGCCTGGACGATGGCAAGGGCGACGGTCAGATCCCGCTTCTTCATTCCGCGGTTCGATATCACGGTGAGATCGAGAATATTGATGCGGGCTTCCCCATCTCCGTAGACATGGGTGTGCGCCGGTTCGTGGTCATCCGTGTAAATGACAAATCGCATGCCTGCTTCACGGAGGATGGTGACCATGCGCCAAATTAACCTAACAACTTGGGTTTTTCAAGAGCCTTGGCCGCTCGACTGAGAGCCTTCGAACGAAATGTGGAACCGATCACAGATCGATTCCACATTTGAATAGGCGGCTGGAGCGTCAGCCCGCCCCTTTGCATTTGGGTATCAGCCGAACTTCTCGGTGGTATCCGCCTTGCCCTTGACCCAGTAGCCCGAGGCCTTGATCCAGGCGAGCGGGTAGCCGCGCTCCTCGGTCAGATAGGCGCGGATGGCGCGGACGACGGAGCCTTCGGCGGCGACCCAGACGAGCGTCTGCGGAGCGATGTCGATGCCGCTCAGCGCCGCGATCAGTGGCGCGGCATCGGTGGCCTCCGACAGCGGACGGTGGATCCAGCGCGTGGTCAGCGCGGCTGCCGTTTCAAAGACCTGCTGCTCTTCCGGTCCGGCGACGGCGCCGAGCAGGGTGATGACGCTGCCTTCGCCGCTTTCCTCGATGCGCCGACCGATCGCCGGAAGTGCGGTTTCATCGCCGACCAGCAGCCAGCGCTTCACCTTGTTCGAGATGACCGCCGAGCCGCGCGGGCCGCCGATTTCGAGCGTGGTACCCGGCTTCGCATCGATCGCCCATTGGGTGACCGGACCGGCTTCATGGAGGGCGAAATCGATCGTCAGGCTGCGGGCGGCGTTGTCGTAGCGGCGCGGGGTGTAATCGCGGCGTTCTTCCTCGCCACCCTTACCCGCTACGATGACCTTGATATGGTCGTCGGGCGCCAGGCTGACGAAATCGGCGAGGTCTTCGCCTGTCAGCACGACGCGGCGCATGCCGGGAGTGATGTCGGTGACGCTCTCGGCGATCAGCGAACGGCGGCGCAATTCATGCCTGACCCGCTCGATTTCGGGCGCGGCATTGGCACTGTTTGCAGAATTGGTGTTGTTATCCATCTTGTCCTTCTTGGGGCTCATAGAGCTCGATCCGCAGGACATGGTCGCGCAGATCGAAGCCGCAGAGCCGTTCGATCATACGCGTTGAGTGACGTTAACGCTTACGTGACCGGGCAAGCGCCCGGACATTGACGAACCGGCTTTAACCGACAGAGCCCCTCGCCGCAAGACGGACGGCGCAGCGAATATCCGATGTTACTAAGATTTAACTTTTGCAAGGCCGATCATCCGCGTCAGATATAGCGCATATAGGCATTCGAAAGCAGATGGAAAAGATGATGGACGCCAAGATCCGCACGGTTCTCGACACATATGAAGAGATGATCGCCAAGGAGCGCGCCAGCCCCCGCATCGAGCCGCCGGGCGGGCGTGACGGCGGGCAGGACCGGCGGATGCGCGCCGTTGGCCCGGAGACCGGCCAGTTTCTCAACATTCTGGCCAAGAGCCTCGATGCGCCCGTCATCCTGGAGCTCGGCACCTCCTTCGGCTATTCCGGCATCTGGCTGGCGGAAGCGGCGCGCGCGGCGGGCGGCAGGCTGATCACCATGGAAATGCAAGGCTACAAATCCGCCTTTGCGCAGGAGATGGCGGAGAAGGCCGGGCTGTCCGCCCATATCGACTTCCGGATCGGCGATGCCGTGGAGATGATCGGCACGCTCAAGACGGGCGTCGATTTCGTCCTCGTCGATCTCTGGAAGGATCTCTACCTCCCCTGCCTCGAGGCCTTCTATCCGCGGCTCAATCCCGGCGCGATCATCGTCGCCGACAACATGATCCGGCCCGGCGACGACAATGTGAAAGCCTATGGCCGGGCGATCCGCGCCAAGCTGGGGATTTCGAGCGTGCTATTGCCTGTGGGCAGCGGGCTGGAGATCAGCCGGTACGAGCCTTAGCGGCAGATGGTCTCCATTTCCGGCCTGTACCCCTCCTCGCCCCAATGCTGGATTCTCGCGGCTCGCCGCGGCGGGTTGTAGTGGCGGGCGAGCGCCAGGAGGGCGGTGCGCAGCATCAGCTTGGCGGAGCGCACCGGCCATTGGCGTTCGCGCTCCACGGTTTCCAAGCCCTTCATGAAGCAGCAGATATCGAGGGCGGCGCCTGATAGTTCCGGGCCCATCGCCTCGATCGCGCGGTTGACGGCGGTGCGGGCGGCGACGGCGCTGTCGGCGAGATCGGCCATGCCGCCGCGCTCGCCCTTGCTGCGGCCAGAAAGCCGCGGCTGCCAGGAGGCGGTGACGCGCGGCTGCAGCTGGGCGCGGGTGAAATCGGCATGCAGGTGTTCGCCGGCGGCAAGGGCGGCCTTCGGCAGGAAGGGCTCGCCATTCCTGTCCTTCAGGCGGGCGAGCGAGGCAAGCGGCGATTCCGCCTCGTTGACCCTGAGCGTCTCGGGCCGGCCATCGATGTCGCGGGTTGCGCGGGTGATATCGCCATGCTGCTCGATGAAGGCCTCGTCGCGTTCGGCCAGCGCCCGGCGAAGATAGGCACGCGCTGCCGGCGCCAGGCTGGCGCTGTCCTGCGCCATCGTGGCAAGGCCGCGGGAGACGGCTTCGGAGAGCAAGCCGGACGGGATTTCATGACGGGCGGTGCCGTGATGGAGGGCGACGGCTTCCGAGCCGAAGCGCTCCAGCCGAACTTCGCCTTTCGCCAGGAAGCGCAGCATTTTCAGCATCTGCCTGTCGCTGCTAGTGGTTTTCTCAGTCATGGGCTGCTCCTTCCGGAAAACGGAAGACGGAGACGACCGTGCGTTCGATGGCGGAGACGAAATCATCGAAGGCCGGGTCGTCGCGGCGCTGCTCGACGATCATGCAGGCATGGGCGACGGTGGTGCGATGGCGCCCGAAGCCGCCGGCGATCTCCTGCTGCGAGAATTGCAGCGCGGTGTGGCAGGCATACATGGAAATCTGCCGGACGTGGCATAGCATGCGGCGGCGATCGCGCCGCTCCAGCATGCGGCTGCCCGCGATCATCACCATCTCGGCGGTGATCTTCTGGGCGATGCGGCAGACGATGCGCACCGGCAACGACACCGATGGCGGACGCGGCTCAGGCGGTGGAGCCGGCGGCTCGTCGTCGATGATCGGGCGAAGGGCTGTTTCGAGGCGATTGCGCGGTAAAGGGATTTGAGTGTGCGGCATGTGAAACTCCCGGAAATAGGAATTAATTCACATACCATAAGAGAGGAATGCGCGAAACGAAAGAGCCGCGCCGCAACTTTTTCGTGCCTTCGGCTTTAACGGCGCTTAACCTGCTGAAATTGAATGTGGATTATTTTCCTATATCGATCGTACCGCCGAAGGAGCGGGAGATGGGCTGCCAGAGAGGAGAAGCCGGATGCCGAGGCCGACAAGAACGATGCCGGTGAACCGCTCCTGCCAGGCCAGCAGTTTCGGAAAGCGGTGAAGAAATTGGCCGACGGTTCCCGATGCCAGTGCGACACCACCGAGCGAAAAGATGCCAACCAGTTTCTGGATCGATCCCAAAACCAGCAGTTGCAGCCAGACCGGCCCGGCATGGGGATCTACGAAGAGCGGCAGGAAGGTGAACATGAACAGCAGGGACTTCGGGTTGGTCAGGCTGTTCAACGTTCCCTCGCGCACGGCCTTCCACCCCGACACCGGCCGGGATTTCAGCCTTGCTGCGGATTGATGCGCAAAGCTTGCCCATACCATCCTGATCCCGAGATAAATCAGATAGGCCGCGCCCAGCCACTGGAGGACATGCAGCGCGGACGGATAGGCGGCCACCAGCGATGCCAGGCCGAGGACCAGCAGGCCGACCTGCACGGCCCCGGCGACAAAGACCATGCCGACGACCGTCAGAAGCGCGGTCCTGCGCCCCTGCCCGACACCGCGGGCGATGACCAACATCATGTCCGGCCCCGGCGTGATTTCCAGAACGGCAAGGGCGATGAGGAAGGTCAGGAAGATCGAGGCGTCGGGCATGGCTTTGAGATCGTGGAGGGAGGAAAGCTACCAATTGAAAACAAGAGTTAGCGGAAGATGGGTTGCCGTTACAACCCCGCTTCGGCCATCCAGAACTCGGCGTCGGCGCCTCCAGGGATGCGCAGCGGTGCTGCGGGATCGGTGGCGGCGCGCCAGACGGCTTCAGCGACATCGGGCGCGTGGGTGATCGGGCCGGTATCGTCCTGAACGCTTTTGACGAATTCCTGGATCAGCGGCGCATAGTCAGGGTCATCGGCGCCGCGCAGATGCGGCCGGGCGTTCTGGCCGAAGCGGGTCTCCGGCGAGCGGCCCGGCAGGACGATATGCACCCGCACGCCGAACGGCTCCATTTCGACCGCCAGGGATTCGCTCAGCGCATTCACCGCCGCCTTGCTCGCCCGGTAGACGCCGATGACGGGCATCACCTTGACCGTGACCGTCGAGGTGACGTTGATGATGACGCCGGCCCGCCGTTGACGCATCTGCGGCAGCACCGCCTGGATCATCGCCAGCGTGCCGATCACATTGGTCTGAAACAGCGACTGCGCCGTCTCGGGGTCGGTCAGTTCGATCGGCGCCGGCGCGCCGAAACCGGCATTGTTGACCAGCACGTCTATGGGACCTGCGCTCTTCACCGCTTCCGCGATGCTGGCGGGATCGGTGACGTCGAGCGGCAGGACGCGCAGGCGATCGGATGGCTGAAGCAGGCTGGCAGCGGGTGTGCGCATCGTTGCGATCACCTCCCAGCCGCGTTCCAGAAACAGTTTGGCGGTCTCCAGGCCAAAGCCGGACGAGCAACCGGTGATCAATATCGTGGGCATGCGCTTCTCCATGTGGAAAGGAATGCCGCGATGATAGTGACCGGTGGCAGGACTTGATATAGGCTGAAGTCTCCATTTCTTTAGCGATAGTCCTGATCATGAGCATCGATCCGCTTGCCGACATCGTCACCTTGCTGCAGCCTGCAGCGCGCTTCTCGAAGCTGGTGGAATGCGCCGGCCAATGGCGCATTCGCCGCGAGGCCACCGGCGAGCCGTTTTACTGCGCCATCCTGGACGGCGCGTGCCGCGTCACATTCGGAGACGATCAGCCGTTCATCCTGGAAGCCGGGGATTTCGTGCTGGTGCCTGCGATGCGCGATCTCGTCAACGAGAGCCTCGATGCTTCCGCCGGTTTGCCGGATACGATCCCGGCGCAGCTCACCGACGGCCGTTTTCGCGCCGGGCGTCTCGATGGCCCGGCGGATCTGCGCATGCGGATCGGCCATTGCAGCTTCGGCGCGCCGGATGCTGCCCTGCTCGTGCCGCTGCTGCCCGAGGTAGTGATCGTGCGCGGCGAACCGCGCCTGGCGACGCTGATGCAGCTCCTTGGCGAGGAGACGCGGGCGCGGCGCCCGGCCCGCGAACTGGTGCTGGAGCGGCTTCTCGAGGTGCTGCTGATCGAGGCCCTGCGATCAGGGACCGAGACCACCGCCGCACCCGGGCTCAGCCGCGGCCTTGCCGACGAGCGTCTGGCAGCCAGTCTCCACGCCCTGCATGCGCGCCCAGCCCATCCCTGGACGGTGGCCGATCTTGCCGCCGAAGCCGCCCTCTCCCGCTCCGCCTTCTTTGCCCGCTTCAGCCGTGTCGTCGGGCTGGCGCCGATGGAATATCTGCTCGCCTGGCGCATGGCGCTCGCCAAGCAACTGCTGCGCCGGCGGGAGCTGACCATGGATGAGGTGGCCGAGCGCGTCGGCTATGGGTCGGCGAGCACATTCAGCGTGGCCTTCGCGCGCCATGCGGGGGTGCCGCCGGCGCGGTTTGCGCGGGGTGGGTGAGATGGGGTGGGTGCGGGTGGTTTGGTCGCAAGGGTTGGAGCGTGTAGCCCCCTCATCCGGCCCTATCGGGCCACCTTCTCCCCCAGGGGAGAAGGGACGTTCCCATCCGCTGCCGCGGCCCGCTGAAACCAGCACAGAGGCCGCCGCGATCCTCCCCTCTCCCCTCGGGGAGAAGGTGCCCGAAGGGCGGATGAGGGGGCTCCGGGTGAGGTGCTCACAAAGCAGGGCATTCAGTGCAAGCGCAATGATTTCCACTGCATGACGAATAGAGCCCGGGCAGATGCCCCCCTGCAACCGCCAATCCTTCCTCGCGCCACCCACGATGCCAACCCGCCCCCTCGCCCCTCGCCCCACCACCCCCTGTCATCAAACTGATAGAATTCACTTGCTAATGATTTGCAATTGCAGATCGGAACGCATTTTGATGACCAGACCAGAACCAGAGACGAAAATCCTCCTCCCCCTCGTCGTCCTGTCGATCGCCCAGCTGATCGGCTGGGGCGCCGTCGGTTTTCCGGCGGTGGTCGGGCGGGACGTGGCGGCTGATCTTCAGATCGGCATGCCGGCGGTGTTTGCCGGAACGACGACTTTCTACGTGATGATGGGAGTCTGCTCGCCGCTGCTGTCGCGGTTCTTTGCCAGCATCGGGGCGCGGGTGGTGATGATGGCCGGGACGGTGGTTTCGGCTGCGGGGCTCATGCTGGTGTCTCTGGCGCATTCGCCCGTCACCTATTTTCTCGGATGGCTTCTGATCGGGGCGGCGGGCAGCGCCAGTCTCACCATGCCGGCGCATATCCTGCTCAACGAGATCGCCGGACGCAGGGCGGCGCGGGCAATCGCGACACTGATGCTGGTAACCGGCCTGTCGAGCACCATCTTCTGGCCACTCACCTCGTTTCTGGCGGCGCATGGCGGGTGGCGGGGCGCGTGCCAGGTCTATGCGCTGGTCATGGCTCTGCTCTGCCTGCCGCTCTATGGCTTCGGGCTGCCGCGCAGGCGCAACGAGGCCGCCTCTTCTGCGGCGGCTCCCGCGCCGGTCGCGGCACGCGCCTATGACCGGACCTTCTACCTGATCGTCGCGGCAATCGTCTTCAATGCCTTCATCACCTATGGCTTCAGTTCGGTGCTGATCGAGCTCCTGAAAGGCGAAGGTCTCAGCGCTTCGCAGGCGCTGGCTTTCGGCTCGACGCTCGGCATCATCCAGATCGCTGCGCGCGGCGTGAACCTGATCGGCAAGACCGAATGGGACGGCGTGACGATCGGCGCCGGTGCCTCCGGAATGCTTTGCCTGTCGCTCCTGATCCTGCTCGCCGTTCAGGGCTCGCCCGTTGCCGTCGGGGTTTTCCTGGTGCTCTATGGCACCAGCAGCGGCGCACTGGCCGTGGCCCGCTCTACCATTCCGCTCACCTTCTACGACAAGGCTGAATTTGCGCGAGCCCTGTCGCGGATCGCCCTGCCGCTCAACTGGATCTCGGCGGCCTCGCCGCCGCTGCTGATCTGGCTGATGACCACGTATGGCAATGGCGCGGTGCTGGCCCTGTGCCTGTTCTGCTCGCTTTGCGCCATCGGCATGCTGCTTTTGCTGCGCGGCCGCCGCCCGGCCGATCAGGCCGCCGCCGTCCCGTCATAGCCGCAAAACAAAAAAGCCGGGCGCAAAGCCCGGCTCTTGACATCGACTGCGCGCTTTTCAGCCGCGGCCGCGCTTGCGGCGCTGGCCGAGACCCATTTCCTTGGCAAGGCGCGAGCGCGCTTCGGCATAGGCGGGAGCGACCATCGGGTAGTCGGCGGGAAGATCCCACTTCTCGCGGTATTCTTCCGGCGAGAGACTGTGATGGGTCATCAGGTGGCGCTTCAGGGACTTGAAGTTGCCACCGCATTCCAGGCAGGTGATCTGCTCGTCCTGAACGGACTTGCGGACAGAAACAGCAGGCTTCTGCTTTTCTACGATCGCTGCGGCGGGCTGTGGTACGGACGTGTTGCTGAGGGCGGAATGCACGTCGGAAATCAGATTGGCCAAGTCGGTGACCGGGACTACATGATTGCTGACATAGGCCGCCACGATGTCGGCCGTCAGCTCTACCAGCAATTCCGGCCCAGTGCCGGTCGCGGTATCCGTCATATTTTATATCTCCTGTTCGCATGCGTGGATGATCTTTGTGCCAAAAAGCACAAGATCGCCTTCGTAGAGGCTAACAGTAGAAGTCCAGCTTACAGCAGCATGTCCTAAAACGCGAATCCACCCCTAGATTCTTGCCGCCGAAATCTGTCCCAATACTGCCTGAATCCGAATCATACGTCGCACTCTTCGACCGCAGCCTTAATTAGACATTGGATATCAACGTTAAGGATGGAAAAAGCGAAACGATTCTAATTCGAAATCAGAACTCTACTTGCAATTCAATTAGCATCGTTTGACCGAAAGTCCAATTCTTATTTGCGTGATCTCTACGTAAAAAATTGGCCGACATTAAGATTTTGCAAGCAAGCATCCGACTTTAGTCCATAAGCAGAGACAAAATTTGCGTAAAATTGCTTAAAGCCCTGTATTTTATACTCTCATCGTTTGCGCATATCGTCACGTACGGAAAATACCGACAAAGCATGTCCGGTGGCATGTGCGGCCCTCGCAAGCAGATGCGCAGCAACCGGAGCGGTCAGAAGCAGAAAGGCTATCCCGGCCACAGCTCGCGTAAAAATTGATAAATCCCCGGAATGGACCCCGGCAGCGAGCAGCAGGAGGCTGGCACCGACCGTGCCGGCCTTGGAGGCGGCGTGCATGCGGCAATAGACGTCAGGCAGCCGCAGCACGCCGATGGCCGCAGCCATCGTGAAGAATGCGCCTGCCAGCATCAGGACGGCAACGATGATTGCGACGACATAATCCATCACCGCGCCCTCCCCGGTTTGGCGGCTTTCACTTTTGTCTTCGGTTTTGCGGCCTTGCCCTGCTTCGGAACCGCGTCCGGCTCCGGTTGCCCCGCCGGCATTCCCCTCGACAGCACGAAGCGGGCAAAGGCGACGGTCGCCAGGAAGCCGACGAGGCCGAGCGAGACGGCGATGTCGATATAGAGCGCGAAGCCGGTCTTGGCCGCGACCACGGCGATGAAGCCGATGGCGATGCCGGTCAGCATGTCGAGACCGGCGATCCTGTCCGGCAGGGTCGGCCCGGCGGCGATGCGCCAGGCGGTCAGCAGCAATGACAGACCAAGCACGGCCAGTGCCGCATCGGCTGCAAGCTGGATGATGACGGCGGGCTCGATCACCGGAAGGCCTCCATGATCTTGCGCTCGAAGCCTTCGGCAATCGCCTTGCGGGCCACCTTCGGATCGGAACAGTCGAGCGCATGGACATAGAGCGTCTTGCGGTCGTCGCTGACATCGACCGAGAGCGTGCCGGGCGTCAGCGTAATCAGGTTGGCGAGCAGGGTGATCTCGAAATCGCGATCGACGGTCAGCGGAAAGGCGAAGATCCCGGGCTGTATCCGCATCTTCGGCCGCAGTACCGTCAGCGCCACCGCCGAGGCGGACAGTGCGAGCTCCCGCAGGAAGAGCAGAGCCAGCGACAGAACCAGCCGGAAGCGGCGCAGATAGCCGCTGCCGCCGAAGGGTTCGCGGACAACGGAGAGAACGGCAGCGCCGAGCACGAAGCCGAGCAGCAGATTGTGCAGCGAAGCGCTGCCCGATACGGCGGCCCAGGCAATGGCGAGCAGCAGGTTGAAGACGAAGGCGATCATGGTGTGCGAGCCTCCGGGAAGACCGAATGGATATAGGCGGTCGGATCGGCAAGGTTTTCGGCGGCCTGCTGCGTCAGCGACAGCAGCTGCTCCGGCAGCACGCCGAAGAGCGTGACGAGCGCCGTCAGCGCAATCAGCGGCGCGGCGGCGGACCAGCCGATCGCCACCGGCGCGGCCGGCGCCGCTGCCGGACGCCAGTAGGCGAGCAGGAAGAGGCGGCCGAAGCAGATCGTCGACAGGAAGCCGCCGGTCAGCAAGGCTGCCGCCAGCCACCAAGCGCCGACATCGAGCGAGGCCTTGACCAGCATCAGCTTCGGCCAGAATCCGGAAAAGGGCGGCAGGCCGGACGCGGCGAAGAACAGCATCAGCGAGACCGCGGCGAACCAGCCGTTTGCCCGGTAGAGGCCGCCGAGCGATACCAGCGAGAAGCCGCCGCCGAGGCGCCCGGCAATACCGGCTGCCAGATAGAGCGCGGTCATCAGCACGATCGACTGCAGCGCATAGAAGATCGCGCCGCTGACGCCACCCGGCGTGCCGATCGAGATGCCGATCAGCATGCTGCCGATGCCGGAGATGACGGTATAACCAAGCACGCGGCGGATATCGCTCTCGGCCAGCGCCCCCAGCGCACCCGACAGGACGGTGGCGGAACCGAGAATGGCGATCAGCAGGCTGAGCTCCTCGCGCTCGACCGGCATCAGCATGATCATCACGCGGATCAGCGCGTAGATGCCGACCTTGGTGAGCAGGCCGGCAAACAGCGCCGACACGACGGTTCGCGGCGTGTGATAGGAGGCAGGCAGCCAGAAATTGACTGGAAAGGCGGCGGCCTTCATGGCGAAGGCAAACAGGAAAAGAGCTGCCAGCGTCATCAGCGGCGCGCCGTCGCGCAGGCCGGCGGCCTTTTCGGCGATATCGGCCATGTTGAGCGTGCCGAAGATGGCATAGAGATAGCCGACGGCCACGAGGAACAGCGTGGTGGCGATGAGGTTCAGCACCGCATATTTCATCGCCCCGTCGATCTGCCTGGGCTCGGAACCCAGGATCAGCAGGCCGAAGGAGGAGATCAGCAGCACCTCGAACCAGACGTAGAGATTGAAGACGTCGCCGGTCAGGAAGGCGCCGCTGACCCCGGCCATGAGCAGAAGCAGCAGCGGGAAGAAGCCGAAGCGGCGGTGCCCGGCATCGGTATCGGACAGCGCATAGACACTTGCCGCCAGCGCCGCGATCGCCCCGGCCAGCGCCATCAGCACGCCGAAGAGATCGGCGGTGAAGGCAATGCCGAAGGGCGGCAGCCAGCGGCCCATCACCATGGTGACCGGGCCTTCGACGATGACCTTCTGCAGGAGCAGTGCATCGATGACGACGAGAGCCGTCAGGCCGGCGATGGCGATCGGGGCATGGAGATGGATGCGGGAGCGCAGCGTCAGCAGCAGGGCGCCGAGGACGATGCAGAGCGCGACCGGGAGAATGACCAGCCAGTGACCGGCCGGCACGGGGGCGGTGAGCATGGCGGTGGAGAGGTCGAGGCTGGTGGTGGGGGTGGCCATCTAGGTAGTGGCTCCCTTGAGTGTCGAGGGTGTGGTGGCGGCCTCAGCTGTGGGCGTTACGGGTGGGGTACCCCCCTCTGCCCTGCCGGGCATCTCCCCCTCAAGGGGGGAGAACACGAGTGGTGGGCTCCCCATCTCATCTTCAAGCGACATCGCCAATTTCGGCTCGCTGAGAGAGGCACGAGCGGATGCAGCCAGCCAATCTCCCCCCTTGAGGGGGAGATGCCCGGCAGGGCAGAGGGGGGTAGCCACGCGCACAACACCCATCCTCAATACCCCACCGGCGGAACCGGCTCGTCGCGCGGCTCGGCCATCCGCATCTCGTCGGTATTGTCGGTGCCGGTGTCCTGGTAGGCGCGGTAGGTCAGCACCAGCAGGAAGGCGAGGAAGGAGAAGGAGATGACGATCGCCGTCAGGATGAGGGCCTGCGGCAGCGGGTTGGCGGCACCCGCGGGCAGCGTGTCGAGACCGGCGGCGATGATCGGCGGCACCTCGCGGGTCAGGCGGCCGGCGGTGAAGAGCAATAGGTTGACGCCGTTTCCGAGGATGGCGATGCCGAGCATGATGCGGATCGAGAATTTCGACAGCATCAGATAGATCGCGGCCGAGAAGAACAGGCCCGAAAGAATGGCGACAAGCGGCTCCATCAGTCGTCCTCCCTTTCTTCCAGCGCCAAAGCAATGGCGGTGATGGCGCCGAGCACGACGAAATAGACGCCGATATCGAAGAGCATGACCGAGGAGAGCGGCACTTCCAGACCGAGGATGGTTGGATAGATCCAGAGCCCGGTCATGAAGGGGACGCCTGATATGATCGACAGCAATCCGGCGGCCGTGGACATCAGCAGTCCGGCACCGGCGATTGCCAGCGGGTGGATACGGATGGCGCGGCGCACGGCCGGCACGCCATTGGCGATGCCATAGATCGCCAGCGCGGAAGCCGCGATCAACCCGCCGATGAAACCGCCGCCGGGCTCGTTGTGGCCGCGCAGTAGGATGAAGACGGAAAAGAGCAGCATCAGGGCCGTGAGGAAGGGGGCGATGGCGCGGAAGATCAGGGTGTTCATGGGTGGGCGGCCTCGCCTTCCCTTCTCCCCCGCGGGGAGAAGGTGCCCGGCAGGTCAGGCGCAACTTGTTGCGCCGGGGATGAGGGGGCCGCGGGCTCGAAGCGATTAATGAAGCTGGGCACGGCCTTACCGTGTAGCCCCCTCATCCGGCCCTTCGGGCCACCTTCTCCCCGAGGGGAGAAGGGAAGAGCCTGGGTCACCATCACGTCTCCCTCCCCGGCCGCTTCGGCAGTGGCCGGACGCCGCCTGCCCGCATGCCGATCAGGGCGATGATCGCCAGGGCGGCGACGGCGACGACGGCGATTTCGCCCAGCGTGTCGGTGCCGCGGAAATCGACGATGATGACGTTCACGACATTGGCGCCGTGGGCGATGGTCTTCGAATAGGTGTTGAAGAAATCGGAAAGCGTTGCATCGAACGGCCCAGACGTGGCGCGGATAAGCAGCAGCGTCAGCCCCGCACCGCAGGCAAGCGCGATCGCCGCATCGGCAAAACGCTGGCCGGGCGGGCGCCGGTCGGCGGGTGAGAGCCTGAGCCGGGTCATCACCAGCGCCAGGATGACGACACTCAATGTCTCGACCATGAACTGTGTGAAGGCAAGGTCAGGGGCGCCGAACAGCAGGAAGATCAGCGCCACGGAGAGGCCCTGGATGCCGAGCGCGGCAATCGCCGTCAGCCGGTCGCGCGCCACCAGCACGGCGCCGAGCCCCGCTGCAGCAAGAAAGAACACCGCCCATTCATAAAGGCGCACATCGCGCGGCCAGACGATCGCCTGTGGCCACTCGCCATAGACATAGAGCGGCACCAGCAAGATCGCCGCCAGCAGCACGAAGGTGGTGGTGACGTAGATTTCGAGCTTTCCCGGCTGCAGCAGCCGGGTGACGCGATGCGAGAGGCGCACAAGGCCCGAGATGAAGAGATCGAAATACCAGTCCGGCCCCGGCCCGGCAGCGCGGAAGAAGGCATCCGTCCATCGGCGGCAGCGGTCGAGCTGCCAATAGATAACGATGCCGAGCGCGATGGTGACCACCGACAAAAGCAGCGGCACGCCGATATGCGGCAGCAGCGAGATGGTGACCTCCACCGGCCGGTGCTCGATCGCGGAGGCCATGGGGATGGAGATGTAGCGATGAACGGCGGGCGCGAAGATGGCCGCGGCAAGGCCGAGCAGCGCCAGAAGCGCCGGGCCGAGCCAGAGCAGCAACGGCGCCTCGTGGGCGATCTTCGGCGTGGTAACGGGCGTGCCGATGAACGGCTTGAGGCCGACGGCGAAGGCAATCGCAAACATCAGCACATTGCCGAAGATCGCAACCGAGGTGAAGACGATGGAGCGCAGATCGCCGAGCGCCAGGGCGGCATAGATCTCCTCCTTGGCGAGGAAGCCGAAGAAGGGCGGCAGACCGGCCATCGAAATCGCGGCGGCAAGGGCTGCGGCGCAGGTGAGCGGCATGGCCGGTCCGAGACCGCTGAGGCGGGTGACATCGCGGGTGCCGGTCTCGTGATCGAGAATGCCGGCGACCATGAACAGCGCGCCCTTGAACAGCGAATGGGCGACCAGATAGAGCACCGCCGCCTCGATCGCATATTCCGAACCAAAACCGGTGAGCAGCACCAGGAGGCCGAGCGAGGCGACCGTCGTATAGGCGAGCTTCAGCTTCAGATCGGTCTGGCGTATGGCGAGCGCCGATCCGGTGACCAGCGTCATGCCGCCGAAGAACGGCAGCAGGATTTCCCAGGCGGGCGTTTCACCCAGCAGCGGATGGAGGCGGAGCAGCAGATAGACGCCTGCCTTCACCATGGTTGCCGAGTGCAGGTAGGCCGAAACCGGGGTCGGCGCCTCCATGGCATTCGGCAGCCAGAAGTGAAACGGAAACTGCGCCGACTTGGTGAAGGCGCCGCCAAGCACGAGGAGCAGCGTTGCCAGATAGAACGGGCTCTGGCGCATCAGATCGCCGGCTTCCATGATCAGCGACAGCTGGGTGACGCCGGTGATGTTCCAGATGAACAGCAGCCCCGCCAGCAGGCAGAGCCCGCCGCCGCCGGTGACGACGAGCGCCTGAAGCGCCGCGCGCCGGGCTGCCTCGCGCTCGTGGTCGAAGCCGATCAACAGGAAAGAGGTGATCGAGGTCAGCTCCCAGAAGATGAAGAGCATCAGGAAGCTGTCGGACACGACGAGACCCAGCATCGAGCCCATGAACAGGAAGATGAAGGAAAAGAATCGGCCCTGATCTCTATGGCCCTTCAGGTATCCCCCGGCATAAAGCACGATCAGCGTGCCGATGCCTGTGATCAGGAGGGCGAAGGTGAGCGACAGGCCATCCAGGAACCAGGAGAAGCTGAGATTGTAGCTCGGCACCCAGACATAGCCGCCGGTCGCGACTTCGCCGGCGGCGATTTCGGGCAGAAAGCGGGTGAAATGCAGGAAGGCGAGCAGCGGAAAGAGCGCCAGCGGCCAGGCGGCTTTGGCGCCGAAGATGCGGACGGCAAGCGGTGCGGCGGCAGCGCCGATGAGCGGCAGGCACAAGGCAAGGAATGTCAAAGCCGTGACATCGCCCATGCGCCCTCCCCTTGCCAGAACCTAGAAAATTCCGGAAAAACCGGGTGCGTCGCCAAGATTTAGGTCAATCGGCGGCGGGTCTCAAGCCTTTTCGGGATGGGTGCACAGGCAAAGCGCGGCCCGGCAGCGGTATGGATCAGCGGCAACAGAAGAACCAGCGGCCAGAACAGGCAGGCGGCCAGCCCGGCGATCCGCCAGGGGCCAAAGCCGTCATGGTTCACCCAGCCCTCCAGCGAGGTGGCGGCCATGCAGAGCGCAGCGGCGCCAGCATAGGCAATGACGAAGATAACGGTCAGCACCTCCAGATCCCCCTGTTGCGCCGTTACCCGGTAGAATAGGCGCTGGAGCGGCCAGCCGCAAACCTGCAATAGGGACTAAGCTTTTCAGGCTACTCTTGATCCGGCCCGATTTCCGATCCACATTCCGCAGGTCGAAATTTGTCTTCTCCGGCGCCGAAGGAGCAAGCCCCCATGTCCGACACCGACAGTTTGAAGATCGACAAGACCGACGACGAATGGAAAGCGCAGCTGACGCCGGAGCAATACCGCATCACGCGGCAGCACGGCACCGAACGCGCCTTTACCGGCCCCTATTGGGATCGTTTCGAGACCGGCCTCTACCGCTGCATCTGCTGTAATGAGCCGCTGTTCCGCTCCGATACCAAATTCGACGCCGGATGCGGCTGGCCGAGCTATTTCGAGGCGGTTTCGCCTGAAGCGGTGACCGAGTATCGCGATACGTCCTATGGCATGGTGCGCACCGAAATCCGTTGCGCCAATTGCGATGCCCATCTCGGCCACGTCTTCCCCGACGGCCCGCCACCGACAGGGCTGCGGTATTGCATCAATGGGCATGCGATGGTGTTCGAGCCGGAGTGATCAGCGGCGCAGGCGCTCGACGACGAGCGCTGCGGCTGTTCTACTGACGTGGATGACGCGGCAAGGTTAGAAAAACCGTCTAATCGGTCTTTTTCGGACTCACTCCGGCACCCGCAACTCCATAAACGTCAAATCCAGCCAGCGGCCGAACTTCTTGCCGACTTCCCTGAAGGTGCCGCCGTTGCGGAAGCCGAGCTTTTCGTGGAGGGCGATCGAGGCGGTGTTGTTGGCCTCGATCCCGGCAATCATCACGTGGATGCCGTTTTCGGAGGCGCGCTTGATCAGCGCCTGCATCAACAGCTTGCCGATGCCCGCGCCCTGATTGTCTTTCTCGACATAGACGGAATGCTCGACCGTGTGGCGGAAACCGTCGAAGGCGCGCCAGTCGCCATAGGAGGCGTAGCCGGCGATCTCGCCGTTGCGTTCCGCGACCAGCACCGGAAAACCTCTCGCCTTGCGGGCATTGAACCATTCGACGCGGTTTTCGAGATCGACGACCGTCTCGTTCCAGATCGCCGTCGTGTGCTCGACCGCGTGGTTGTAGATGTCGCGGATCGCAGCAAGGTCGGCTTCGGTGGCGTCGCGAAGGGTGACGGCGTCGGTCATATCATGTTCCATTCCGGCGGATATTGCAGGACCGATACGCTGGCATTCCGGGGATGTAAACCCGGAGATTTGCCGCGACCGGGATTGCGGTTTGCGCTAGTCTGCGGCGATCTCTGAGGGAGCCTTCATGCGTCTATTCTTCCTTCTTCCGCTGCTCCTTGCAGCGGCGCCCGCCCTTGCCGACGGCTGGAAGCCCTATGCCAATCCGCGCTTTGGCTATGTCATCGATCTGCCCGGCGATTTCCGCACCGTCAGCGAGGCTGACAATGGCGATGGCATCACGCTGCAATCGAAGGATGGCAAGGCGACCTTGCTGGTGTTCGGCTCCACCGTGACCGAGGGTACGCTCGGCGAAGATGTCGCCAACCGGAAGCAATCGGAAAAGGACGAGGGCTGGACGATCACCTACGAGAAATCGGCCAAGGACTGGATGAGCTATTCAGGCACCCGCAAGGACCGCATCCTCTATGTGCGGGCGGTCTCGCTCTGCCAGGGCGCCGGCGGCTATTTCACGCTCGAATATCCGAAGGCGCAGGCGAAGCTCTACGACCCTAAGGTTGCCCATCTGGTCAAGACGCTTTCGGGCCCGCCGCACTGCCGCTGATCAGAGATTGGAAGCGCTCATGCTGAAGCAGGTGAGCACGGCCGAGTAGTGTACGGCGGCCGCGGCAACGACGAAGCCGTGCCAGATGGCGTTCTGGAAGCGCAGCTTTTCCCAGACATGGAAGATGACGCCCGCCGAATAGATCAGGCCGCCGATGACGATCAGGAGCATCGAGGCGAAGGGAATGCGCGAGGCGACAGGTTCGGCAACCAGCACGCCGCTCCAGCCCATCGCCAGATAGAGCAGGATCGCCAGCCGGTCATAGCGCCCGGGAAAGACGCATTTCAGCACGATCCCGGCGATGGCGACCACCCAGATGCCGATCAGCATGGCAAAGAGCAGCGGATCGTCGGAGCCCTTTTCGAGGAACGGCGTGTAGGTGGCGGCGATCAGCACGAAGATCGACGAATGATCGAAGCGGCGCAGGAACCATTTGGTGCGCGACACCGGCCAGGCATTGTAGGTGAAGGAGATGCCGATGGTCATGACCAGACCGACGCCATAGACCCAGGCGGCGGCCAGCTCGCCATGGCTGCTCCACAGCGTCGCATAGAAAATCAACACGGTGGCGCCGACCAGCGCCAGCGCCAGCCCGACACCGTGGACGATGCCGTCGGCGATTAGTTCGTATTTGTCGTAAGCCCAGCGGATCCCGTTGAACTCGGCCATCATGCACACCCGTTTTTCATCGGCAGCAATGCTCGCATCGAACAGAGAGCGGCGCAACCGACACTAAGGCAGTAGGCGGTAAAACTTCGTGAAGCCGGGGATGGCAGGGCGCGGATTTCCGGCTATAGGCACGGCCGGAAGAGACGAGCGGCAAGAGGCCGCATCGCCGCCTTCTGCCCAAAGGCTTAGAATTCCTTCATCGATATCGTTGAAAACAGTTCCCATGATCCGCATTCTTCTCGCCGCTCCGCTGCTTGCAGCCTGCCTTTCCGTTGCCTCTGCGGCCGAGCTTCCGGCTCTGCCCGCCGCACCTGCCGCCGCCGCGCCGGTGGCGAAACCCAAGGGGCCGAAGCTTGTCGAGCCGCAGCTGCATGTGGTGCGCTCAGGGGTTCCCGGGCGTCCGCGGATCGCGCTGACCTTCGATGCCTGCATGGGCAAGGCGGATGACCGGATCATCTCGACGCTGGTTTCCGAACGCATTCCGGCGACGATCTTCGTCACCGCACGCTGGCTGAAGCACAATCCGCAGGCGCTTTCGATCTTCCTGCAAAACCCCGATCTCTTCGAACTCGAGAACCACGGCCAGAATCATATTCCGGCCGTCGACAAACCGGCGCTGATCTATGGCATTGCCGCGGCCGGATCTCCCGAAGCGGTGCATCAGGAGGTGCAGGGTGGCGCCGACGCGATGCTGGCAGCAGGCATTGCCGCGCCGCATTGGTTCCGCGGCTCCACGGCGAAATACGATCTCTCCGCAATCGCCCAGATCCGCGCCATGGGCTACAAGATCGCTGGCTACTCGGTAAATGGCGACGGCGGCTCGCTACTGGGAACGGCGATTACCGAAAAGCGGATCAGCTCCGCCAAGGACGGCGACGTGGTGATCTCGCATATCAACCAGCCGACGCATGCCGCCGGTGCCGGGGTCGCCAAGGCGATCGTCGATTTGAAGGCGAAGGGCGTGGAGTTCGTGCGGCTGGAGGATGCCGAGGGGCTTGGGGATGACAAGACGACGAATTAGTCGTTGAGGTCTTCCAACGGCGTTGAGACCTGCAAGCCCCGAGCACAACGCCCGCTCCTACCGCAGCACCGTCTCCACCCCACGCTCCCCAGCCCTGACATCCCGGAATCCGGGCCCGTCGCGGTCGAGCGCGTAGTCGTCGAACCAGTCGCGGTGGATACCCGCCACCATGGCGCCGACCATCTGGGCGGCGAGGAAGGAGAAGGTGATGCCGTTGCCGCCGTAGCCGTAGGCGGCGTAGACATTCGGCATGCGGGGCACCGGGCCGATCAGCGGCAGGCCATCGGCGGTCTCACCGAAGGTGCCGCACCAGGCGGTGGCGATTTCCGCATTGGCCTGCGGCCAGAGCCGCTTCATCTTCTCGCGGATCGCCTGCGCCTTTGCAGCGAGCTTGGCATCGCGCCGGTCGGGATCGGTGGTGGCGTCGTCCTCGCCGCCGGCAACGATGCGGTGGTCCGCCGTGGTGCGCATGTAGAGATAGGGGTCGGCATCCTCCCAGATCAGCGTTTCTCCACGCCAGAGGGTTGCCGGATCCTGCGGCACGGTGGCGATCGCGAAGCTTGAGGTGCTGCGATGCAGCTTCGGCATGTCGATGCCAGGCATCGTATAACCCGTCGCCAGCACCGCGGTATCGGCCTCGATGACGAAGGGGCCGTCGAGCTCGGCCGTCACCTTGCCGCCTTCGCTATGCAGCCGCTCCACGGTGCCCTTCACCAGCATGGCGCCGCGGGCGATGGCGATATCGAGGAGGCTCCAGGCCAGCAGCAGCGGGTCGGCCTCGGCGGAGCCCGGCGACAGGATCGCCCCATCGCGGTCGAGTTCGAACTGGGTCAGGAGATCGCAATGTTCCAGATAGACGCCCGGAAGACCGGCGCGGCGGCGTAGCTGGCGCTCCTCGTAAAGATCGCGGGCGCTCTCGTGGTTCTGTGCCAGAAACAGCGTCTGCCGCGGCTGGAACTGGCAGGGCAGCGCATGGGTGGCGACGAGCTTGGCAAGGCCGGAGACGGCAGCCGCGCTGCGGCGATACATGCGGGCCGCCCGCTCGAAACCGTAATAGTGCTCGAGTTCCGAAAGCGTGCTGTCGATTTCCCATTGCAGCATGGCGGTACTTGCCGCCGTGGAGCCTAGTCCAGGCTCTTCCTTGTCGATGACGACGACCGACAGGCCGCGGGCCGTCAGATGCTCGGCCGCCAGCGCGCCGGTGATGCCGCCGCCGATGACCAGCGCATCGGCTTTGAAACTCTGTGTCAGCGGCTCAAAGGCCGGGCGGCGCCCGCCCCTGCCCCACGGGCTGCGGCCGCTGCGCAGATCGTCCTGGCTTGCAGGGTCGAATTCGATGCCGTTTGCCATCATCGTCTCCCCTTCACTTCGGCAGCTGCGGCGTGACGCGCTCTTCGATGAACAGCTCATCGACGATGGTCATGACGATCAGCGACAGCGGCAGCGCCAGCATGGCGCCGACAGCTCCCCACATCCAGGTCCAGAAGATGATGGCGAGGAAGACGACGAAGGGATTGATCTCGAGGCGGCGGCCCATCACCGCAGGGAAGATCAGATTTTCCATCAACAGGTGGACGATGAAGAAGGCGGCCGCCGGCAGCAGCGCGAACAGCATGCTGTCATGGGTCAGGATACCAGCAACGGCGATGGCGAAGGTCATCATGGTGATGCCGAGATAGGGAATGAAGCTGGAGAGGAAGGCGAAGAAGCCCCAGAGGATGGGGACCGACAGCCCGCCCGCCCAGGCGATCACCGTCATGATCACCCCGAGGCCGGCATAGATGATGGCGGCGGTGGCGAAATAGAAGCCGAGCACCTGCTCGACCGAGCTGATGACGCGGATGGCGGCAAGGCGCTGCGGCCGGCTGCGAAAGGTCATGATGATCGTCTTGCGCAGGTTGACGCGGCCGACGAGGAAGAGCAGTAGCGCGGCAAAGAAGATCAGCCCCTGCACCAGCGCCGGCGTCAGGTTCGCGGTGACGACATGCAGGACGTTTCCTGTGTTTTCGAGCAGCTTGTCTGCCGACATCGGGCCGCTCTGGAAGGTCTCGGGCGTGATATGCAGCCAGCGGACTTTCTCGAGATAGGGCATCAGCCTGTCGATCGTCTTCTCGACGAAGGCGGGCCCCTCGTTCATCAGGGTGCCGACCGGCCCGGCCAGTGCATTGGCAACCAGGAAGATGACAAGCGCCACCGCGCTCGACAGGATTACCGCATTGGTGATGCGGGGCACGCCGAGCTTGCTCAGCTTTTCGGCGAGCATGCCCAAGATCATGCCGACGACGATGGCGAGCGTCAGCGGGATCAGGATCAGTGACATCTGGTAGACGGCGGCAAGCCCGAGAATGCC
This sequence comes from Rhizobium sp. RAF36, assembly GCF_052114105.1. Lineage (NCBI taxonomy): Bacteria > Pseudomonadati > Pseudomonadota > Alphaproteobacteria > Hyphomicrobiales > Rhizobiaceae > Rhizobium > Rhizobium sp. RAF36. The sequence goes on along the minus strand of NZ_JBFREC010000002.1, from coordinate 1,046,912 downwards.
GAAGATGCCGATGATCGCCCAGGCCATGCTGACATCGAGACCATCCTTCTCGACGCGGCGCACCGGCGCCTGCTGCATCTCTTCGGTGGCGGCCGAAAGTTTTTCGGCCCAGGCGCTGGTGCGCCGCTCGCCGATGGCGATCTTCTTCGCATGCTTCTTGATGCCGTTGGCGATGCCCATATCCCATGTTCCCCGAAAGCCCAGCGCTTCGCGACGACAACGCGGATTGGGGGATTCGGTTCCTTGGGGGAGAAGGGTGGGTGCGCGGGTGTGGCTGAGCGGACACGTTTGGAAACTTCTGGTTGATTTTCTGGGAGCCGAGGGCATTGTGTGCGGAAACTGACCAATACGCCTCAGCCTATCAACCATGGACACCACGGACCGCGTATGGAGCCCATTCTCGAGATTATCGCCGCAAGCCCGCCGATCGAAATTCGGCAAGCTATCGAAGCTGCCCTGGATGCTTTCAACATCGATGCGGCGGGTATCGCCGACGCAGATCCGGATTTTGCCGTCGCATTGCGAGACCCGGAGACGAATGGTGTGTGCGGCGGTCTCTACGGCGTCGGAGACTACGGTTGGGCGTTCATCAAGCTGGTTGTGGTCCCGGCAGAATATCGCGGCAGAGGTCTCGGCACCAAGCTTCTTGCCGAAGCCGAGGCCATCGCCAAGGCGCGCGGATACGCCGGTGTGTGGCTTGATACGTTCGAATTCCAGGCACGGCCATTTTACGAGAAGCTCGGCTATACGCTATTCGGCGAACTCGAAGGCGACGGCAACGCAATCGCGCGATATTTCCTGAAGAAGAAATTTTGAACGTATCTGGCGGGACAGGTGAAGGGATGGCGGCGGTAGAGCGGCATGTGATCGATCGTGGCGACGGCGCCTCCGTCGAGCTTTTCCAGGCGGAAAGAACGGGTGGCGCGCCGATGGGAGCCATCCTTTTCGTCCACGGCAATCAGGGCGGAATGCTGCTGGGGGCCAAGGAGGCAGCCGACAACGGAACGCTGCTGCGATTCTCCTCACGCCTGAACGTGACGGCGGCGTCCGTATCGCAGCCGGGCTTCGGCGCATCGGAAGGACCGGCGGATTTCTGCGGACCGGCGACCCAGCGGGCGATTATCGCCGCCCTCGACTTCCTCAAGGCGCAACCGGCCGTCGATCCGGCCCGCATCGTCCTCTATGGCAACAGCCGCGGCGCTGTTGCGTCTGCGATGGTCGCAGCGCAGGTGGCCGACCTGAGGGCGCTCATCCTGTCGGGCGGCGTCTACGATCTCAAAGAAGCCTACCAAAACAGCGCTCCGGGCCTGCAGCAGGCGATCATCCGGGAAGCTGGCACTTCGGACGAGGCGTTCCTGGAGCGCTCCGCGCTTTATTACGCACACGAGATTCGCGCTGAAACATTGCTTCTGCATGGCCAATACGACGACCGGGCGCCGATCGAGCAGGCCGAGACGTTCGCGGCCGCGCTTTCGCAGGCGCGGGTGCCCGCGGCGCTGCACCGGTTCGAATGCGGGCATCAGATCCCCCTCGAACAGCTGACCCCCGTTCTCCGGGATTTTCTGACGAGCGTACTTGCCCCTGCCACTGCGACATACCACTGAGCGGCCTAGCGGCGCGGGGGCAGATCCCACTGGCGGTAAAGATCATTAAGCGCTCCGGCGGTGCGGCATTCGATCACCGGCAGGCTCGATGTCTCGAGCATTCTTGAATATCGCGCGCCGCTATCGCGGGTCTTGACCAGAATCCAATGAACCATTTCCCATTTGAGGCTGTCCTTCGCGCCTTCAAGATGGCCAGCGCGCCCGGCGCGATTGACAAGCGTGCGCCTGAGGTAGCGGGCGAAGCGGCGCCAGTGGTTCGAGGTGATCAAGATGGCCCCGGTGGCGCGTGCAAAGCGCTGCGGCATGAGGCGCGTATAATTGCCCTCCATGATCCAGCGCTCCCCAAGAATTGCCGCATCATGCAGCGCGGCGAATTCCGGCTCCGGGCGCGGCTGCCAATCGGTGTTCGGTAGATGATGAAGCTGGTCGAGGTGAATGGCGGGGATGCCGAGTTTTGCTGACAGGGCAACCGCCAGAGTTGACTTTCCCGCATTGGAGGGGCCGAGCACAACGATGCGCTCGCCAAGAGAATGCGAGGGCAGCATGAAAACACCGGTTGAACTTTGAGGTGCTCTTCAGTCGCCCGGAGCGCTGTGCCTTGTCAACGCGAAAGAGAGTTGACGCCTCGCTGTCGAGCCCGGCCGCCACCGCGAAATGCTGCTAATTTTACCCCGCCACCGTCTCCAACACCCTCCCCAGCCTCCCCACTGCCACATCCGCCTCCTCCGCCGTCAGCCCCGAAAAGCCCAGCAGCAGCCGCGGTTCCGGCGAGGCGGAGATGTGCATCGGCGAAACGGGGATGACGACCACGCCACCCTTGAGCGCGGCCTCGGCCAGCGCGCGGTCATCGCGCCATGTGCCGGTGCTGGAGACGGTGAAGTGGATGCCCTGTTCGGGGACCGGGGCGATCAGGTGATCGGAGAGCCGCGCCTTCAGCAGGAACGCGAGATTGTCGCGGGCGGCGCGGTGGCTTTCGCGCAGGCGGCGCAGATGGGCGGGAAAATAGCCCTCGTTGAGGAAATCGGCGACGACCAGCTGGTGGAGCGGCGCCGGGAAGCGGTCGATGATCGGGCGGACGGCCCGGAAGGCGGGGACGAGATCGTCCGGCACGATCAGATAGCCGACGCGGAAGCCCGGCAGCAGCGCCTTGCTGAACGTGCCGGCATAGATCACCCGGCGCGTCGCATCGAGCCCTTGCAGCGAGGCGATCGGGTGGCCGTCATAGCGGAACTCGCTGTCGTAATCGTCTTCGATGATCCAGCTGCCGCGGGCCTGGGCGAAGGCCAACAATTCCAGACGCCTCGCCAGCGGCAGGGCCGAGCCTGAGGGATATTGATGCGACGGCGTGACGTAGATCGCCGCCGGCGGCTGGCCATCGTAGAGAGACAGTTTCTCGGTGATCAGCCCTTCGCCATCGACCGGCAGGCCGGATATCGCAGCACCGTTCAACAGAAAAGCGAGCCGTGCCGGCGGATAGCAGGGATCTTCGATCATCACGGTTTCGCCGGGGGAAACGAGAACGCGGATGGCGAAATCCAGCGCCTGCTGGGTGCCTGATGTGATGAAGATCTGGCCGGGATGGCAGCGCACGCCGCGCGAGGCGGCGAGATGGGCCGACACTGCCTGTCTCAGCGAGAGCTCGCCCTGCGGATCTCGGTAGCGGTCGCTGGCATAATCGATATGGCGATGGGCAAGCCGCTTCAGCAGACCGGCGGTGCGCGCGTCGTGGATCACCCGGCCGGTGGCGAAGGCGACCTGGGCGGGCGGTGCCAGATCGGTGCGCATCGCCAGCCGCGCGGCGGTGGAGATGCCGCGCCTGGCGCTGTTGTCGGCCATCTCGCGGGCGCTGCGGCTGCCTGAGGGCATCGGCGGCAGGCCGGAGGCGACGTAGGTGCCCGAGCCATGCCGTCCCTCCGCATAGCCTTCGGCGATCAGCAGCTCATAGGCCTCGGCGATCAGCCCGCGCGACAGCGACCATTCCAAGGATGCGGTCCGCGTCGAGGGCAGCCGGTGGTCCGGCTGCAGCGTTCCCGCGACGATGGCATCGCGCAGCTGCAGGTAAAGCTGGCGGACTGCCGGAACCGGCGAGGACGTATCGATATCAGGCAAGAAACCGGCCGCAGCACTTTCGCGGCGGAGTGTGCGGGCGCTGGTCTGGCGGGGCAAAGTGGCTTGCATGGCGGACTCGAAGTGGCTCTGGATATGTTTGCCATTATTCCTTTTTATCGGACCACTTTCAATAACTGTCCGGACATGCCGATGCGCCCTTCCGCCGCCCCTTTTCTCTTCACCGGCACCATGCTTGCTGCGGCAGGCTATGGCGCCACCTTCCTGTTTTCGGCCTATTACCGCGCCCATGGCGGCAGCGATGTCGATACCGGGCTGACGCTGGGTGCGGCGATGGCCGGCACTTTTACCGGCGTGCCGCTGGTCGGCTGGCTGTCGGGGCGGATCGATGCCGCGCGGATGAGCGCTATCGCCACCTGCTCCGTCGCCTTCGGCTTCCTGCTGCTCGCCTTTGCGGCGGGCGGCGGCCTTGGTCTGCCGCTGGTCTCAGGTTTCTTCATCGGGCTTGGCTGGGGAATGTTTTATATCGGCGCGCCGATGGCGCTGTCCGAGCGGGTTACCGATGCCGATCGCGGCTTCTGGTTTACCCGCTTCGGCGCCTTCCAGATGGCGGGCATCGGTGGCGGCCCGGTCATTCTCAATCTCATGCTGCGGCAGGTGGGGCTCTCGGTCGAGGCGACCTTCATGCTGGTGGGTGCCGCCTGCCTTGCGGCTTCTATGCTGCTCTGGGTCTTCGGCTCGATGGCGCCCGGCGGGCCGCGAACGGCGGGACTTCGCCCCTGGGTGCGCAATATCGGCGTGATCGGCCGCAGCGCTTCCGTCCGGCCGATCCTGATGGTGGCGCTCGGCGCATGCGTCTTCTCCGGCCTGCTGACCTTCCAGTCGTCGCTGGTGGAAGGAACCTCCGCCGATGCGGCAACCTTCTTCGCCGTCTATGCGGTGACCGTCGTTGCCGCCCGGCTGCTGCTTGCCCGCTTGCTGGCGGCGCTGCCACAGGCGCAGCTTGCAACGGCGCTGCTGACCTCGATGTGCCTCGGCGTCGCCGCCATGTTCGGCACCGGCATCCACCCAGCCTTCCAGATTCTTTCAGCCATCCTCACCGGCATAGGCTATGGCCTTGTCTATTCGGTGATCCAGACCTGGGCGGTGAACAACACCGAGCCGCGCTACCGCCATGCGGCACTCACCTGGTTCGTCATGTCCTATTTCACCGGCATCTTCGGCTTCCCTGTCATCGGCGGCTGGGTGCTCGTCCATCTCGGCCGCGACGTCTTCCTCGGCATCCTGCTCGCCGCTGCGATCGCCGAACTGGCGATCGCAGCAAGCATCGGCCTCAGAAAGGTTCAGGCCGCGTAAGCGCGCTTACCGATCGACCGTCGCCATGATCCACGAGGCGTAGCGCTCGCCGGAGACCTTTTCCGGTGCGAGAGCAGCGTCGAGGCTTGCAAGGTCGGCGGCGCTGAGGGCAATGGCGGCGGCGCCGACATTTTCCTCCAGGTAGCTCTGGCGCTTGGTGCCGGGGATCGGCACGACGTCGTCGCCCTGATGCAGCAGCCAGGCAAGCGCGATCTGGCCGGGCGTTGCATTGTGATCGCGGGCGACGGCATGGACGATCTCGGCCGCCTTGACGTTCTCGTCGAAGTTGGCGCCCTGATAGCGCGGGTCGTTGCGGCGGTGGTCATTCTCCGGATATTCCTCGGCGCGCATCACCTTGCCGGTGAGGAAGCCGCGGCCAAGCGGCGAGAAGGGCACGAGGCCGATGCCGAGTTCGCGCAGAACCGGAATGATCTCCGGCTCCAGATTGCGCTCCCACAGCGAATATTCGCTCTGCAGCGCCGAAACCGGGAACACCGCATGCGCCTTGCGGATATTGGCGATGCCGGCTTCCGACAGGCCGAAATACTTGACCTTGCCTTCCTTCACCAACTCGCCGACCGTGCCTGCCACATCTTCCATCGGCACGTTGCGGTCGACGCGGTGCTGGTAGAGGAGATCGATATAGTCAGTCTGCAGCCGCTTCAGCGATCCCTCGACCGCCTTGCGGATGTCTTCGGGACGGCTGGTGGTTTCCGCGCCCCGCTGCTTGCCCTCGACGATCTTGAAGCCGAACTTGGTGCCGATCGTCACCTCGCTGCGGCGGCCCTTGAAGGCGCGGCCGAGCAGGTCTTCATTGGTGTGCGGACCATAGACTTCGGCGGTGTCGAAGAAGGTGCAGCCGAGATCGATCGAGCGGTGCAGCGTGCGGATCGCCTCGTCCTGATCGGCCGGTCCATAGGACTGGCTCATCGGCATGCAGCCGAGGCCGATCGCCGAGACTTCGAGGCCCTGAGTGCCGAGTTTACGTGTCTTGAGGCTCATGATGCATTCTCCATTCGTGATTGCATCCGGAGACTGCGCCCGGAGCGCCGAATTTCAAATACTTGTAAATTCCGATTACATGCGCCAAAATTCGGAAATGTCGCACGATCCCTTTTCCGACCTCCTCACCCTCACCAATGCCCAGTCCGTGATATCAGGCGGCTTCACCATCGGCGGCGAGTGGTCGCTGCAGTTCCGGCCGCAGCAGATCAAGTTCTATGCGGTGCTGAAGGGCAGCTGCTGGCTTGATGTCGAAGGCGGCGCCGGGCCGGTACGGCTGGAAGCGGGTGACACGTTCCTTGTCACCACCCGCGACTTCGTGCTCTGCACCGATCTTTCGCTGACGCCTGTGGAGGCCAAGCCGCTGTTTGCCACCTATATCGGCCGGGTCAAGCATATCGGCGACGTCAAGGAAGTGGAGATCGTCGGCGGCCATGCCGGTCTCGATCCGGAACGCGGCGCGCTTTTGACCGATGTCATGCCGCCCTTCATCCATGCCAAAGCCGGATCGCCGCAGGCAGCCGTTCTGCAATGGGTGGTGGCGCAGATCGTCTCGGAGCAGACCGCCGATCTGCCGGGCGGCTCGGTCGCCTCGGCGCAGCTGGCACAGCTGATGTTCGTGCAGCTGCTCCGCGCTCATCTGGATGACGGCGGCCCGCTGGCCTCGGGCCTGCTGCGCGCCGTCAGCGACCGCCGCATCGCCCCGGCGGTGCGGCTGATGCATGCCGAGCCCGGCCGCGCCTGGCAGCTGGAAGAGCTTGCCGCAGCCGCAGCCATGTCGCGCACCACCTTCGCCGTCTATTTCAAACAGGTGGCCGGCATCGCCCCGCTTGCCTATCTCACCGAATGGCGCATGCGCCTTGCCGAACGCTCACTCAGGGAAGACGACGTGCAGGTGGCAACACTTGCCCGCTCGCTCGGCTACACCTCCGAAAGCGCCTTCTCCAACGCCTTCAAGCGGGTGACCGGCCGGGCGCCGAAGTTTTACCGGAACGATACGCGGGCGATGGCCGTGGCGGCGGAGTAGCTGACGGCGCCTCAGATCGCCGGACCAAGCCTTATCGGGCTGCCGTCGGAGAAGCGTGACAGGCGGAAGCGGTCGAGATTGTGGCCCGTCGCGTTGCCCTGGATCAGATCCGACATGACGCGGCCAATGCCCGGGCCGATGCCGAAGCCGTGGCCGCTCATGCCGGTGGCGACGAAGAGACCGGCGATGGCGCCGACGCGGTCCACGATCGGGACGACGTCGGGCATGGCGTCGATCATGCCTGCCCATGTGGTTTTCAGGCGCAATTCTCCAAGCTGCGGAAACAGGTTTTCGAAGCCGCGCTTGATCGAGGCGAGATCGGATTGGCCAGGCGCCGGGTTGAGGACGCGCATGCGCTCGAACGGGCTGGTGGTCTCGGGCGTCCAGTCGCGCGGCGTCGACCAGCTGTCGGGGAAACCGGAGGGTGCTGCCGGGAGATAGCGAGTACCGAAGGGATGATCGATCAGCGCCGGAAGATATTTGGTGGCGTTGCGGAAGGCGTCGGGACCGACAAACAGCAGATTGCTGCCGCCCGGTGCCAGCGTATAGCCGCCATCCTGCCTGCGGCGGAAGGCGATGTCCTTTTCGATGGCGGCACCAGCGTGGAATTCCGGCAAGGGTTCGGTGGCGGCGACCGTGGCGCGGACGCTGAGCTGGGGGATGGAGACGCCGTGCTTGCGAAGAAACAGCGACGACCAGGCACCGCCCGCCACAAGCACATTGGTGGTCGCGATCCTGCCGCCTTCGGTCCAGACGCCCGCGACCCGGCCGGCAGTGATATCGAGCGCCCGAACCGCGCAATTCTCGATGATCCTGACACCCTTGCGGGCGGCGAGCCGCGCCAGCGCAGGCACCGCAAGCCAGGGCTCGGCGCGCATGTCCGACGGCGTCGTCATCGCTCCGGCATAGGAGCGCGCCATGCCGCCGATCCTGGCCGCGACCTCGGCGCCGTCCAGAAGGCGGGTATCGAGATCATGGGTGGCGGCGAGCTGCGTGAATTTCGCAAACTTCGCCATGTCCTTGTCGGTGCGGGCCAGATAGGTGACGCCCGCCTGCCTCAGGCCGATATCCTCGCCGCATTCTTCCGCCAGCTGCTGCCAGAGACGGCAGGCTTCCATGACGATGGGCAATTCGTCGGCATCGCGCCCCTGCTTGCGGATCCAGCCCCAGTTGCGCGACGATTGCTCTCCGGCGATGCGCCCCTTTTCCAGAAGCGTCACCTGGATATTGCGCGCGGCGAGGAAAAGCGCCGTCGAAACGCCGATCACCCCGCCGCCGACGATCACCACCTCCGAGCTTTCAGGCACGGGGCTCGCATGGCGGATCGGGTCGGCTTCTGAAAAGGGAAACATGAAGGAGGGTCTTGCTGCATGAGGGATGTCAACCGATCCCTAGCGCTGCGTTAGCAGGTGTTCAAGCATGGTTATGCTGCAGCAAGGCAGCGCCTGGAACGATCTTTCCAGAGCAGCAGTTCCTCAGGCAAACCGTAGCGCCGAGCGCGCCTTTGCCTTGGCGGCCTCTTCCTCGCGGTCACGGGGCGGCTGCGAGGTCTCAAGCGACGTCAGCAATTCCGCCGCACATTTGGCGATCGCTAGGACCGCGTGATCGAAGGCGGCCTCGTTGCGCTTCGAGGGCTTGTTGGTGCCGCTCAGCTTGCGCACGAACTGCAGCGCCGCATCATGGATTTCCGCCTCCGTTGCCGGCGGGTCGAAGTTGAACAGGGGTTTGATGTTCCGGCACATGGACTGCTTCCCTTTCTGGCTCGCCTCCACGAAAAGAGGTGTACGCGCTTTGGGAAAGCTAGTCGCATGGGCGCCAATTGCAACAGGCGCGGGGCCGGGACAGCTTGGGGCTTTCGGTGTGGTCAAACCGACTGCTAAGCTGAGGCATGACGAGCGAGCACTCCATACCTCCGCAGTATCTCATCGGCCAGACGCCGGGCTGGCGTGTAAACCATCGGATCAATTCGGCACTGCCTGGTTATGTCATAATCAGTTCGATCGCCGACACCAACAGCCTGGCCGATTTACCAGCCGAAGCGCTCGCTTCGATGGGCACAGTGTTCGCGAAGGTCCAGCACGCTCTGAGCGATGTTCTCGGCGCAGAGCGGGTCTATATCGGCCGCTATGGGCATTCGCCCGGCTATCCGATCCATTTTCATGCAATCCCGATCTATCGCTGGGTCGAGGAGCTGTTCTGGAAGGACGATCGCTACCGCATGCTCGAGCGGTTTTCCCATGGACCGGGAGAGACACCGACCGACGGCGCAGAGTTGACGCTCTTTGTCTGGCGAGAGTTTTGCGAGCGGCCGGATCCACCGCCCGTCAAGGGTCCGTCTGTTACGGAATCGATTTCGATGCTGCGTCAGGCCATTCAGTTCTAAAACTGGAAAGTGCTGCCTTTACGCCGTCAGCGTCAGACCAATCCCCCAGGGATCCCTGAGGAAGACGCCGCCGTCGCGGGCTTCGGTCTTGATCTCGAGCTTTTCCAGCGCGGTCTTGGCTGTTTCCAGCGCGGCCTTGTCGTTGAAATGTAGCGAATAGTCGGACAGGCCGGTCATGCTGGCGCTGCGGGTGCCGGCGCCGCGGCTGTTCCAGATGTTGGCGGCAACATGGTGGTGGTAGCCGCCGGTGGCGAAGAAGCTGGCGCCGGGATAGCGGGCCATGATCTTCAGGCCGAGAACGTCGCGGTAGAATGTGTCGGCTTCCGGGATATTGCCGACCTGCAGATGGATGTGGCCGATCGCGGTGCCGTCTGCCATGCCGTTCCAGGTGTCCTGAGGGGCGCTCTCATAGAGCGCCTGGAGGTCGAGGCGGTTGGTCGCCATTTCCACCTGGCCGTCTTGGTGGAATTTCCAGACGTCATGCGGGCGATCGGCATAGATTTCGATGCCGTTGCCTTCGGGGTCGGAAAGATAGATCGCCTCGCTGACGAGGTGGTCGGACGCGCCTTCGAGGACGACATTGTTATGCGCGGCATGGCGCAGCCAGCGGGCAAGCTCGGTGCGGTCAGGCATCAGGAAAGCGGTGTGGAACAGGCCGGCGGCGTTGCGGGGCGCCGTTTGCGCGTTGCCGTCCATCGTCAGTGTCAGGAGCGGCAGGCCCGATACGCCGAGCACTTCGCCGCTGGCGGTCTTTTCGATGACCTTGAGGCCGAGCATCGACTGGTAGAAGCCGGAAACGGCGGCTAGGTCCTTCACGACCAGATGCGAATGGCCGACATGGGCAGGGCGCGTCAGCGCGTAGGAAGTCTCTGTTGTCATCGATCTGTCTCCTGCCATCAGTTGCGAAGTTGCACCGGCGGTGGCGGCGAAAACGCCGCCTGTGGCAAGCTCGAGGAATGTTCGCCGGTTCATGATCTCATGGTCCCCTCGGCCACCGTACTTGCATTCTATATGGCGCATTCCGATTGTTCGCAGAAGATGCGTTCTTGCGGATAAATCGTTCAGCATCTGTTGACGCTGGAGATGCGGTGCTTGATCCGCGTCAAAGCGCCTTATGTTTCCTCCGATAGGTTGGATGCATCTCATAAGGACGAAAGACATGTACAAGAAAATCCTGGTTCCCATCGAAATCGGCGCCATCGACCGCGGCGAGAAGTCGTTTCGCAAGGCTGCGACGTTGCTCGACGAGGGCGGCGAGATCATCCTGCTCAATGTCGTCGAGGACATCCCGACCTATGTGGCGATCGATCTACCGGTCGAGCTGGTCGAGAACGCCATCAAAGACGGCAAGGCGCGGCTGGAAGCGCTGCGGCTGAAGACCGGCATTCCGGCCAGCGTCGAGATCGGCCGCGGGCCGCCCGCCAACGGCATTCTCGCCGCGGCAGAAACCCACAGCGCCGACCTGATCATCGTCGCCTCGCACATCCCCGATTTCTCCAACTATTTCATCGGCGCGACGGCAGACCGCGTGGTGCGGCATGCAAAATGCTCGGTGCTGGTGGATCGCTAGGGGCGTTCAGAGCTGTTTCAGGAAGGCGATCATCCGTTCCGAGACTTCGGCCGGGCGCTCCTGCTGAAGCCAATGACCGGCGCCGGGAATAATATGCGAGCCGCGCAGTTGCGGCACCAGCGCCGGCATGGCGGATATGATCTTGTCCATGCCGGGAATGGCGAGGCCGGGGTCGCGTTCGCCGGTCATGAACAGTGCGGGGATGGTGACGGTCTGGCCGGCGTTCGCCTGCTGCAGTTCCCAATTGCGGTCGAGATTGCGGTAGTAGTTGAGGCCACCGGTAAAGCCTGATGCCTTGAAGTCCGCGACCAGTCTTTCGAAGTCTGTGGGCGGCAGCCAGGCGGGAAGTTCCGCGGGATCGCGCAGATCGGCGAGCAGGCCGGTTTTGCGGCTGACCATCGAAAAAGGATTGGGCGTGCCGTCGCCGGGCTTTCGCGGACCCGCCTCGCCGCTTGCCGCATGGATGATCTTGCGCAGTGTCAGCGCGGGATCGCGGTCGAATTCGGCATCCGCCACACCCGGCTGCTGGAAATAGAGCGTGTAAAACAGCGCCTCGTCATTCTCCGGAAAAATCTTCGAGGGCGGCACCGGCGGCAGGCCCATCATCGGCACGCTGAGGGCAACGACGGCCCTGAACCTGTCGGGGCGGAGCAGCGCCGCCTGCCAGGCAATCGTCGCGCCCCGATCGTGACCGGCGATCAGCGCCGTCTCTTCGCCGAGCGCATCCATCAGCGCGATCAGATCGCCGACTGCGTGGAAGACGGTATACTGATCGGCGTGGCCGGGTGCCGCGGTCTTGCCGTAGCCGCGTATATCTGGCGCCACGGCGCGATATCCGGCCTTTGCCAGATCTGCGACCTGATGGCGCCAGGCATGCTTGGTTTCCGGAAATCCGTGGCATAGCAGCACGAGCGGTCCGGAGCCCGCTTCGAGGATACCCATGCTGATCGTCCTGGTGTCGATGACTGTGTCATTCATGATGGGCTCCTGATTTGTTGCCTTGGCGCCGGAAACTGAGATAACCAAGGCCGGTGCGGCGAGTAGAAACTGGCGGCGCAGCATGCGTGCTCCTTTTATCCGTAACAATATCTGTTACAGATAACCGGCACCGTCAAGATAGCGTAACAATAATTGTTGCGGAAAGGCTCGCGATGAAGACCGATGGCCGGCTTGCCCGGATGCTGCATGTGCTGGTGCATATGGGCCTGCTTGGCGGCCGGGAGACGTCGGAACGGATCAGCCAGATGCTGAACACCAATCCGGTCGTCGTGCGCCGGACGCTGGGGGCGCTGCGCGACCATGGGATCGTGGAATCGGAAGGCGGGCGCGGCGGCGGCTGGAAGCTGGTCAGGTCACTCGACGAGGTGACGGTGCTGGATATCCAGCGGGCGCTGAACGAGGGCGCGATCCTGCCTGCGCCGCTCTCGCGCGATCACCCCTCCTGCCCTGTCGAGCGCGCCTCGAATTCCGTGCTGCAGATGGCGCATGCAGCGGCCGAGAAAGAGCTTCTGGAGAGATATGCGGCGACGACGCTGCGGCAGATCGCCGAAATGGCGATCATCGATCAGGGCAAGGTACCGCCGAAGCTCGCCTGATCAACCAATGAAGCCGAAAGGCCTCAATCGTAGAGGTAATACTTCGTCCAGCTCTCTTTCGGGACCTTTTCGCCGATCTCGTACTGGAGTTCGCGGACGTTGATGTGCTGCGGGCCGGTGATGCAGGTATAGGAGAGATGGTACCAGACGCCCTTGCTGCGGAAGACGGCGCCAGGTGCCACCAGGCGATCGTCGCTCGGAACCGGATCCTTGAAGGTGTAGGCGATCACCTTGTCCGGGTTGAAGCCGGTCTTGTCCTTGTTGATGCGGCTCATCGCCTCGGTATCGCAGCTCTGCTCGAGGCGGGTCGCCGGATCGAGCTTCTCAAGCTGCTTCTTGATGGCGGGATCGACGGCATAGGCGGAGGAGGCAAGGCTGAGAAGCGATACGGACAGGACCAGGCATTTCGGCATGTAGGAATTATCCCTCTATCTGCTCAATCCGGAACAAGCCTCAGCCAGACGCCCCCGTCATCTCCATCTGGCAAGGCTAAGGTTCCGCGCGATGCTAGCGGACTTTCTTAAACAATGTGGTGACATCAAGGCAACGTGAGGAACACTTCGATTTAGCCGCAGCTTATCCACGACGGCTTGCGCGGCGCTTGATTGCGTCCCGCAGCACCTCTATCTCTTCCCCACCGCAATACCCATCCGGAGCTTTTCATTTGTCCGTTTTCAAGAACCTGCCGACCCCGCCCGCTGCTGCCAAGAAGCCGCTTTCCGATACGCGCCACGGCATTACTCGGACAGACGATTACGCCTGGCTGCGCGCCGATAACTGGCAGGCGATGTTCAAGGATCCCAGTATCCTCGACCCCGAGATCCGCAAGCATCTGGAAGCCGAAAACGCCTATATGAACGCGGCAATGGAAGACACCAAGCCGTTGCAGAAGGTGCTGTTTGCCGAGATGCGCGGCCGCATCAAGGAAGACGACTCGTCGGTGCCGATGAAGGATGGCGCCTATGCCTATGGCACGTTCTTCGTGACCGGCGGCGAGCAGCCGCGCTATTTCCGCATTCCGCGCGACGGCGACACCAAGGACGAGACGATCCGCACCGTGCTGCTGGACGGCGACAAGGAAGCGGCGGGCAAGAGCTATTTCCGCCTCGGCGGCCTCGATCACTCCACCGATCACAATCGCGGCATCTGGGGCTATGACGACAAGGGTTCGGAATTCTTCACGCTGAAGGTGCGCGATCTCGCGACCGGCGAAGACCTCGCCGATGTGATCGAGAATACCGGCGGCGGCGGCGTCTGGTCGCCGGATGGCAAGAGCTTCTTCTATTCGGCGCTGGACGAAAACCATCGCCCCTCGAAGGTTTTCCATCACATCGTCGGCACGCCGCAGAGCGACGACCGGCTGGTTTACGAAGAGCCGGATGCCGGCTTCTTCATGGGCGTCGGCGGCTCGCTGCTCGACGATTTCATCTACATCGACATCCACGATCACGAGACCTCCGAGTACCGGCTGCTCTCGACCAAGGACCTGACGGCCGAGCCTGTCATCGTTGCCGAGCGCGAGGAAGGCATCGAATACACGCTGACCGAGGGCGGCGACGTCTTCTACATCCTGACCAATGACGGCGATGCCAAGGATTTCAAGATCGTCGAGGCGCCGGTGAATGCGCCGGGCAAGGACAACTGGCGCGAAGTGGTGCCGCACAAGCCGGGCACGCTCATCATCAATCACATGGCCTATGCCCGCCACCTGCTCTGGCTGGAGCGCAAGGACGGCCTGCCGCAGATCATGATCCGTGATCGGGCGACCGGCGAGGAACATGCGATCGCCTTTGCCGAGGAGGCCTATTCGCTGGGTCTTTCAGGGGCTGCCGAATATGACACCGATGTCATCCGCTTCTCCTATTCGTCGATGACGACGCCCTCCCAGCTCTACGACTACAACATGGTGACGCGCGAGCGCACGCTGCTCAAAACCCAGGAAGTGCCGTCGGGCCATAACCCTGATGACTACATCACCCGCCGCGTCTTTGCGCCTGCCTGGGACGGCGAGAGCGTGCCGGTCACCCTGCTCTACCGCAAGGACACCGCGCTCGACGGCTCGGCGCCCTGTCTGCTCTATGGCTACGGCGCCTATGGCATCACCATTCCGGCCGGGTTCAACACCAATTGCCTGTCGCTCGCCGACCGCGGCTTCGTCTATGCCATCGCCCATATCCGCGGCGGCAAGGACAAGGGCTTTGCCTGGTATGAAGACGGCAAGATGGAAAAGAAGACCAATACGTTCAAGGACTTCATCGCAGCCGCCGACTATCTGAATCAACAGAAGTTCACATCTTACGCGAACATCATCGCCGAGGGTGGATCGGCCGGCGGCATGCTGATGGGGGCGATCGCCAACATGGCGCCGGAAAAATTCGCCGGCATCATCGCCGCCGTTCCCTTTGTCGATGTGCTGAACACCATGCTCGACGACACCCTGCCGCTGACGCCGCCGGAATGGCCGGAATGGGGCAACCCGATCGACAGCCAGGAAGAATACGAGCAGATCGCCGCCTATTCGCCCTACGACAATGTCGGCGAAAAAGCCTACCCGCCGATCCTGGCACTCGGCGGGCTGACGGACCCGCGGGTGACCTATTGGGAACCGGCGAAATGGGTGGCGAAGCTGCGTGAGAAGACGACGGGCGACGCGCCGATCCTGATGAAGACCAATATGGATGCCGGCCACGGCGGTGCGTCCGGACGCTTCCAGCGCTTGGAAGAGATCGCGTTCGAGTATGCGTTTGCGATCAAGGTTGCGGGGAAGATGTAGGCTTCGGAGGGTGGGTTACCCCCCTCTGCCCTGCCGGGCATCTCCTCCTCAAGGGGGAGATCGGCTAGCGGCTCGCTCCCCGCGTCACGATCAACGTTG
Organism: Rhizobium sp. RAF36; assembly: GCF_052114105.1. Classification (NCBI taxonomy): domain Bacteria; kingdom Pseudomonadati; phylum Pseudomonadota; class Alphaproteobacteria; order Hyphomicrobiales; family Rhizobiaceae; genus Rhizobium; species Rhizobium sp. RAF36. The sequence goes on along the minus strand of NZ_JBFREC010000002.1, from coordinate 1,031,436 downwards.
CGACTCGCTGTAGGCCTATAAGTCGAGCGAGCGGCCGCCCCCAGCCATCTCCCCACCTGTGGGGGAGATGCCCGGCAGGGCAGAGGGGGCTGGCCGGGCCGCAGCATTCACGAGGGAGAAAACCCATGCCCGTCCACATCGCCCTCCTCCGCGCCATCAATGTCGGCGGCACCGGCACCTTGCCGATGGCGGAGCTGAAGGCGATCTGCGAGGGGCTGGGTTTCGAGGATGTGAAAACCTATATCCAGAGCGGCAATGTCGTCTTCCGCTCCGCTGACAGCGAAAAGGCCGCGGGCGAGAAACTCGACGAGGCACTGGGCAAGCGGCTCGGCAAGAAACCCGGCGTAATGATCCGCAGCCGCAAGGAAATGGCAGCGATCGCCGGGAACGCGCCCTTCCCGGATTGCAAGCCGAGCTTCGTGCTGGTGCATTTCCTGGCCGAAGCAGCACCCAAAAACGCGCTCGATGCGATGGTGGCGCCCGACGGCGAGGAGGCGGTGATCTCCGGCCACGAGATCTATATCCACTACCCCATCGGATCAGGGAAATCCAAGCTCAAGCTTCCGGCACTGAAGGCCGGAACCTCGCGCAATATCAATACCGTGCGCAAGCTCGTGGAGATGGCGGCCGAGATGGACGATCAGGGCTAAGCTCGAATGCCTGAACCCACCACTCGCGCTTAGCTCACCTTGGTCATCGGCGGCTGTTTCCACTTTCCGTCCAGCGCCTCCGGCTTCGGCCAGTAGAGCCGCGTCGCGATCACGAAGGGGCCCTTGGGTGCCGGCAGCCAGTTCGGTTCCTTGTCCTTGCCGGGGGAGTCGGTCTGGACGTAGAAGGTCAGCCCGCCATCGGCATCCTTGACGAAATCCGGCAGCATCGGCGAATTCAACAGGTAGCGGTCGATCGGATTGGCGACGAGCAGGCTTTCGGGCAGCTTGTACATGGTCAGCGACCAGAAGGCGTTGACCGGCGGCAGCTCGCCTTTGGCGAAACGCACGGTGTATTTGTTGGCGCCGTCGAGCTTGTTGCCTTCGGCATCGACGGCATAGGCCGGGTAGATGGCTTCCTGTTTGGAGTTGCCGTAGATGCCGAGAACAGCTGCCGTCATCCGGTAGAGATAGTTGTTCTTCAGATAGGCGCGAGTGCCGAACACATCACCCGAGGTGACTTCGCCGGTATCGAAGCGTTTGCGCAAGCCCTCGATATCAGCCCAGGCATCGGCCCTGCCCTGCTCGAAGGCCGTTTTCATGTCCGGCGTCAGCTTTGCCGGGTCGAACGGCTTGCCGCCACCGATGCCGATGCTTGCAAAGCGTTTCATCAGCGCCGTTTCGGACGGATCAGCGGGGCAGAACTGCAGGATGAAATTGAGGATGGCGAAGAACTCGAGCGAGGTCTTCTCGCCATCGGGGGTGAGCGGCTTGGCAAAGTCGATGGCCGGTGCTGCGGCGGGTGCCGGTTTGCCGAGGAATTTCGACAGCGGCTCCGCCTTGTAGGCCGCCTGGATCTTCTTGACGTTGTCGAGATCGCCGGGATTGAAAAGCTGCGTGCGGTAGACGGCCAGCAGCAGCTGGGTTTCCGAGCGCATCACCTTGTCGATGCCCTTCGGCGTCTCGCCCTTCCAGTCCGGCCCGGCGATCAGGAAGCTGCCGCCGCCGTTTCCGGTGGCGCGGCTGCCGATATAGTCGAAATTAAAGGTATAGGCATCGATCAGCTGGATGCTGAAATAGCGGTCCTTTTCGATCGGCGGCACGGTCAGCACCATCGGCTCGGCGCGAAGGTCCAGGCCAAGCATCGAATAGGGCGTATCGGAATTCGGCGTCTGCACCGCGGTGTCGGCAGGGGTGTAGACCCGCGGAATATTGACCAGCTGGTTCCACGGCCCCTTGTATTCCGGATTTTTGGTATCGACGAAATAGGCATGTTGGATGCGGTAGCTGTCGACCATCGGGAAGCCGTAGATATAGGCCTCCTTGGCGATGGCGCGGGCTTCAGCGGCGCTGACTTCGGCGGCCAATGCAGTGGCCGGTCCGAGACCCGCGAGCCCTGCGGCCGCAACCATGCCCTTGGTGAATTCACGTTTTGTCAGATGCATGACACCCTCCCCCTTTTTTTGCGGAACAGTCACTTCACCGGCTGCGGCTCGGGAAATGTCCATGATCCCTCAAGGATCGCCTGTTGCGGGCGGTAGAGCCGGACGGTGTAGTTCCAGCCTGGCGTCGTCGGCAGGCAGTTTTCGATCTTGCCGTCGCAGCCGCCGAACTGGATGGCGATCGAACCATCGGCACTCTTCTTCGCGGTGACGTCGTTCAGCGCATAGGCGCCGTATTTGTTCTTCTTGTAGTAGCCCTTGGCGTCATAGAGGCTGACCGACCAGAAGCCGTCGACGGGAACGTCCTTGACGGTGAGTTTGTAGACGGTCTTGCCGTCATTCTTCGGCGGCGTGATGTTGAGATAGGTGGCGTCCTTGTCGGGATTGCCGCCCCAGGCAGCGGCGCTGGCCACCAGATGGCGGATGGGATCGACCGCGTCCTTGGCGCCGAACGCCTTGTTGAAATTGGGCATTGTCGATGCCAGCACCAGCAGCGCGTCGCGCACCTTCTTCTGGCTCACCGGATCCCATTGCGGGATCGCGAACTTGCCGGGGCCGCCCGGCTGCTCGGCCTTGATCGCATCCTGTAGCGCGTGGACCGCTTCGACGTCCTTGGGGTCGGCCGGATTGACGAAGGTCCGGATGCCGGCGATCACATAGCGGGTGCCGACCTGCTCCTTGGTGAAGGTGCTGGCGCCCTGGTAGGAGACGACCGGAATATAGTGGTCCTCGCTGACGGCAAAGAGCGACATGAAGCGCCCACCGGCATCCGGCAGGGTGATGGTCACCGGCCCGGCGTCGAGATCGAAGACCGCCGAGGTATAGAGCGTATCGCGGTTCAGACGGATCACCGTCTGCTTGTCGATATCGGCCGGTTCGCGGCGGTGGATCAGCTTGTCGAAACCGCCATCCTTGACGATGTTATTGAAATAGAGGTCGCTCTCGGCCCTGACGAAATTGTCCACCGTGACAGCTTCGGCGGCAAAGGCCGGATGCGGTGCGGTCACGACGGCCAGTGCCACGGCGGCGGCAGACACCAACGGTCTCAATTGCAGGAAGGTTTGTCCAGGCATCGCGCATCTCCTGAATGGTGGAAATGCACCCTTCCGCAAAGCCCGCGCGGCGGTAAGTACGTTACAGTAACACGGGCGTAAATGGAGCGGTATTTACGCCGATGAGCCAGCCGCTTACATCCAGTATTTCACGGCGTAGACCACCGTCATGACGGCGCCGGTGACGATCACAAACCAGCGGACAACGGATCCCGGCAAGATGCGGACCAGGTAGCCGCCGAGATAGCCGCCGAACAATGCGCCAAAGAGCATCGTTAGTGTCTGCGGCCAGCGGACGGCGCCTTGCAATATGAAGATCGTCACGGCGGCGATGCTGACGGCCGTGGCGAGCAGGTTCTTCAGCGCCTTGACGCGGCGAATATCGTTGAGGTCGCCGATCGCCAGCACCGCCGTCAAGATGACGCCGAGACCGGCGCCGAAGAAGCCGCCATAGATCGACGCGAATGCCAGCACCGTGGAGCTTGCGAGTTGTGATGGCTTGCTGCCGCCGCGGCGCCTTTCGGCCCAGGCTGCGATGCGCGGCGAAAACAGGAAAAGCAGCGTGGCGGCGCCGATCAGCGCGGGCACCGGCAGCACGAAGAGCCGCTCCGGCAGCGCCAGCAGCAGCAGCGCGCCAAGGATGCCGCCGATGAGGCAGACCAGAACCGAGAGGCCGAGCTTGAGATCGAGCGGCTGCAGCTTCCGGTGATCGGCAAGCACCGCAAGCAGATGGCCGGGGACGATGGCCACCGCATTCGAGGCGTTGGCGGTGACCGGCGGCAGGCCCGAGGCCAGCATTGCCGGAAAGGTCAAGAGTGTGGCGCCACCCGCCAGCGCATTGATGACGCCGCCGGCAATGCCTGCGGCAAACAACAGAATTGCGATTTCCAGGCTCATCGGCGTCTCCCCCATCCCCCTGCCCTTGCTAGCCGCCTCCGGCTCCGGCGCCAAGCCGTCCTTGACGCCAGGCGGTTCGCCCCGACGATGATTTTGAGATTTGCCGCGTCAATGCGATACTCAGCGCAGGAGAGAGCGATGGGGCGTCACTGGCGGATCCTGGCTGCGCTGCTTTCACTGGCGCTCGTCAGCGCCGGTCCGGCCGACGACGGCCGCTGGTATGCCGGCGATTTCTCCTTTTCAGACGAGCTCGGCGGCTTCCGGATCCTGTCGATCAAGGGAAAGGGCACACGCGCCGATCCGATCGAGATCACCGAGGCGCTCACGTCGACCGAGCCGGTGACGCTGGTGATCCGCGCCGCCAATGCCGCCAGTCTCGATACGCTGCGGCAGAACTCGTTCCACATGAAGATCTCGGCGGTGAACCAGAGCAAGCTTGCCTGGATCGGCTTCGAATTCGAGCTGGAGGAGATCCGTGGCAAGCCAAGCGACTTCTATGACGGCCTGTCCTTCGGCCAGACCAATCCCAATCCGGATTTCTTCTCCTCCGACCGCTACGCGCATTTCCAGAACCAGTTTGAAAGCTTCGACCGGCTGCGCTTCGATGACGGCCATTCCGACCCCGGCATGACGACCAGCTTCGGCTTCTTCGTCACCGACGTGACGCCGGTGGCGGAATTCTATCTGGTGGAGGATCCGCTGATACCGGATTCGTGACTATCCGAGGCTGACAAGCGCCGTCCCGGCGATCGCCATGGCGGCCCCCGCCCAGGCATAGGCATGCGGCATCTTTCCGCTTCGGAGCCACACCATCGGCAGGATGACGATCGGCGTCATCGACGACAGCGTCGAGACGATACCGACGCTGCCGGTCTTCAGGGCCGCGAGCAGCAGCGACATGCCGAGCGCGGTGCCGAAGAAGGCGGAAACAACAGCGAGAGACACATCCTTCTTGCGCAGCGCGCCGGACTGGCGGCGGATGGCCGGCAACGACAACAACGCCCAGAAGAAGATGACGGCGATGCCTGCGCGCACGGCCATGGCCGCAAAGGGCTCGACGCCGGCTGCCATGGCCGGACGAGCGAAAAGACTGCCGAGCGCCTGGCCGAAGGCAGTGACGACACCAAGCACGATGCCTGTCAGTGACGTGCGCTCCTGCGGTGCTGGCGCCTCGATCGGCTCACCATCGGCCAGCGGAATCATCGGCGGCGGCCGCCGGCGGCGCGCGGCGATGGCGATCAAGATGCCGGTCAGGATCAGCACGACGCCAGTTGCCTGCAGCAGGCTGATCGTTTCGCCGAGCGCGACATATCCCATGGCGAGCGCAAAGGGCGAGGTCAGCGAAAACAGCAGCGCCGTCACCCGTGGACCGGCGGTATAGATGGCCGCGAAATAGGTGGTGCTGGCAATCGCGATGCCGAAAACGCCGGATGCGGTAAGCGCCATGAACTGCCAGCCGCCCAGCGTCGCCCAGCCACCGGCGACCGTGGCTGCTGTTGCCGTCATCAGGAACGCTGCGGTCAGCTGCCAGCGGGCGAGCTGCATCAGCGGCACCCGGCCGTTCAGCTCGTTGATGAACATCGAGCTCAGCGCGATACACGTCGCGGAACCAAGGGCAAGGGCTTCGGAAATCAGCATCAACAGCTCCGGGAGAGAGCGCATCCTTGGCTGGCGGGCGGTGCGCTGTCAATGGACCGGGAGACGGCTTGCCTACAGCATCACTGCCGGTAGATAGCGCCTGCCTGCGGCTGGAACAGCAGCTTGACGAAGGAGCGCAGCACGAGGATCTGTTCGGCGAGGCTGTTCGGCTCCTTGAGCGCCTTGGATAGCACGATGCCGCCTTCGAGCACGGTGGAGACCATATCGGCCAGCTGATCCACCTCCAGCGGTTCGCGGGGCGTATAGACCGCCATGATCTCTGCAAACATCCGGCCGAAGCGGCGGCGCCAGGCGAGCACGGCGTTGCGGTTGGTTTCCTGGATCTCGCGGTCGAAGATGCGCTCGTAATAGCAGACGGTGGCGACCAGGCAGCCTGGGTGACCGTTCGGCATGTCGGCCAGCAGTTCGGAGAGCAGCTTCAGGCCGAGCAGGAAGGCCTGCAGCGGATCGTCCGTCAGCTCGCGGGCGCGGCTGAAGATCTCGTCATAGATGCGCTCGTCGTTTTCGATGTAGCGGTTGAGCAGCGCCTTCGCGAGCTCGTTCTTGTCGCGGAAATGGTAGAAGAAACCGCTCTTGGTGATGCCGGTCTCGGCGATCAGCTCCTCGATCGAGGTGCCGCCGAAACCCTTCTGCAGCACGGCGGCTTCAGCGACATCGAGAATGCGCGTGCGTGTTTCGGCGCCCTTTTTCATGCTCCCTCCTGTACCGCCGGTACAGTTTTCAGTTGCCGAAGCCATCTCGCGGCTGCGGCCGCGCCTTCAAAAGCGCAAGCAAGATCATGATTTCAATAGGCAATATTCCCGGCCCGCGGGAAGTATACCGCAAGTCGTCTAGTTTCGCATGCGATTAAGCGCGAGAAATCTATCTGCCGGACACCCGATAAGGTGGCGCCGGGCTGTGTAGGGGTGGGTTTTTCAATGGCACAGTACAGACGGAAATTGCCGCAGCTTGGCGGCGGTGCCTACATTACCGATGGCGGGCTGGAGACGACGCTGATCTTCCACGAGGGCGTGGAGCTGCCGCATTTCGCAGCCTTCGTGCTCCTGGAGACAGAGGCCGGCCGCAGCAAGCTGCGCCACTATTACAGGCGCTATCTCGATCTTGCCCGGCGCCATGGCACCGGGTTCGTGCTCGACAGCGCGACATGGCGTGCCAATCGCGACTGGGGCGGGAAGCTCGGCTATTCCAGCGCCAGCCTGAAAGCCGCCAACGAGGCGGCGATGACGCTGATCGTTGCATTGCGCAAGGATTACCAGCGGCCGAACCTGCCAGTCGTGCTCAGCGGCTCGATCGGCCCGCGCGGTGACGGCTACAAGGCCGGCGCAATGAGCGCCGCCGAAGCGGAGGATTATCACAGCGAGCAGATCTCGGCCTTCGCCGGAACCGAGGCCGACATGGTGAGCGCCTTCACGCTGACCAATATCGACGAGGCGATCGGCATCATCCGGGCCGCCAAGGCACACGGGATGCCGTCGGCGATCTCCTTCACCGTCGAGACCGATGGGCGGCTGGTGACCGGAAAGAGCATTCAGGAGGCGATCGAAACGGCCGATGCGGCAACCGATGGGGCACCGGCCTATTACATGATCAACTGCGCCCATCCCCTGCATTTCGAGGCGGCGCTCGATCCCGGCAGCGTCTGGGCAAAGCGGATCGGCGGCATCCGCGCCAATGCCTCCACCATGAGCCACGCGGAACTCGATGGCAGCGAGACGCTGGATGCCGGCGACCCCGCCGATCTGGGGCGGCGCTACCGGCTGCTCCTGTCTGCCATGCCGCAGCTGAAGGTGCTCGGTGGCTGTTGCGGCACCGACCACCGGCATGTGGCGGCGATCTGCGAGGCCTGCCTGCCGCAGGCAATGAGTGCGTAAGGAGGGTAACGCGATGACGACGCTGCGCAAGAAGCTGCGGCCGAAGCGGCTGCTGCGGATGATCCTGCACCACCCCGTCTGGCCGAAGACCAGGAGCAAGGCACGGCAATTCGCCGATGCCGGGCTGACGCCCTTCGAGGCCCTCGACAGCCACCTGCTCCGCGATATCGGCATCGGCCCGCATGCGCGGCGCTCGGGCTGCGATTAAGAGGAACGAGACTCCGGGTGCGGACGGCACCCGGAATTGCCTAGTGCTCGGCAGCCGCCACCGCATCCTTGCGGCGGTGACCGCTGATCTCCGAACCGGCATTTGGCGTGAAGCGCAGGTTCCAGACTGTGGCGGCCAGCGAGATGATGGTGACGACGATGAAGGCGGCAGAGAAATCGTGCAGTTTCGGCTGCTCGCTGCCCGTCGTGGTCATCGAGGCATGCAGCGCCAGCGCGCCGATGCAGATGCCGAGCGACAGCATCAGCTGCTGGAAGGTGGTGTAGAAGCTGGTGGCCGAGCTCATGCGCTCATGGCTGATCTCGTCATAGGCGATCGTATTGTAGGCCATGAACTGGAACGACAGGAAGAAGGCGCTGAGCGTCAGCACCGCGAACATGACGCCGACGGGCCAGGCCGGGCTGAAGGCGGCACAGAGGCCGTAGCCCAAAGTGCCGAGCAGGCCGTTGATGATCAGGCTGTTGCGGAAGCCGAGGCGGCGGAAGACCGGGCCCGACAGCGGCTTCATCGCCATCGAACCGATCGCGGTGGCGATGACGATCTGCCCGGCTGTGGCCGCCGACATGCCGAAACCGACCTGGAAGAGCAGCGGCAGCAGGAAGGGCTGCGCCCCTTGCGTGATGCGCGTCAGCGAACCGGCGATGACGGAGGTGCCGAAGGTCGGCACCTTCATCAACGAGAAATCCATGATCGGCGACGGATGCTTGCGGGCATGGCGCAGATAGCCGATGCCGAACAGCAGGCCGACGGCAATCAGGAATACCGCCATCGACGCCTCGCCCTCGCGGCTCGACATTTCGAAACCGAAGAGCAGCGAGCCGAGCGAGATCCCTGATAGCAGGAAGCCGATCGTATCGAAGGGGCCGATCGCCTTGCCCTTCACCTCGTCGATGAAGATCGACACGAGGATGAAGCCGACGATGCCGATCGGCACGTTGATGTAGAAGATCCAGCGCCAGTCGAGATAGGTAACGATGAAACCGCCGAGCGGCGGACCGACGATCGGGCCGATCAGCGCCGGGATCAACAGCCACGACATGGCATTGACCATGTCCTTGCGGGCGACGCTACGCATCAGCACCAGACGGCCGACCGGCATCATCATGGCGCCGCCGGCGCCCTGAATAAGGCGGGCAACGACCAGCAGGAAGAGGTTCGGCGCCAGCGCGCAGGCGATCGACCCGGCAACGAAGACGGCGATCGCCGAGCGGAAGACGGTGCGCGAGCCGAAACGATCGGCCATGCGGCCGCTGGCCGGAATGAAGATCGCCAGACTGAGCAGATAGGAGGTGAGCGCGATACTCATCGACGGCGCATCGACCCCGAAATCGCGCGCCATGGTCGGCAGCGCCGTTGCCAGCACCGTGGCATCGACGTTTTCCATCAGCATGGCGCTCGCGACGATCAGCGCGATCGTGCGAAAATTCGGGGCAGCCCGCTCGGCGCGAACGGGGTGGAATATCTGATCCGGCATCAGCAGGGATCACTCGCGATGGCGCGGCGAAGCCATGAAAGGACGACAGGGCCGCAGATGTGAAATGGCATGATGCCACAAGGGAGATAACACCGTGTATACGCCCGCAAATGTGGCAAAGGCATGCATTTTAGACAATGCTGGCATGAAGTAACCGAATGGCTACTTGGGAGGGCGGATTTCCGAGCGCTAAACGATGTGGACATTCACGCCTGATAAGCAGATCACCGATTCCGCCAACCTGAAGAAGTGCTACCAATGCTTGCAGCCATTTCAGGAGAGCGGCATGAGTGCCCAAAGCGATCAGCGTGAAATCATCGAGTATCTCTATCGGCGGTTAGCCGGCGGGGACACGAGGTATTGCACTATCGTTACAATAAAAAAGAATACAGGGCTTGAGTATGCAAACCAATACATGCTGGCTTTAACGGACGATTTAGAATCTGCAGGCCTTATTATCACTCGCCAAGCATATCAGATGTCGGGTGGCAGGCTGTTTCAGATCACAGCAAAGGGTTATGACGCTGTCGAAAGCGGGGATATTCCCGTTAGTATAGACAGTGCCGCCTGGACAGGGCGGTTCGAACTTTCTGAACATCAGCGATCTGAACTTCGCCGAATTTTATCAGAAATAAGGACGGTTATCGAAACAGCGCGGCTCTCAAACGCACGCACAGCAAACGCAATGGCGTTGATCGAGTCAGCCGAACTCCTAATTGAAACTCCAGACCCTTTGTGGCCGGAGATCATGCGTCTTTTGCGCTCTCCAACGCTGGCGGGAATAACGGGCATCGCAGGCTTATTGATAGCTTTCGTACAGATCGTTATGGCAGCAGCGTCATAGGCCAAAGCAATTCGTGATCTCAAGCTGTTTCACAGGTCTCGTCCCCCCAGCATTCCACCCGCCACCCTTTCCCGCTACACTCCACCCAAGGTGGAGGTTTTCAGCATGGCGAAGCTTGTCTTTGAAATGAACCAGTCGCTGGATGGCTATGTCGATCATGATCGGATGGCGCCGGAGCCGTTGTTTCAGCATTGGGTGGAGAGGACCGATGGGCTGAGCGCCACCGTCTATGGGCGGACGATGTATGGGCTGATGCGCTACTGGGACGAGGATCAGGAAGGCTGGGACGATGCGCACCGGGCGTTTGCGGCGGCGTGGCGGCGCTTGCCGAAATGGGTGGTGTCGCGGTCGCTGACGGAGGTCGGGCCGAATGCCACTTTGGTCAGCGGCAATGTTGAGGCCACCATTGCCGGGCTGAAGGCGGAGCGTGAGGGGGAGATGACGATCGCCGGGCCGGTGCTGGCGGGTAATCTTGCGGCAAGCGGGCTGATCGATGAATACCGGCTCTACGTGCATCCGGTCGTGCTCGGGCATGGGCGGCCGTTCTTTACCGGGGCGCGGCCGCCGCTGAGGCTTGTGGCCCACGAGCGGATTGCGGGCGATGTGGTCCGGCTCACATATACTCCGGCCTAGCGTCAACAATAGAAGCAGCTTGCGCCTCCCCCGGCCCGGCCCTACCTATTGAGCATGAGCTCCGCACCTTCAAAGACCGCGCCTGATGGCGCCGCGTTTCCGTTCGACAACAGCTATGCCCGGCTGCCTTCGCATTTCTTTGCGCGCCAGATGCCGTCGCAGGCCGCCGAGCCCTGGCTGATCAAGCTCAACGAGCCCCTGGCGGCGGAACTCGGGCTTGATGTCGAAGTCTTGAGGCGGGATGGGGCGGCGATCTTTTCGGGCAATCTGGTGCCTGATGGCGCCGATCCCCTGGCGATGGCCTATTCCGGGCATCAGTTCGGCCAGTTCAACCCGCAGCTCGGCGATGGGCGGGCGATCCTGCTCGGCGAGGTGGTAGACCGCGACGGCAAGCGCCGCGACATCCAGCTGAAGGGCGCGGGGCAGACGCCGTTTTCGCGCCGCGGCGATGGACGGGCGGCGATCGGCCCGGTGCTGCGCGAATATATCGTCAGCGAGGCAATGTATGCGCTCGGCATTCCGGCGACGCGGGCGCTTGCGGCGGTTTCGACCGGGGAACCCGTCTATCGCGAGCGGGTGCTGCCGGGTGCCGTGTTTACGCGCGTGGCGGCGAGCCATATCCGCGTCGGCACCTTCCAGTTCTTCGCCGCCCGCGGCGATACCGATGGCGTCAGGGCGCTTTCCGACCATGTGATCGAGCGGCACTATCCCGACGTGACCGGGGCGGACAATCGCTATCTGGCGCTGTTCGAAGCGATTGCCGAGCGGCAGGCGGCGCTGATTGCCCGCTGGCTGCATGTCGCCTTCATTCATGGGGTGATGAATACCGACAACATGACGGTTTCGGGCGAGACGATCGATTTCGGCCCCTGCGCCTTCATGGATGCCTATGATCCCGGCACGGTATTCTCCTCGATCGACCAGCAGGGCCGCTATGCCTATGCCAACCAGCCGGGCATCGGCCAGTGGAACCTGGCGCGGCTCGGCGAGACGTTGATCCCGCTTTTCGACGAGGATCAGGACAAGGCGGTGAATCTCGCCAATACCGTGATCAAGGGTTATGGCGCGCGGTTCCAGGCGCATTGGCTTGATGGTATGAGGAAGAAGATCGGGCTTGCTTCCGAGGAGGACGGCGATCTGACGCTGGTCCAGGCTCTGCTTTCGGCGATGCAGGCCGGGCAGGCGGATTTCACGCTGGCCTTCCGGCGGCTTTCGAACCTTGCCGGTGACGAGGATGCCGAGGGCGAGTTTCTCTCGACATTCGACGGCATCGGTGAGGCGATGGGCTGGCTCGTCAGCTGGCGCGAACGGCTCAGACGCGATCCGCAGACGGCGGAGGAGCGCAGCGCTGCGATGCTTGCGGTCAACCCGGCCTTCATTCCGCGCAATCACCGGATCGAGCAGGCGATCAATGCCGCGATGGATGACGGGGATTTCTCGCTGTTCGAGGCGCTGGTTCAGGTGCTGGCCAAGCCGTATGAGGATCAGCCGGCATTTGCGGCCTATATGGCGCCGCCGAAGCTGGAAGAGCGGGTGCTGCAGACGTTTTGCGGGACGTAGTCTTCCGGTAAGGCTGCGGCTTGGAGCCCCCTCATCCGCCCTTCGGGCACCTTCTCCCCAAGGGGAGAAGGGAAGTCGAGCACCCTTCGACGCTACTTGCCGTGACCTTCGTGACCTGAATGTGCGGCTGACACAGAGGCCGCACCGAGTGTCACCGTGCCCTCGAAACTGGCGAAGGCCTGCAGGGTCTTCAGATCTGCATGTGCCTCAGCATCCTTGACAGCCGCCGCCAGTGCCGTTGCCACATCGGCGGGAACACCGGCCTTCGCAAGCGCATCCGCCTCCTTAATCGCATCGCCGCTGCACAGCAGTGGACGCCAGCCATGCTCGCCATTCTGCAGCAGGATGCGGCCGCCGCGGCCGTCCTGTTGCCAGCCGGCGATCGCCCAGGTGCCATGGACGGCAACCGGGCCGATGGCGAGCGGTTTGTCGGGGGTTTCGAACATGGTTCTGAGCACATCGGAGATCAGCTGCTGCGGATCGCCGGATGGCGGTTGATCCATCGGCATGTCCATCGTCGTGCCGTCGGGCATCTGCATCGTCGCAGCGTGAGACGCCATCGGCGCGGACAGGGAGAGAGCGGCGGTGATCAGGATCAAGACTGGCTTCATGATGATCTCCCTCACGAAAAGGCGCGCCGGAGCGGCGGCACGAAGCGGATGACAAGCTGGTCGAAGGCGATCATGGAAAGGATCGCGAGGCCGGTCAGCGGGAAGGCGATGCCGAAGATCACGGCGATGACCCAAAGGCCGATATAGACCGAGCGCTGCGGCGGCAGCGGCGGCACGCCGACGCGGCCGGCAGGGCGGCGCTTCCACCACATGATGACGGCGGTGACGCAGGAGAGGATGATCGCGATACACGTGGCGAGCATCAGAAACTGGTTGAACCGGCCCCACTCCTGCCCCTGATGGACGTTGATGCCCCATTCGATCGCCTTGCCGAGGAAGGGATAGGCGCCATAGCTGATATCGACCAGCGGCTTGCCGGAATATTGGTCGATATGGAGGGTGCGCTCGCGGGAGAGATCGTCGGGGAAGATCGCGGCGGTATAGACGCCTGCCTCGGTCGAGGGGATCGCCATGTCGAAGCCCGGCGTCATGCCTGCGGCCCTGGCGATCTCGACGGCGCGGTCGAGACCGATCGGCGGCTTTGACTGGGCGGCAGCGATATCCGACAGCGGCACCGGCGCCTTCTCGACCGTCCAGCCGACCTTCGGCAGGATATCCTCGGTCACTTTCGCCGATTTCGGGACGTCGTCCCAGAGCTGGGCCGGATAGCCCATGCCGTGGCTGCCGAGGAAGGACTGGACGTTGGCGCCCCAATAGCCCGACCAGGGCATGCCCGTTGCCGCCAGAAAGAAGATCAACAGCCCGGCGAAGGCGCCGGTCACCGCATGCAGGTCGCGCCAGAAGACCCGGCGCGAAGGCGTGCCGCGGACGCTGACCACCCCGCCCGTCTGGCGGCGCGGCCACCAGAGATAGATGCCGGTCAGCACGAGCACCATGGCAAAGCCGCCGGCGATCTCGACCAGCCGGTTGGCGGCGCCGCCGAAATAGGCCAGGCTATGGATGTGCTTGACGACGGTGTTGAACTCTTCCGTCGTGCCGACCTTGTCCAGCACCTTACCGTCATAGGGATTGACGAAGACCAGTGTCGACTGATCGTCTGCTGCGACGGTGACGATGGCCGAACGCTCGGGCGTGGCCGGATCGCGATAAGTGGTTGCTACCGAACCGGGCACGGAGGCGGCCGCAATATCGCTCAGCGCCTGCGGCGAAAGCGGCTGGCCCGCGGGCGTCACGTCATAGCGATAGGCGAAGACCGTATCGTTGATCTCGTCCTTGAACAGATAGAGCGAACCGGTGATCGCCAGATTGAGCATGAAGGGAACGGCGAGCAGGCCGGCGAAGAAGTGCCAGCGCCAGATGGCGCGATAGAGCGAGACGCCTGATGCGGCGCTCTCCACCGGCTCAGTGGAGGTGATTGAAGACATGAGACAGTTCCAGATCCAAGGCTGGCGTCAGTGGCGCAGCCGAAAGCGAAGCACGCCTGGCTGGGTGACCGGGCGCGGGTTCAGGCAGTCGCTGGATCTGCGGGCGGGGCTCTCGGCCCGGTATTCGGCGGGAACGGATCGCGGTGGAAGACGGCGGCGCGCAGCGGCGTGGCTTCGGCAACGGCATAGCCGAGCGGCGCACCCGACAGATCGGCCGGAGACGACAGCATCGCCGTGGCGCTGATGCGGCAGGCGTCGCAGCCGTGATTGTGATCGGCGCCATGTTGGCTCTTGCCGGTCTCATCGGTAACCGTGACGCAGAGCGTCGGCAGCGTCCCATCTGGCAGCGCATAGGCGGAATAGTCGGCAGGGCCGGAAGGCGCGGCGGCGGGCACCTGATGGGCAAAGCCGACGGACACGAGCGCGATGGCGCATAGAATGCGCACCGCCCACTGCTCGAATCTGCTGCCAAGATATTTCATGTGACCCCTGCCCTCAGGCCCGGTTCTGATAGCGGCGCTTGCTGGAAATCGCAATGCGACATTGTCGCGGGGTGAAGCCCGCTCAGCGCATGGCTGCCCTGCGCAGACTGCGGCAATTGTGGCGGTTGAAAGGCAGGCGCCTCGCTCTATGTGCTTGAGAATGCTTGTGGCGGCGCCCCTGGGAGCGGGCCGCAAGCGCTTTCTCATTCGACCCGAGCCCCCTCGGGAACCTGCCCGCGCTCCGCCCCCCCGGACGCGGCTTTCAGCGGGAGACTATTTCATGGCGATTGCCATAACCTCCATCCTCTTTCTTCTCATTGGCCTCGCGCTCGGCGGCGGCGGGCTCTGGCTCGTCATCCTCGGCGGCAGCATCTTCTATCTGTTCGCCGGGTTGATGTTCATTATCACCGCCGTGCTGCTCCTGATGCGCAAGGCCGTCGCCCTCTGGGTCTATGCGGCGCTCGTCGTTGCGGCGCTGATCTGGGCGGTCTGGGAGGTCGGCTTCGACTGGTGGCAGCTCGGGCCGCGCGGCGGGCTGATCATTCTGCTCGGTCTCTGGCTGCTGACGCCCTGGATCCGCCGTCCGCTCGGCTTCAAGAGCCCGACCGGCGCCATCTACAGCACCAATCCCTGGCCGCTCGGCGTGCCCGTCATCATCGCTATCCTGGTCGCCGGTTACTCGATGACCACCGATCCGCACGATCTCTCGGGCGACCTGCCGAAAGATGTCGTGGCAGCCGCTCCGCCCTTCGGCGGCGATGTGCCTGATGGCGAGTGGCATCAATATGGGCGCACGCCCTTCGGCCAGCGCTATTCGCCGCTCGACCAGATCAATGCCACCAACGTCAAGGACCTGAAGGAGGTCTGGCGCTACCAGACCGGCGACGTGAAGCGGCCTGACGATGTCGGCGAGACCACCTATCAGGTGACGCCGCTGAAAGTGGGCGACACGCTCTATCTCTGCACGCCCCATAACTGGGCGATCGCGCTCGATGCCAAGACCGGCAAGGAGAAATGGAAGTTCGACGCCAATTCCGGCATGAACCCCGACCGCCAGCACCAGACCTGCCGCGGCGTCACCTATTACCACGACACGGCCGTCGCTGCCGGTCAGCCCTGCGTCGACCGCGTCTACCTGCCGACCTCCGATGCCCGGCTGATCGCGCTCGATGCCGCCGACGGCAAGGTCTGCGAGAGCTTTGCCGACAAGGGCACGCTGCATCTGGAAACCGGCATGAAGTACAATCCGGCCGGCTATTACTACTCGACATCGCCGCCGGTTGCGGTCGGCAGCAAGCTGATCATCGGCGGGGCGGTCAACGACAATTACTCGACGCAGGAACAGTCGGGCGTCATCCGCGCCTTCGACATCAATACCGGCGCCCTGCTCTGGAACTGGGATTCCGGCAATCCTGACGTCACCACGCCGCTGCCCGAGGGGCAGACCTATACGACGAATTCGCCGAACAGCTGGTCGGTGCTCTCGGTCGATGAGGGCCTCGGCATGGTCTACATCCCGCTCGGCAACCAGGTGCCCGACCAGCTCGGTATGGGCAGAAGTGCCAATGTCGAGAAATTCTCCTCCTCGGTGGTGGCGCTCGACATCAATAGCGGGCAGCTGAAATGGGTGCAGCAGTTCGTCCATCACGACCTCTGGGACATGGACGTCCCGGCCCAGCCGGTGCTGTTCGACATGACGAAGCCCGATGGCTCCGTCGTGCCGGCGCTGGTGGCGCCGACCAAGCAGGGCGATCTCTACGTGCTCGACCGGCGCACCGGCGAGGCGATCATCCCCTTCAAGGAGATTCCGGCACCGGGCGGCGCGATCCCGGAGGACAAGACGGCGCCGACGCAGCCGATCTCGGACCTGACCTTCTCGCCCGATCCGCTGCAGGAAAAGAACATGTGGGGCGTCTCGCTGTTCGATCAGCTCGCCTGCCGCATCGAGTTCCACCGCTACAAATACGAGGGCCGCTACACGCCACCGTCGCTGCAAGGCACGATCGTCTATCCCGGCAATTTCGGCACGTTCAACTGGGGCTCGGTCGCGGTCGATCCGGAACGGCAGATCCTGTTCGGCATGCCGACCTATCTGGCCTTCACCTCCAGGCTCGTCCCAGCTGCCGACATCCCGCCGAAGGGGCAGGACGAAAAGGGCAGCGAGCAGGGCCTGAACCGCAACGACGGCGCGCCCTACGGCGTGTTCATGGGTCCGTTCCTGGGACCGCTCGGCATTCCCTGCCAAGCGCCGCCATGGGGCTATGTCGCCGGCGTCGACCTGCGCACCGGCAAGATCGCCTACATGCACAAGAACGGCACCGTCCACGACATGACGCCGCTGCCACTGCCCTTCAAGCTCGGCGTTCCCGGTATCGGCGGGCCGATGATGACGAAAGGCGGCGTGGCGTTCCTCGGTGCCGCTGTCGATAACTATCTGCGCGCCTATGACGTCACCAGCGGCGCGCAGCTCTGGCAGGCTCGCCTGCCCGCCGGTGGCCAGGCAACGCCGATGACCTACACCACGTCTGACAACAAGCAGTATGTGGTGATGGTTGCCGGCGGGCATGGCTCGGTGGGAACAAAGCCCGGGGATTATGTGATTGGGTATACGTTGCCGTAACAGACGGAACGAGGGGGCACTCTTTGGTGCCCCTCGTTACATATTCTTCAGCATCCCTACTCCTTCAGCACAACCTTAAATAAGCAGATCCAGCTTCGCGCAGGCTTCGGCATCGATGGTTCCCGCAATATTCAAGGGAGTCCTTTTCATGGAAATCGGTGGCAGTGTTCTAAGCCTTTTCAATCCCTATAATCTTTCCAGCGACCAGCGCGCCAAGCAGCAGCAGCAGGGTGCGCCGCTGCAGGTGGAAAGCAGCGGGCGGGAGACCGGTGGCGGGATGGCGCCGAGTTATACGGCGCCGTCGATCTCCAGCGTCATGTGGTCGATGCAAAGCGCGCCGGATACGACGATCAAGGAAGAGAGCCAGGCCGATATCGAGGCCAAGCAGAAACACGATGCGCTGCTTAAGGAATTTCACGATTACGCCGACATGACGCCGGCGGAGAAGATCCGCAAGAGCATTCTCGACCAGATGGGCCTCAGCGAGGACAGCCTCAAGGGGATGGATCCGGATGCGCGGGCGGCGATCGAAAAGCAGATCGCCGATGCGATCAAGCAGCAGCTGACGGGCATCGACGACGATGGCAAGACGGCGGTGGCCGACGTGCCGCAGGGCGCCTCCGAGAGCGGTTCCGAGACCAAGTAAGCGCCGCTTTCAGACTTCAGATTCTGATTCAAAGAGATCGGGCGGCGATTCACGTCTTCACCCGATCTCTTTGATGGGATTTGATTATTTTACTACTGCAGCATGCCGGCGGCGAGCTTGGCCACCTCGGCAAAGACATCGTTGAGTTCGGAGACCGGAGCGTTCGCCTCGGCGACATAGACAGCGACGAGGATTGGCGAGGCGCTTTCCTCGGGCCAGATGATGGCAATATCGGCGGCGGAGCCGTTGCTGCCTGTGCCGGTCTTGTCGCCCACTTTCCACTCTTCCGGCAGGCCGGCGCGCAGGCGGGCAGCACCGGTGGTATTGGCGGTCATCCAGTCGATCAGCTGTTGGCGCGAGGGCTCCGACAGAACCGTGCCAAGCGCCAGGTTGCCCAGCGTATCGAGCATCGCATCCGGCGTCGTCGTGTCGCGCGGATCATCCTTCTTCGCTTCGTTGAGCTCGGTCTCGATGCGGTCCAGACGGCTCGACGTGTCGCCGATCGAGCGCAGCCATTTGGTGAGCGCCTCGGGACCGCCGAGACTGTCGAGCAGCAGGTTGCCAGCGGTGTTGTCGCTGAGCGTGATCGCCGCCTTGCAGAGCTCGCCGACCGTCATGCCTTCGGCGCCGACATGCTTTTCCGTCTCGGGCGAATAGGTGACGATCTTTTCCTGATCGTAGGTGACGCGGCGCTCCAGGTTTTCGTCGCCGCCGTCAACCCGGGCGAGCACCATGCCCGCGGCCAGAACCTTGAAGGTGCTGAGCAGCGGGAAGCGTTCCGTCTCGCGATTGGAGAAGCTGACATTGGTGCCGGTGTCCATGACCGAGACGCCGAGACGGCCGCCGGTGCGCTTTTCCAATGCCGCCAGCTGCTGATCGACATCATCGTCATCGGCAAGCGCGGGCGGCGCCAGCATGAGCGAGGGATAGAGAAGCGCAGAGCTGACGAGCAGGCTCCGGCGGGACAGGGTAATGGGCATGAAATCCTCCGGCAGAATCACCGGAGGACAGAATTAAGGAGCGATTGTGGCGCGATCCCGCCGCCTCGATAAAGTTATCAGGCGGCAACCCTTGCTCGGCTGACCTCGACGGTCACATGCGACAATTCGCCGAGCGCCTGAAGCTTCGCCTTGTAGGTTTCCGGCGACTGCGGATCGGGGCTGACGAGGGCGACGATCGCCGCATGGTGGCCGGGGCCGACCTGCCAGACATGCAGGTCGGTGATGCGGTCGCCGCCGGTTTCGATCAGCTGGCGAATGCCGCCGGGCAGATCCTCGTTCTCCTCCATCGCATCGAGCAGCACGCGGCCGGAGGATTTCATCAGGCCGAAGGACCATTGCGCGATGATCACGCCGCCGATGATGCCCATCAACGGATCGAGCCACAGCCAGCCATAGACACTGCCAAGCGCGAGTGCGGCAATGGCAAGCACCGAGGTCAGCGCATCGGCGATGACGTGGATATAGGCGGCGCGCATGTTGTTGTCGGCGCCGTGGTTACCGTGGTGGGCGTGATCGCCGTGATGATGGCCGTGGTCGTGCGCGTCGCCATGATGATGCCCCTCGCCTCTCAGCAGCCAGGCGCTGACGAGATTGACGCCGAGACCGGCAACGGCAACGCCGATCGCCTGCGAGAAGCTGATCGGCACCGGATGGGTGATACGCAGAAAACTTTCCCAGGCCATCAGCAGGGCAATGATGGCGAGGATGATGGCGCTGGCGAAACCGGCGAGATCGCCGAGCTTGCCGGTGCCGAAGGTGAAGCGCGGATTATGGGCCTGCCTGCGGGCATAGAGATAGGCGCAGGCCGAGATCAGCAGTGCGCTCGCATGGGTGGACATGTGCCAGCCATCGGCGACCAGCGCCATGGAGCCGTAATAGGTCCCCGCCCCGATCTCGACGGCCATCATGACGGCCGTGAGCGCGATCACCAGCCAGATTCGGCGTTCGTTGCGGTCGTGATCGGCGCCCAGAAAGACGTGATCATGTTCAAGCGTGTTCGCAGTCATTGCACAGTCCTCAGGTCTCTAGCGGATATAGGTCCGCAGCACTTCCGAAATCTCTTCGACAGCTTCCGCCCGCGCCTTTTCATCGGAGGCGTGCAGGACGTGTTCGTGCAGGTGATCGTCCAGCACCTCGCCGGTCAGCCCGTTCAGCGCGCCGCGGATCGAGGCCAGCAGCTGCAGGATATCGCCGCAGGGCCGCTCGGCCTCCAATGCCCGCTCGACGGCATCGAGCTGGCCCTTCAGGCGGCTGATCCGGGCGATCAACTTCTTTTTCTGGTGCTGGGTGTGGGACATCTCTATTCTCGATTTAATATAGGGGAGTACCCTATCATAACGTGAGCTTTCACGAAAGAGCCAAGCTGACGCAGGCGCATCTTGAATTTATATAGGACTCCTATATATAAGCGTCATGGAAACGCCTCTGGACCCGACCCCGATCTCACATCGCATCAGCGAAGGCCTTGCGCGCCTGGCCGTGGCGATGCGCAGCGACGACTGGACGCGCGCCGAAGCCACCGGCCTGAAGCCGACGCAGCTGGCGATCCTCGATTACCTCGCCGGGCGCGACCAGCCGGTGCGGGTCAAGGAGATCGCCGTCCATCTCGGCGTCTCGCAGCCGACGGCGACGGATTCGATCGCGGCGCTGGAGCGCAAGGGCTATGCCGAAAAGGCGGCAGCGGCCGGAGACAAGCGCGCGGCCGCCGTGGCGGTGACAGCCGCGGGACGCGCGATCTTGGCCGAGGCGAGTGCGGCCGAAGGATCGGCCACGGCGGCGGCACGCGCCCTGCCCGCTGAGGAACAGGAAGATTTGCTGATGTCGATCGTCAAGATGATCCGGCATCTCCAGGAGGCCGAGGCGATACCGGTGCAGCGCATGTGCGCCACCTGCCGCTATTTCCGGCCCTACCAGCACGATGACGCGGCCAAGCCGCATCATTGCGACTTCGTGAATGCGGCCTTCGGTCAGCGCGATTTCCGCGTCGATTGCCGCGAACATGAAACTGCCGATCCGGCAACCCGGGCTGCCACCTGGGACGCCTTTCAAAAGGGATAGGCAGACCTCTCCAGGCAAACAGGAACAGAAAAGGAAACGACCATGTTCAGGCCTATACTGACCGGCGCGCTGATCGCCGGAGCGCTGGCGCTTGCGCCGAATTTCGCCACCGCCCACTCAGTCGATGCAAAACTCGACGGCAAGGTGAAGGCCGCGTTCGACATCATCGAGACGCGGATCACCACCACCAACGATAGCGCCGTGTTCTCGACCCGGGTGCGCGGCGAGGCAGGCAGCGAAAAGCCCGCCGCAACGGGCAAGTTCGAAGGATCCGGCGTCTATGCCTATGTCTGGCCGACATCGCTGAACAGCGGCGATATCGGCTTCGACAAGGACAAGGGCATCGTGGCGCTCGCCGTCACCTTCCATCCGGATTTCGACGATGCCGCCTATGGCAAGCAGAACCGCTCGGTCTGGCATCCGCATTGGGTGGTGCTGAACGAGGACAAGGCCTGCGCCGGCGGGCTGAAGGTCAGCGACATTGCTGAAGGCAGCAAGCCGAAGCTGCCGGCCACCTGGCCCGGCGTGCCGCTTCTGATCGACAGCCCGGACTACCCGACTGCGCTCAAGGGCGATACCGTCGACGTCACCATCCCGCTGCCGCTGATCGGCGGCATCAAGGGCGCCTCCTATGACGGCGTCACGGCCGGACTGAAGATCAACGGCAACCTGCATTCGCCGCTGCTCTGCGTCGACAATGTCTTCAAGGTCGCCTCGGGCAATCTCAGCCTTCCCGGCAAGGTGATGCCCGCCAAATAAACGGGGGCGCCGGTCCGCCAACTGCCATCGGCGGACCGGCATGTTCCTCTCTCCAGGCAAATGGAAAAGAGAAAGCCGCCCAGCCTTACTCCCCTGCATGCGCCGTTTGCAACCGCGCCGGGGCCGGCCGGCTCACGAAAGGATCAATGCAATGCCGAACGAAACCGCCATCAAGGCGCCAGAACTCGCCGTCAGCCAATGGTTCAACACCGAAACGCCGCTCACCCTCGAGGGCTTGCGCGGACGGGTTATCTATCTCCACAGCTTCCAGCTGCTCTGCCCGGGCTGCGTTGCCGAAAGCCTGCCACAGGTGCGCCGGATCGAACGGCTCTTCAGCCATACCGACCTGCAGGTTATCGGCCTGCACACGGCCTTCGAGCATCACGAGGCGATGACCCCGGTGACGCTGAAGGCCTTCATCCACGAGTACCGCCTGACCTCGCCGATCGGCGTCGACCTGGCGGATGGCCAATCGGACATTCCGGTGACGATGCGCCGCTACGGATTGCGCGGCACGCCCTCCTCCGTGCTCATCAGCCGCGACGGCACCATCCTGCATCACGCCTTCGGCGTCGAAGACGACATGGCTGTCGGCGCCCGGATCGCCATGGCGCTGGCGGCACCCATTCCGGTCACGGCGACGTTGCCTGCAGACGCAGAGGACGGCTGTGCGGGCGGGCGTTGTGCATTGCCTGACCTGTGATGATCACAGGTGGCGGCCCGGATGACAGGCCGCCGCCAGTGCAGAGCGTCAGCTATGCGCGACGGGCGAACACGCCTTCCAGAGGACCGACCCGGCCCAAAGTCGAAAGGCGTTCGATCTGCTCCGTGTTGAAGAGCTGGTGGCGATATTCTTCGTCGAGCGTGCCTTGCTCGATCGCCTTGGCCAGGCGGCGCCAATGCCAGGCGGCGGTCGGGTGCATTTGCGGATTTGCCGCAAGCGTCGCGGCCGCATTCCGGTATTTCTGCTCGAACTTGGCATAGCTCGAGATCGGAAAATGAAGGATCAGAAGATCTTCCGGAACAACCTGCGTCTTCAGCTGCGGGCTGGCAACGGAGTGATGGCCGAGTGAAAGCTGCGCGCCGACACCCCGGTGCATGACCTTGGGACCGATAGCGCCGGAATAGATCGGCGTGCCGATCGGGCTGTTGGCATCGACAGGCGCGCGTTCGACATAGACGATCTGCTCGCGGAACCGCGCCGGATCGAGCTGGCGGCCGTTGACGACCTCGTCGACATTCTGGACGGCATTGTAACGCCGTACACTCATCACATCGGCCTGGCCGGGATCGCGCAGCGACGCCAGCGTTCCACCATAGGGAATCCAGAATTCATCGGGATCGATATGCGCCACATAGTCGGGCTTGAGCTCGGTAACGGCAAATTCCAGCATCCGTCCGGGCCAGTTGGTGCTGCGGAGATCGAGGCCCGCGTGCAACAGGGAGACGCGCGAGGTGGCCGCGATGCGATCCTTGACGATCTCGATACTGCCGTCCGTCGATCCGATATCGGTGACGACAATATGGTCGAAGCCGATCGCAAGGTGATAGTCGATGCAAGTGCCGATGCAGTCGGCCTCGTCTATCAGTCCGATAAGCGCAACAAATTTCATGAATGACTTCGCTCTCAAATTAAGGCCGAAACCGGATTTCGGCAGCCATGATGAATTTCACTTTGAACCTGCATGCGAACCGCAAAAACCCGGCGCTGCATGGCCTACAGCTTCGACACTAGCCGATTCGAATGTCATGCAAAAATGTGAAATCCCACGGGTATGCCGCAGCCGCGCGTCGAATCGGTTAGACATGACGCCAATTTGGATCTGACGATCGGGATGGGGATATTTGCGATGACCGATAGCTTTTTGTCACATGAAGAGCTGCATGCGCTGGGCCTGAAAGCGTTCGGCAAGAACTGCAAGGTCAGCAGGTTTGCCCGCATCTACGGCGCCCCGGCGATCAGCCTCGGGGATCACGTACGGATCGACGACTTCACCATTCTCAGCGGCGAGATCGTGCTGCAGGACTATATCCACATCGCCAGCCACTGCACTCTGCATGGCGGCAAGGGTGACGCGCGGATCACCATGCAGAGCTTCAGTGGATTGTCGGCACGCGTTTCGATATATGCTCGAAGCGACGACTATAGCGGCGAATGGCTGACCAACCCGACGGTTCCTGCCGATTTCACCAACGTCATTTCCAAAGGGGTGACGATCGGCCGCCATGCGATCATCGGCACCGGCGCAGTCGTTCTTCCCGGCGTGACGATCGGCGAAGGCGCTGCTGCCGGCGCGATGACACTCGTCAACAAGAGCCTCGACCCATTCATGATCTATGCCGGCAATCCGGCCCGCCCCCTGAAGCCACGCAGCCGCACCTTTCTCGACCATGAGAAGGCGATGCTGGACAGAGGCTAATCAAGCAAGGGCGGTTATGCCGAGCGCAGGAAATCGGTGATCTTCTCCACCGTCGCCATTTCCAGATCCGGGTAGATCGGCAGGCAAAGCACCTGGGACGCAGCTTCCGTCGCAACCGGAAGATTGCCGGTGCCGGCGGATGGCAGGCTGCGATACATCGGATAGCTTGAAATCAGCGGGTAGAAATAGCGGCGCGCATGAATGCCGAGGTCCTTGAGCCGGTCGTAGACATCATCGCGCGACATCGGGAAATCCGGACGGATGAGGACCGGGAAATAGGAATAGTTGGCGACCGTTTCCGTTGATGCGCCAAGGCAATGGATGCCCTTGATGCCTGCAAGCTGCTCGCGATAGGCGGCATCGATCCGGGAACGGGCCTCGATTGCGACATCGACATATTTCAGCTGCAGAACGCCGAGCGCTGCATTGAATTCGCTCATCTTTCCGTTCGTGCCGGGTGCGACGACCGTCACTTCGCCGACATGGCCGAAATTCTTCAGATTGTCGATCCGTGCCTTGGTCTTGGCGTCGGGAGAGACGATGGCGCCGCCCTCGAACGTGTTGAAGACCTTGGTCGCGTGGAAGCTGACGACAGAAAGGTCGCCATAGTTCAGGACGCTGCCGCGATGGTCTTTGACGCCGAACGCATGGGCGGCATCATAGATGACCTTGAGATTGTAGTTGTCGGCGATGCGCTGGATCGCATCGACATCGCAGGGATGGCCGTAGCAATGAACCGGCATGATCGCCGTCGTGTGCTGGGTGATGGCGCCTTCGATGCGTGCCGGATCGATGTTGAGCGTGACAGGGTCGATATCGACGAAGACAGGCTGGATGCCGTTCCACAGAAGCGAGTGCGAGGTGGCGACGAACGAATACGGAGTGGTGATCACCTCGCCGGTGATGCGCAATGCCTGAAGCGCGGTCAGCAAGGCCATCGTGCCATTGGCAAACAGACTCACATACCCGACACCAAGATGCTCCGCGAGGCGCTCTTCAAGCTCCTGGTGGAAAGGCCCGCCATTCGTCAGGATCTTGCTGTCCCATATCTTCTCCAGCGATGGAATGAATTCTTCCAGTGGCGGCAAGCTGGGTCGGGTAACAAAAATCTTCTCGTTTTTCATCAGGGCCACTTGGTGAGAGAATCCGTCGCGGGATCGTTGCGAGGACCTTTGCATCCATAGCTTTTGTCAAACTTGCCTTGGCCATCCCCACGCGCGCTCCTGCAATTCGCGAAGCGTCTGGTGCGCGGTTATCTTCGCCGACATGTCAAATGCAAAAGCCAGAACAGGGTTGCTGGTGTAGCATCCACTCGGGCGCACTTTCATGGGGATGCAACGGCTGACATTGAGCGGCATCGCGAGGTCGTCCATATGGCGAATACGGAAAACGAACGGCCGGATGTGACGTCCGCTGAGACCATGGCGCGGCCTCCGGCCGGATTGAAAACCTATCTGCTGCGCACTCCACCGGCCGTCCGCCGGATCCTTGGATGGTGCGCGATCATGGCGCTTGTCGTCTTGATCTTCAGCCTTTCATCGCTTGCCGCATGGTGGCCGCGATGAGCGGGCGGATCGAGCGCGGGGCGCTGACGGTGATCTGCATCGCGGCAATCGCCGGGCTGATCTATGCCTTCTGCTAATTGCAGGCATACCTCCAAAGGCTGCCCGAAGTGCCATTGACAAAGTTTCCGTTCTGGAGAATCTATCATTCCATGATCCAGAACGCGCACATCAACCGCTCGTACTTTTGGCTGTACCTCTAGAGGGCGGCCCGACAGATCATATTGTCAACAAGCCGCCGTCAGGCGGCTTTGTTGTATCAGCAGCGTCCTGACGGCAGAAACACACAAGGACGCGAAGGCCATGATTGAAATCGAAGACAGTGAAATTTCGCTGATCCGCCCGCCGGTGGTGACCATCCGCACGGCCAAGCCGCGCGATCTGCCCGAACTCAACGACATGATCAACCTGCTTGCCATCCACCATGGCGATGCCTCGGCATCGACGATGGAACAGCTGGAGCGTGACCTGTTCGGCACCGTGCCGTGGATCACCGCGCTGGTGGCGGAAACCGATGAAGGCCTGATCGGCTACGCGATCCTCTGCCCGCTCTACCGCGCCCAGGAAGGCAAGCGCGGCATGGATCTGCACCATCTCTTCGTGCGCGACGGCCATCGCGGCCACGGTATCGGCCAGCACCTCGTCAACCGCGCCCGCGAGACGGCAAAGGGCGCCGGCTGCGACTACCTTTCGGTCAGCGCCGCGACCGGCAATATCCAGGCCCATCGCTTCTACCAGTACATGGATTTCACAGCGCGCCCGGTGACCGGCATGCGCTATATGCAGGCACTCGCCTGAGCGCCTTCAGGCGTTTCAGCGGATCACCGGCTCGCCGTGGAAGCGGCGCCGGGATGGCTTGGAGACGCCAAAGCCGACCTCCATCATCAGCCGGGGCGCGGTGACAGGCACCGTGCCCATGTGGAAGCCGAAGGGATCCTCGACGAAGCCCTGCCCGGCCTTGCCGGTCAGCGTCACGGCGCTATCGCTGCCATAGTAATCCAGGATTTCATCGGCAGGATGACCGACCAGCAGGGTCAGCTGATGCCTGACGCTACGCCTTCTGTGGCTGCCCCTGACATAGACATGCGGGCCGGTGCCCTCGTCGACATCGACGAGATAGAAGAAGAACTTCAGCATCCGCCAGTCGTCGAGATCAAAGTGATATTTGTCGAGCGAGGCGAGGCTGCGATCGGCTTCGCTGGCTTCGGTCGGGAAGCTCCACCAGATGCGGGTGGTGATGAGCTGCGCCTGGGCGCCGAGATATTGCCTCGCGACCGCAGACAGCAGCGGATCGCGCTGGACAGCAAGCACGGCATCGCAATCGAGAGCCCGCTCGAAATGGTGACCGCTGAGCAGCGGGCGGCCGAAGCGTTTCTCGGCATCGCGGTGCTCAGGCGCCAGGAATTCCATGCGGCGATCGAAATTGCCGAAGCACGGCGTCTCCGCAGCAAAGCGCGCGATCTGCCGGTGAATGCCCTCCGGCAGCACGAGCCCCGAAAACAGCCCCTCGCCCCTGAGGCTGGCAACGACAGTTTCCACTGCGGCTCCCTCAAACATCGACGGCAACGCCTGTTCCCCGTCATTGACGCGCCTTGCCGTCAGCCAATGGGCGCGGCGGCCCGGAATGGTGCGCGCCAGCAGGAACATCGGCAGCCAGGCCGGGTTCTCCCTGACATCGGCAAGATAGGTCGGGATGCGCACCGCCATACGGCGCAGCTTGCCGCCTTTGCGGGCGACGGCTTCAAGATCATTATTCCGGGAGACAGATATGCCGTGCATTCAACTATCCTTTTCTTACAGAAGACCAGAGCGTTCTTCAGTCAGTCACGGATGAGATCTCGCCAAGGCGGCAAGCATCGGGCAGCACGAAAACAATTGTGCTGCAATACGGCATTTATTTGTTCTCGCTGGATGGAATAATACTTTTTAAACTTAAATATAACCATGGCGCGACTGTATATTCATCTGCAACCTCTTCCGGGCAGCACCACGCATGGGAAAGATATGGAACCGCTATACTCCTTTCGGATTAACTCGATCGGAGAGGGTTGGCGACAGACAAGGAATGGTACCGCTGTGACAAAAGACAAGCTGGAAGAGATTTACCGCCAATACATCGACTGCCTGAATGCACAGGATTGGCCGAAGCTCGACGCCTTCGTCCATCCAGATGCCCAACACAATGGCCGGCCGTTCGGCGTGGCCGGCTATCGCGCCATGCTGGAGAACGACTATCGCGAAATCCCCGACCTTCGCTTTACCATCGAACTGCTCGCCGCCGATCCGCCTTACATCGCCGCCCGCCTTGCCTTCGATTGCACGCCCTTTGGGATATTCATGGGATTGCCGGTCAACGGCCGGCGCCTCACCTTTGCGGAGAACGTGTTCTATCGGTTCGAGGATGGAAAGGTGCGTGAAGTCTGGTCGGTGATCGACAAGGCGGCGATCGAGGGGCAGCTGGGGATGTAGGCTTCGTGCTATCTCACTGCGCTAATTCCTGTGCCCGTCACGAGAACAAGGGAAGTTGAGACACGTCTTGACGTGCAATAACAAAATTACGCCGCAGACTTATCCGCTGCGCTCGCCAGCACTTCTTCCGCCCACTGGTTCAGGCTCTTTCCTGCCAATTCGGCCGCCCTTGCGGCGCGGGCGTGCACATCCGGATCGACGCGGAACATCATCTTGCCGGAGAAACTCTTCTGCGGCTCCTTGCCGATCTTGCGGCAGGTCTCGAGATAGTCGTCGACGGCCTCGTGAAAGGCGCTTTTCAGGTCTTCGACGGTGTTGGCATGGAAGCCGATGACATCGGAAATTCCGGCGATATTGCCGAAGAAGATTTCATCTTCGGCATCGAATTCGATGCGCGCAGCATAACCCTTGTAACTCATCACATTCATGGCTCAACTCCCAATGACTGCAGGAAGCGCCTGGCATCCCTCACTTGGTAGCGCTTGGCTTCCTTTTCCGGATGCGGGCGATGGAAGAAAGCCAGTTTGCCGTCCTTTTCGAACCGCACGCGCGAGCCGCTTCCTTCGACGATGACGCAACCGGCAGCCAGCAACAGGCTTTCGATGTCATCCCACACGATCGAGCCAGACACCGGATCGCGAAAGACTGACTGCAATGTCCGTTTGTGGCGCCCATTCATCTCGTGGCAAGATAAGCGGTGCTAGCATTTTTTGCAAGCATCACCGCTTCGGCACTGCCTTCAGATAGGCGGCGATCGCCTCGATGTCGCTCTTCGGCAGATGTGCGATGTTCTGC
Organism: Rhizobium sp. RAF36; assembly: GCF_052114105.1. NCBI lineage: Bacteria > Pseudomonadati > Pseudomonadota > Alphaproteobacteria > Hyphomicrobiales > Rhizobiaceae > Rhizobium > Rhizobium sp. RAF36. Next base: position 1,002,323 of record NZ_JBFREC010000002.1, on the reverse strand, counting down.
TGGACCTCGGTCATCGAGCCGCCGGCGGAGTCGAAGTCCGGGGTGAAGCCGGTTTCGAGGTAGTTGGCGATGTCGGATTCGCTCCAGTTGCCGACATCCTGGCCGCCGGGGGTGATGTTGGGAATGCGGCCCTCGCCTTCCGGGTTCGGGGCGCCTGCCAACCACATGTCGGGCTTGAAGCCGCCGAGCGCGTCGCGGGGCGTATGGCATTCGCCGCAATGGCCGGGGCCTTCGACGAGATACTGGCCACGCCTCAGCTTGTCGTCGGCATTGGCGAGCACGACGCGGGGCTGATCGTTGAAATACAGGAATTTCCAGCCGCCGAGCGCCAGGCGGATATTGTAGGGGAACGGCAGTTCATGCGGCGGCGCGACGTTTTCGCTTTTCGGCAGGGTCTTGATGTAGCCGAAGAGGTCGACGACATCCTTGTCGCTGATGCGCGCATAGGAGCCGTAGGGGAAGGACGGATAAAGGTGCTGGCCCTGTGGGCCGACGCCGCGCTTCATGGCGTTGCCGAATTGCGCCAGCGTCCAGGTGCCGATGCCGGCCTTCTCATCCGGGGAGATATTGGGAACGTGGAAAGTTCCGAAGGGGCTCTTCAGTGCTAGACCGCCCGCGAGCGTCAGCTTGGCATCGCCCTGCGAACCCGGTGCTGCATGACAGCTGACGCAGCCGCCGGCCCAGAAGACCATTTCGCCATTCTTGAGATCAGGTTCGCCGAGACCGGCCCAGTGGCTCTCGGGCAGCGGATTGGGAGCGGTGATGAAATAGAAAGCGGCGCCACCGAGAACGGCGACGCCGATCAGACAGAGCAAGAACCGGATGAACCTGCGGACCATCGGCCGCTCCCCTTTTCGCAATCACTGCATCTAAACATAAACCGGCCCGCACCCGCGGCAAGACGGGAACGGACCGAAAGCTTCAAGGATGGGAAAGGCCTACCGCTATTCCTTCAGGCGGTAGGCCTGATGACAGCCGCCGCAATTGGCGCCGAGGGTCTTCAGCGCACCACCGACACCGGCGGAATCTGCCGGAAGCTGGGCGAGGATCGTATCGGCGTCGGTGCTGAGCTTGTCGGCGCGCGCCTTGAAGTCCGCCATGTTTTCCCAGATTTTCGGGCTGGCTTCCTTGTCGCCCTGCTCGGTGCCGGGCTTGAACTGGTCGGGGAAAGCCTTGGCGGTTTCCGAAATGGTGGTCAGCGCCGCCTTGATGGCTTCGGCATCGTAGGGCTTCTCGCCCTTGGCAATGGCCGACATGGCGCCGACGGAACCGCCGATCTTCTTCATCATGGCTTCGCGCGCTTCATGCGTGCCGTCCTGAGCAAAGACCGCCGTGGCCGCCATTCCGGCAACCATGACAGCCGCCGCTATCGCTTTGAATTTCATATTGCAGACTCCTCTTGGATACCGAGGGCTTAGAATCCCGGCGCCTCTTATTCGCGGCCGCATGATGGCAAGTTTCTTTAGGCCGCGAAGTAACAATTGGGTGATATGACAGGGATTTCAAATTGGTAGGGCGCTAGCGAACTTGCGCGACATTGGCGTCGGTGGCCCCCTCATCCGGCTACCGCCACCTTCTCCCCGAGGGGAGAAGGTGCCCGCAGGGCGGATGAGGGGGCTGCGGGCACATAGGGAGCTAGTGCTAAGCCGCCCGGAACTCGATCGCCCCGTTGTTTACGAAGCACGCCTTGTCGAACAGGCCGAGATCCAGCGGGTTTGGCAACCGGATATCGGTCATATCAGGGCACGGCTTCACCGCCGGATCGTAGGATCGGTCGATCTGCGAGATGAAGACGATGACGACGCCTCGTTCCTGCGCGAAAGCCTTCAGCGTCCGCACCTGCGTCATCAGATCCGGCTTGTCCCGCCGCTGGTCGAGGATCTGCAGGTAATCGATGATCACGAGCGTGCCACGCGCGGCGGATGCCAGACGGCCCGCGATGTAGTCGGCACTGATCGCCTCCGACGTATCGAACTCAAAGAGCGCCTTGTAGCGCTCCCAATCGGCGCCGATCATGCGGAAGCGGTCGAGGACGTCCCTCTCCGTATATTCCAGCGTGAAGAAGGCACTGCGATAGCCCGATTTCATCGCCTCGACGGCAAGCTCCAGGCTTATCAGCGTCTTGCCGTGGCCGGGACGCGCGCCGAGGAGAACGAGATCACCGGGGCTGAGGCGGGCAAAGAGTTCGCTTGCCGGCATGACCTCCGCCAGCTTCGCGGATAATAGGCTCCAGCCCGAAAAGCCTTCCCTGGCGGCGATCCGGTCGAGTGCTTCGTGCAGGGGGATGTTCTCCTCGCGGGAGAGGAGCTTTGCCTTTCGTTTCAGGCGATAGACAGGTGCAGACAGTTTCATCATAAACCTCCTGATGCGGGCAATGGCTGCATTCCCTCCTTATGCGTCGTGCCCGGACAGTGGGTTCGATGATCAGATGCCCTGCATGATCGATACTTTCCCTTCGGAGGGGGGGAGGCACGGGCCGCGCCAGAATCAGATCATAGCTCAATTGCCGGCGCCGGAGAATTGCACTTCCGTCTCCCAGCCATGCCACGCCGTCAGGACCGCGACGATGATCAGCAGTGCTCCGGCAACGCGGCCGACCATGATGGTGACGCCGGGATTGGCGATCAAGAGGGTGCGGCTGCGGTCGGCGGTAAAGGCGACGGCGCCGTAGATGGCGAACTGGGTGGCGAGCGTCATCAGGCCCATGATCACCCCCTGCATCCAGATCGGCCCGTAGACAGGCTTCAGGAATTGCGGATAGACGGCCAGCATGAAGAGATAGGCCTTGGGATTGATCAGGCAGGTGATGGCGCCCTGCCGGAAGGCGCGCCAATCGGTGCGCACCGCGCCATCGCCGACCGCGTTGACGGTGATCGAGCTGCGGATCAGCGTGAAGCCGATCCAGACCATGTAGGCGGCGCCGATGAAAAGCAGCGGCGCGAAGAGCGATGGCAGCAGGCTGGCGAGAATGCCGACGCCGATCGCGCCGTAGAGCGAATGCACCGCCCCGCCCGCCATGATGCCCGCCGTTGCCGCCATGCCGCGTGCCCGGCCGCCGGTCAGCGAATTGGCGAGCACGAAGAGCATGTCCATGCCGGGAACGATGATGATGCCGAAGAGAAGCGTGAAATAAAGCCAGAGGTTTTCGCTGTATGTCATGTCAGTTGCCCGTTTGCTGTTTGGCGGCATAATTTCGCTCTCCGCCTTTGATTTCAACCCGATAAGCAATGGCTATACGCAAGGGCAACTGACAGTGTATTGTCAGGAGCGTTTCAACGAGCGGGCAAAATGCGCAAGGCATCGCGGCTTTTCGAGATCATCCAGATCCTCCGGCTTTCGAAGAAGCCGATGACGGCGCAGGCGATGGCCGACCAGCTGGAGGTAACGGTCCGGTCGATCTACCGCGATATCGCTGCCCTCCAGGCGATGCGCGTGCCGATCGAGGGCGGGCGCGGCATCGGCTATATCATGCGCCCAGGTTTCGACCTGCCGCCGCTGATGTTTTCGATCGAGGAGATGGAGGCGATCGTGCTGTCGCTCGCGCTTCTCGACCGCACCGGCGACAACGAGTTGAAACAGGCGGCGCGGCGGGTGAACCAGAAGATATCGGGCGCTGTTCCCGGCCCGCTCCGGCAGGCGATGGAGAACAAGGCGCTCTATGCCTGGGGCTCGGTGGCGCAGCCGCCTGCCGGTTTCGATCTCGGCATGGTCAGGCGGGCAATCCGCGACGAGGAGAAACTGTCGCTCGACTATCGCGACGAACTGGGCCGCGCGACGGAGCGCGTCATCCGGCCGATCGCGCTGATCTATTATTCGCAATACGCCAATATCGTCGGCTGGTGCGAACTCAGACAGGCGATCCGCAATTTCCGCAGCGACCGTGTGGAGCATTGCGAGAGCGCTGCGGCCTTCTTCCGCGGCGATGGCGACCGGCTGCGCGAGGAATGGATGCGCGGCTGGGCCAATCCTCCGGCCTGACATCAGGCGATCTTCGCCCTATGTTGCCCTGGCATTTGAGGAATCAGCATGGGAGTGGAGGAATGCGCAACGCAATCGTCGTCTGGGGCGGATGGAAGGGTCACGAGCCGGAGGAATGCGCTGGCGTCGTCGGCGACATCCTGCGGAAGAGCGGTTTTTCCACTGAAGTGACCGGCGATCTCGGCATTTTCGGCTCACCCGATATCGCGAAGGCCGACCTGCTGGTGCCCATCATCACCGGCGAAAAGTTGGAAAAGGCGCATGCCGATGCGCTGGTCGAGGCGGTGCGCGGCGGGCTGGGGCTTGGCGGGCCGCATGGAGCGTTGGCGACTTCCTTCAAGGAAAGCGCGCCCTTCCGCTACGTTTCCGGCGTCACTTGGGTTTCGCACCCCGGAAATATCATCGATTTCCGCGTCAACATCACCAGGCAGAACGATCCCGTCGTAGAGGGCATTCCCGACTTCGACTATCGCTCTGAGCAATATTACCTGCACTACGACCCGACCGTCGAAGTGCTGGCGACGACGACCTTCAGCGGCGAATATGACGAGGCGGCGCGCAATGTGGTGATGCCCGTCGTCTTCAAGCGGCATTTCGGACAGGGCCGCATCTTCTACTCGGCCCTCGGCCATGTCGCGGCCGAATACGAGCACGCACATATGCGCGAAATCCTGCGCCGCGGACTGCTGTGGGCGGCGCGCGGCTGAGTGGCTGGCCGCAGCCACGCGCCTTCATGAGTTAGAGATTTGCGCCGCCGGAGACTTCGATGCGCTGGCCGTTGACCCAGCGATTGTCGTCAGAGAGCAGCGAGGCGATCATCGGGCCGAGATCGTCGGGCAGGCCCGGGCGGCCGAGCGCCGTCGTATCGGAGACCATCTTGTTATAAGCCGGGTTGTCGCGAACGACGCCGCCGCTGAAATCGGTCTGGACGGCGCCCGGAGCGACCGTGTTGGCGGTGATGCGGCGGGGGCCGAGTTCCTTGGCGAGATAGCGGGTGAAGACCTCGATGGCGCCCTTCACCGAGGCATAGGCGGAAATGCCCGGCACCGTGAAGCGGGCAAGGCCGCTGGAGATATTGATGATGCGGCCGCCGTCATTCATCAGCGGCAGCAGCTTCTGCGTCAGGAAATAGACGCCCTTGAAGTGGATATTGACGAGCTCGTCGAAGGCCTCCTCCGTCGTCTCTGATATCGGCGCGTGATAGCTGTTGCCGGCATTGTTGACGAGATAGTCGAAACGATCGGTTCCAAGGGTCTGCAACGTTTCTTTCACCTGTTCGACGAAGGCGTTGAAATCGCTTACGCGGCCGGTATCCAGCTGGAAGGCGAAAGCCCTGGCGCCGAGCGCCTCGATCTCGGCAACGGCAGCATCGGCTTCTGCCCGATTTGCACGGTAGGTGAAGATCACATCGACGCCACGTCTTGCCAGGTTGACGATGGTGTTGCGGCCGAGACCGCGGCTGCCGCCGGTGACGATTGCGATCTTGTGCTTTGAATTCACTTGCGTTTCGCTAGGCATCTTCGCATTCCTCTGTTGAATGGGATGCTCAGACGGTAGGCTCGAAACGGCTTCCTGTTGATGCCGGAACTCTCGAATTTCTTGCCCATTCCTCCAAGCTAGTTGCGGGAGGCGCCTCTGTGGCGCATATCTTCACGCAAGGAGTTTCTTTCCATGCTGACACCCTTGAGACATGCCATCCTCGATTATATCGACCGGCTCGCGGGCGATGCCGAAGGGCGCTTCCAGACGCCGGTCCCTGCCCTTTCCGTCTCGCGCGTCAGCCAGCCTGTCATGCCGCGCCACATGATCTACCGGCCGACGATCTGCGTCGTCGTGCAGGGCGCCAAGCAGATCATGGTCGGCGACCGGGTGTTCGATTACCACGAGATGCAGTCGCTGGTGGTGACCTTCGAAGTGCCGGCGCTAGGGCAGATAACCCAAGCCAGCAAGGAGGCGCCCTATATCGGCCTCAACATCGATTTCGACGTGGCGATCCTGCGCGAGGTGATGGAGGCGATGGAAGAGCCGCCGCGCCCGGCCGGCGAAGGCGCGGCCGGTGTCTTCGTGCAGGATTTCGACGGCGTGCTGGCCGATTGCGTGCTGCGCCTCGTGCGGCTGACCGAGACGCCGAAGGCGATCCCGGTGCTCTATCCGGCAATCATGCGCGAGATCTGCTACTGGCTGCTGACAGGGCCGAACGGCCGCGAAGTCTGCAAGCTGGCACTGCCCGGCAGCCACGCAAAGCGGATGACGGATGCGATAAACCTGCTGCGCGACAATTTCACAGCGCCCATGCGCATCGAACAGCTGGCGGCGGCAGCCCGCATGAGCCCCTCGTCCTTCCACCAGCATTTCAAGGACATGACGGCGATGACGCCGCTGCAATATCAGAAGAACCTGCGCCTGCTCGAAGCGCGGCGGCTGATGGTGGCGGATGGCGCCAGCGTTGCGACGGCGGCCTACGAAGTGGGCTATGAAAGCGCCTCACAGTTCAGCCGCGAATATGCCCGCACCTTCGGCACGCCGCCGAAGCGGGATGTCACAGAGATCAAGGCGATGCCGTTCCAGGCGGTCGCCTGATTTCGTCTAACAGGCGGATGCCCCGTAGCGAAGCATCCGCCCGTTTCACTTATTCAGCCGCCTTCAGCGAGCTGATGATACCCTGCAGTTCGGAAGCATGCGCTTCCTGGGTGCCCTGGGAGCCCCAATAGGTGATGACGAGAAGCTTTCCGGCTTTCGGTGAGAGCAGCGACAGGCCGACATTGACGGCGCCGTCGTCGTCCTTGCCGGTCCAGTCGAAATTGGTCATGTCCATGCCGTTGATCTGCTCATCGGACTTCTTCTGGGTCGAACCGTCGATCTTGACGCCGTTCTTTTCAAGGAAGGCGACGGCATCGTCGATGACCTTGTCGGTCGTCTTCTCGTCGGCAATGTCGATCGAGAGATAGATTGCGGAGTCTGCCGAGGTCGCCTGGATGCCGGTATCGGTCTCTTCAGGGTTCCAGGCGTCGGGGATGGCAATTTCGGCGATCGGCGCGTCGCTTGGAAATTCAAGCGTCTTGGCCTGGCTGATGCCGGGCAGCAATGCGGCCAGAACGACGCCTGCAAGCAAGATTTTCATGGGTAGTGTCCTCTTTGGAAATTGGGGCAACAAGCCATAACGCTTTAGCATTAACGCAATTTGGAATGACCAGCGCCAAGGCGCCGCTTTTAGGCTTGTGCCCAAAAATGGTCCGGCGGCGCGGCGCTTATCGCGTGTAGCCGCAAACGAAAACACCCGGCGCCGATGACGCCGGGTGTCTTGCTCACGACTATCGAGGCAATGATCAGAACTTGACGTTCCAGCCGGAGCGCAGCCAGACGTTCGGATCGTCGCCTTCGGTGGTGACGTTGATGCCGAGGGAGGCGGTGCCGCCTGCGACGTCGAACTCGGTGCCGATGGCGCCGCGCAGCCAGAGCTGCTTGACGTCTTCGCCGTCGAATTCGAAGGCCGAGAGGCCGACGATCTGGCCGCTGGTGCCCGCCGTGGTCTTCTCAAAGCGGTAGTCGGCTTCAGCACGGGCCGTCAGGCGGACGGTCTCCGTCACGTCATGGATGAAATCGACGCCGATGCGAGCAACCGTCGAGTGGTCGTTGACGGAATCGAAGGCCGACGGAAAGGAGCCGCCCTCTTCCGTGTAGCCGTCCATATGCGAGTGAGCGTAGGTCAGGCTCGCATAGGGCGTCAGCTTGGTGCCTGCGATCGTTGCCGCGTTCAGCCAGTCGAAGCGGATCTTGGCGCCGTAGGTATCGACGTCGGTTTCGCCATGCGAAAAGTCCATCGCCGCGCCATTCATATAGCCGCGGTGGATGTTCATCCGGCCGGTCGAATAGTAGCCGCCGATCGTCGCATAGACGTTGCTGCTGCCGAGCGCGATGGTGGCTTCCGGCGACATGTAAAAGGCCGCCTGATGGAAGTCGCCGCCGGTCTCGATATCCTGCTTGGTGTAGAGACCGCCGCCGGCAAAGCGGGCGGTGACGCCTTCTGCAAGACCGTAACCGAAGGTCACGTCGCCGATGCCGACGCCACCGTTCGAAACGCGGCTGTCGTCATAGCCGATGTCGGAGGTGAAGGCGACGGAACGCTGGCCGAGGCCAAGCAGATCGCGCATCGGCTCGCCATGTGCACCCTGGAGAACGGTGTTGGCATAGCCGAGACCGACCTGTGTGGAGGGCTTGGCGACCAGGGTGGTGTTGTACTGCTGCACGTCGATGATGCCGGAGGTGGGGCCGGGCGTGTCGCCATCGCCTGTGTTCGGCGTGGTGACACGTGCGACGAACATACCGCCGCTCGAAGTGCCACCTACGATAATATTGCCGTCGGCGGATATGCCGGTCGCCGAATTAGTGAAATCATAGCTGAATGCGATATCTTTGCTGCGCAGCCAGTCTTCTACTGTCATCATGCCGGTCGCTTCGGTCCACCGAAAGGCGCGGAAGGATTGTCCGCTGTAGACCTGTCCAACGACAACGGAACCGTCACCACTAACAGCGTTAGCGAGGGATATCGTACTCTCCAGTGTGTCGATATCTTTGGTACCACCGGCAGACGTCCATCGGAACGCGTGAGTGACATTTGATGTGTTTGCAAAGCCGACGACAACCGAACCGTCATCATTGACTGCCAAGGCCGAAGACGTTGTTCCACCGGTTAGAAGAGGGAGCTGGCCTATCTGACTCCCGTCATCGGTCCAACGGACCGCGCGGTCATAGTCACCGTCGTTGGCAGTACCGACGATGACCGACCCGTCGCGGCTGATCCCGTTGGCTACAGAGGATGCACCACTAAGAAGGCCATCGAGCCCCACCATGGTTCCGCCAGACCATCTGAAGGCCTGACGGTAGTAGGTCGAGGCGTTGTAGTCGACGTAGCCGACAATGATCGAGCCATCTCCGCTGACGCCGTTTGCATAGGAATTCGAGCTGCCTGCGATCGTATCGAGCAGATCGGTACCTGCCGATGTCCAGCGAATGGCTTGCCGTAGATTGCCAACAACGGCGGAGCCAACAATCACCGAACCGTCGGTGTTTGTAGCCGTGGCTTCACCGTCGGTGGCGCCGGTTGGCACATTCAGTGGCGTGACGTTGCGAAATGTGTCCCAGGATATGGCCTGTGTGCCTTGCGTAAAGTCCGCACTTCCGACCACAACCTTGCCATCACCGCTGATTCCTTTGGTATGGAAGTTGTAAGGATCGTTGCCCGGATCGGCGATAGTGAGCGCGTCATCGCTGCTATCCGCGCGTGCCGAACCTGACATCACCGTTATGGCTAACCCGGAACAGAGCACCAGCGCGAGTGCAGAGCTTTCCAAGAGCCGCCGCCCCATGTATCCGGCGCCCGTTCGATCTTTGATTTGCGTCATCATTTTCAAAAGCTCACCCTGCTTTTTCAATTGCTTAAAAAGGAAATACTGTGCATGCCGCCGCGCAAAACGGGCGGCCGGACAGCTTTCGAGCAAGCCGGAAAGCACCTGTCAATATGGTTGCAATTCAGTGCGTACTTTACAAAAAGTTGCTTTTTTAGCGCAATTTATGCGCTAGAAACCTTTGCAACCTGAGGCCGCGCAGCCTCATTCAGAACATGATTAAAAACTTTAATCAGTTTCGAAATGGCGCATCGCGCCGGGCGGCCATTTAACCAAATACCAAAAAAGGTCCGGATGCCGGGCAGCGGGAAAGCGCCGGAACACCCTCCGTCGTGCCGGTAGGACGAAATGTAAAGGAATTGCTGCGTGTGAGTCGCCGGCCGGGCGTGACGATTGCCCGCCGCACGATCGCTGGTGCGGTTGGATATGTCGGATCTTCCGTGGAGATCGCAATGTTCTGCGGGGCGCGGGCTTTGCACGCGCGAACATCGCTGCCGTCAGCGACGGCAGCGATGATGATTGGCGTCACTCTGCGCCAATTACTTCTTCTTGACGTCGCTTTCGCTCGACTTGACCTGCGAGCCGAGAGCGGGAGGGGCCTTGGCCGCCACTTTGTCCTTCTTCGGCTTGCGTGTCTCTTTGTTGCTGCGAACCTGACCCTTGGCCATAATTTGCTCCTCCGGTTGAAACCCTAGCTAGCAGCCTATTCGCGGAAAATTGCAAGCGGCTCCAGCATGTTCGCGGGCGCGGAAACGGAAAATCCTGTCCGGAGCGCTGACACCCGCCGCAGCGGGCGCACCTTGCGCAAACAAAAACACCCGGCGCTTTCGCACCGGGTGTTTTCAAATCCGTTCGCTTCGAACCGATTACTTCGTGGCTTCTTCGTAGCGCTCCAGGACGTAGTCCCAGTTGATCAGGCTGTCGACGAAGGCTTCGAGATACTTCGGGCGGGCGTTGCGGTAGTCGATGTAATAGGAGTGTTCCCAGACGTCGACGCCGAGGATCGGAGTGGCGCCGTGGACGAGCGGGTTTTCGCCGTTCGGGGTCTTGGAGATTTCGAGCTTGCCGTTCTTGACGGAAACCCAGGCCCAGCCGGAGCCGAACTGCGTGGCGCCTGCATTGGCGAAATCAGCCTTGAACTTGTCGTAGCCGCCGAGATCGGAGTTGAAGGCCGCTTCGAGCTTGCCCGGCAGCTTGTTGCCGCCGCCGCCCTTCTTCATCCACTTCCAGAAATGGACGTGGTTGTAGTGCTGGGCAGCATTGTTGAAGAGGCCGGCATTGGTGCCGAACGACTTCTTGACGATTTCTTCGAGCGAGAGATCGGCCAGACCTGCTTCAGCCGCGAGCTTGTTGCCGTTGTCGACATAAGCCTTGTGGTGCTTGTCGTGGTGGTACTCCAGCGTTTCCTTCGACATGAAAGGCGAAAGCGCTTCGTAGTCGTACGGGAGTGCGGGCAATTCAAAAGCCATGGTAAGTCTCCTCTTGGCAATGGGTTGCGTGATCGGCAGGTGAGGCGGAACATAGGAGCGGAACCTGCCAGTGGCAACGGCGGAAACATCAAAAAAGGCAGCCTCAGAGGAAAAATTGCCTTGATTGCGGGCTTGGCTTTGAGGGGTAAAATCACCGATGATGCACAGACAAACCCGAACGATACGCCACCGCGAACCGAACGAGGCCCCTGATGCAGAGGAATAAAATCCGCCTTTCCGTCTCCCTTCTGCTGCCGCTGTGCGCCGGCAGCGCTCTCGCCTCCTCCGACGACGCCTGGAAGGATTTTGCCGCCGATGTCGAAGCCAAGTGCAAGGCGGCCGCCACCGTCTCGATCGACGAGGCACGCGCCGTCGTCGATCCCTTCGGCAGCGAGCATTACGGACTTGCGCTGGTGACCGGCCGGCCGAAGGGCGCCAACGGCTTCGTCACCCATATCTGCGTCTATGACAAGCAGTCGAAGGCCGCCGAGATCGGCAGCGAGCTGCAGACCGACAAGCTGAACCTGCTGCCGGAAGAATAAGCAGCGCTCGCTGCCCGTCCAAATCTTAAAAAACTGTTGATTTCATCGAACGGTGCTTTGACAGGCGGCGGGTTTGCGGTCCTAGATGCGCCACAAGTTATCCGGGCAAAGATCGTTAGAACAACCTTTGATAGGACGAACTTAATTAGCGTGAATTGATAATTCGAAACTGCATTTTGACATCGATCTTTTGGGGCGCGAGTGATGGTCATGAGTTTTTTCCGCCGGGGCGACGAGCCGGGCAAGACGGATATCCGCACGAACAGCCAGGCCTACCGGCCGGCCTCCATCACCGAACAGCCGATGACGCCCCAGGCAACGGCGCCGCAGCCCTACCAGATGCCCGAGATCAACGAGTTCCAGGCCTTCGGATCGGTGCTTGAGGAAAACCAGCGCAATTCCAAGGAGCTGATAGCGGGGCTTTCCGCATTGCAGGACCGCGTGACCACGCTTCTCGGCGCCCATGACCATTCGCTTTCCGAGACCGGACGGCTGCAGGCCGAATGCGCCCGCATCAGCTCGCTGCTCGACTACGAGAGCGGCGCGAGACGCAAGGCCGACGAGGACAATGCGCGGCTTGCCGCCGAGAACAAGGACATCCGCACCGCCAACGGCCAGTTCCGCATCGAGATCGAAGCGGTGCGCGAAGAGCTGACCAAGCTGCAGAGCGTCCACGGCATCACCTGCGAAGAGTTTTCGATCATCGAGACACGGCTGCTCGACGCCGAGCGCGAGCTTGCCGGACGGATCATGCAGTTCGACGAAGCCTCGATGCTTCTGAAGCGCGCGCAGCAGGAGCTCGACAGCCGCAGCCGCGAACTGTCCGCCACGCGTGAAAAGCTCGATCTGGAAACGACGGCACACCAGCTCTTGACCGAGACGTCGCGCCGCGAAAGCGCTGTGCAGGCCCGCGACATCGCCCGGCTGACGGAAGAGCGCGGTCACCTGAAGAGCAATCTGATGGCGCAGGAAGCGCTGGTTTCTAATCTTCAGACGGCCGTCGCCAGCCTGAGGCAGGAACTGTCGCTGGTCGAGGAGCGCCACAAGCGCGCCGAGGTCGAGCTGCATACGGTCACCACCTCTTCGGCACTCGAGATTGCCCACCTGACGACCAAGAGCGACGCCGTCGGCTCCAAAGCCGAGCTGGTCGAGAAGCTTTTGATCACCGCGAACGGCCGCAACAAGATGACCGACGAGGAACTGCAATCGGCGCGCGGCGAGATGAAGCGGCTGAAATCCGAGCTCGCGGCCACCATCTCGCGCGCCGAGCGCGTCGAGGAAGAGCTGCGCCGCGCCCGCATGAGCGGCACCGAGAGCGAGACCGCCCGCCGCGAGCTTTCCGCCTATAATAACGAACTGACGGTGAAGCTGCGGGAGGCGGAAAGCCTGCGCACGCGCCGCGACCGGGAAGCAGACGCCATGCGGCGTGACCTCGACACCCGCATGGACAGCGACCGCCACGAAATCGGCCAGCTGCGCACCAGCCTGGAGATCGCCAAATCCGAGATCCGCCAGCTGCGCGCCGAACGCGCCATCCTGAACGGCCAGCTGGAGGTCGCCCGCGGCGACAGGTCTTCACCTGCTGCGTTCGACGAACCCGAGGATGTGCGCATGCCGGCAGCCACCTTCTCCCCGCTGATCGACATTTCGGAGAAGTCGCTGCGCTCTTCGGGCGATAGCTTTGGCGGTGAGCGGGAATTCTCCGGCGAGCCAGCGCGCGTACCGCCAGCGGAGTAAGCGCCCGCTCATTTTGAAGGCCTTGTTTTCGCCGGGATTTTTAGAGGGTTTCCTGGTTATATTGAAACATTCTGTTGGCTCAAACGGAGTCGGATGGTCGACCGGCTGGCGCGCGTCGTAGCCAAGATCTACGGCCAAGCCAGCCGGTCGATCAGGCGGCCCGTTTCAGCCAACCCCGCAGGGGCCGGGCATCTTTCCGCCAGGATCAAAGGCGATCGGCTCGACCGTACCCGAGGTATGCCCTTCGCCAATCGCCTTTGCCCTGTCGAAAACCTGCTCCGGCAGAATGCTTCAATATAGCCAGGAAACGCTCTAAGGTTTCTTAAGAGGATACCGACCGGAGGAATATCATGGCGCTTGGCGCATCTCACCGCCTGCATGACGGCATCGAAGCCGTGGAAACGATGACGCGCTTTGCGCTGGCGGTTCTGGCGCTCGCATCCGGCGTCTATACCTATCTCGGCGTGCGTAGCCTGCTCGACGGCTCGCCGACCTCCACCTTCTTTGCGGCGCTGATCTATTCGGCGGCGGTTTCGGTGGCGATCTATGCCTTCTGGACCTATCTCGCCCGCTTCTACCCACATGTGACGACGGTGGCGGCGCGCACCGCCCTGCTCTGCATCATGGCGCTCGGCTGCGCGATGATCATCGCCATGGCGAGCTGGCTGAACGCGGCGGCCCTTGCAGGCTCGGCAGCGCTCGAACAGCATCTGGCCGAAACGCTGGAGGACTACACCGGCGATCTAGACCGGGCGCACCAGAATGCGCAGGCGGCACAAAGCCTGCTGCCCGATATCCAGCGCACGCAGGAACGCTTCCAGCGGCTCGCCGATCAGGAGCGCGAGACTGGCGCGCTGACCGGCACCACGGGCGCCGGCAGCGTCGTGCAACTCTTGTCGCAGATGGCTTCGCAACTGACCGAGCTGCAGAACAACATCAATGCTTCGCGCGAGCGCGTCACCACCCTCTTCGACGACGGACGCAAGCATCTGGAGACCATGCGCACGCTGGTTTCGGCGCCCGGTGCCATCGACCAGCGCGCCGATCAGTTCGCAGCCGAAGTGGTGACGCTGACCGGCGTCATCACCTCGCTGGAGCAGACCTCGATCGCACCCTCCGTCAAGCGTGCCGCCGAAGATCTGTCGCTCGGCTTCATCGCCCCTGTCGCCGATGGCCGCGAGGTCGATCTCGCCAACCGGCAGGACCAGGTGATGGAGACGATCCGCTCCTCCGTCGCCGCGCAATCGAAAGTGCTGTCGCAGGCAGCCGACCAGATCCTCGCCCGCGAACCTGTCGGCGAGCGGCGCTTCGTGCCGCTGTCTTCGGCCGAAGCCGTGCTGCGCTACGCCTCGGACTTCATCCCCAGCTGGGCCGGTGCGATCTCGATCGACCTTCTGCCCGGCGTGCTGGTCTTGATGCTTTCGGTCGCCCATGGCGCGCTGCGGCGGCAGGAGCAGAGCATGCCCTTTGCCGAGCGGATCACCGCCGCCGAGCTTCTTGAGGCAATCGAGGTTCAGCGGGCGCTGCAGGCGCGCGGCATCGATATCGAGGCCGTCGTTGCCCGGGCGGAAGCCAAGGCCGCGGCGAAGGCGGATGGGCATGCCGAAGCGGCGTCCGAGGTGCAGGCCGCCGGGGAACATGAGCCAGAACCCTCCAACGTCACCAGCCTCGACCTGCCCGGTAAGCCGCCACGCAAGGGACCGCAGACATGAAGATCGAAGCGGCAGGCGAGCACCTGAAGCGACGATTGCTTCAAGTCGATGACTCGACACTGCCACGGCTGGTGCTGCATGCGCTGATCGCCGCCGCCGTCGCCTTCCTGGTGATCGACTTCCGCGATCTCAGCATCGCCAATGCCAAGCTGCCGGTCTTCGATCCCGCCCCTGACAGCATGCCCGTTCTGCCGCCAGCGCTGACCGATGGCGAGCCCGACAATGCCCCGTCCGAGATCACCACCAGTGTCGACCTCCTGAAGCAGCCGATGACATTCGAGCTTCAACCACGCGGCGTTCTGCTGGCGCGCGGCGCGATCGAATACGGCGCCGCCGGCCGTTTCCAGAAGGAGATCGAGGCGCGTGGCGAATATGTGAAGACGGTATCGCTGGATTCGCCGGGTGGCGCGGTCGGCGATGCGCTCGCCATGTCGAAGCTGATCCGCGAGCGGAAGATCGGCACAACGGTGGCGAAAGGCGCGCTCTGCGCCTCCTCCTGCCCGATCATTCTTTCCGGTGGCGTCAGCCGCAGCGCCGATGACGGCGTGGTGATCGGCGTGCATCAGGTCTTCAACGGCACGAAAGAAAAGCTGTCGCCCGAGCGCGCCATGTCGGATGCACAGCGCACCACCGCCGATGTCACCCGCCATCTCGACGCCATGGGCATCAAGCCCGGCCTCTGGATCCACGCGATGGAAACCCCGCCGGACCGGCTCTATTACCTGAAGCCCGCCGAGATGAAGGAATTCGCGCTGGTGACAACACCCGAAAAGGTCAGCGCGGCTGCCGCGAAGGTGAAGTGACGTCGAGGCAGCGGCCCGCCGGAATATCCCGGCGCTAGTAGAGCGTCCTCTTGTAGTCGGCTTCGAGATCGTCATCGATCTTGCGCATTGCCGACGCGTCGGCAGGCGCCCCGGTCGTTTCGTCCAGAATGATCTTCACCAGCGACGGCATTCCGCTGCGGTCCTGGAAGTTTTCAGGGTTCCACAGATGGGAGCGACGGAACGCCTTTGCGCAATGCATGAAGGCTTCGCTGATAGTGACCACGATTGCGAGTTTCGGCGCACGATCGTTGACGCGCATGCTCTCGAGCAGGCCGGGGTCCCGCGCCAGAGTGGCAGTCCCGTTCACCCGCAAAGTGTCGTCAAACCCCGGGATGATGAACAGCAATCCGACATTTGGATTGGCCAGAATGTTGACCAGCGTATCGAGGCGATTGTTGC
The DNA here is from genome assembly GCF_052114105.1 of Rhizobium sp. RAF36. NCBI lineage: Bacteria > Pseudomonadati > Pseudomonadota > Alphaproteobacteria > Hyphomicrobiales > Rhizobiaceae > Rhizobium > Rhizobium sp. RAF36. The sequence goes on along the minus strand of NZ_JBFREC010000002.1, from coordinate 986,257 downwards.
CCGGACGGTCCGGTATCGCCAAGGTGCGCTCATCCAGGATCTTCACGAAACCGGCAGGGTCGCCGCGCGGGCTGACATCGGCGCTGCCATTCGAACTCTGTGTGCCGATGCAGAGGAACGGCGAGCGGCGGATAAATTCCTGCGCGTGCCTGCCCAGCGTGTTCTGGCACTTCTGTATGGCGAGAGCATGGGTCGGCTCGAACAGGCCCCGAAGTGCCTCCTCGTCTCTGATGGCAAATTCCGGCTTTGGATTGAATGCTTCCACTGTCCTGCCTCCCCACGTTCCAGTTGATGCCCGAAATGATGTACGTACCTCATTCATGAGATACACCAAACGCCGGTTGTCATCAACAGAGATCAATCGCCGAAGCGTCGCTGAGCTACGAAAACAAAAAACCGGGGCCTCTGCCCCGGTTTGCTATTCGCTTTACTATCGCTCAGTAGCGGTCGTAACGGCCGCCGCCATCCCAGCCGCGATCACGGTCGCGGTAATAGGGACGCGGGCGTTCCCAGCCGCCGCCCCAGCCCCAGCGCGGTGGCGGAGGACGGTGCCAGTAGCGGACCGGCGGTGCATGGCGGCGATAGTCGTTGCGGCGGCATTCGCCCCAGCGGGTCATGTGCCAGCCGCGGCCGCAGGCGTAATCCACCTTGGTCACATCGGATGCGGCGGCGTTGTCCACGGCAAGCGGCGCAACCGGCATCGCTTCGGCTGACAGTGCCGAAAGGCCTCCGATAACGAGCGCTGCTGCCAGCGTGATGATCTTCATTGCGGTTCTCCAAAAATCCAGCCAGGCGAGAGATTTAGCCCCCTGCCCTGAACCGGCGATGAACCCGCCGTTCATGCAAAATGTGGCGGATCAGGGCCGGTGCGCCTGCACCAGTCTGGAGGTCTTTTCCGGGTGGATTTCCGGCCACTTGCTGTTTGGCGCCGGCGCCGTGCCGATCGCCGAAATCGACACCACGATCGCCGTCACGGCCGAGAAGAGCACAAGTGCATAGGTCATAGCTTCCGATCCTTCGAGGTTGGTTCCCAGCCACCCCGGCCGCAAACTGCTCTGGGAGGATGAATCAAAGGCTAAGCAACATGGTTAAACCCACGTGTTTTTCCCGTTAATGGACAGGATGAGGATGGCACGGCGGCCCTGGCGCTTTCGGAACCGGTCCTGGCCGCCGTGAATTGTCCCCAGGCAAGATCTGAAAAGCGGCCGGCGATCGCAGCATTCGTCGTCATCGATCATTGGCCTCACGCCCGAAATAAACATCGACCGAGACGATCTTCCCGCCCTTGAAGCGGAAGCTTTCCATGTTGCGGAAGGCGGAGCCGTCGTTTTTGACGGCGCGATAGCGGATGGCGGCTTCGTCGCCGGAGATGGTGAGGTACTCGATCTCGATACTGCGGAAGGGTGGCGGCTCTGGCCAGCAGCGGTCGAAATAAGCCTCACGGCCGATGTGGTCGTCTCGCGGGCTGGAAAAGGTGAAATCATCCGACAGCATTGCGCTGACGATATCCTTGCGGCCTTCGAGATAGGCGGCGAACAGGGCGCGGATCATCTGCTCTCGATCGTCCGTCACACTCATCGCAAACCTCCTCCTCTTTTCCGGTTGTTATTTGCAATCAGTTTATAGCGGAAACCAGTGAAAGCCGCAAATGAGCCGACGGTTCGGGCGCTATCCGTCCTTGGCACCGGGATAAGCCGGGCGTAGGCTGCCCGCGCCCCAAGGCTCCCGAAGACGCATAGAGAACCCCTGATATGACTGATACCCCGATGAACGCAGCCGACGCCGCGGCCGGGTCCGTTTACTGGAAACGCAACCTCGCCGTCTCGCTGATCGGCTCCTTCACGACGATCGTGGCGATGACGCTGCTGCTTCCCTTCCTGCCGCTCTATGTCGAGGAGCTTGGCGTCCGCGATCATGCGGCGATCGTCCAATGGTCGGGTATCGCCTATGGCGCGACCTTCTTTGCCGCCGCGTTCGTGGCGCCGCTCTGGGGCAGGCTCGGCGATATCTATGGGCGCAAGCTGATGCTGGTGCGCGCCAGTCTGGGCATGACGATCGCCATTTCGCTGATGGGCATGGCGGGAGACGTCTGGCAGCTGGTGGCGCTCAGGCTGTTCGTCGGCCTGGCCGGCGGCTATTCCTCCGGTTCGATGGTGCTGGTGGCGACGCAGACGCCGAAGGACCGCTCTGCCTGGGCGCTCGGCATGCTGTCGTCAGGCATCATGGCCGGCAATCTTGTCGGCCCGCTGATCGGCGGGGCGCTGCCGCCGCTGATCGGCATCCGCGGCACGTTTCTGGCGGCCGGTGCCTTCATCTTCCTGGCGTTCCTCGGCACCGCTTTTCTGATCAAGGAAGAGAAGTCCCCTGCCCGCAAACAGGCCGCCAAGGCCAGCGGCGGCTGGCGCTCGATCCCGGACAAGGGCCCTGTTATCGCCATGCTTCTGACCGGCATGCTGCTGATGCTCGCCAACATGTCGATCGAGCCGATCATCACCGTCTATGTCGCCGATCTCGTCACGGATCAGGCAAGCGTGACGATGATCGCAGGCGTTGTCATGTCGGCAGCGGCTCTCGGCAGCATCCTCTCCGCCTCGCGGCTCGGAAAGCTTGCCGACCGCATCGGCCACTGGCCTGTGATTGCAGGCGCGCTGGCGGTGGCCGCGGTTCTGCTGATCCCGCAGGCCTTCGTCACCAGCGCCTGGCAGCTGATCATCCTGCGCTTCCTGATGGGGATCGCGCTCGGCGGGCTACTGCCCTGCATCTCCGCGGTGATCCGCCATAGCGTGCCCGACAGCGCGGCGGGCAGCATTCTCGGCCTCTCGGTCTCGTCGCAATATGTCGGCCAGGTGGCCGGGCCGGTGCTCGGCGGCTTCGTCGGCGGCCATATCGGCATGCCTTCGGTTTTCCTGGGAACCTGTGTCCTGCTTGCCGCCGGTGCCGCCTTTACATGGCTTGTGAAGCCAAAAGACCAAGAGCTGCACTAGAAGCCAAAGGTGTGCTGACCTCCGCTTTTGGCGTGTATTTCTTGATCCGGAATTGCCCCGGCGGAACCCTGACCAAACCATCCCGAATCATGGAACTGACGCTTCGATATTTGCTGGTTTTCTGACCGGTCACGTTCGCCGATATTCCACAGGCAGCTCGTTGAAGCGCGCCAGATATCGAGGAATAGCTCCAATGCCTATTTTCACCGTCACAATGAAATCAAGCCGGTCAGCCCATGAGAAGGATCGGCTTTCCAGAGCCATCCATGCCGCATCCATCGCCGCCGGGTATCCGGAAGACGATTTCTTTCAGCGCTTTCTTGCTCTCGACCCTGGTGATTTGAGAGTGGATCCACTTTATCCGGATCTACCCAAACCACGCACCGATCAGTTGCTTCTGATCGAGGTTCTCCTGTCGACGGGAACTCAGATCTCCAGAAAAAAGAAGCTGGTGGTGGACTTGGTTGAGAAGCTTGCGGAAGCAGGCGTCGATGCCAACGACATCATGGTGTTCTTCGTCGAGACCGACCGGACAAGCGGGTCGTTTGGCGGCGGGCTGTTTGCGCCACCCATTGCTTTCGATGCCCGCTAGTGGTGCGTCTGGCAGCATCCCAATTAAGACCATCGCCGATCCTGAATGTCGATTGGCCCTAGCCCTCGCAACTTCTGCCGCTATGATTGCGTTTACGTGAGAGTACCGAGCGACAGGGAGAAGCGCTTGCAGCAGATATTCGTCACCGACCGTCTCATTTTGCGTCCGCGGACGCTGGCGGACCTTGATGACTGTATGGCGATGGACCGCGACCCCGAGGTGACGCGCTATATTCCCGGCCCCTGGGCCGATCCGGAGGCGCACCGGCGCTTCGTCATCAACCGCATGGAAAGCGATTTCGGCGAAGGCCTCGGCTACTGGTCGATCTTTGCCAAGACCGCGCCGAAGCAGTTTCTCGGCTGGGTGATGCTGATCCCCTACGACACGATCGGCCCCGACATCGAAATCGGCTGGCGGCTGAACCGCCACGCCTGGGGCCAGGGCTACGCGACAGAGGCCGCCCGCCCGGTGCTCGACCATGGCTTCGAGACACTGAACCTGCCACGCATCGTCGCCAACATCTTTGCGGGCAACGATGCATCGATCAAGGTGGCCGAGAAGCTCGGGATGACGTTTCTCAGTGACGAGGTTTCGGACGGCCTGCCCTGCAAGGATTATGGAATCACGCAGGATGAGCGTACGCGGATGCTGACGGTGTGACGGCGCGCCGTTGAGGGTGGAGCGGGCGCTACTCCCCGCTCGCCGTCCGCCCATAGGCCCAGTTCATATACAGCTCCAGCGCCTTGCGCGTGACCGGGCCTTCCTGGAAATCGCGGCCATCGAGCCTGACGACGCCGACGACCTTCGAGTAGTTACCCGAGGTGAAGATCTCGTCGGCATTCATGAAGTCTTCGACCGAGAGCGTTGCCTCGCGGACGTCGAAACCCGCCTGGCGGAGCAGGCCGATGACGCGGGCGCGGGTGATGCCGGCGAGGAAGGTGCGGTTGGCGACCGGGGTGAAGACCACGCCATCCTTGACCATGAAGACGTTCGAGGAAGCCGTCTCGACAACATTGCCGTTTGTGTCGCGCATCAGCGCGTTGTCGAAGCCGCGCGCGCGGGCTTCGGCGATGGCACGGCCGGAATTCGGGTAGAGCGAGCCAGCCTTGGCCTCGGTCATCGCCGTCTCCGGCGTCGGGCGGCGGAAGGGCGAGACGGTGATCGACGAGCCGCCATGGCCGCCCATCGGCGCTTCGAAGAGGCAGAGCACGAAACGGGTCGATTCCGGATCGGCGGTGACGACGCTGAAGGGCGCACCATGCTCGGCCCAGTACATCGGCTTGATATAGATTGGCGTCTTGCCGTCGAACTTCTTGATGCCTTCCCAGGCGAGCGCCTCGATTTCCTCGGGCGTCTTGGTCGGCTTCAGGCCCATGTTGACGGCCGAGCGGTTGATGCGCTGGCAGTGCTGGTCGAGATCAGGCGCGATGCCATCAAACCAGCGGGCGCCGTCGAAGACGGTGGAGCCGAGCCACATGGCATGCGAGGTCGGGCCGATCAGCGGCGGATTGCCGGTCAGCCACTCGCCATCGACATAGGTCCAGGTGGTGGAACGGGGCGCTGTGTTGACGGCCATTTTTCTTCTCCTCAAACAAGTTGCAGAAGCAAAATCCTTCCAAACTGGCGGGGTCAAGGAGAAACTATCGCTCAAAAAGCGGACGCAAGAAAATGGCGCATGCGCTTTCCCCGCCGCAACAATCCGTCTCCGCCCTTCACGCCGATGCGATGGATCGATCAGCAAAAATGATATAAAGCGAGGCGCGCGCCGTGCCATCATAGGGCCGGATTCGAACGCGGGAGAGCACCATGAAAGCCATGTATTACGACGCCTTCGGCAAGCTGCCGGAGATCCGCACCGTGGCCGATCCCTCGCCCTCGGAAGACGGCGTCGTCATCGCCGTCGGCGCCACCGGGCTTTGCCGCAGCGACTGGCATGGGTGGATGGGGCACGACCCCGATATCCGCCTGCCGCATGTGCCGGGCCATGAGCTGGCCGGCAAGATCGTCGCCACCGGCAAGGGCGTGATGCGTTTCAAGGTCGGCGACCGGGTGACCGTGCCCTTCGTCTCGGGCTGCGGCCATTGCGGCGAGTGCCACTCCGGCAACCAGCAGGTCTGCCCCAACCAGTTTCAGCCGGGTTTCACCCATTGGGGCTCGTTCGCCGAATATGTGGCGATCGACTATGCCGAGACCAACCTCGTGCATCTGCCTGAAACGATCGACGATGCGACGGCGGCCAGCCTCGGCTGCCGCTTCGCCACCTCCTTCCGCGCCGTCGCCGATCAGGCGCGCACCGGACCCGGCGAATGGATCGCCATCCATGGCTGCGGCGGCGTCGGCCTTTCGGCCATCATGATTGCCGCCGCCCTCGGCGCCAATCCGATCGCTATCGATATCTCCGACGAGAAGCTCGCCTTTGCGCGCGAATGCGGCGCGGTGGCGACGGTCAATGCGGCCACGGTGGGCGACGTGCCCGAGGCGGTGCGCGAGATCACCAAGGGCGGCGCGCATGTCTCGATCGATGCGCTCGGCCATCCCGTCACCTGCTTCAACTCGATCAAGAACCTGCGGCGCCGCGGACGGCATGTGCAGATCGGCCTGATGCTCGGCGACCATTCGACGCCGCAAATCCCGATGGCGCAGGTAATCGGTCACGAGCTGGAGATCTACGGCAGCCACGGCATGCAGGCCTGGCGCTATGACGCGATGCTGGCGATGCTTTCGGCCGGCAAGATCGCGCCGCAGAAGCTGATCGGCAAGCGGATCAGCCTGGCCGATGCCGTGCCCGCCCTTACCGCGATGGAACGATCTGAGGGGCTCGGCATCAGCGTGATCACGCAATTCTAGGCGTGCCGCAACGGCACAGTCGAAGCGCAATCGTTAACTATTTATTGGTGTATTTAGTCGAGTTGCAATTTATAATACATGAAGCATAATCCCTTCCGCCCGGAATGATTTCGGAGCGGAGGGGAACATGACGGTTCGTTTTATTCTATCGATCGATGGCGGCGGTATCCGCGGCCTCATTCCTGCACTTGTGATCGCCGAGCTTGCCAAGCGCCTGAAGGACCTTGCCATGCACGAGGCCTTCGACCTGATCGGCGGCACCTCGACCGGCGCCATCATCGCCGCCGGGCTGACCTGCCCGAACCCCAAGAACAAGAAGATCGCCGCCTGCACGCCTGCCGATCTCGTCAAGCTCTATGCCGACGAAGGCAAGGACATCTTCTATTCCAAGATCATCGCCCGCATTCTCAATATCGGCGGATGGCAGGAGGAGCGCTACGATGCGACGGCGCTGGAGGAGAAGCTGCAGGCCCGTCTCGGCGCCAACACGCTGATTGCCGACGGACTGACGAAAGTGCTGATCACCGGCTACGACATTCACCAGCGCGAAGCCGTGTTCATGACCAATTGCGATATGGAGAACGCCAAGTTCCGCTTCTGGGAAGCGGCGCGCGGCTCCTCTGCCGCGCCCACCTATTTCGAGCCGGCGCTGGTCGAGAACCTCGGCAAACCGGCAGGCGACGCGCAAAGAAAGATCCCGCTGATCGATGGCGGCGTGTTTGCCAACGATCCGGTGCTGGCGGCCTATGTCGAAGCGCGAAAACTCTGGCAGGCGGCGGATGACAGCTTCGTCGTGCTGTCGCTCGGCACCGGGCGGCAGAACCGCAAGATCCCCTATCAGCAGGCCAAGAACTGGGGTGCCTTCGGCTGGATCAACCCGCAGAACGGCACGCCGCTCATCTCCGTGCTGATGCAGGGACAGGCAAGCACGGCGGCCTATCAGGCAAACAAGCTGCTGAACCCCAAGGGCGCCAGGCTGAATGCCGAAGGCTCGACCGACATGAGCTTTGCCAAGCCCGAGACCCTTGCCTATTTCCGCATCGACGGCGCGCTTCAGGGCGCCAACGACGATCTGGACGATGCCAGCACGACGAATATCGAACAGCTGAAGGTGGTGGCCGAGCGGTTCATTACCGGCAACAGTGCGGTGCTGGATGCGGTCGTTAAGCGGATCAAGGCGGAGAAGAAGCGCTAGAGATCGCCAAGGCCCGCAAACAGGATGGCCAGACGCTCCCATATGGCGCTGACCCTTGGCACGCCCATGAGGCCCGATGGCGCGAGCATCCAGAGCTCGCGGCCCGGCATGACAGCGCCGAAATCAATCTCTACGAGCGACGGATATTCCCTCGCCTGAAAGCGTTGCAGCATGACGACGCCCATGCCGTTTGCGGCGGCAACCGCCTGGGTGATGGTGCTGCCGGAGCGCACCGAATAGGAATGATGCGCATAGTGCGTTTCGAGCCATCTCGCCTCGGCGATCAACTGCTCGCTGTCGAGATCGAAGCCGATCAAGGGCACGGCCTCGCCTGCCCGCCAGCGGGCAGCCATCGCCGCACTGGCGTAGAAGCCGTGCGTGATGGTGGCAACGCGCTTGCCGGTCAGGTCGCTGTCCTTCGGGCGGCCGAGACGCAACGCGATATCGGCCTCGCGATGCGCCAGACTGTGGATACGGACATCCGTCAGGATCTCGAGCTGGATGCCGGGAAATCCATCGAGGATCTGGCCGAGATGTGGCGCGAGAAGCAGATCGGCAACCGAACGGATGGTCGTCAGCCGTACCCGTCCGCCCGGCCCCTCCGGCGAGACGACTCGGTCACGGATCGCAGAGGCGGCCGACGCCATCGCCGCAGTCTCTGCCGATATCGATTGCCCCTGCGCCGTCAGCACATATCCATCGGGGCGGCGTTCGAAGAGCTGCGCGCCGAGGCTCAACTCGAGCGCGGATATCCGACGCGCAACGGTGGCATGGTTGACCTTCAGTGCGCGGGCCGCCGCCGAGAGGCTGCGATTCCTGGCGAGCGCTACGAAGAAGCGGAGATCTTCCCAATCCATATCTGTGCGTTTTTGCTCATCCATTGCGAATAATTAGCGAATATCCGATCAGGCGGAAAGGCGTTACATCATTCTCCATCTGTAAAACAGGAGATGAACGCATGGCTCCCTTCACCCTTCTTCAGCGCTCCGGCGTCACCGCGAAAGCCGCCGACTGGACCAAAGCGGTTCTCGTCATCATCGATGCGCAAAATGACTATGCAGATGGCAGCCTGCCGCTTTCAGGCGTTGCCGGTGCCACCAGAGAAATCCAGAGCCTGCTTGGCAAGGCGCGCACTGACGGTGTTCCGGTTGTCCATGTCATCCACCTGTCAGGAGCCGACAGCTGGCTGTTTGCAGCCGGTTCGCATGGCGCCGGTATCATGCCTGCGCTGACGCCTGCCGGCGGTGAGCCGATCATTTCGAAGACGCTGCCCAACGCCTTTGCCGGAACCGAACTCCAGGCGACCCTAGCCGCGATTGCTGCGGATACCGGCCGAACGGAACTGATCCTCGTGGGCTTCATGACGCATATGTGCATCGGGGCCACCGCACGGGCTGCCCTCGACCTCGGGCTGCAGGCGACCGTCGTCGCATCGGCCACGGCGACCCGCGATCTGCCGGATCCGCTGGGCGGCGTCATCCCGGCCGAAACGGTGCAGCGCACAGCGCTGGCAGAGATCGCCGATCGTTTCGCGACTGTTGTCCGCGACATCTCGGAGGTTGCCAAACCGGCTGCGAAGGTCTAACGGGCTGCCGCAAGAAAAAGAATGAAAGGGACGTTAATGTCCAACTCCAGTGTCAAAACCTTTGCTCAGACGGGCTCCAAGGTGTTTTTCGTCGCTGCCGAGCGCATCGAACGCACGGTGCGCCTGCAGGGCGCATGGCTGAGCATCGTCGATGTCAGCGTGCCCGCCGGTGTTTCCGGCACCGCGCAAACGATCGGCAGCGAACAGGTGCTGCGCATCATCGAAGGCCGGTTGACGGTCTGGCGGATGACGGATCAGGGCCGCGAGGAGATCGCGGTTTCTGCGGGCGACATCCTGCATATTTCGGCCGGTCAGGCGCATGGCTATTGCAACGACGGGGCCACGGCAGCGGCGTTTTCGGCGATCATCGACAGCGATGCGGCAGGTCAGCTTGCGGCTCCGGCGGAAGCCTCCGGCTCGCCGGTGGCAGCACAGCGGATGGGTGCGGCAGCCAATAGCGGAAGCACGCGGATCCGGGCTGCCTGAGCATGAGCAAAAGCGCCTGTAACGGGCGCCTTTTTTGACTGATGTTCACCGGTTTGTCATCGCGGCGCGCGTATAAGCGGCTCCGGATTGCTGATAGAGATGGCCCGCGGCGCACTGATCGGCGCTCCGCGCACAGCACATATCAGCAGGAGGTTCCGCCATGGCATGGTCTGCCAGCCAATACGTCAAATTCGAGGATGAACGGACGCGCCCGGCGCGCGATCTCCTGGCGCAGGTGCCGCTGGCATCCGTCAGACACGCCATCGACCTCGGCTGCGGACCGGGAAATTCGACTGAGCTTATCGTCGATCGCTATGGTGCGGACAACGTCGCCGGCCTCGACAGCGACGACAACATGCTGGAAGCAGCCCGCAAGCGCCTGCCGCAGACGCGCTTTGAAAAGGCCGATCTGTCCACCTGGCATCCTTCGGGCGAGACCGATCTGCTATTTGCCAATGCCGTCTTCCAATGGCTGCCCGACCATCTCGACATCTTCGACCGGCTGATGGACGGACTGGCGCCCGGCGGTGTGCTGGCCGTACAAATGCCCGACAATCTCTCCGAGCCGACGCATCTGGCAATGGAAGAAACCGCCCATGCCGGGCCGTGGAAGGCTAATTTCGAGAAGAAGAGCGTGCGCCGCAAGCCGCTGCCGCCGGCTTCGACCTATTACAGCCGGCTTTCCGCCAAGGCTGCTCGCGTCGATATCTGGCACACGATCTACAACCACCCGATGGCGGATGCGGCTGCGATCGTCGAATGGCTGAAGGGCACCGGACTGATGCCCTATCTCGCCCAGGCCGGCGAAGAGAATCGCGAGGCGTTTCTGGCCGATTACCTGGAACGCATCGAAAAGGCCCATCCGAAAATGGCCGACGGCCGGGTACTACTGCGCTTCCCGCGGATTTTCATGGTGGCGGTGAAGGGCTAACGGCTGCTTGCCCGGCGGCTGGTCTCGTCCATACTCGGAACCAGCCGGCAGGAGACGTCGATGGCTAAGCGCAACGTATTTCAATTCGAGCTGGATAAGGATCTTTCCGATGCATTTCTGCATGCCGCAAAGTCGGCCCGGCGAGAGCCGGAAGAGCTGATCGCGGCGCTGGTGCGCAACTTCGTCGACCAGCAGAGCGAGGAAGCCGGCTACGGCGATTTCGTGAAGAGGAAGGTCGAGGCCGCACGGAAATCCGTGGCGGCCGGCCAGGGACGGCCGTCCACCGAAGTTGACGCCGTCTTCGAAGACATGCGCAAGGCCATTCAAAAAGCCGGGCGATGAAAATCCTTTGGACTCCGCAGGCGGAACTCGATCGCCTGAGAATTTTCCAGCATCTCGCCGCCGACAATATGGACGCCGCCGTCGCCATCGATGAACGGTTCGCCGATGCGATCGCGCGGCTCGCGGGCTTCCCGCACTCCGGAAAACCCGGCCTTGTCGAAGGGACGCGGAACTCATTCCTCATCGAAGCTACCGTATCGTCTACGAAGTTTCGCGGGACAGTGTGTGGATCCTTGCGCTGGGTCCATACTGCCAGGCAATGGCCGCCTCTGACGGGCGAATAGGCCCCCTCACCCCCGCCGCGCGGCCTCGATCTTCGCAATGTCGATCTTCCGCATCGTCATCATCGCGTCGAAGGCGCGCTTGGCTTCGGCGGGAGAGGCTTTCAGAGCCTCGCTCAGCACGCGTGGGGTGATCTGCCAGGAGAGGCCCCATTTGTCCTTGCACCAGCCGCATTCGCTTTCCTTGCCGCCATTGCCGACGATGGCGTTCCAGTAGCGGTCGGTTTCTTCCTGGGTTTCGGTCGCGATCTGGAAGGAAAAGGCTTCGCTCTGCGGGAAGGCCGGACCGCCGTTGAGGCCGATACAGGCGACGCCTGCAACGGTGAATTCGACCACCAGCACATCGCCCTGCTTGCCATCGGGATAATCGCCCGGCGCCCGGACGACAGCGGTGACGGCGCTGTCGGGAAAGGTCGCGGCATAGAAGCCTGCGGCTTCCTCGGCGTCGCCGTTATACCAGAGGCAGATGGTGTTCTTGGCCATGTCGCGTTTCCTCCCCGCTTGTTGCCGTCGGGAATGACATAAGGAGCGCTGCGGATTTCTCCAGTCCTGACATCGCGATATGGCGCTTGGCGGGGTTCGATGCTACGCCACCGGCGGCCTGACCCGCCCGCCTTGCCGTCACGCAGCATGAGGAGTTTGACATGCGCCAACAGATCACCGCCGATTATCTCGAAGGCTTTCTCGGCAATCGCCGGCTGATGGAGCAGCTGGCCTTCATTCTCGAGGTCGAGAAGCTGAAGACGGTGCTGCGCAGGACGCCGCTTCTGGATCGCTCGCGCGTCGAGAATGATGCCGAGCACACCTGGCAGCTGGCGCTGATGGCCATGGTGCTTTCGGAGCATTCGCGCGAGAAGGTCGAGCTTCTGCGCGTCCTGAAGATGCTGCTGATCCACGATATCGTCGAGATCGACGCGGGCGATACCTTTGCCTACGACACTGTGCTTGCCGCCAGCCAGGCGGAGCGGGAGTTGAAGGCCGCCGAGCGTATTTTTGCGCTGTTGCCGGATGATCAGGCGAAGGAATTCCGGGCGCTCTGGGACGAATTCGAGGCGAAGGCCACAGCGGAGTCGCGCTTTGCCAATGCCATGGACCGGCTGCAGCCGCTGCTGCACAATTTCTTCACCGAGGGCGGCACCTGGGGTTCGGCCGGGGTGACGGCAGCAAGCGTCGAACGGCGCATGCTGCCGATCGGCGTGGCATCCGATACATTGGGCGAACTCAGCGCGCGGCTGATCACGCTGGCTGTCGAGCAGGGCATCCTGGCGCCGGCGCCACAGGACACCTGACATGCCGGGCGGCCGGCGCACTCTGCGTCACGCCGTCCCGCTTGCTCCCGGCGCCCCCTCGCTTATATTCGCTGCCATACGCAAGGAGCGAGACCGCCATGACCGATGCCGTGCCCACCCCGCCCGCCACGCTTGTGATCTTCGGCGCCACGGGCGACCTGACGCGGCGCCTGCTGATCCCGGCGATCATCAACCTGACGCGCAGCCGCCTTGTCGGCGACGACCTTCATATTCTCGGCATCGGCATCGATCCCGGCGATGACGAGATGCTGCGCGGCAAGCTGGACGAATTTCTCTCCGGCCTCGGCGGCGACCAGCCGCTGTCGAAGGACGAAGCCTGGCTGAAGCTGCGCAGCCGCATTTCCTACCTCTCCGGCGATTTCACCAAGGATGAAATCTATGGCGAGATCGGCAAGCGGCTCGACGGCAATGCCGCCTTCTACCTCGCCGTTCCGCCGCGTTTCTTCGGCGAAATCGTGGAGCGTCTTGCCGCCAACAAGCTGACCACGGAAGGCGACAACAGCTTCCGGCGCATCGCCATCGAAAAGCCCTTCGGCACCGACCTTGCCTCGGCCAAGGCGCTGAATGCGCAGATCCTCGCCAAGGTCTCGGAAAACCAAGTCTACCGGCTCGACCATTTCCTCGGCAAGGAAACGGTGCAGAACCTGATGACGGCGCGCTTTGCCAACATGATGATCGAGGCGCTGTGGAACAACCGCTATATCGACAATGTGCAGATCACCGCCGCCGAGATCGTCGATGTCGGCAGCCGCGGCGCCTTCTATGACGCGACGGGCGCGCTGCGCGACATGGTGCCGAACCATCTCTTCCAACTCTTGGCGATGATCGCCATGGAGCCGCCGAACAGCTTTGACGCCGAGGCGATCCGTAACGAGAAGAGCAAGGTTCTGAAGGCGCTGCGGGTCTATACGCCGGAGGAAGCCAAGACCCATGGCGTGCGCGGCTTCTATACTGCGGGCAAGCTCAACGGCGCCGATATCACCGCCTACCACGACACGCCGCAGGTGGCGCCTGATAGCAAGACCGAGACTTTCGTGGCGCTGAAGCTCTATGCCGATACCTGGCGCTGGGCGGGCGTGCCCTTCTATCTCCGCACCGGCAAGGCGATGACGGCGCGCGATACCGAGATCGTCGTCACCTTCCAGCCGGTGCCCTTCGCGCAGTTCCGCGAGACCGACGTGACGCGCCGCCTGCCGCCGAACCGGCTGGTGATCCAGGTGCAGCCGGATGAGGGCATGAGCATGGAAATCTCCATCAAGTCCCCCGGCCTGTCGGTCGATACCGTGCCCGTCTCGCTCGATTTCCGCTACGCCGACAAGTTCGATATCGGCAAAATGACCGGCTATGAATCGCTGATCTACGACCTGATGATCGGCGACCAGACGCTGTTCCAGCGCGCCGACGGCATCGAGGCCGGATGGGCGGCCGTCCAGCCCTTCCTCGACCTCTGGGCCAAGGAGGGCGAGCCGGAAGCCTATGCGCCGGGAACGATGGGCCCCGCCTGCGCCGACGAGCTCATCGAGCGCGACAACCGCCACTGGCACCAGATCGGCGCCCTGGCGAAGCCTTCATAACCGTATGGTTCAACGGCGGCCGTAAAAATGCTAGGTTGTGCCCGGCCACAGGGCCGGGAGTTCGGCTGACGCCCCCTCTGCACGATCTCCGCAAGGCGCATCCACGCGCATAAGGGAGGCTCTCGCATGGAAAAATCCGTCCTGTTCTGGCGCCGTACCGATATCGAAGGTTTCGAGCGGCTCACCCTGTCGATCGGCGCCGAAAGCGTCACGGCATCCTCCACGGTCCTCTGTCTCGAAGACGGCGGCTTCCGGCTCGACCATCACTGGCGGCTGGACGCCAGCTGGAGCGCGCAATCGGTGGCCGTCGAGCGCTGGAACGGCCGCGACCACCGGAGGCTGACGCTGGAGCGCGTGCCCGGCGGCTGGACGGTCGACGGCCTGCGCCGCCCCGATCTCGACGGCGCCGACGAACCCGACCTCTCCGTCACCCCCTTCTGCAACACCTTCCCGATCCGCCGCACCCCGGAAACCTCAGGCGCCACCCTGACCCTCGACACCGCCTTCATCGACGGCCCGGCGATGATGGTGCACCGCTCCAGGCAGCGCTACGACAGGCAGGGGCCTGGGCGGGTTCGCTATGTCGATCTTGGTAACTCGATCGGGTTCGAGGCGGATCTCAGGGTGGATGAGCGGGGGCTGGTGGTGATGTATGAGCATTTGTTTGAGAGGGTGGCGCCCCCGGAGTGAGGCGTCAACGCTCCGGTTTCAGCCCTTTGCGGATAAGCGAACTAGAGGCATCCGGCAAAGGCGAGCGGTATGCCCGGCTGGATACTGAAATCGAGTTGCCGCAGGGGTCTTTGGCATTGGCAAATTCATAGCCGTCGGCGACGTGAACGGGACCGAACGTCAACCCTTTCGCTACGCATTCGCCGCAAAACGCGCTAACATCCTGCACATCGAACACCAGCTTTACGATGGACTGCCCGCGCCGCTGCCCCTTGGCCGCCGGATGAAGCAAGATCGACCCACCACCCGAGTTCGGAGTGAGCTCGACAATCCTGTCACCTTCAAGCCTGCGAACGGTGAACTGAAAGTGCGTTTCGTAAAAGCTGGCGGTTGCCTCGATATCGGCCGCATAGATTATCACGCGATTGAACATTGCCCTTAAACCCTTTCGGCGAAGCGATGTCCGCCATTCGATCCTGCCCACTTGCGTGCCGCCAACGGCCCAGCCTATCAGCGGAAGCGTTGCCATTTCGTTCCGGCGCCGTTTGTATAGGTGGCGACGCACCCGATTCTGGGGGATGGATTTGTGAGCAGGATGACAGTTGATGCGAAACCACCGGCGTGGCCTGAGCCGTGAACGCATATCTTGCCATCCTCACGATATCCGCCGCCCGCTGGTCCTATATCGCGGCTTTCATCGCCCGGTTGCCGATCGCCATGGTTCCGCTCAGCCTGTTGATCCTCGTCGAGGCGGCAACCGGCCGATATGGTGCCGGCGATGGCAGTGTTCTTCGCGGCGGCAGGAACGATCCTTGGCGGGGCCGTTATTGCCAGCTGGGCTGGTGGAAGGCTCCTACGCCATGGATCCAACCTGCGCTGACTCATTTCCGCCGCCCCAAAACCCCCAGCCCTAAAAATCGCGTGGTTTATTCAACCCATCCTTTACATATCGATGGCTACCTCATGGGGCACCGCGACCGCCATGAGGACACATGTTGTTTAAATTCGCTCGGGCAGGCACCCTGTTTGTAATTTTACTCGGCTCACTGGTCTTTCTGCCGCCATTCAGCGGCTATGTGCGCGACGCCGCCGATGTCTTTGATAAGCGGCCGCAGGAGACGGCGCTGTTCATCGGCAACAGCCGGACCTTTTATCACCACATGCCTGACATGGTGCGTTCGATTGCCGACTCCGCGGGCTATCCCAACAAGCTTGAGATCGTCATGGATGCCGAGCCCGGCGTCAGTCTGAAGACCCATATGGACGACCCCAATACGCAGGCTCTGCTGGCGCAGCGCTGGGATCATGTCGTGTTGCAGGTGCTGAGCAGCGATCAATACAGCGCCGAGCGCGCCGGCCACACCTGGGATGTCGCCGCCGATCTGATCCGGGAAGCGCAAGGCAAAGGGTCCAGGCCTGCGATGTTCGTGACCTGGCGCTATACAGATCAGTGCAAGGACAACGAAGGCATGCCGAAATCGGCAACCGGGATTTCGCCTGCCGGCTATGCCAACATGCATCGCAATATTCAGGAACAGCATGCCCGCCTTGCCGCATCGACCGGGGTCGATCTGGTCAATGTCGGGCTTGTCTGGGAAGACCTGCAGAGCCGTCCTCAGCCTTTCACCCTCTACGACGACTGCAACCATCCATCGATCTATGGCAGCTATCTGTCGGCGCTGATGTTCTACGGCTATTTTTCGAAACGCGACGTGGCCGATGTCACCTACGAACCGCATGGAATTTCAGCTGACGATGCCAAGGCACTGCGTCTGACGGTTTCCCAATATTTCAAGGAAGCGGCGCGAAACGCCGTGCCGTCCGCCAATGGTGTCAGCGGCAAGTCCGGATCGACCTGAACGGCGGCGGCGCCACGTTCACAACGATCGCGAAGTTCGGATGCCCGGCGAGAGCGCATTTCTGGCGCACATATCTCAGGTTGCCGCAAAAAATTGCGATTTGCGGGCGCCCGGTGCAACCTGAGAAGAAAAATTAAGATCTAATAAACATTCCTATGATTGCATTGCCTGGGTTGGGGCAAACAATCATGACGGACATCAAATCGGGCGGGCGGCGCCACGATCTCGACGCGTTGCGCGTCCTGTGTTTCGGCACGCTGATCATCTATCACACGAGTCTCGCCTATGGGACGAGAACATGGCTGCTCAACTCCATCGACGGCAGCCGGCTGGTCGATCTGATTGCTGCCGCCTCTCATCCGTGGCGGATGAGCCTGCTTTTCTTCATCTCGGGGCTTGTCACGCGGTCGCTTCTGCGCAGCCGGTCCGTCAGTGACATCCGCGGGACGCGAACGCGGCAATTGCTGCTACCCTTCACGTTCGGCGTCCTTCTTGTTGTCCCGCCCCAGATTTATCTTTCGGAGTTCAATCCTTTTCCCGGCCTCTCCTATTGGGAATTCTGGAAAGCCTTCATGGTCTCCGGGCTAACGCTCGAGCATCTCTGGTTCCTGGCCTATCTCTGGATCTACGTCTTCGCCTGGTCGTTTCTTTGGCCTTATCTTCAGAGGGTCTGGCCAAACCTCCCGTCTGCACTCGCAAATTCGCTCCGCGGCGTAAACCTCTTCCTGATCCCGATCATCCTGCTTTCCGCCTCGAGACTCTGGCTGTACCCGGTCTTCGGCGAGACGCGGGCCATACACACCGACGTCTATGCCCATCTCGTCTATTTCTCGATGTTCATGGCCGGCTCGCTGCTGATGGAGGAGTCGACGTTCTGGCGTGAAGTCGACCGGCAGAGATGGCTTGGCGGCGCTCTTGCCATCATCTCTTTTCTGGTCGTCGCGGCAGCCGTCGTTGCCGTTCCGCGGGAAGATTGGCCGGATGCCGTCGTCGTCCTGGTGCGGATTGCCAGATCGATCTTCCAATGGTGCGCCATCATCGCATTGCTGGGCTTTGCCGGCAGGATCGCTAACCGCCCCAACCGCGTGATCGTATTCCTGAACAGATCGATGATGACCTACTACGTGGCCCACCAGACCGTCATCATCATCGTTGCCCATCAGATTTCAAAAATGGGCCCGTTGGATATTCGATCCTTTGTCCCGGTGGTGCTCTTGAGCACACTCGGCTGCGGACTGATCGGCGAGGCGCAGAAGCTGATAAAGGCCTTCCTTTCGCCTCTTATCGCAAGGGTGATGGCCTTGATAAAATCGCCTCTGAAAACAACGCCATCCGGAGCCACAGCGGATTGACCCTCAATCCCATCTGACTTCCCTGACCAGTTCGACAAACGCCCTGAGCTTGGCCGGAATATGCCGCCGTCCGGGATAATAGAGGCACAGCCCCGGATAGGGCGCCGTCCAGTCCTCAAGCACGCGGACCAGGCGGCCGGCCGCCAGGTCTTCGCCGACCTGCCATTCGTTGAGGTACGCAAGGCCCGCCCCTTCTCTCGCAGCGCTCAGGATGAGGTCGCTTTCGTCGAGCATCAGCGTTCCCGGCACATCCATGGTGAAGGCCTCGCCGCGCCGCTCGAACTCCCAGCGATAGATGGTGCCGCTCGCCATGCGGGCGCGGATGCAGCGATGGTTTTCGAGATCGGCAGGCGTTTTGGGGATGCCCTTCTCTTTGAAATAGCCGGGTGAGCCGGCGATGACAGGGCGGATGAAACGGTTGATCGGCACGGAGATCATATCCGGCGGCACGGATTCCAGGATGCGGATACCGGCGTCGAAGCCCTGGGCGTTGATATCGACAAGCGCGCCTTCGGTGACGATTTCGAGCTGCATGGCCGGGTAGCGCCTCAGATATTCGACGGCGAGCGGCGCGAGGATCATCCGCGCCGCGCCGACCGAGGTGTTGATCCTCAGCGTGCCCGAAGGCTCGGAGCGGTGCTCGTCGGCCTGGTCGATGGCGCGGCGGATGGCCGATAGCGCCGGGGTCACCTCGGCCACGAACTGCTCGCCAGCCGAGGAGAGTGTAACGCTGCGGGTCGTGCGGTTGAAGAGGCGGACGCCCAGCCTTGCTTCCAGCGTGGCGATTTGCTGGCTGAGGGCCGAGGAGGAGATCGACAGATCGCGGGCGGCGGCGCGGAAGCCGCCTTTGGCCGCGACGGCGATCACCGCTTCCAGCTCCGCCAGCGTGCCGCGCATCATTGTCCTGATCTCCTTATCAGCTCGTCCGTTATTGAGCAGCTTATCAGATCAATCGGCCGGTGCCAGATAGGGCGTATCGCATAAAGGAGAAAAGCGATGCGCAACATTACTCAGGTCTATATCGACGGCGCCTTCGTGACGCCTCAAGGCGAGGAAACCGCCGAACTCTTCAATCCTTCGACCGAGGAGAAGATCGGCACAGTCAGGCTCGGCAACCGCGAGGATGCGCGCGCCGCGATCGCCGCCGCCAAGCGCGCCTTCCCGGCTTTCTCGCGCACCAGCAAGGAAGAGCGGATCGAGATGCTGCAGCGGCTGGCCGCTGCGGTTTCCGCCCGCGCCGAAGAGATGACCGCGGCGATGGCTGAAGAATACGGCGCGCCGCAATATTTCACCGGGTTTTCGGTGCCCTACGCTGCCTCGGCATTCCTGAAGATGGCGGAAGTGCTTGAGAATTACGAGTTCACCCGCACGATCGGCCGCGCCGCGGTGACCATGCAGCCGCTTGGCGTCGTAGCGGCAATCACGCCTTGGAACAGCAATTACGGCTTCATCTGCGCCAAGCTGGCCACCGCGCTGGCTGCGGGTTCCACCGTCGTCATCAAGCCGAGCGAGATGAGCGCGATCCAGACGCAGCTGATCACCGAATGCCTGCATGAGGCAGGGCTGCCCAAAGGCGTGTTCAACATCGTCAACGGCCGCGGCGATGTCGTCGGCGCCGAGTTCAGCAGCCATCCCGATATCGCCAAGGTGAGCTTCACTGGCTCGACCGCCGTCGGCAAACAGATCCTGCGCTCCGGCGCCGAGACGATGAAGCGCGTGACGCTGGAACTCGGCGGCAAGGGACCGAACATCATTCTCGACGATCCCGATCTCGACAGCGCCATTCCGGCCGTGCTGATGATGGGCCTCATGAACAGCGGCCAGGCCTGCGTCGCCGGTACCCGCATTCTTGTGCCGGAAAGCCTGATGCCCGAGATCCTGCCGCGGCTGAAATCGGGCATCGAAGCGATCAAGACTGGCAAGCCAGATGATCCCACAGTCCAGATCGGGCCGATGGTGAGCCAGAAGCAGTATGACCGGGTGCAATCCTATATCCGGCTTGGCGAGGAGGAAGGTGCCGAGATTCTCACCGGCGGCAGCGGGCGGCCTGAGGGCATCGAGCGCGGCTGGTTCGTGCGCCCGACGATCTTTGCCAACGTGCATAACGGGATGCGGATCGCCCGCGAGGAAATCTTCGGACCGGTGCTCTCG
The DNA here is from genome assembly GCF_052114105.1 of Rhizobium sp. RAF36. Classification (NCBI taxonomy): domain Bacteria; kingdom Pseudomonadati; phylum Pseudomonadota; class Alphaproteobacteria; order Hyphomicrobiales; family Rhizobiaceae; genus Rhizobium; species Rhizobium sp. RAF36. Next base: position 966,099 of record NZ_JBFREC010000002.1, on the reverse strand, counting down.
GTCATCCCCTACAAGGACGAGGCGGATGCGATCCGCATTGCCAACGACACGAGCTATGGGCTGCAGGCCTATATCCATTCCAGCGACATCGACCGCGCCAGACGGGTGGCCGAGCAGATGGAATCCGGCCGCGTGGTGATCAACGGCGCGCCGCACGAGCCGCTTGCACCCTTCGGCGGTTTCAAACAATCGGGCATGGGCCGTGAGTTCGGAACCTTCGGGCTCGAGGCGTTTCTGGAGCCGCGGGCGATCCTGGCTTAGCGCGCAGACGCCGTCATTCCGCCCGCAAAGCTGCGGGCGGATGCTGAACAATCGGGCCGCCAGCCTTAGTTTGTGCGGTCCGGGCAGGCCGCGTTGACGGTGCCGTCGCGGCGCGTCTGATGCGTGCTGTCGCGCTCGCACGGCGCTCTCCAGTTCGACGGGCGCAGGATGGTTATGCCGCCGGTTTCGATCGGGTCGAGCGGTATTTCCAAGCCGCTCTGCTGCGCGTCATAGGCCGGCGACGTGCCGGGAGGCGGGCTGCCATCGAAACGGCCGTTGGTATCGACACCCATGCTCGACTGGGCAAAGGCCGGGGCTGCAATGAGAAGCACTATGGATGTGATTGAAATGAGCCTGCGCATGATCGTTATCCTTCCGGTGTGATCATCGCGGCTGAAACAGCCGACGGAGTGGTTTTGTTCCCTGCGTCAGCGGCGTCTGGCGATCAATATTTGGCGATTGGAAATGTGAGGTTAAGCGAGCCTGCGGCTGTGTCATTCCGGGGCTTGGTGCGGGTGAATGGCTGCGTTGTGAAGAAAGTGATTCAAGGCGTTTGAGCCGGATGCGATGAAGGGCGGGGATGCGATTGAAAATGCAATGCTTTTTCTGAGCGTTGGCGGTGAAAGTTGCGGCCCGTGGCCCCCTCATCCGGCCCTGTCGGGCCACCTTCTCCCCGTTGGGGCGAAGGGAAGGTTGGCGCGACCTCTGCAATCCCCTTCTCCCCTCGGGAAGAAGGTGGCCCGACAGGGCCGGATAAGGGGGCTACGGATACAGGCTGTCACCATCCAAAAGCCTGCCGCTGCACACCACGCTGCGCTCCCTCAAAACGGCACCGTTCGCCAAACGCTTGCGCCGCCCACGGAAAACGGTATGCGGTACCCCCGACCTGCCGCAAATCCCACCACATGGAGACGCCTTGACCTCACCTCTCAAAATTGCCGTCGGCGGCGCGCAGGGCCGGATGGGCCGGGCGATCGTTTCGGCGCTCTCCGGTGATCCGGCATTCCTGCATGCCGGCAGTTTTGGCCGTCAGGGCAGCAGCGGCGGCGGCCTGATCGACCGGTCGGCGGCGATCGAAGCGGCCGATGTGATCCTGGATTTCTCGACGGCAGCTGCTGCCGCCGAACTGGCGGAACTCTGTGCCGCAAGAAACGGGCCGGCCCTGGTGATCGGGGCGACGGGGTTCGAGCCGGAGGAGCTTACCCGGATCCGCAAGGCGGCAGACCGCATTGCGATCGTCCGCTCGGGTAATTTCTCGATCGGCCTCAACATGCTTCTCGGCCTCGTCGCCCAGGCGGCGGCTGCCCTGCCTGCCGAAACCTGGGACATCGAAATTCTGGAAGCCCATCACCGGCGGAAGATCGACGCGCCATCAGGCACGGCGCTGATGCTGGGGAACGCCGCTGCGGAGGGCCGTGGCGTGCCGCTTGCATCTGTCGAGCGCCGCGGCCGGGACGGCATCACCGGCGAGCGTCCGGTTGGCGAGATCGGCTTTTCGGTCGTCAGGGGCGGTGGAATCGTCGGGGAACACAGCGTTCTCTTTGCCGCTGCCGAGGAAGTGGTGACGATCTCCCATTCCGCACTTGATCGCGGCATGTTCGCGCGCGGCGCACTGGCTGCCGCCCGCTTCGCCGCCGGCCGGGCGCCGGGTGAATATGATATGCAGGACGTGCTCGGATTGCCGCGACGATCCTGAGGCTGCAGCGCCAAACAAAAAGCCCCGCGCCAAGGCGCGAGGCTTCGATTTCCAAAATGACCTTCGTCTCAGACGAACTGGCTGAGGCCCGGCACGGAAGCGACGACCTGATCGACGACTTCCTCGCCGGCATATTGCTTGGCGATGACGATCGTTTCCTTGGCGAGCGCGGTGATTTCGCCCATGCCGAGGCCCTCGCTCATCAGCTGCTGTCCGAGGCCCATGATGCCGCCACCGCCGCCGAGCGCGCTCATCAGCCCGCCCAGCAGACCACCGCCGCTGGCGCCTTCGCCGTTGAACTGGGCCACGAGATCGGAACCGCCGGGGATCGCTTCGATCATCTTGGCAACCGGGCCGTCATCGGCCTCGCGCTGCAGAAAACCGAGCATCATGCCGAGCGCCTTTTCGGCGAGGTCGGGCGAGATGCCCACGCGGTCAGCGATCTGGGTCACAACTTCATTCATCGTCAGGCCTCCTTTTATTTGACGTTAACGTCAACGTTAATCGACTTTCTCCGGCAACTCAAGCGGCCTTTCGCAAGGCGGCACTTTGTCCAGAATTGCTTTTAATGCAAACAGTTGCCGGTATCACACTCCCTGCTTATAACAGGTACACTATAGGAGAATGAATGCGGCTGATCTTCGCATTCCAGCTCTAGCGGCGGCCTTGGCCCAAGGGAGAATTCGCAATGCTCGAAGACGGCAAGATTTTCATCGGCGCCAGCCGCAATCCTGACGATAGCATCAACAAGCCGGAATATCTCGACCTGAAATTCGGCAACCGCCACGGCCTCGTCACCGGCGCCACCGGCACCGGCAAGACCGTGACGCTGCAGGTGCTGGCCGAAGGCTTCTCGAAGGCCGGCGTGCCTGTGTTCTGCGGCGACATCAAGGGCGACCTTTCGGGCATTGCCGCCAGGGGCGAAGCAAAAGATTTTCTCACCAAACGCGCCGAGCAGATCGGCTTCACCGATTACGAATACGATCTCTTCCCGGTAATCTTCTGGGATCTCTTCGGCGAGAAGGGCCACCGCGTCCGCACCACGATCGCCGAGATGGGGCCGCTGCTGCTGGCACGGCTGATGGACGCTTCCGAGCCGCAGGAAGGCGTCATCAACATCGCCTTCAAGATCGCCGACAAGGCCGGGCTGCCGCTGCTCGACCTCAAGGATTTTTCGGCGCTGCTGAATTACATGGCCGAAAATGCCAGCGAGCTGTCCAACCAGTTCGGGCTGATTTCCAAGACCTCCGTCGGCTCAATCCAGCGCGCCATGCTGGTTCTGGAGCAGCAGGGAGCGGAACATTTCTTCGGCGAACCGGCGCTGAAGATCTCCGACATCATGCGCACCGACAATCGCGGCTACGGCCAGATTTCGGTGCTCGCCGCCGACAAGCTGATGATGAACCCCAGGCTTTACGCCACCTTCCTGCTCTGGCTGCTCTCCGAGCTCTTCGAAGAACTGCCTGAAGTCGGCGACCCGGACAAGCCGAAGCTGGTGTTCTTCTTCGACGAGGCACATCTGCTCTTCAACGACGCACCGAAGGTGCTGACCGAGCGTGTCGAGCAGGTGGTGCGCCTGATCCGCTCCAAGGGCGTCGGCGTCTATTTCGTGACGCAGAACCCGCTCGACGTACCGGAAACCGTGCTCGCCCAGCTCGGCAACCGCGTGCAGCATGCGCTGCGCGCCTATTCCCCGCGCGAGCAGAAGGCGGTGAAGACGGCGGCCGACACCTTCCGCCCGAACCCGGCCTTCGATTGCGCCACCGTGATCACCACGCTCGGCACCGGCGAGGCGCTGGTCTCGACGCTGGAGGCCAAGGGCGCGCCGTCGATCGTCGAACGCACGCTGATCCGCCCGCCCTCCGGCCGCGTCGGCCCGCTGACCGATGCAGAGCGCCAGCAGGTGATGGATCACAGCCCGGTTCTCGGCGTCTATGACGAAGACCTCGACCGCGAATCCGCCTTCGAAATCCTCGCCGCCCGCGCCAAGAAGGCGGCCGAATCCGAGGCTGCCAAGCAGGCGCAGGAGGCACAGCCGACAGAGGCCGGCACCACCTCCGGCTGGAGCCTGCCGGGCTTCGGCGGCGGCGATGACGACACCAAGCCGAGTGGCCAGGGCCGCGGACGTTCGGGATACCAGCGCGAGACGGTGGTGGAAGCGGCGATGAAGAGCGTGGCGCGGACGGTTGCGACGCAGGTCGGCCGGGCGCTGGTGCGAGGGATCTTGGGGAGTTTGAAGCGGTAGCTTCTTCGGCGCCTGCGGGTGGGGTTTACCCCCCCTCTGCTCCTCGCTTACAAGGTCGAGGTCGGGGCGGTCGGTGCCCACACCCTCCTCATTCCTGTGCTTGTCACAGGAATCCAGTGCGCCCCAGTCTTGGGGCGCGGGAGACTTCTTCAAAAGGCAAACGAGTCATTCACCGCGCGGACGCGCGGTGGCTGGATTCCTGTGACGAGCACAGGAATGAGGGAACGCGTGTGGAGGTCGCACCGCTTAGTTTTCGAAGCCCGAGCAGCGGCTCCCAGCCAATCTCCCCCCCTGAGGGGGAGATGTCCGGCAGGACAGAGGGGGGTGCCCACGAACTCCGCCGACAGCCCCTCACCGCTTCCGCACAAACTCCGTCCGCAGCACCAGTCCCTTGATCGCATCATACTTGCAATCGATCTCTTCTGGATTGTCCGTCAACCGGATCGAGCGGATCACCGTGCCCTGTTTCAGGGTCTGGCCGGCGCCCTTGACCTTCAGGTCCTTGATCAGCGTCACGGAATCGCCATCCTGCAGCAGGTTACCGGCTGCGTCGCGGACCTCGGCAGCTTTTGCCGCGGCAGCGGCCAGTTCGGATGCCGGGCGCCATTCGCCTGAAGCTTCGTCATAGATATAGTCGTCATCGGCAGCCATCGGCGCGTCTCCTCAAAGGAATTTCAATATGAGACCGGCGCTTATAGCAGCCGGCCGGCCGCGGCAAGACCGGGGCCGCAGCGTGCGGTTGCGCCGCAGCCCGCTCGATGCTATCCAGTGGACGTTCGCTCAAAGAGAAAGGAGGGTCACGTGCAGAATTTCTATTTCCGGTATTACCGGCAGCGTGGCCCCGTCAACGCCCTGCAAACGCGTTTGCAGGGCTGACCAGAGACCGTTTCTCGCGACACCTCTTCCTGGTCTGCCCTTCGTTGCCCGCAGCACCTGTCCCATGGGATCTGTGCTGCCGATATTCCTATCCGCCGCTGCAGTGCGTCCATCGATGATGGCCGATGCCCACGATGACTGCGCCATGCGGCAAAGACCAGAGACCGACCATGACACTGATCAATATCCGTAATCTCGGCATCGTCCTGTCGCAGCCGCTGTTTTCGAAGCTGAACCTCGTCGTCAACGCCGGCGACCGCATCGGCCTGGTGGCCGCCAACGGGCGCGGGAAATCGACGCTGTTCCGCTGCATCGCCGGCGCCCTGGAGGCGACCGAAGGCGAGATCACCAAGGCGCGCGGGCTGACCGTCGGCTATGTCGAGCAGAACGTGCCGTCCGCTCTCTTCAGCCACAGCTTCTACGACGCCGTGCTCGACGCTCTATCGCCCGAACAGGCGGAGAGCGAAAGCTGGCGCGTCGATGTGGTGCTTGAATCGCTCGACGTGCCGGAGGAATTCCGGCAGCGACCGCTCAACGCACTCAGCGGCGGCTGGCAGCGGCTGGCGATGCTAGCGCGCGTTTGGGTGACGGAACCCGACGTGCTGGTGCTCGACGAGCCGACCAACCATCTCGATCTCGGCAAGATCGCGCTGATGGAAAACTGGCTGAACGCCCTGCCCCGCGACGTGCCCGTCATTCTGGCGAGCCACGACCGCGCCTTTCTGGATGCCGTCGCCAACCGGACGCTGTTTCTGCGGCCGGAGAATTCGCAGCTCTTCTCGCTCCCCTATTCGCAGGCGCGCGCCGCACTTGACGAGGCGGATGCCGCCGATGCGAAGCGCTACGAGCGCGACATGAAAACGGCCGAGCAGCTGCGCAAGCAGGCGGCCAAGCTCAACAATATCGGCATCAACTCCGGCAGCGACCTGCTGGTCGTCAAGACCAAGCAATTGAAGCAGCGGGCCGACAAGCTGGAGGACGCGGCAAAGCCAGCGCATCTGGAGCGCTCGGCCGGCGCCATCAAGCTCGGCAATCGCGGCACCCATGCCAAGGTGCTTGTTACCCTGGATGATGCCGAGGTGCGCACGCCTGACGGAACCGTGCTGTTCAGGACCGGCAAGCAGTTCATCTGCCAGGGCGACAGGATCGTGCTGCTCGGTGAAAACGGAGCCGGAAAATCACGGTTCATCGCCATGCTGCGCAAGGCGATCGGTGCTCCCGAGGCCACGCTTGACAGCATCAAGGCAACGCCCTCGCTGGTCCTCGGCTATGCCGATCAGGCCCTCGCCGATCTCCGGGATGCCGATACGCCGATGGAGACGATCATCCGCCGCTTCGATATCGGCGACCAGCGGGCACGCTCGCTGCTCGCCGGGGCCGGTATGACGATCGACATGCAGGCAAAGCCGGTCGGACGCCTTTCCGGCGGCCAGAAGGCGCGGCTCGGCATGCTGGTGCTGAGGTTGACCGAGCCGAACTTCTACCTCTTGGACGAGCCGACCAACCATCTGGATATCGACGGCCAGGAAGCGCTGGAAACAGAGCTGATGGCGCATCAGGCAAGCTGCCTGCTGGTTTCCCACGACCGCAGCTTCGTGCGCGCCACCGGCAACCGCTTCTGGCAGATCGAGAGGAAGCGGCTGGTGGAGGTGGAGAACCCCGAAGGGTTCTTTGCCGCGGCCGCGGAAGGCCGCGGCTAAGATACAGCGCAGCCGCGGCGTATATATGCCGCGGCTGCGCGAAAATGCTACGGCAGCGCTTTGGCGCCCGGGCCGAAATACGGCTGGCGCTCCGTTTCGCTTGCCCGCAGCGAATGGCGCAGGCGCAGCAGATCCTTGCGGGCGATGAGGCCGACGAGCTGACCGCTCTCGGGATCGACGATCGGGATGCGGCCAGCATCGGTTGCCAGCATCAGATCGGCGACATAGCCGGCCGTGTCATCGGGGTGAGCGAGCGGCACGGAACCGTCGGACACCAGATCGGCGAGCGGCTGGCTGCGCTCAACGTGTTCCTGCTGCCAGCGCAGAGCGTCACCGCGCGACATCAGACCCTTGAGGATGCCGAGGTCATCGACGACAGGATAGACCCGGTGCGTCTTCGGCTGCGTGGTGAAGAGATCGATCGCCTCTCCCGCAGTCATATCGGCCCTCAGGCTATCGACCCTGGAGATCATGATGTCGCGGGCGCGGGCGAATTCGAAGGGATCGATGCCATATTCGCGGGTGATATGCTGGCCGCGGCGGGCGATCTTTTCGGTGAGGATCGAGCGGCGCAGCAGGAGAACGGTGACTGCGTAGGCCGCCACTGTCGCCGCCAGCAGTGGCAGCAGCGCCTGGACATCGCCGGTCAGTTCGACGGCGAAGAAGGTGCCGGTCAGCGGCGCGCGCATCGTGCCGCCCATCATCGCCGCCATGCCGAGCAGCGCCCAGAAGCCGGGATCGCCGGGCAGGACGAGTCCGACAAGCCAGCCGAGCGCGCCGCCGAAGATCAACAGCGGCGCCAGCACGCCGCCCGATGTACCCGATGACAGCGCCACGAGCCAGATGGCCGCCTTGACCAGCAGGACGGTCAGCACCGCCTGCGGCAGCAGGCTGCTGTTCAGGAGGCCATCGATGATGTCGTAGCCGACGCCGAGGACGCGCGGTTCGATCAGGCCGCCAAGACCGATGATCAGCCCGCCGAGTGCCGGGCACCACATCCAGTGGATGGGTAGCGCTTCGAAGAGGTCCTCGATCTTGTAAAGCAGCGTCGTCAGGATGCCGGACTGCAGGCCGGAGAGAATGCCCATGCCGGCGCAGAGCAGGATGCCCCACCAGGGGAGATCCATGTGGAACTGCTTCGGAAACAACGGCCCTGCCTCGAACAGGAACGGGCGCCAGCAGGTCGACACGCAGGCGGCGACGGCAACGGGAATGAAGCTGCGCGGCTTCCATTCGAACAGCAGCAGTTCGACGGCGAGCATGATGGCGGCGATCGGCGAACCGAAGATCGCGGTCATCCCCGCCGCCGCACCGGCCACCAGCAGCGTCTTGCGCTCGGCCGAACTCAGGTGAAAGCATTGGGCAAACAGCGAACCGATCGCCCCGCCGGTCATGATGATCGGGCCTTCGGCGCCAAACGGGCCGCCGGTTCCGATCGAGATCGCCGAGGAAATCGGCTTCAGAATCGCCACTTTCGGCGACATCCGGCTGCCGCCGATCAGGATCGCCTCGATCGCTTCGGGAATGCCGTGGCCGCGGATCTTCTCCGAGCCGAAACGGGCCATCAGGCCGATAACGAGACCACCGAGAACCGGGATCACGACCATCCAGACCGAGCGCGGCGCCGCTGCTAGCGAGGCGGCATGGATGCTGAAGCGGCCGAACCAGACGAGGTTGGTGACCAGCGAAATGAGGCTGACCAGCACCCAGGCGGCAAGGGCGCCGCCGGTGCCGACGATCAGCGCCATGCCGATCAGGGCGATGACGCGCTTGTCGGTGGTGAAGTCTCCGGCCTCGCGCCGGGAAAGGCCGCCCATGAAATCATGCGGCCGGTGAGTGTTTTGTGAGGACATAGGGGTTCCTGTTGACAGGCTGGCAATGAAGCGCGAAATATATCGTATTACGATATAAATCAAGTCATGCTTTGAGGAGCAGGCCGATGCCCAAGGAAAGCCTTTCGGAGATCGAATATGAGGCACTTGCCAACCTGAGATACCGGATCCGCAAATTCCGCCAGTTCAGCGCCGATGCAGCCACCCGTCTCGGCCTTGCGCCGCCGGAACATCAGGCGCTTCTCGCCATCAAGGGGCTGGGGATCGATGGCGAAATGAGCGTTCCCAGTCTGGCAGAGACGCTGTTTCTGGCGCCTGCCGCAGCCGCGGAGCTGACCGAAGGATTGAGAGACCGCGGCTTTCTGACGATCGCCACCAAGCCGAAGCGCCGCACCGTTGTCCGATTGACAGATCAGGCGGAAGAGCTATTGCGTCGGCTGACGCCTGCCCATCTTTATGAGATCCGGGAAATGGCGCCGGAGCTGATGCAGGCGCTGCGGGCGCTGCAGGATCACCGGCGGATGGAGATGGCGGCATGGATGCAATGATCTTGCCGACGGCAAGCGAATGACGGCAGGGGATTGATGGCCAGGAAGCCGATAGATGATCTGACGGAAGCCGATTACGAGGCGCTGTCGAACCTGCGCTATACGCTGCGCCAGTTCATGGATTTCAGCGCCTCGGCTGCCCACGAGGAAGGATTGCCGGCACAGCAGCATCAGGCCCTGCTGGCCATCAAGGGCCACCGCGGCGAAGAGGCGATGTCGGTCGGCCTGCTTGCCGAGCGTCTGCTGATCGCGCCGCATTCGGCAACCGAACTTGTCGGCCGGCTGGTGGCCGCCGGCTATGTGTCGCGCAACGCCGACCCGAACGACAAGCGGCGCCAGACCTTGGCGCTGACCGCAAAGGCGGAATCGGCGCTGAAGCGGCTGACCGCCATCCATCTGAGCGAGATCCGGGAGCTCGCCCCACGGCTGATCGCCATCCTGCACAGTCTGCAGGACGGCGTGGCGCTGCAGGACGATCCCTGGGCGGACTAGGGTCTCGGGCGCATCAAGCGTCTTCGCCAATCTCCTTTGCCACCTCCGCTATCAGAGACCGCAGCCAGCGGTGGGCGGGGTCGTGGCGGTAGCGGACATGCCAGGCGATCTCGACGGGGAAAGTGCCGAGATCGGCGGGAGCGGGCAGGATTTTCAGGCGGGGGTCGCGGGCGAGCCGCCGGCAGATCTGGCTGGGCAGCGTGGTGCAATAGTCGGTAGCCGCGATCATCTCGGGCACGGCAAGAAAATGGGTGACGGAGACGGCCACCTCGCGGCGCAGGCCGCGCTGTTCCAGCGCCTGGAAAAGGCCGGCGCGCAGGCGGCCGGGCGGCAGAACGTTGACGTGTTTCAGCCGCTCGTATTGTTCTTTCGAGATGCTGTCGCCGATATCGGGATGACCGGCGCGGACGACGCAGGCGAGGCCATCGTCCATCAGGTGCTGAACGACGATATTGTCGGGCGGATCGGTGATGCGGCCGATTACCATCTCGGTCGATCCTGATACCGCGCCGGTTTCGGCGAGATCACTACCGAAGGGGATGAGGCGGAGCTTGATGCCATCGGCGCGCTCTCGCAGCCGCGCGACGACCTCCGGCATCAGCACGAATTCGGCATAGCTGTTCGGCGCCAGCGTGAAGAGCCTGGAGGCTTCCGCCGGGTCGAACTGCTGCTGGCCGAGGATCAGCTCGTCGAACTGCGCCAGCGCGGTGCGCACCACCGGCGCCATCTCTTCGGCGAGCTGGGTCGGGCGCATGCCGTAGCGCTCGCGGATGAACAGCGGATCGCGCAGCGTGTCCCGCAGGCGGTTCAGCGCATTCGAGAGCGCCGGCTGGGTGATGCCCAGCCGTTCGGCGGCGCGGGTGACATTGCGCTCATCCATGAGCGCCAGGAACACCGGCATCAGATTCAGGTCATATCGCATTCAGTTATAATGCCATGTGAATATCTGGAATAGAACAAATAAATTTCCGAAATACATCGCCAGAGAGCATCATCCAGTCATCGAAACGAGGCCAGAGGCCAAGGAGATGACAATGAGCAAGGGTAAAGTTCTCGTCGTGGGTTCGAACGCAACGCGCATCGAAATCAAAGGCGGCCGCAGCGGCGCAACCGGCCAGTATCTGAATGAGACCGTGATCCCGGTGATGGCGGTGATTGCTGCCGGTTACGAGGTGGTGCTCGCCACCCCCAACGGCACCAAGCCGCATATCGATGAGGTCTCCGACAAAGTGGATCACTTCGGCGGCGACGAAGAAGCATACCGCAAGGCCAAGGCCTTCTATGCCGAGGACCCGTCGATGAACGAGGTGAAGACCTTGGCGACGGTTATCGCCGAGGGTCTGGACGGCTACGCCGGCGTCTTCGTGCCCGGTGGTCAGGCGCCTGGGGTCGATCTGATGCAGGATGCCGATCTCGGCGAAATCCTGCGCCACTTCCACGAGAAGGCCAAGCCGACCGCCCTGCTCTGCCATGGTCCGATCGCTGTCGCCTCGGCCATGCCGAATGCCCGCGAATTCCGCGCGGCGCTGATCGCCGGCGCGCCACAAAAGTCTGCCGAATGGGCCAAGGGCTGGCAATATGCCGGGTACAACATGACCGTGTTCTCCAATAGCGAAGAAAAGGTTGTCGAGGACTACATTTTGCACGCTAAGCTCTATTTCAACGTGGTCGATGCGCTGCAGATTGCCGGGGGCAACGTGACGACCGGTGACATCGATTTCGAACCGAATGTCGTTGTCGATCGCGAACTGATCACCGGCCAGAACCCGCGTTCGGACCATCCGCTTGCCGCCAAGCTGGTCGAGGCGCTGAACCGCGCAACGGCCGTCTGAAACGAAGGACGATAGCCATGCCGCATTCCGTGAAGATCATGGCAATCCTCGCCGCCCGGCCCGGCAAGGCAGGCGAACTCGAAGCGCTTCTGTCCGGCATGGCACCCGCCTGCCGGGCGGAGCCGGGCAACCTGCGCTGGGATATCTGGCGCGACCAGGCAGATGCCACGCGTTTTGTGCTCGATGAACTCTATCAGGACAATGAAGCGGTGGCCGCCCACCGCCAGACGCCGCATTTCAAGGCCTATCTCGCGAAGATCAACGATCTCGCCGAACGCACCGCGCTCGTTCTCGACGCGACCGATATCGGCTGACACCAAACACTGGAGAGGACAGATCAATGGCACTCAAGAACATCCTGCGGAGCAAGCTCGGCTTCGGCGCCGCCCCGCTCGGCAACATGTTTCGCGATATTCCGGAAGCCGAAGCGCTTTCGACCGTCGAAGCCGCCTGGAATGACGGTATCCGCTATTTCGACAATGCGCCCTTTTACGGCGCTGGCCTTGCGGAGATCCGCATGGGCGAGGCGCTGGCGGCCAAACCGCGCGATCAGTATGTGATCAGCACCAAGGTCGGCCGGGTGATCCTCGACGAGCTCGAGGATGTCAGCGCCCGCGATCTCGGCGAGAAGGGCGATGTCTTCAAATACGGGCGGCCGAACAAGATCGTCAACGACTACTCGGAAGATGCAACGTTGCGCTCGATCGAGGACAGCCTGAAGCGGCTGAAGACAGACCGCATCGATATCGCCTTCGTCCATGACGTCGCTCAGGATTTTTATGGCGACGAGTGGCTGGACGTCTTCGAGACCGCCCGCAAGGGCGCCTTCCGGGCGCTCGACCGGCTGCGCGACGAGGGCGTGATCAAGGCCTGGGGCCTCGGCGTCAATCGCGTCGAGCCGATCGAATTGCTGCTCGGTCTGGATACACCGCGGCCCGATGGCTTTCTGCTGGCCGGGCGCTACACGCTGCTCGACCATGACCGGGCGCTGCAGCGGGTGATGCCTCTGGTCGCCGAGCGCGGTCTCGGCATCGTCGCCGGTGGCCCCTACAGCTCGGGCGCACTGGTCGGCGGGCCGAACTTCGAATATGCGCCGGCAACGCCCGTAATCCTCGACAAGGTGGCGCGGATCAAGGCGCTGGCTGACCGTCATGGCATCAGCATAAAGGCTGCAGGTCTGCAATTCTCGCTGGCACATCCGGCCGTCGCCGCCGTGATCCCGGGCGCCAGCAAGCCCGAACGCATCGCCGAGGACGGGGCAGCATTGAACGAGACGATCCCGGCGGAGTTCTGGCGTGATCTGCGCAAGGCGGGGCTGGTGAACCCCGAGGCGCCGCTGCCGCTCTAGGGAAGACAAGGCTCTCCCGCACGATCGGCCCTCCATCCTTAACTGTTGATGGGGGGCATATTTGATTGCGGTAGTCATATTTATTTCATAAAACCCTCTCCCTTGAAGAGGTACAGATGAAATGACTACCGCCCTGCCCTTCCGGCTCGTGGCCTTCGCCTTTTTCCTCCTGGCATATCCGCTGTCTTTCGTTCTGCCGGCCTGGTGGAGTTGGGAAAACGCACCGCTGGAGCTCCTCGACAATCTCGTTCTCGCCATCGGCACCGTTCAGGCAATCGTACTGGCGAGCCGCAGCCAAGCGCCATGGAAATGGCTCTGGCTGGCGCTCGTACCGGTCTGGATCATCTGCCTGGGACGTGAAATCAGCTGGGGTGCGGTGTTCTATCCGCCATCCGGCATGTCAGAGGACGGGCCGGAATTTTCCGGCAAGCTGCTCTGGTTCAACCCGGCCGTAAAGCCGCTCGTCATCCTGTTGGTGCTGGTGACGCTGACAGTGACGGCACGTTTCAAGCTCTGGCGATTGCTGGATCCGGTGATCAAGGCGCGGCAGTTTCCGGCGCTCGAACTGGTGATGGCCGGCCTGTCGCTGATCCTGATGACGGCCGCGGAGCGCCATATGGGTATGTCGCTCGACGCCTTTGTCGGCGTGCCCGAAGTGTTTGAGGAAACCGTCGAGCTCGCAGGCTACATGTTCCTGCTCGCCGCCCAGCAGCGCATCCTGATGGCCGCGGCGGCGGCCTTTGACACGTCCGGCCTGACACTCGCCAGGCACTGATTTATCGAGCCAGCGACCCGATGGCCTCAAAAGGCCTTCGGCGCCGCCACGAACAGGTTCGGCTTGCCGCCGGTGATGGTGAAGAGGCTGAGCTTGCGTTCGACGCCACCTGAGACATTCAGGCGGAAGAGCCCGGTGATGCCGCGGAAGCCCGTCTTGCTGGTCAGGTTTTCGGCCGTCAGGGCCTTCGGATCCTGGGTGCGGATGATGCCTGAGGCGATTGCCACCGCATCATAGCCATAGGCCGCATTGGCCGTCAGTGGACGCCGGTAGTGGCGCTGGTAGCGCTCCGATATCATCGAGGCACCTTCCGGATCAACCATCGCGATCTGCGCACCTGATACAGCCGGGCTGGTATAGGCCTGCTGCGGCCAGCCGCTGGTGCCGACAAGCGTGATGTTGGTGAAGCCCGCAGCCTTGATCGCACCGGCAACCGTGGTGACGATAGTGGATTTGCCAAGCACGACGATGGTGTCGGCGCCCTGCATCTGCGCCTTGCTCTTGGTCACCGCATCGGCGGCCGAAGCATCCGAAAGCGCATAGCGGGCCGAACCGAGATAGGTACCGCCTGAAGCGCGCACCCCATCGGCGATGCGGGCTTCGCCGATCGCCGTCAGCTCCGTGGTGGCGAAAACGAAGACCTTCTTATGGCCGCCGGAGACGGATGTGCGGGCGCCTTCGACGGCACTGTCCACCTCGTCGGAGGTGAAGTTGTAGACATTGCCCGATGTTGCCGGGACCGGCGCACCGAGATTGATCAGCGGCAGGCGCTCGGCCGAAGGGATAGCTGCGACGGCAGCGGTGGTCGCCTGCGGCGCGAAACTGACGAGAAGGGCGGAATTGCGCGCCTTGGCGGCCGAAACGACAGCGGCAACCGATGCCGGGCCGCCGGAGACGTCGACAACCTTAACAAAGACCTGCCCGTTGCCGACTTCGCCGACGCCGAGCGCTGCGCCATCGCGGATATCGCGCGCCTCGCCCTCATAAAGGCCGGTGGAGCCCTTCGGCAGCAGCAGAGTGATCTCCGTGCCGGTTTCGCCGAAGCTTTCCTCGACAGTGCTGGAGGGCGCCTTGATATCAGTGTTCTTGACGCTGTTCGACAGACTGTCGCCATCCGCCTGGCAACCGGCCAGCAGGCCGCCGGCGATCAGCACAAGGGCGGGAAGCACGCGGCTGATGGCAGCAGGCGTCTTCAAGACGCCGTTGCGTAAACCATGCAGGCGCGCGATCTTCGAATTCAAATGCGGCGTCACTGTTTCCCCCGAGGATGCGATGTCGCGGCCGTTTGCGGCCTTTTTAGAATGCGCTCATTTCTGCACCGTGCGGGCGCGAAAATCAAACCATTCCCCCAAACTTGGTTGACGTGAACGCTAAAGTTTTATGCGTCTTTGACCGGAATATTTATACTTGCGTTTTCCAAGCTTACACACGGCATATTTATAGCTCATCGCTACATTCTCCTCAAACAGAGAGAGAAAATCCGATGAAGCGCAGCACAAAATCAAAAATACTTGCAGCTTTTACTTTCGCATCTTTCGCATCGTTTCTTGGCACCGCACCGTCGAACGCCACTGAAATCCCCACAGCGCAGATTTCACTGACGTCTTACGCGAGCGTGATCTCTGCCAATACTGCACTTTCTCTTGCGGAGACCGCAAGTATATCCGGCGTTTATAGTCTGGCGAAGACGGCGTTTGCAGGCGTTGCGGGCACCGTTCAGCGCATTGATCTTGCCGCCATTGCACGGCCGCAACAGGTTACCTCGCCCGAGATCACGGCGTCGATCAGGCCCGACAAGCCGGCAAAGCTTACCACCTCCAACGAAGCGGTGTTCGGCTCGGTCACCATTCCGTTCAAGCGGCTGGCGGCGCTTAAGCGCTTTGCGCCGTCGCTTGCCGAAATGCAAAGCGGCGCGGCCATCACCTGCGGCGCCAAGGGCTGCACCAATGCGGCGCAAGTCATCAAGACGGCGCTTGGCCAGACAGCGCAGGCGTCGATCCGCGACAAGCTGAACACCGTCAACGCCGCCGTCAACCACGCCATCCGCTACCGCAAGGACATCGAGACCTATCAGGTGGCCGATTACTGGGCCACACCATCCGAGACGCTGTCACGCCAGCAGGGCGACTGCGAAGATTTCGCGATCCTGAAAATGGCGGCGCTGAAGGCTGAAGGCGTCGACATGAAGGACATGTCGATCGTCGTTCTCTTCGACCAGAAGCGCCATTTCTACCACGCCGTTCTGTCGGTCGCGGTCAACGGCAACTTCTTCATCCTCGACAACATGCGCGATCAGGTTCTGACCGACAGCCGCCTGCCCGACTACCAGCCGCTCTACTCGATCAACGCCGGCAAGGGCTACCTCCATGGCGTCAAGGCCGGCAACAAGCAGGTGGCATCCGCTATGCCGCTCGAGAAAGTCGCTCCGGGCGAAGGTGTCCCCTACTGAGCCAGGCGATTTCGAGCGGAGTACAAGAGCCGGCCACGTGGGCCGGCTTTTTTTGATGCGGGCGATCTTCTTGAATGTAGCGCGCCCGGAGCCCCCTCACCCTACCCTCTCCCCCAGGGGAGAGGGGAAGTTGGCGTAGAGCTCAGGATATCCCTTCTCCCCTCGGGGAGAAGGTGCCCGAAGGGCGGATGAGGGGGCCGCAAACGCAAAGTTTCCTGATTGCACCCCGCCCCCACCCCCGTCATGATGCGCCGACCCTCAATACATACAGGCCGACATGCGTATCTTTCTCGTTCGACACGGCGAATCCCTCGGCAATATCAGCGAGAGTGCCTACCGGCAGTTCGGCGATCACAATGTTCCGCTCACGGAATGGGGGTACCGGCAGGCGCTGGCGGCCGGGCGTGGGATTGCGGCCTATCTGGCAGCGCTGCCGGATGCCGCCCCACGGGCCAGCATCTGGTATTCGCCCTATCTGCGCACGCGACAGACGATGGATGCGATCATCGAGGCGTTGCCAGCGGGCACGGTCGGCGAGGTGCATGAGGATTATCTGCTGCGCGAGCAGGATTTCGGGCTGTTTACCGAGATCTACGACCGCGCCGAGCAGCGGCGGAAATTTCCCGAAGAATTCGAGAAATGGGCGCGGCTGCGCAACAATAGTGGCAAGTTCTATGCGCGGCCTCCCGATGGAGAAAGCCGGGCCGATGTGGCGCAGCGGGTGCGGCTCTTCCTGCTGACCGTGATGCACGATATCGGCGGCGGCAACGATACGGCCATCATCGTCGGCCATGGCGTCACCAACCGCGCCTTCGAGATGAACTTCCTGCACCACAGCGTCGAGTGGTTCGAACGTTCCGACAATCCGGGGAATGCCGACGTGACGCTGATCGAGGGCACGCATGCGGAGGGTTACAGCGCGACGCTGCTGCACAAGGCCGACGACCGTAACCCGGCCGAAGCAACGGATATGCGCGGCGCCTACGGCTCGGCGCTGACGATCGCGCCGAAGACCGGCGGCTGAAATTTCTCAGTAGCGGGAGATATAGCCGACCAGCATCGGCTTTTCGTGGGTCGGCGCTAGCGCCAGATTGATCTGGCCCTTCATCGTCTGCGAACCCGCAGCGATGGTGAAGCCGGTATTCAGGGTCTTGCCCTTGTTCATGGCGAGCGTCGCCATGGCTTCCTCGATCTGCGTATCGATCGAAAAGCGCAGGCTCTTCGTCAATTGCGCCGCATCGCCCATTGGCAGGCGGTGGCGCAGCATCGACAGGAAGGCGTCGTTGAACAGCTGGATCTTCTTCTCCAGCGTGAGAAGGATGGTCGGCGACGGCGAAGCCTGGATCAGCGCATTCAAATTGGCCATCGAGGACACATCCTCGACCGTATCAAGCCGCTTCAGCGCCCATTTGAAGCTGAGGACGCGGAGCAGCGAGGCGAGATTGCCGGTCTCCGGCATCTGGGCGGCCGTATGATGCACGAGATCAGCCGTCGTCATCTTGCCGGCCGACGACATGCGACCGAGACCATCCCAATAGATGCGTTCCAGACGGATACCGCGGCGCTCCCCGCCCCGGCCGGCAACGGCGCGGAACTTCGGCTCGATCTCATCGGCGCCGATGACAGGCAGCGCATCGTCGAGCGGCTCGGCGCTCGTCAGATCGGTTGCGGCAGCCTTGCTGATCAGCATTCTCAGCGCTCCGTCAGCGCTTCCGAGCGCGCCTTGTTGATCGGCTTCAGGAGATAGCTCAGCACGGTCTTGTTGCCGGTCATGATTTCGACCGACGCGACCATGCCCGGCATGATCGGATAGGCCTTGCCGTTGCGCTCCAGCTCCGACTTGTCGGTCTTGACCTGTACCAGGTAGTAGGTGTCGCCCTTTTCCTTCTCGACGAGGCTGTCTGCCGAGATGTTTTCGACGACGCCTTCGAGGCCGCCGAAGATCGAGAAGTCGTAGGCGGTGACCTTGACGACCGCAGGCTGGCCACGGCGCACGAAAGCGACGTCGCGCGGCGAGATCTTGGCTTCGATCAAAAGCGTATCGGCAGTCGGAACGACGCCGGCAATGACGCGGCCCGGATCGACATAGGCGCCGATGGTGTTGACCTCGAGCGTATTGACGATGCCATCGACGGGCGAGCGGATATCGGTGCGCTTGACGCGATCGGACGCGCCGCGGATGGTTTCATCGACGACCGAGAGTTCGGCGAGCGTCGTCGCCTTCTCAGTCAGGGCCTGCTGACGCAGCTCCAGCGCCAGATCGCCGACCTGCAGCTTGGCTTCCTGAACGGCGGCTTCGAGGCGATCGATGCTTTCCTGATAGACCTTGAGCTGGCCCTGCTGATCCGTCAGGTCGCGTTCGACCTTCAGCATCTCGGTCTGGGCGACGAGCTTCTTGTCGCTCAGCGGCTTGATCAGGTTGTACTGGCGCTGGGCGCCGTCGATATTGTCGGTCAGACGGGCGATATTGGCATGCGCCTCGTTCAGCTCGTTCTCGCGCTGCTTGACCCGCTCCTGGAGAACGCCGAGCTTGTTTTCGTAGCTAGCGCGATCGGCGGCGAACAGGCTTTCTTCGTTGTCGCAGACCGGCTTGGCGACGGTCAGGATTTCGTCCGGGCAGATGAACTTGGTATCGTAGAGACCGGCTTCCTCAAGCTTCAGGCGGGCAACCTTGGCGCCAAGCGCGCGAGCCTTCGCAACGGATTCGCCGAGCGTCGAGGTGGTCGTCGTATTGTCGAGCTGCACCAGAAGGTCGCCTTTGCGCACGATCTGGCCGAGGGTGACGGCGATCTGCTGGACCACGCCGGGTTCCGACGACTGGATGATCTGGGTCTTCGAGACCGGAATGACCTTGCCCTCGCCGCGGGCGATCTCATCGATGCTGGCAAAGGCTGCCCAGGCCAGGAAGCTGGCGATCAAAAGCGCGCAGAGGGCCAGGATGGCGCGGGCGAAGAGCGGTGGATTGTCGATGTGCGTGCGGCTCATGTTCATGCTCCCGGCCGGCGCTGCTGCATGGCCTGGATAACAGCCTGCTTCGGGCCATCGGCGATAATCTTGCCCTTGTCGATGACGATCAGGCGATCGACCAGCTCCAGCATGCTATGGCGATGCGTGGCAATCAGCAGCGTGGTGTCAGCACCGAAGGCGCTCGACAGCCGCGAAATCAGGTGACGTTCGGTTGCAAGATCCATGGCGCCCGACGGCTCGTCAAGGAAGACGATCTTTGGCTTGGTGAGCAGCAGGCGGGCAATGGTCAGCGCCTGCTTCTGGCCGCTGGACAGATTGGTGCCGCGCTCTCCGACCGGCATGTCGAAACCGCGCGGATGATTGCCGACGAATTCATCGACGCCGGTGATGCGGGCGACTTCGAGTAGCTCTTCATCCGTCGCGTCGGCCCGGCCGATCAACAGGTTTTCCTTGACCGTGCCGGAGAACAGATCCGACGACTGGCCGGCAACGGCAACCGCCGAGCGGACTTCGGCCATGTGATACTGGCGGACGTCAACGCCGTCGATCAGCACGCGGCCAGATGCAGGCGCAAACAGACCGTCGAGCAGGCGCCCGAGCGTCGTCTTACCCGAGCCGATGCGGCCGATGATGCCAATCTTCTCGCCCGGGCGGACATTGAAGGACAGGCCGTTGATAACAGGGTGATCCGAGCCCGGATACTGGAAGGCGACATTCTGGAAGCTGAAGCTGCCCTGAGTGATCTGCCGGTTGACGAAACCAACCGTCGAGGGCCGGTCGTCCGGCTGTTCCATGATCTTGTCGAGGATGCGCAGCGACATCGTCGCCTGGCGGAAGCGGGCCAGCGTCATTGCGATCTGCCCGAGCGGCGCACCGGCGCGGCTCGCCAGCATCACGGTGGCGACAATGGCGCCCATGGCGATGCGGCCCTCGGAGAATTCATAGGTGCCGGCAATGACGATCAGGACGCTGACCATCTGCTGGATCAGCATCGTCAGGTTGATGGCATTGGTCGAGACGTGCTTGATCTCTTCGCTGGTGCGGCTCGAATATTTCGTCAGCTCCTGCCAGCGGCGCAGCATGGTGGCTTCTGCGCGCAGGCTCTTCAGCGTCTCGATGGTCGAGATGGTTTCGACCAGCAGCGACTGGCGGCGCGATGCCTCGTTGGCGGCGGTTGCCATGCGCTTGCCGATCGCCGCCTGCGCCCAGAGGCCGATGACAACGGAGGCGACGAAGGCGACAGCCGGAATGACGACGAGCCAGCCGGAGATGAGGTAGATGACGAACAAGAAGATGAACACGAACAGGCTGTCGATCAGGACGCCGATGGTGTTCGAGGTGAAGAATTCGCGAACGAACTCATATTGCGTGACACGGTTGGCATATTCGCCAGTCGACATCGGCCGCGAGGCGAGCGTCGAGTTCAGCACTTTGTCGAAGATCATCTGCGACAGACGCAGGTCGGCCTTGCGGCCGGCATAATCGATCAGTGACGACCGCGCTGTCTTCAACAGGAAATCGAAGAGATAGGCGAGCGAAATCCCAGCCGAGAGAACCCAGAGCGTCGGGATCGCCTTGTTCGGCAGGACCCGGTCATAAACGTTCATCGTGAACAGCGGCGAGCCGAGCGCGATAAGATTGATGAACAGCGCTGCGACCATGACGCGGACATAGGTGCGCCAGTACGGCGCCAGCGTGCTCGACAGCCAATGGCGCTTCTCGATCTCGACAGCATTGCCGACCAGCGCCTCTTCCGAGGCGTTCTGATAATAGAGCGTGAAGGCAAAGGCGGCTTGCGGCTGGAGGCTCGCAAGCTCCTGGCGCGTCAGACGGATCGGCTGGCCGGCGATGGGCACGACGTCGGTGATATAGGAGCCGTCTTCGGCGACTTCGAGCAACGGCAGCACGCCACCATCGGCAAAGGCGACGATCGCCGGACAATCGAAATTGCCCGAGCGGCAATCGCGCTCTTCATGCCTGATGACCTGCAGCCCGATCCGTTCGGCGATCTGCTCGATGTCGTCCAGCTCCAGCGACTCGGTGACTTCATCCGGAAGTCCGGAGAAGAGCACCGTATCGGAACTGGGACGGCCATAGAACGCAGCCACGGATTTAAAAGCGGCTTTGAATGTCTGCAGCGGGGTGCCGCTGGAAGTCTCGAGCGCTACGTTCAGCATTGTTCCATGGCCGTTTCGACTACTGCTGTCGAATTGGCGCCAGAAGATCCAGAGGCATGCCGGCCTTCTGCGTAGACTGCAGCTCGACATAACCCGGATTTGCGACGCCCGCGGGGACAACAAACTCTTCCCGCGCATAAGCCTTGGACTGCTCGACCGGCCGCAGCTTCATCGTCTGAAGCAGATTGCCGGAGGCAGCCAGGATCTTGTATTCGGCAAACAGCGAGGCAACGCGCGCCGTGTCTGCCAGAACTCTGGTGTTGAAATTGGTGTTCTGCGCGTCAAGCACGTCGAGCAGCGAACGCTGGCCGACACCGAACTGCTGACGGTAGGACGAAACGAGCTGGGCGTTGGTCTGTGCCTGCTTGCCAAGGATGCCGGCAAGCGTGCCGCGGCTGACGCGCTCGTTCCAGGCGGAACGGACGGACTGCTCGACTTCGCGCTGCACCTGGGCCAGCGCATAACGCTGTTCGCCGGCGCGGCGGATCTGCTCCTGTTCGCGGGCGGTGTCGATACCGCCGCGATAAAGGTTCCAGCGGGCAACGACGCGGACCTGGTAGTCGTTGGTGTTGCCGTCGTCGCCGTCGATGTCATCGCCGACGCGGGCGGTGCCTTCGAGATCGACCTTCGGCAGGTAGTTGGCGCGGGCGCCACGCACGCTGGCGTCAGCTGCATCGATATCGGCATTGGCCGAATAGATGCGCGGGCTGTTCTTGGCGGCGATGAAGACGGCGTCATTCAGCGTCTTCGGCAGGAACTTGGCAACCGACGGCGGGGTCGAGGCATTGGTGATCGGCTCGCCGACGGCCTGGAGGAAGCGGATGCGGGTGGCTTCCAGCTCTTCCTTGGCTTCCTGCAGACGGGCTGCAGCAGCCTGCTGACGCTCGACGCCCTGAAGACGGTCGGCATCGGTAAGCGTGCCGCCCTTGATGCTCTGCTCGATATTGCCGAGGATCTGGCTGTGGAAGCCGACGTTATCCTGCGCGGCCTTCACGATCTGACCCTGCAGGATGTATTCGAGATAATCCTGGGTGACTTCGAGGGCCAGCGCTTCGGAACGCTCGAGAACGCGGAAGGAAGCGCCATCGACGCGGGCAGCCTGCTGCTCGACCTGCGAACGGCGGGCACCGCCGTCGAACAATGTCTGAGTAACCGTCAAACCAACTTCGCCCGGCGACAAGTAATCGTGGTCGGAGGTCAGCGTGCCTGTGCTGGAATTGGACAGTCTGCGGCGGCCGGCACCGGCCTCCAGATCGACCGACGGCAAGTAAAGACCCCGCGCCTGGCGGAGCTCAAACTCCACGGCTTCACGATCTTTTGCAGCCTGCAAGATTTGCGGGTTCGTCTTCATCGTCTTCTCGACGGCCTGCTGCAAGGTCATTGCATCGGCATGCATCGAAAACGCGAAGCTGAAAGCAACGGTGGCGGACAGAGCCGCAAAAATTCTTTTGCCTTTAAACAAGACTGATGCCCCTCAACATCTGAGATTCTCCGGGCGAAACCCATATACCGAAGATGTTCTTCAGCAAACAAGTATCACCAACATTTCCACACTCCAACTGCAGTGCAGGATAATCTTCCGAAGACAGTTAATTCACAGAGATCAGCTACTAAAGGAACAATTTTACAGGATTTTTTAATCCCGGATTCTCCCGCAGCTGATTAGCTCATTGTACGTTTTTCAACGGACATTGCGCACCATGAATTTCCGAAAGAGTTACTCCCAAGCAACAGTAAGAGCTCTATGGACGGCCACGACCGGTGCATTGGGATGCCTCGCCGGGTCCGTTGGTGCTTTACTTATCTTAAACCTTCTTCTGCCGGACCAACCATTTTTGGTAGGTTTAATCAGTACATGCTCAATTTCTCTGTTTGTTGCATTTCCGCTGCTTGCCGTAATCGGGATCAAAAATGGTGAAATCCGGAAGCTACACGAACGGATTAATTACACCGCCCGCCACGACGCCACGACGGGGGCTCTGAACGGCACCGCCTTTGCCGCGTCCGTCGAGCATTACATCGACCGGCGCAAGCGAATCTCGACCGACACAGGCGGTATCATGATCGCCGCCGTGGTCGATCCGCTGGATGCCATCAGCCGCCGCTATGGACCGCAATGGGCCGATACGGTGATGCAGTCGCTGGCGGCGATCATCCAGTCCTCGGTGCGCAGCGGCGACCTGGTGGCCAGGCTCGCAACCAACGAGCTCGGCATCTTCCTGCCGGGTGCCGCGCCCGAAAGCGCCCTCGACATCGCCAACCGCATCCGCGAACGGGTGGCGGCGGCCGCCTTCGCCGCCGACGAAAACCCGCTCTCGATCGACCTGAAACTCGGCGGCGCAATCTTCGACGGCCCGGCGGAATTCAACCGTATCCGGCAGATGGCGGGCGAGCTCGCCATGGAGGCCGGCGGCGAGGACGAGCCGATCGCGATCGGGAGATTGCCAGCTGCGTAGACATGAGAAAGCCGCCCGGAGGACCGGGCGGCTTTTGATCTATGTGATATCAATCACGCTTGGGGGTGATTGACCGTATGATCTTGATCGTGGAACAGGATCTTAATCACCTGATTAACATCAACGTTCTGCAGAGTAGCAACCGCGTGGGTATCTGCCGGGCTCGCCGTGATCGACAAGGTCGTAGTGTTGCCGACAGTGGAGACGCTCAGCTTCGAGAGCGCATCAGCGTCCGACATCCCCGGCTGCTGCGAGATCAGCGCATCGAGCAAGCTGGAAACATCGAGCTTGTCGCTGCTGTCACCCGTCGCTTTGTAGTCGGTAATGATGTCGACCGGATCGATCTTGCTCAAAGCCGAGGCATCGATGAAGAACGTGTCGTGTCCGTCGCCACCCGTCAGCGTGTTATGGCTGCCAGCACCGCCATAGAGCAGATCATTGCCTGACCCTCCATAGAGGTCGTTGGTGCCACCTGTGCCACCAATCAGCATATCATTGCCGCCGCCGCCATAGAGTGCATTCGAAGCTCCATCTCCACCAATAAGCAGATCGTTGCCGTCCTTTGAGCTCTCGTAAACACCATCGCCGAATAGCGTATTGGCGCCGCTTCCGCCAACGATTACATCGTTGCCCAGGCCGCCCAAAATCTGATGCGAACCGGGTACGTAGCCGATCAAGAAGTCATCGGAATTGCCGCCCGCCAGATTGCCGCGAGCTACCGTTGCCCCCACGTCAACTGGAGCATTCTCCCCATCGCTGATGCCAAAATGGAACGCATTTCCAGATTGCTGGACAGTATAGGTGATGTGATCGTCACCAGATGTGTATTTCACATGCGCCTGGTTAGAAATGCTGAACGACAGATCTTTTCCTTCCGGATCATGCTGATTCCAGAGAAGCGCCTGCACGGGGATTGGTAGCTTCGCGCCGTTTGCAGCGTCGGTAACGATCGTGAGATCATGGGCGACAGGTGGAGCATTCGGGACCGTCACATCCAGATGGAACGTCTTCGCGACCGGTACCGAGCCGTCCTGATTGCCATCCTCGACCTTGACGTCGAACTGAGCAGTGTTCCCAGCCGAGTTGTCGTGGACGAAGGTGACGAGACCAGCCTGGAGCTGCTCTGATGTGAAGGACAGCGACGACACGCCACCAACCTTGATCAGGCCGCTCACCTGGTTCGAGACCTGGAACGCCACCGAGGTGTTGTCCGGATCCGTGAAGAACACGTCAGCTGTCGTCAGCGTATAGCTATGGCCCTTCTCGACCGATGCCGCGAGATCACCGGTCAATACCGGAGCGTCATTGATCGGGATGATATGGACGCTCGTGGTATGCGCAACGCTGTCTGCCTGGCCGTCGTTGGCAACGACCTGGACGACGCGGTCCGCAGCGCTCGGGTTGTCGCTGGTGTTCTCGTAAACGACACCCTTCAGGATCGTTTCGTAGACCGACGTCGCTGCAGTGCCCGTGATCGAAAGCGTGCCGTTTACAAATGCGACATTCAGATGCGCGGTGTTGGCCGCATTCTGTGCCGTGGTGTTCAGCGACAGCGTGTCGTTTGCACCGTCAGGCGAAGTCGTGAACTTCACCGTGAGCGACGCAAGCGTCGAGCTGTCGACATCCTTCAGGCTGGCCTTATCGAAGATCCACTGCGGCAACTGCTCGACCGCGGTACGGGCTGCATCATTGCCAGCCGTTGTCGTGTCCAGATCGATGGCCGGAGCGTCGTTGACCGGGTTGACGGTGATCGTGAAATCACCGCTGTCCGTCAGCGCCGTACCACCGAAATTGCCATGATCGTCGAGCGTGTAATGGACGCTGACCGGACCGTTGAAGTCCTGATCCGGCGTGAATGCGATGCCGTTGAGATTGCCGGCGCTGTGGTTATCACCGCGCAAGAGTGTGTTCAGGAGCGCATAAGCGTCACGGGAGCCGTTCGAGTCAGCGGTCGTCGTGATCGAGATCGTGTGGCCGTTGTCCGAGGTCACGATGTTGAAGCCGCCGCTCAAACCGTCAGAGGACGCCGCAAACTTGCCACCTGCCTCGACATGGAGCGTCAACGTGACCGTCTGTGTCACGCCATCGCCCTGATCCGGATCGGAAGCAACCCAGTTCTTGGCGCCGGTTTCGGCGAAGTAGAGCGGGGTGTCTTCGTTGATCGTGAAGCCCGTCGTCTGGCCGAGGGTCAGATGCGGCGCGTCGTTGACCGGGGTGACGTTGACGGTCACGGTCTGGACAGCCGGGGCGCTCGCCGGCAGGCCGTCATCGCCCATGTCGTTGTAAGACAGGGTGATCGTGGCCGCGCCGTTGAAGTTGGCGTCCGGATTGAATGTGATGCCGGTGCCGTGATCCGAGTCCGTCAAGGCGTCGATCGGACCGTTCTTGCCCGCAGCGCCTTCGACCACGATCGAGTGGCCGGTGTAGGAGCCATGGCCACCATCGGCAACGGCGACGCCGTCAACCGACAGAACCTTGAGATCAGGATACTGGGTCAGATTGACTGTGACCACACCATGGTTCGACGCGATCGTCAGCTGGCCCGGCGTGCCGCCGTTTACGCTGCTGTCGTCATCGAGGTTCTCGAATGTGATCTTCGTGTCGCCCACGCTTTGCGGCGTAAAGGCGAAGGCATGGTCTTCGGTCGTCGTCACCGAGAAGTTGTTGTAGGCAGTCGGCGCATCGTTGGTGCCGGTGACATTGACGGTCATGCCGAGCGGAGCGCTAAGCCCGCCATCGGCATCCTCGACAACGATGGCAATGTGATGCGTCTCGCTGGCTCCGGTATGCTCATCCGTGTGGAAGATGATCTTTTGCAGGATAGCCTTCACCTCGGCTTCCGTCATCATGTGGCCGTCGGCCGCAGTGATAACCAGCGTGTTGGTCGACTTCTCGCTCTGGGTGATGATGATCTCACCGTTGTTGAGCTTGAGGCCGCCCTGATCCGACTGCCGGATGAACAGGCGATCGCCCTCGTCCGCGGTAACGGTGACCGACTTGTAGCCCGCATTGTGGACGTCGGCGTCGGAGATCGCAAAGCCGTTTGCAGACGAGAAGATCTTGTACCCGTCGAGCTTGCCGATGTTCGAACCGTTCGGCTCGACATAGTTCGCCGTCATCAGCGCGGCCGTGACGACCGGAGCGTCATTCGATCCGTGGACGGTAACCGTCACGGTCTGCGTGGCAGTCGCGCCATATTCGTCCGTGACCGTCGCAGTAAAGGTCTGATCGACACTTTCGCCGGCGCCAAGACCCTGCGTTGCCGCCAATTTGTCGTTCAGCGTATAGACCCACTTACCGGTGGCAGCATCGATCGACATCGTGCCGTAGGTGTTCGGGCCGCCGATCGACCATGTCAGCGTGTGGTTCAAGTCCACATCGGTTGCAACGAGTTGACCATGCGCCGCCGAGATGTAGCCGTGCTGCTGATCCCAAGTGCCGTCGTTGGTGCTGTCGTTACGGCCTTCGTAGTACGGACGATCGAGAAGGTCCGGGTCGGCCTGGGTTACAAGCGCCTTGTAGTGGTCGAACAGCGCCTGATCGGTTCCGTAGCGCTGGGTCAGCGCGTAGGTCGTCAGATTGCCGAGCAGGTTGTCATGCAGGGACTGCAGGCGATCGGGCAGCGTGTCCGCATCAGCACCGTCCGCCGTGTACTTGGCGACGATATCCGTCAGAGGCGCACCGCCGTCCTTCAGATACTGAACGTAAGCCAGACCAAGCTGAGTAAAGGCCTGGTTGATGTTGACCTGGTTTGCGCCTGCCGACGTATAGCGGTCATCCATCGCGTCCCAGAGAACGGTGATCGCCGCTGCCCGGTTTGCGAGAGCGTCGCCGCCGGGAAGATCATGGCCGATCGCATTCAGCGCTGCATTGAAGTTTGCAGCCGTCGGCGCGGTGGTGACCAGGGTGATAGCTGCCGCGGCCGCGCTCGAGAGTGCGATGTGCGAGCTGAGGCCACCGCCATTACCGGCTTCGAAAATATCCGCGATATCGCCTGCTTCCGTCACAGAGGCCGTTGCCGGACCGCTGGTGATCACGGGGGCGTCGTTCGTGCCGGTCAGCTTGACCTGCACGACCTGGGTCGCGGTGCCGCCATGGCTATCGGTGACCTGCACCGTATAGCTGATGATCGATTCCCAGCCCTTCGGCAGGAAGTCGAATGCTTCGGTGCCGGAGTTGAAGTTCCAGTGGATGTCGCCGGAATGTGCGCCACCGCTGATGACCGCGCCGCTATCGACGCTGAAGAAGCCCTTCAGCTGATCTGCGGTGAAGTGGCTCTCGATGCCCGAGCCCGTTGCCGAGACACCGGAAACCGAGACAGTGACGACATCATTGTTGTCAACGTCGGAGACGCTCAGCGTGCCGTTGGCAGAAAGACCGGCATTGCCTTCCGTCAGGCCCACGAAGTTCGTATCGCCGTTCTCCAGCGAGATAACCGGAGCGTCATTGGAGCCGTGGATCGTCAGCGTGATCTGCTGCGTATCCGTGGCGCCATGCTCGTCCGTTACCGTTGCGGTGAAGGTCTGCTGGACCGTTTCGCCTTCGTTCAGCCCCTGCGTGGCAGCAAGGCCGTCATTGAGGGCATAGACCCACTTGCCGGTCGCCGGATCGATCGAGATCGTACCGTAGGTGCTCGGACCAGCAATCGACCAGGTCAGCTGGGCGCCGTGATCGACGTCCGTCGCGACGAGCTGCCCGCCGGCAACCGGCACCAGGCCGTGCGCCTGATCCCAAGCGAGGGCGTTGTTCGCCGTGCCTTCATAGCCACCGTAGATCGGGCGGCTCAGCAAGGCGTCGAGGCCGTTGTCGTGCAGCAGATCGAGGATTGCCTGATAGACGGCCGGAACCGGGTTAGAGTTGGAACCCTGGCCTGCACCGAGTAGCTTGTCGATCAACGACGGGCCGTCGAGGTTGCCGAGCAGATTGTCATGCAGAGACTGCAGGCGATCCGCAACAGTGCCGGCATCACCACCATCGGCCGCGTACTTGGCGATGACGTCGAGCAGCGGCTTGCCGCCAGCTTCGAGGTACTTGGCATATTCGACGCCGAGGCGTGCCGACATTTCGTTCAGCACATTGTTATAGTAGCCGCCGTTGTCATCGACATAATCCCAGACCGTGGCAATCGCGTCGGCGACGCTAGCCTTCGGACCGATCTGCTGCTGCACCTGCGCCAGCAGGTCGTGCATATCGACGCCGCTGACAAGCTTGCTTGCCAGGAAGCTGTCGATATTGACGGTGGGCTCGAAGCGGCCGTTTGCAGCCTGGTCGGCGCCGATGGCGTCGAGATTACCCTTTTCGAAGACGTCGGCGGTGACATCCGAGGCAGTAAGGTTGATGACGGGCGAGTCGTTGGTGCCGACGAGCGTGACGGTGATATCGCGATACGTGGACGATCCATGGCCGTCATCGACGGTGACGCGGAAGGTTTCGATCTTGGTTTCGCCAGCCGCAAGCGGGTTCAGAGCCGCATCGGTGACGTGGTAATTCCAGGTCACGAAGCCATTGCCGTCATTGATGGTTTCTTCGCTGACGGAGGCGGTCAGAGTGCCAAGATAGTTGCCACCCTGGGCCTGGACGCTGACCGTGTGCTTGTCACCCTGATCGTCGTAGATCCAGAAGCCGCCGCCGTTATAGCCGGCATGGCCAGCAGGTGCGTCAAATTCCGTACGGTCGGCGGTAGAGCCGGCACGCGCGTCGTTCTCCTGATACTCGGTGATCGTACCGGTATCCGGGAAGCCGACCGAGGTCGAGACAGCATCGTTCGAGCCGGTGATCGTTACCTGATAGACCGCTGACTTGCTGTCGCCGTCGCCGTCGGTGACCTTGAACGGTACCGTCAGCGTTGCGACTTCGCCTTCGCTGAGGCCGTTGAAGCCCCAGCCCGGATTGATCGTGAAGATGCCGGTCGCAGCGTCATAGTGATAGGCGCTGGAAGGCAGGTTGATCGTCGTACCGTTCGGCGTGGCGATCGTCACATGATCCGTATCGAAGCTTACAGTGCCCTTCTCGTCGTTGCCGAAGGAGAAGTCCGTCCCCTGCGCAAGATGGAAGGAAACAACACCGCTGTCTTCGCCAGTCGTGGCGTGGAAGACCGGAACATCAGTGCCATGGGTCAGGCTGACATTGGCGAGATACGTGCCGGTATTGTCGTTGCCGTTGCCCACTTCCCTGAACGTCAGCGTGTTGGTGCCGCCGGCAGCCGTCAGGTTCAGCGTCTGGCCGACCATCGAGCCGGTCGGCTGGACCGTGCCGACGAGCGTGCCATTCCAGTAGACTTCAAGCTTGGACGAACCTGCATCCGGCGAGCCGGCTTCGAAGGTCAGCTTGTAGGTATCGCCGGAGGTCAGGCCGGTGATATTCTGCGAGATCTGGATGTTGCCCGGCGAAGCGCCGAGATCGACCATCGGCGAGCCGCCTGTCGCATGCATGCCGAGATAGTTATCGACAACACGCTCAAGCTGGACGCCCTGCTGGCCAGGAACGGTACCTTCGATCTTCCAGCCGGTGGATTCCGTCGCCCACGCACCCCAGGATTCCGGGTGAGCCCAGGTGCCGCCGGCGAAATTGCCGTTGGCGAGCAGGTTTGCAGGCTGCAGCGAGCCGGTGATCACAGGCACGTCGTCGGCAACGCTTACCGAGAAAGGCTGGTCGACATAGTCGCCGTCGCCGTCGAAGACGCGGGCGACGAGGTTGAGGACCAGCGGGCTGTCGCCTGCCGGATGGTCGAGGTTCTGGAACAGGGTGGTCGCGAAGCTGCCATCATGGAGCACAGCGACGATGAAGACCGGCGTGTCGGCGCTCTCGCCATGCTTGAAGGCCACGATTTCCTGATCGACGCCATTTGTCGTGCGGACGAGGTAGTCCAGAGCGACGCCATCAGAGGTCAGGCCGGCATTGATGATCGGATGCCCGAGAGAGTCGCGACCGATCTCGACATGCGTTCCCTTGTTGTCAGCGCCGATATTGACATGCAGCGAACCGAAGTCGCTCGAGACGCGCGGCAGGCCGGTTTCCGAAAGATGGCCGGTGTCCGCAGCAGACACGATCGTCGGCTTGTCGTCGTTGATTTCGACGCGGACGATGCTGGTCGTGGTGTCGCCGTCGCCGTCACGGAAGGCGACCTGGGCGTCGACGCGCAGCTGATCGATCGCGGAGCCGTTGGCAAGCGCGACGTGGTCGACCGGGCCAAGCAGCTTCGCGGTGACCGTCGTGCCGTTCGCGGCAAGCTCGATGACGGTATGGCTGATGTCTCCAACATAGCCGACAATCTTTGTGCCATCTGCAGACAGCTGGAAGGTGATCTTGGCGCCATGCGAGGTCAGCGACGACAGATATGTTGCGCCCGGGCCGCTGAGCGTGAAGTCGACATTGCCGGCATCGCCAGCGCCGATATCGAGATGAACGCGGCCGGTGAAGCTGGTCTTGCCAGCGCCGTCGGCACCGTAGTCGATCGAGAAGCTCTTGGACTGCGTATCCGGCGTGGCGCCGTGAATGCTGCTTTCCTTGACGGTGATGTAGCGGTCGACGTCGAGAGCAACCGGCGCA
This sequence comes from Rhizobium sp. RAF36, assembly GCF_052114105.1. Taxonomy (NCBI): domain Bacteria; kingdom Pseudomonadati; phylum Pseudomonadota; class Alphaproteobacteria; order Hyphomicrobiales; family Rhizobiaceae; genus Rhizobium; species Rhizobium sp. RAF36. The sequence continues at coordinate 934,897 of NZ_JBFREC010000002.1, read as the reverse complement.
TCGTCGCGGATGTCGACCTGCACGGTACCGGTGTTCCAGGCCGTCTTGTCGCCGTCGCCATCGGTTGCGGCGAAGTCGAAGACCAGACGCAGAGCATCGGATACACCGGTGCGGGCTGCATCGGGATGATCGATCGAGGCGAACTGGGTGAAGGTATAGGCGCCCGTTGCCTGGTTTGCCGAGAATGTGAAGACTGGATGGCCAACATCCGTCGTGTAGGCTGTCAGGACGATCTGGCCGCCGACAACAGCAGTTGCGTAATGGAGCGCAACACCATGCGACGTCAGAGCCGGGTAGCCTTCGCCGTCCTGGCCGTTCGGCGTCATGTCGATCGCCGTGCGGAATGCCAGATCGGTGATCTTGGCGCCGTCTGCACCCTGCGTGAAGACCAGCGTGCCCGTCGCCGACTGGGTGATGAACACGCCATCGGCCGTACCATTTTCGGTAACGACGCTGGTGCCGGACCAGCTTGCGGTCGGCACGTCATCCTTGATCGTGACTGTGAAGTCGCCGGTCAGCTTGTCGTTGTCGCCATCGATCGCCGTGTAGGTGATCTTGATGTTCAGATCGTCGGCACCCGACGCGCTGTGCGTGGTATTGTGCAGCAGCGTGAAGGTGTAGGTGCCGTCGCCGTTCAGGGCGATCTTCCACGATCCATCGCCTGCCGTCAGGATCTTGTCGTCGCCGTTCCAGGAAGCATTGGCTGCAGAAAGCGAAATCTTGCCGCCGTCCGCGCCGAGGGAAATATCGAGATCGCCCTTGACCGAGAGGTGGCTTGCGTCAGGAGAATTGCCGTTTGCCAGGTCGTCTTCGGCAAGCGACGCACCGGAGACCTTGTTGAGAACCGGGCCATCGTCCTGGAACTGGATCTGGCTGCCGATGCTGACGCTGTCGGTAGCCTTGTCGCCGTCACCATCGGTGACGGTCACGACGGCGCGGATCGCAGCATTGGTGATGGACGCGAGGTCATTGCCGGTCGTGGTGTCGGAATGCTTGATCGACAGGTATTCTACGGTGGAAAGCTTGCCGTTCTGGCCGTCGATGGCAATCGCAAAGGCCGCGGCGCCACTCTTGGCAGCGTTGACGGTGTCACCAACGCGGCCGACGACAATGCCATTTTCCGAGAAGAGGAAAATCTTCTTGCCTTCGGTGGTCATCAGGCCGCTGTTGACGCCGCTGCTGCTGAGCGAAAGCGAGTAGGCGACGCTGCCGGCGCCGTCTGCGCCAAAGGCGATCGACGAGGAAACGACGGCCGACGCGCTCTGAGCATAGGCTAGCGGAGCGCCGGCGTTGTCGGCATCGTGGCCGATATTCGAGACGCCGCTGAAGACGGAAAGCGCGGAGGTGTCGTTCTGCTGAAGACCGGTGCTCTCGTCAGCGATGACCTTGACGCCGGTGACCGACAGATCGACTGACGGACCATCGTCGAGGAAACGGATACCGGACGAAATGTCCGCCGAGTCAGAGGCCTTGTCGCCGTCGCCATCGGTGACGGTCAAGACCGCACGGACCGTGCCTTCGGCAATCGAAACAGCATCGTTCGGATTGCTGGTGTTGCCATGGTTCAGCGACAGGTACTCGACCGTCGATACCTTGCCGTTCGCCGGGTCGATGGCGATTGCGATGGCCGCCTGGCCTTCGGCACCGCCGACACGGCCGACGGCAATGCCGCCTTCCATGTAGAGATAGATGTGCTGGCCGTCGGTGGTCATCAGACCGGAATCGGCACCGTTGACGATGGCGAGCGAGTAAACCTTCGCGCCAGCCGTGGCTGCGCCGTCGACACCGAAATTGGTGCTGTCAACGAGTGCACCAACTGCGGACTGGGCGTAGGCAAGCGGTGCACCGCCATTGTCGCTGTCATGGCCGACATTGGCGACGGCGCTGAAGACTGCGAGCGGGTTGGTATCGTCGCTGAGGATCTGCTTGCCTGCCGTCTCGTCGGCCGTAACGCCGAATACGAACGGCGTACGAGTAACCGAGACGCTCGGGCCATCGTCCTGGAAGCGGATTTGCTGCGAGATGTCGGTACCTGCCGAAACCGTATCGCCATCGCCGTCCTTGGCGGTGACGACTGCCGTTATCGCGCCGGCCTTGATAGCGACCTGATCGTTCGCATCCAGCGGATTGTCATTGTGCAGCGAAACGTACTGGACAACGCTGAGCTTGCCGTCCTGGCCGATCGACAATGCGAAGGCTGCCGGGTCGTGCGCTACTACGTCGCTGGAAACAGCACCATCTTGAACATCGTATCGGCCGACGATGAAGCCGTTTTCGTTGAAGAGATAGATCTTGTGGCCATCGGTGGTCTTCAGGCCGGAATCCGTACCGTCGGCGACCGAGAGCGAGTAGACGACGGAGCCCGATACCGCAGCACCGTCAGCACCGAAATTGATCGACGGGGTCACGACGGCAGATGCGCTCTGTGCGAAGGCAACCGGAATGCCAAGGGTCTGCGGGTCGTTGCCGGCATCGTGGATGCCGCTGAAGAGACCAGCGAGCTGAAGCGACTTAAGGAAGCCGGCATCGTCAGCCTGTGCGCCGATGCTTTCGTCGGTGACAACGGTCACGCCAGAGGAGGCGAGCGAGACGACCGGACCGTCATCGCGGAACTGGATGCCGGAAGAGATATCGGCCGAGGCGCTGGCCTTGTCGCCGTCACCGTCGGTGACAGTCAGTACGGCACGGATCGAACCATCAGCAACGGCGACCGCCTCGTTGAGGCTACCGGCGTCGCCGTGATGCAGTGAGAGATATTCGACGGTCGAGACCTTGCCAGTGGCGGCATCGATGGCAACCGCGATAGCAGCCTTGCCACCGGCGGCGGCTTCCGCCGTATCACCGATACGGCCGACGACGATGCCGCCTTCCATGAAGAGGTAGATATGCTTGCCTTCGGTGGTCGTCAGGCCGGAATCCGTGCCGTTGACGACCGTCAGCGAGTAGGCCTTCGCGCCAATCTTGGCAGCACCATCGGTTCCAAAGGCCGTCACGTCGCTGATCGCGCCAAACTGGGACTGTGCGTAGGCCAGCGGAGCGCTGCCGGCGCGATCGGCGTCATCACCAGTGTTTGCAACGCCTGCGAAGACCGAGGAGGAGTTCTGATCGTCGGACTGCGTACCGGACGTCTCGTCAGCAGTGACACCGAAGAAGGGGTTGCGGCCGGCGACGACAATCGTCGGACCGTCGTCCTGGAAGCGGATCTGCTGGGAAATGTCGGCGCTGGCAGTCGCGGTGTCGCCATCGCCGTCCTTGACGGTAACGGTAGCGGAAACAGCACCATTCTTGATCGCGACCTGATCGTCGGCGTTCAGCGTATCCGGGTTCTGCAGCGAAACGTACTGGACGACACTGACCTTGCCGTCATTGCCAATCGAAATCGCAAAGGCTGCAGGATCGTGACCGGTATTCGTGACAGTGCCGCCATTGACGTCATAGCGGCCAACGATGAGATCGCCTTCCTTGAACAGGAAGATTTCGCGCCCTTCGGTGGTGAAGAGGCCCGATGCGGTGTGGTTGGCGGCAATCGTCAGCGCGTAGATCACCGATCCGCTGTTGGCCTTGCCGTCGGCGCCAAAATCGATGGTCGGCGTGATGACGGCAGCGTCACTCTGGGCAAATGCGACCGGCAGACCGAACGTATCCGGATCGCTGCCCTTGTCGTGCACGCCGGCGAAGACCTGACGGATGCCGGCATTCGCAAACACGTCGTCATTCTGCAGGAACGGCGTCTCGTCGGCGGTCACGGAACCGCTGACGGAAACGGAAACGGTCGGCGCATCGTCGCGGAACCGGATGTCGGAAGAAATATCCACCGAACCGCTTGCCTTGTCGCCGTCACCGTCGGTGATCGTTAGAACTGCGCCGATCTTGCCGGCGGCGACAGAAACAGAGTCGTTCGCATTGCTGCTATTGTCGTGATGCAACGACAGGTATTCGACCGTCGAAACCTTGCCGCTGTCGGCGTCGATGGCGACGGCGAAAGCCGCCTGGCCGAGCTTGGCCGAATTGGCACTGTCACCGACGCGGCCGACGACGATACCGTCTTCGACAAAGAGGAAAATGTGCTTGCCGGCGGTGGTCGTCAGGCCGGAATCCGTGCCATCGGTTGCCGAGAGCGAATAGACCTTGGCAGCAGCGGCCGCCTGACCGTCAACGCCGAAATAGGTGATTGCGTTCAGTGCAACGGATTTGGACTGCGCATAGACGAGCGGGTCACTGCCGGCACGATCCGGATCATTACCTTTGTTCCAGACTGCGTTAAAGACCGAGAGTGCTGCCTGATCATCGGCCTGAAGACCGGCGGATTCGTCGGCCGTCACGCGGAAATCGTTGTTGGAATGAACAATGATTGCCGGGCCGTCATCGCGGAAGCTGATCTGTCCGGAAATATCTGTGCTTGCCGTCGCAGTGTCGTTGTCACCGTCCTTGACGGTGACAACGGCGGAAACCGTGCCGGCAGCGATCGAAACGGTGTCGTTGGCGTCGCCGGCGACGTCGTTGTGTAAGGAAACATACTGAACGACGCTGACCTTGCCGTCCTCGCCAATCGTCAGGGCGAAGGCGGCCGGATCGTTACCGGTATTCGTGACTTCACCGCCGCTCGCATCGTAGCGGCCGACGACGAAGCCATTCTCGTTGAAGAGGTAGATTTCATGACCATCAGTGGTCTTCAAGCCTGAATCCGCACCATCCTGAACGGAGAGCGAATAGACAACCGAACCGGAGACTGCGGCACCATCACCGCCGAACGAGATGGTCGGGGTGACCACGGCCGACGCGCTCTGAGCGAACGCGACCGGCAGGCCGAGGGTCTGCGGGTCGTGTCCGACATCGTGGATGCCGCTGAAGAGCTGAGCCAGCTGCAGGGACCGGACCAGACCTGCGTCATCTGCCTGCCTGCCGACGCTTTCATCGGTCACGACAGTCGTTTCGGTCGACGCCAGACTGACGGTCGGCACATCGTCATTGACGGTTACAGTGAAGCTGGTCGGCACCGTGTCTCCATCGGCGTCCTTTGCAGTGACGGCGAAGGAAAGATCGATCTGCGAATCCTGAAGATCGACTGCGAGCAGAACCGGTTCACCTTCACCGCCGGCGGGTGCCTGGGTATGGGGATGATCGATGCTCGTCAGCAGCTGGAAGGTGTAGGAACCATGAGCCGAGGTCGGGTCCAGCGTGACAACGAAGACATCGGTGCGTACCGCACCCTCGCCTTCGCCGACCGTGTAGCCGGTCAGCGTGTGGCCATCTGCAGAGATTTCGTACTGGATGGCGAGGCCATGCGATGTCAGGCCGCCAGGTGCGTTCTTGGCATCAAAGGTCAGGTCGCGATGAGCGCCGTTGTCCGCACCCCACTGAACGCCGAGGCCGACATTGCCGGTAGCAACCTTGCCATCCAGAAGGTCGTGTTCGCTGATCGTACGGTCATCGCTCGCACCACCCAGGTTGATCGACGGGCCGTCGTCACGAATGTCGATCGACGCATTGCCGGTGACGGCGTCGCCATCCTTGTCGGTGACGGTGTAGGTGAAGTTCAGGCGCAGCGCATCGCTGGCGCCGGACTGGTTGAGGTCCGGATGGTCGAGCGGGCCGTATTGGGTGAAGGTGAACGCACCGGTCGAGATGTCGGTGACTTTGAGTTCGAAGACAGTCACCGTATGGGCGTTTTCGCCTTCGCCGACGATTATCGTGCCGGTGATGGTCAGGCCGTTGACGGTCACAGTTACGGCGTGGCCATCCGAGGTCAGGCCGCTGAGCGGCGTGCCAGCGCTGCCGCCTTCTTCATCGACATCGGTACCACCGGTGTAGTTGATGGCAGTGACGACGCCAAGGTCAGCGCCCGAGAGGAAGCCGAAATGGCCCTCGAGCGTATTCTTTTCGAAGTTGCCTTCGCCGTCAGAACTCTCCGTCAGCACCAGCGTGTCGGTGAAGGTGATGGTCGGCTGGTCATCGAACAGCTCCTCGTCGCCATTAGGCGTACCATCTGGCTGCTGCGTATCAGCCAGCAATGCCGCCAGTTCGGTCGGCGTGTCGTCGCCGGGCTGGAGGGTATCCTGGAATTCCGCGCCGGAGCTCGGTGCTGCGGCCGAGGCGCTGTCGCCGCCGTCAGGGCCGGCGGCAACGTTGATGTGGCTGTCGTTCAGCGCAGCGATGACGGTGTCGCGCGGCAGTTCGACTTCGCCGATCAGGAAGGTCGGGACGTGGGCGGCGCCGTTGATGATGACGATCTCGGTGCCGTCGGGCTGGACCAGTACCAGATTGGCACCCTCGATGCGGATGTCGTCGAGCGATACGTTGGCCGCGAGGTGGGCGACGTTGTTCTGATCCGGAACAACTTCATTCGGGTTGGCGGCAGCCTGCGGAGCCGGCGGGGCGGCTTCGACGCGGTCGGTCTTCGGCGACTGTTCGCCGGCCGGTGTCTGATCTGTCGTCTGCGAGCTCTGCGCCTGGGCAAGCTCGACACGCTCGACCTCAGGAAGTTTGGCCTCTTCGCGTCCTGCAATTTCGTGAACGTCCGAGATCATCTCGTGAGAAGCGTGCTCGCCGTCGACGTTCGAATTACGCAGATCTTCGATAGACATGACTTTACCCCAATGAACAATTGAGGTGCAATCAATTACGCGGGAGGTCTAATTGCAATACTTCCTTAACCACCAAGATATAGCCGATTATGCTTCCACCCAAAAATGTTCAGGGACGGTTAACCTTGGAACGGCCTTTTGGGGTGAGAACGCTAAAATTTGAATAAAATTAAGGAAGTAGCAAGGGGTTTTCGACCCCAAAACGGTTAACGGCGGCCCGGTTTTTCAGGGGCCGCCGTTAACCTTGAAGGGCGCGATTCGGGGCTGTCAGGGGCTGCCGGACACCCCGTTTTCGGAGGTCAGCGCCGGGGCGCCGCAAGGCAGAAAAATGCGCCCTGCGGATCGATGCCGTTGACCACCCAGCTGCCGCCCGGAACCTCCATCGGACCGAAGACGATCTTGCCGCCGCCTGCGTTTACCCGCTCGACGGCGCTGTCGATCTCCGGCACGTTGAAGTAATAGGCCCAGTACGTCATCGGCACGTCGGCAGGCTTGGTCATCATGCCGCCGGTCTGTTTTCCGTGCTCGGCGAAGATGCGGTAGGTACCCATCTCGCCCATGTCGAAGTCATGGTCCTTGGTCCAGCCGAAGATCTTTTCATAGAAATCGAAGGCCTGCTGCCAGTCGCCGGACATCAGCTCGTGCCAGCCGACATGGCCGGGCGTCCCCATTTCCGGCTCCCAGCCATCGTCGTTTTCCATCGGCAGCGGCGTCATGATGCAGAGCACGGCGCCGCTCGGATCGGCGACGACGGCGAAGCGGCCGACGGTCGGGATATCCTCGGGCGGGCGGCGGACGCTGCCGCCATTGGCGGCAAAGTCGCGGGCGGACTGATCGACGTCATCGACGGCGACATAACCCGTCCAGTTGGGCGGGATGCCCTGCCCCTCGAGCTCTGCCGGAAAGGTCATCATGCCGCCGACGCCGCGGCCGTTGGCCTCGAAGATCGTATAGACACCCATGTCTCCCATGGGCATTTCCTTGGTCGTCCAGCCGGTGACCGAGCCGTAGAACTTCGCGGCGGCGGCGGTATCGGGCGTCATCAGCTCGCACCAGATGAACTTGCCATGCGTATTCGAAGCCATGATCTTTCCCTTTCAAGAGTGTCGGATGTCATTTCCGTCTGGCGCCCCGATGGGACGCCGCGATCACGGCTTGCGTGCGTAGCGCGCTTCCATGAGTTGCTTCCAGCTGCCGTCGGCCTGTTTCGCCGCGGAGGCGAAGGTGCGGTGGTCGGCGTCGATGAAGGCGATCTGTTCGCGGTAATCCTGCTCGCCGCCGCCGCCCGTGCAATCGGGGCCGCGCGTATAGAGGCTGAGCACCTTGCCATCGGGCGAGACTTCGCCCGCATAGACCCACATATGGTCCATCATCGAGCCGATCCAGGTGCCGACATATTTGCCCTTCGAAGGCGAATAGCCGAGGGTCAGCACCGTCGTTGCGGCGCCACTGCCATCAGGCATCTGGCCGTTTCCTTCGGCCACGAACCAGGCGCCGTGAAGCGAGCGGACGACCTCGGTCCATTGCCCGCTTTCTTTCATGTCGTCGGACGTGACATTCCAGGTGCCGACGAGTTTTTCCAGGAAACGGTGCTCCTCGAGCGCTTTTGAAGGTTCCATCATCCTTCCTCCCTCGGCTGATGTTTGCAGATCTCAGTGACAGCAGGATTGCGTCTTGGCATCCTCATATTCGTCGTGACGCTTGACGAAGCTCATGGTGCTGTCCTCGTTGCGGCCCTTCGGCGCGTAGTCGAGGATCATCAGCGTGCCCAGAACCTCTTCGCCACCGCGGGCATAGTTCGAGTACGTATGGAAGATCTCGCCCTTCTCGTTCTTGTAGAAGGCGCTCATGCCCGGCAGTTCGTCATTGGCGTCCTCAGGCTTCATCTCGGTGAAATTGTAGAAGACCTTGTCCTTCTTCAGATCCTCGGGCGTGAACGAGACGTGGTAGTCGAAGTTGAAATCATTCCCGGCGGAAGAGACCCAGGGGAATTTCCAGCCCATGCGCTTCTTGTAAGCCTCGATCTTTTCGACCGGTGCGCGCGAGACCGCTACCCAGGTGACGTCGTGATTGTTGAGATGCGGCAGCGTGCCGTCGATATGATCGGACAGGAAAGAGCAGCCCGGGCAGCCTGCCTCCCATTCCGGCCCCATCATGAAATGATAGATCATCAGCTGGCTGCGGCCTTCGAAGAGGTCGGCGAGCGACTTTTTGCCATCCGGCGTGTCGAAGACGTAGTTTTTATCGACCTTTACCCAGGGGAGCGCCTGGCGCTCGGCGCGCAGCGCGTCGCGCTGGCGGGTATGGGCCTTTTCCTTGGCCAGAAACGCGCGGCGGGTTTCAAGCCATTCTTCGCGGGAAACGACAGCATTCTGCATGATCGCACGCCCTCCTCCGGCGCGGCCGGCAAGGACCGGCATTTCGTTCTGCTTTGCTTGACTAAATACATTGATATCAATAGAATTTGGCCATGTCAAATCCGGTCGAGATTCCCTATTCCACGACGCTGCTCGTGCGCGACACCTGCCTCTGCCTGCATGTGCAGCGGGCGGCCCGGGCCTTGGCGCGGCTGTTCGACGACGCGCTTCGTCCTGTCGGGCTCACCAACGGGCAGTTCTCGCTGATGATGTCGCTCAACCGGCCGGAGCCGCCGCCGATGGGGCCGGTCGCCAACCTGCTCGCCATGGACCAGACGACGCTGACGGCCGCGCTGAAGCCACTGCAGCGCCGTGGATGGGTAAATGTAACGCCCGGCGCCAAAGACAAGCGCTCGCGGCTGCTCAGCCTCACGGCCGAGGGGAAATCCGTACTGGCCGCTGCCGTGCCGATCTGGCAGAGCACCCATGCCGCACTGGAAGACAAGCTGCCTGATGCCAATGGCGACGGGCTGCGCAGCATGCTGCTGGCACTTTGCTGATCAGTTTCCGATACGCGGATCGCCGCCGAAATCGGCGCGTGCAAAGCCGATGCGCTGCTTCGGAAATTCACACAGTGCCTGGACACCAGATGCCGACAGCCGGATGCGCCATGTCTGCCGTTCGGCGGGTTCGCGGGCGCTGAAGGCCTTGGCGGTCAAAAGCGCCAGATTGCGGCCATGGCGCGGATCGCGGACGGATTCATAGAGGATGGCCTCCGTATCCGCCGCGCGGGCGGCCTCGGCAAGCGCCTGGCATGCTTCGTAGTTCAAAGGGTCGATCCATATCGCCCGGTCGCGATCGAGCGGCGGGAGCGTCAGGTCGAGCGCTGCGGATGTCGCGACCGGCGCTGCAAAGGCGGTGTATTCGGCGGCATTCGCGGGGAGCGGCGTGGCGGGCGAATCCGCATAGAACAGCAGCCGGTAGAAGGCCATTTCCGATAGCGCCGTCTCCACCTTCTCCGAGGCATAGAACACGCCCAACGTCCTCCCTGCCCGCCGGAAGCGCGAGCCATGCGGATAGACGGCGCCGTATCGGAACGGTGTCGCCAGCAGATAATCCAGCCCCACGCATTCCGGCGGCAATGCCGGCTTGCTTTCTTCGAGCAGATTTTCGAGAATCGCCTGCTCCTCCAGCGTATCGACGAGTTTCAGCGTCGAGATCTGGTGCTGCGCCTCCACCAGCCGCCAGAAACGGCCGGAGACGGCGCGCAGTTCAGACGACAGCGCGGCGGGCGTCCAGATAGGCAAGGACATCGATCAAACCTGAAATGCTGACGATCTTTTCGAGCGGGGCGGCGCCGAGCGCCGTGTTGGCATTGCGCAGCCACTGCCTGGCAACCGCCTCATCGCCGCCGGCGATGGCGTCGAGCGAGCGGAACAGGCGAACGAGAAGAATGGCGAGCTCGAAGGATTTGCTGCTGCGATCCAGCTGGTGATCCTGCCGTTTCATGCGCGACACGGTGGCTTCCGAGACACCGAGAACGGCGGACAGCGTGCGGGCGCTGATGCCGAGGCGATCTGCGGCGTTGACCGCGGCCTTGGTGATGACGGCGGCTTCCTGGGTGGAGCGCGCTTGAGCGGGCGACGATACGGGCATCGGATATCCTTTCCTTAGAAAGAATATAGCGATTTTATTTCATCTGAAAAGATGTGGTTTGCGCACAGGGAGGCAAACCAACTCTCTGCCCTCATCCCTGTGCCTGTCACAGGGATGAGGGAACACGTGGAGGCGTTCCTCAGGCTTCCCTTCTCCCCTCGGGGAAGGTCAATCAGGCAACCGTGACCGGAACTTCGGTCGAGGTGCGCATCGCGTGGCTATAGGGGCAAACGATATGGGCAGCGGCGGCGAGCTTTTCGGCTTCAGCCTTGTCGAGGCCCGGGATGTTGACCGTCAGGGCCACTTCGATGCCGAAGCCGCCGCCGTCTTCGCGCGGGCCGATGCCGACCTTGGCGGATACAGTCGTATCTTCAGGAATCTTGACCTTCTGCTGGCCTGCGACAAATTTCAGGGCACCCAGGAAGCAGGCCGAGTAGCCGGCTGCGAAGAGCTGCTCGGGATTGGTGCCGGTTGCGCCGTCGCCGCCCAGTTCCTTCGGAACGGTCAGGGTGACGTCGAGAACGCCGTTATCGGAAACGGCGCGGCCTGCGCGGCCACCGGTGGCGGATGCTTGGGTCGTGTAGAGAATAGGCATGTCAGTCTCCTTTGCGTTGGGGTTGCGATTTATATAATGCGCAATTAAATTGTACGCAAGTGAATTTTGCAAATTGCATTCGGAATCTGAAAAGAGGACAATCGCGCCTCGAAGGAACAGGATCATGACAGCGCGGACGGCAGAGACAATGAAAATACCGGCAGAGGAAAAGAAGCTGGAACGGCAGCTCTGTTTCGCGGTCTATTCGACGGCGCATGCCTTTACCCGCGCTTACAAGCCGATCCTCGACAAGGTGGGCCTGACCTATCCGCAATATCTCGTGATGCTGGTGCTGTGGGACAAGGCCGAACTGCCGGTGAAGACGATCGGCGAGAAGCTCGACCTCGATTCCGGCACACTCTCGCCACTGCTGAAACGCCTGGAGCAGAACGGCCTGATCAAGCGCATCCGCGATTTGCGCGACGAGCGCCAGGTCCTAGTGTCGCTGACGCCGAAAGGCGATGCGATGCGCGGCGAGGTCGACACGATCATGGGCTCGATCGGCCAGGCGATAGGCTGCACGCTTGAGGAGATGGCGGAGATCCGCACCCTGCTCCAGGGTCTGCGGTCGAATCTGAACGAAGCGGATTAACGCCCCGGGACTTGATAGACGTACTATATGATAGTACGTTCTATTTGATGATCACAAGCTTCAAGGATAGCGACACCGAAGCTCTTTACAGAGGGAAGCGCCCGAGGCGCATACCCGCGGATGTGGCGTCTCGTGCTGTCCGAAAGCTATTCCTGATCGATACGGTGACAAGACTTGACGACCTCAGGGTACCGCCTGGCAACCGGCTGGAAGCGCTAACTGGAAATCGGCAAGGCCAATATTCGATCCGAGTGAATGATCAGTGGCGCATCTGCTTCGAGTGGGCTGATGGCGATGCACTGAATGTCGAATTTACGGACTATCACTAGAAAGGAACCCTGACATGGCGAGAGAAATTCCTCTTCCCCACCCGGGGATCGTGCTCAAGGAAGAATTCCTGGAGCCTATGGGCATCAGTGTTTATGCCGCCGCCAAGGCGACCGGCATTGCGCGCAGTCAGCTCAATCGGGTCTGCCACGGCGGCCTCAACATCACGGCGCCGATGGCGTTACGGCTTGGCAAATATCTGAATGTCGATCCGAAGTGGTTCATGAACATGCAGGTGACCTTCGATCTCGTCTCGTCCAGCGAGAGCCTGACACGCGAGCTGCAGGCGATCGATCCGGTCAGATCGGCAGCATAGGGAGACCCGCGCCAATAGCGCGGGCCGGAGTGCTTTACTCGGCGGCCTGATAGGCGGCCGGGACCGGAGCGCGGGAACCGCGCGGGCCGAGTGCTGCGAAAAGGACCACCAGCACCGAGAGGATGGCGACGAAGCTGACGCCTGCGGTGTAGGCGTCGTAGCCCATCGATGGGGCGGCGCTGAAGATTGCGGAGGCGGCCGCGAGAACGATGCCGCCGCCGATCTGGAAGGCGGCGAAGAGCAGGCCGGAGGCAAGGCCCGACTTGTCTTCCTCGACATCAGAGAGAGCCGCGACCTGTACCGACGGATAGGTCATGGCATAGCCGACGCCGAGCGGAATCTGCGACAGCGCGACGAGCAGCACCGGATTGACATGGCCGGCGGCCAGCACCCAGAAGATATAGCTCGATGCCTGCAGCGCGACACCCAGCGTCATCAGGCCCGTCGTGCCGCGGTTCTGGGCGATGGTTGCGAAGCGCGGTGCGAGGAACATGACGCAGACGCCACCGAAGGCGAAGCAGAAGCCCGTGACGAGAGCCGACCAGCCGAGTTCATCCTGATAATAGAGCGTGGCGATGAACTGGAAGCCGACATAGACGCCCTGGAACAGCGCCGCCAGCAGGTTGGCGTGGCTGAGCTTCGTCTTGCGGAAGATCCCGAGCGGCACCATCGGATCATGATGCCGGGATTCGACCACCAGGAAGAGGCCGATCAAAAGCACCGCGGCCAACAGGGAACCCCAGGTCGGCAGGGCGTTCCAGCCCTCGGCAGCAGCATTGGTGATGCCGAAGACGAAGAGCAGCAGGCCGGGGGTGATGGTCAGTGCTCCAGCCCAGTCGAAGGACGGACGCTTGCCGCCGAGCTTGACGTCACGCGGCAGAACATAGGGCGCGGCGATCAGGGCGAGGATGGCGACAGGCGCGCCCATGACCAGCGTCGCCCGCCAGCTGATGATGGTGGCGGCACCGCCAAGCACCATGCCGAGCACGAAGCCTGTTGCCCCCGTCGAGGCGAAGACGCCGAGCGCCTTGGCGCGCGCCGCGCCCTCGCCGAAGACGGAGAGCAGCAGCGCAAGGGCTGCGGGCGCGGTGAAGGCGGCGGCGATGCCCTTGATCAGGCGGGCGGCGATCAGGGTCGGACCGCTATCCACGAAGCCGCCGGCAATGCTGGCGGCCGCGAAGACGGCAAGCGACCACAGGAAGACGCGGCGGTGACCGAAGACATCGGCAACGCGCCCGCCGAGCAGCAGGAAGCCGCCATAGCCGAGCACATAGGCGCTAACGGCCCATTGCAGCGAGGTGGCGGGCATTCCGAGTTCAGCCTGGATGGCGGGAAGCGCGACGCCGATGGTCGAGACGTCCATGGCATCGAGAAAATTCGCGGCACAGAGCAGCAGCAATGCCAGCCCTGCCCCGCTTCTGGATTGGGAGAGTGTCATCGAAATCGTTCCTTTCGGCTGCCGCGGTTTGGGAGAAAGCGGCAGGGAACGAGAAAATGTACACGTCCTGATCCTATTGCAAATTGATAGTACCAATGCCAGGTATTACTGACGATGATAAATGATACGACCCTTCGAAAGATCGACCTGAACCTGCTCCTCGCCTTCTCGGTGCTGATGCAGGAGCGCAATGTCAGCCGCGCTGCCGAGCGGCTGCTGCTCGGGCAGCCGGGTCTCTCGGCAGCGTTGAAGCGGCTGCGCGAGGCGCTCGGCGATGAGCTTTTCGTGCGCGTCGGGCGCGGTTTGCAGCCGACGCCGCGCGCACTTGCCATCGCGCCTGCCGTCGAGGAGGCGCTGACCTGCATCGAAAAGGCCATCCGCCCACCTGATGCCTTCGACCCGGCGCTTTACGAAGGCGAATTCCGCATCAGCATGTGCGACAATCTCGAGACCGCCTTCTTCGGACCGCTAGCCGCGCGCCTGCGGCAGCTGGCGCCGAATGCAAAACTGATCGGCGTCGCATCCGAAAAGCGCGAGGCCACCCGGCTGCTCGATGACGGCGCTTTCGACTTCAGCGTTGCCGTCCACGACGAGCCCGCCTCCTGGCATGTCCGTGAACCGCTTTTCGAACAATGCTCGATGTCGATCTATGACCCGCTACAGCTGCGCCTGAAGGCGCCGCTCGGGCTCGCCGATTTCACCGGCAATCCGCATATCGTCATCTCCTACGAAAGCGGCGATACGGCCACCAATCTTGATCTCGCCCTGACGCGGATCGGCGAGAAGCGGACGATTGCCGCCAGCGTGCCGCGCTTCTCCGCACTGCCGACCGCACTGAAGGCGATGCCGGCGATTGCCACCGTTCCCGAGGCGATTGCCCGCTGCATGGCGCAGCTGCATGGGCTGTCGATCTCGCGCCTTCCGTTCGACCTGCCGGCCGATCCCGTGACCATGCTCTATCGCCGCGTCGACCAGGCGGACGGGCGCGCCGTGTGGTTGCGCAAACTGTTCATCGAGGTCGCATCGGCAGCGCTTGAGGCATCCGGATGCACGATGAGCATCTCGAAAGCAGCGGCTTAACCACTTCTTTGCCAAGCTGGGTTAAATGGCCGTTCACGAAATGTGTTTGGCATAATCGGTAACGTGAGGTACAAAGTCTCGCCGAGTGATTTGGGGCTGGACCGAAAAAACTGGGAGGCACTGCCGTTGAGGGGCAAAACCATCTCCGCGATTTTCATCGCAGGACTGGCCGTCACGGGTTGCAGCACGGCCAACGAGCCGGATGCGCTCGATGCCAAAGCGACGCCAAAGGCGAAGACCGTTGCCGCCACTCCAGGCAAGGTCACCTATAATTACACCGCGAAAGACCGCGAGTGCCTGAAGCGCGCAATGTATTTCGAATCCGAACATTCGGATCGCAACGGCTATCTCGCTGTCGGCACGGTCGTCATGAACCGGCTGACCTCGCAGGCCTATTCCGATTCCATCTGCGGTGTCGTCGGACAGAAGAAGCAGTTCGCACCCGGCGTCCTGACCCGAACGGTCGAGCCGGTTGCCGAACCGCAGCTCGATGCTGCCGCCGACGACATCCTGCGCGGCGCGCGCCATCCGGGCGTCAAGGAAGCGATGTTCTTCCACACCGAAGGCCTGAAATTCCCCTACGGCAACATGCACTACGTGACAGCTGCCGGCGGCAACGTCTTCTACGAGAAGCGCGGCCGCGACGGCGAATTGCAGACGCCCGCCCCGATGCCATCCTATGAAGTGGCGATGAATTACGTCGCGAACGACCAGCGCTCCGGCGCCGTCCAGTTCGCCGGCGTTGAGCAGTACACGGCTGCAGCGCAGCCTGCCCCTGCAGCCCCCGCCGTCGGCGCGCCGCAGCCATCTTCGACACAGGTCGCCTATACGCAGGTTGCCTCCGCTGATCCGGATTCGCCGGCGCCGTTCGAAATCCTGCTGCCGGAAACCGGTCCGGTTCCGGCCGCAATGCCCGGCGAGGCCGCACCCGCCCTGGCCGTCCAGCCCGCCTCCACAGGTTCGCTGCCGCAGGCATCGCAGATGCAGATGCAATTCCAGGCACAGCCGGCGCCCCAGACCCTGCAGCCACCATCGCTGCAGCCCGCCGCCGATGTACTGACCCCGCCAACCCGCGTCGTCCTGCCGACGCCGCGCCCGGCATATAACAGCGCGTCGCTCAATCTCGGGCCGTTACGTTCGGGTGGTTGAGGTGAACGATTGAAAAAGCTCCCGTTTTGGGAGCTTTTTTGTAGGCGCGGCGTCATCAGGCCACCCTCATGCCTGTGCCCGTCACAGGAATCCAGTGCGCCCAGTCCTGGGGCGCGGGAGACTCTCAATGGGAAACGGCGATCATTCACCGCGCGGACGCGCGGTGGCTGGATTCCTGTGACAAGCACGGGAATGAGGGAGATGTGGGTGGGCCGAAAGAAAAAGGCACCCTTGTGGGGTGCCTTTTAAAGTCTATCGCGCCAGCTTTGCGCTTGCGCTTCGACCGTTTGGCCTACTGCCAGACGACGATCGGGCTCTTCTGGGGAACGCGGTCGTAGAGGTCGATGATGTCCTGGTTGAGCAGGCGGACGCAGCCGGAGGATACGGCCTTGCCGATCGAGCGCCAGTCGGGATTGCCGTGCAGGCGGTAGAGCGAATCTTCGCCATTCGAGAAGATGTAGAGCGCGCGGGCGCCGAGCGGGTTCTTGAGGCCCGGCTCCATGCCGCCATTGGCGATCGAATATTTGGTGAGCTCCGGCTGGCGGGCGACCATTTCATTCGGTGGCTTCCAGCGCGGCCATTTCTGCTTCCACTGGATGACGCCGTTGCCGGACCAGGCAAAGCCCTCGCGGCCGATACCGACGCCATAGCGCATTGCCGTGCCGCCCGGCTGGACGACATAGAGGAAGCGCGAGGGCGTATCGACGACGATCGTACCCGGCGCCTGGCCGGTGGGGTCGATGACCTGCTGGCGATAGAAGCGCGGATCGATCTGCTTGTAGGGCACCGGCGGGATCAGGAAGCCACCATCTTCGATCGGGCCATACATGACTTCCAGTTCGGCATCGGTGGGAGCCGGCGTCGTCTGGAAGAGCCTGGGAACGCGGAAGGCTACGGGCTGAACGCCCGGGGCGCTGGATGTGGATGCGCAGCCGGCAAGCGCGGAGGCCGCGGTCAATGCCGAGAAAGACAGAAAGCTGCGGCGGGAAATGGGGTTTTCGAAGCTCATGGCCTGGGAGGGACTTCCTTCTGACGCGGAACCGGCCCGTAACGGCAGGCCGGTCCCCGTTTGATTCATTCGACGCGATGAACGTCTCTCAGAAATCTATCGGCCCCAGCTAAATAAACCATAGCTTCACGAAGTCTTGTCCAGCAGTGAGCGCACGATATCGGTGGCGCTGTTGCGCTGCTACATCACAACGATCTCAGCCTTGGCGGAAACCCGGTCGTAGAGATCGACGACATCCTGGTTCAGCATGCGCACGCAGCCCGACGAGGTGGCCTTGCCGATCGACTGCCATTCGGGCGTGCCGTGGATACGGTAGAGCGTATCCTTGCCATCATGGAAGATATACATGGCGCGGGCGCCGAGCGGATTGCCGAGGCCGGGGTTCATGCCGCCGTTCTCGGCGGAGAAGGAGCGCACGTCGGGCTGGCGCTGAACCATTTCATCGGGCGGCGTCCAGCGCGGCCATTTCTGCTTCCACTGGATCACGCCACGGCCCGACCAGGCATAGCCCTCGCGGCCGAGACCGACGCCGTAGCGCATGGCCTTGCCATTGGGCTCGATGAGATAGAGATGCTTGGTCCGGGTATCGACGACGATCGTCCCGGGCTTTTCGTTGCTCGGATAATCGACTTCCTGGCGCAGGTACTCGGAGCTGACGCGGCTGACGGGAATGGCCGGCAGCCGGAAATCGCCATCCTGCTTTTCGGCATACATCGCGACGCTGACCGGATTGCTGACCGGCAGGCCGTAGGTCCGGCTGGATGCAGCACTTGGGATGCCGTAGGTGACGCCCGGATCGGTCGCGCCCAAGGTCCGGCCTGGAATGCCGTAGCTCTGATTGTAGATCGTCGCCGGAACGCCGGGTCTCTGCGGCACGGGCGCATCGATCGGGCGGACGCGATTGGGATTGGTGCCCGGCTGATAGAAGACCGGCGCGGTCTCCTGGACGAAACGTGCAGGATCGGTTGCGCCGGTATCGGGGATCAGCACGTTGCAGCCGGCAAGAGACATGGCAGCAACAGCAAGTCCGGCAAGAGGGAGCACCCGGCGCAAGAATTCCATAAATCCACCCTTATCGAAATCGGCAGAGAAACATATCTGCCGGGAGGATGGCATTTGCGGCTGGCGTGAAGCTGGTGTCGGGCTGCCCTTACGCCGCCACGCCCTGGAAGAAATGGATGCTCTGGGCGATCTCGGCGGGGAGTGCGGATGTGTGATTTCCGGCCACCGTATCGGTTTCGATGCGGATGTTGGCGCGGCGGGCACGGCGGGCGAGTAGGTCGGCGCGGTCGTTGAAGTGGTCTTCCTCGGTGCCATGCATGACGCGCAGCGGGCATTTGAAGCTTTCGGCATAGCAGAGTGCCGTGCGAACCTCGAATTCGCGCTCGTTGCTGTCGTCGAAGCGGATATCCTGCGGGTAGCGGTTGAAGAAACGGAAGGCGTCCGGATTGCCCGAAATGGGGGCTGCGGCGCGGAACTTGTGGGTGGACATCGAAGCGAGCATGGTCAGCGTGCCGCCGATGCTGTGGCCGGCGATGAAGAGGCGATTCTGATCGACGCCCGGCAGATGCGCCATGCGATCAGCGGCGGCGAGCACGTCGTCCACTTCGTCGTAGAAGCCGGAGAAATTGCCCATCTGGCCGTTTTCACCGCGCACCGATGGCATCATCACCACGAAACCGGCATCCATATAGGGCTTCATCAGGTTCCAGTGGCCCATGCCCATGGCATTGCCGCCATGGAGGAAGAGCACAGCCGGTTTCGGCTGGCGGGTGCGCTTGTATTTGCTGACCCAGGCGACGAGCTCGAGTTCGCTCCCGGCGCCCGAGCGGTAGAAGATCTGATCGCCATCTGCGGGGGCAACGAGGTTTTCGTATTTGTCCGGGGCCGGTCCCTTCTGCAGCAGCTTGGTGCGGAAATGGGTGCGCACCTTGGCGTAGTCGTGCGCGATCAGCTTCGGCTTCAGGGGAACATCGAAAGCGCGGGCCATCCCCGGCAGCAGCAGGCTTCCAGCAAGACCCGCAAGAACCGAGCGGCGCTGACGGAAGAAGGCATTCTGGTCATCGGTCATTGTTCAGCACTCTATGTACCCGGCTCTCAAAATGTGCCTGCAAACTCTGTTGCGGCCAATACACATTGTGTTGAAAATGTGATCCTGCGGCATTTTGCGCACAGCCGCTATTCCGCCGCCTTAGCGTCGATCATGGCGACCAGCGTTTCCAGCCGGTCGGCCTCGTAGCTCGGCTTGTCCGGACGCAGGCGCGAAATACGCGGGAAGCGCATGGCCACGCCGGATTTGTGGCGGGTCGAACGGTTGATGCCCTCGAAGGCGACTTCGACGACGAAGCCGAACTCCTTATCGGCGCGGACGGCGCGAACCGGGCCAAAACGTTCGGTCGTGTTGTTGCGCACGAACTTGTCGAGCACTTCGAGTTCCTGATCGGTGAAGCCGAAATAGGCCTTGCCGACGGGTACCAGCTGCTCGCCATCGGGCATCTCGGCCCAGACGCCGAAGGTGAAGTCGGAATAGTAACTGGAGCGCTTGCCATGGCCGCGCTGGGCATACATCAGCACGGCATCGACATTATAGGGATTGCGCTTCCACTTGAACCAGGGGCCCTTCATGCGGCCCGCCTGGTAGATGCTGTCGCGGCGCTTAATCATCACGCCTTCGATGACGGGATCGGGCGGCGTGGAGCGCAACTCGTCGAGCTCGTCCCAGGTCGTGAAATCAACCAGCGGCGAGAGGTCGAACCGGTCGTGCGGCGCCTGTTCGATGATCTCGGAGAGGCGATCCCGGCGCTCGGTGTAGACGCTGCCACGCACATCCTCCTCGCCATCGAAGAGCAGGTCGTAGGCGCGGATGAAGGCCGGGTATTCCTCCAGCATCTTGCCCGAGACAGTCTTGCGGTTCAGCCGCTGCTGCAGGTCGGAGAAGGTGCGGGTCGGATTGTTGGAACGCGCCGTGCCGCCGACCAGGAGTTCGCCATCGACGACGCCGTTGAAGCTGATCGCGTCCAGAATATCAGGGAAGGCGCCGGAAATATCATCGCCGGAGCGGGAATAGATCTTTCGCGTGTCACCAGAGCGGGAGAGCTGCACGCGGATGCCGTCCCATTTCCATTCTGCGGCATAGTCTTTCGGGTCGAGATTGGTGAGGTCTCCCTCCTCGACGGGATTGGCGAGCATGACGGAATGAAAGATCGCCGGTGTCGCCAGGATCGGCTTGCCGCCCCTGCCTTCCAGCCATTCGAAAAGCGATTCGTAGGGCGGCTCGAGGCCATGCCACAGCGTCTCGATCTCGGTGACGTCCTTTGCCCCGAGTTCGGCGAGCGCCTGTTTGGCGAGGCGGGCCGAGACGCCGATGCGCAGCGCGCCGGTGGCGAGCTTGATGAAGGCGAAGCGGCCGGAGGAATCGAGCCGGTCGAGGAGATCACGGACATAGCTGCGGACTTCGGTGCGACCGAGCGCATTCATCTGGCTGATCACCTCGCCGAGACGAGGCTGGGCGAGCGCGGAGCGTTCGATGTCCTTTTCGTTGTCCCAGACCAGAGAAATGGTTTCGGCGAGATCGCCGACATAGTCGTAGGAATAGCGGAACAGCACCTCGTCCATGCGCTCCAGCACCAGTTCGCGGAGCATGGCAGGCTTGACGTTGCGGACTTCAAGCGTGCCGGCGATGGCGGCAAGGCCGTAGCCACGGTCGGGGTCGGGCGTGTCGCGGAAGTAATCGGTGAGGAGCTTGAGTTTGCCGTTGCGGCTCGGGGTGAGGACCAGGCGGTCGAGGAGGTCGGCGAAGGGTTTCATGGGTGGGCCTCGCCGGCGTTGCGGGTGTGGTACCCCCCTCTGCCCTGCCGGGCATCTCCCCCACAAGGGGGGAGATCGACTCGTGGTAACGGCCTCCCAAAGCAATTAGGGTTCGAGCGAGCGGTTGCGCCCAGCCAATCTCCCCACCTGTGGAGATGCCCGGCAGGGCAGAGGGGGGCTGGCGAGGCGCAATGGCCGGCGGACATAAGCTCCCCCATCAATCCCCCTCATCCTCATAGCCCACCAGATGCAACGGCCGGGCCTTGACGCCCTGCAGCTCGCACCAGCGCACCAACGCCTCCTCGCGCCCATGCGTTACCCAGACTTCGGAAGGGTGCAGTTCGGTGATCGTCTCCGTCAGTTCAGGCCAGTCGCAGTGATCTGAGATGACGAGCGGCAGTTCGACGCCATTCTGCTTGGCGCGCTGGCGCACCATCATCCAGCCCGACGCGAAGGCGGGGAGCGGTTCGTGGAAGCGGCGCGCCCAGCGGTCGGCGAAGGCAGACGACGGGCCGACGACGATGGCCCCCTTGAAGGCGGACTTGTCGCGGCCTTCGACGGTGGCGGGCGGGAGATCACCGAGGTCGATCCCCTGCCCCTGATAATAATCGCAGAGCCGCTCCATGGCGCCGTGGATATAGATCGGCTGGTCGTAGCCGGCATCACGCAGCAGGCGGATGACGCGCTGCGCCTTTCCGAGAGCATAAGCGCCGATCAGATGGGTGCGCTCGGGAAACTGGCGGAGCGAGGCGAAGACCTTGCGGATCTCGTCCATCGGGTCCGGGTGGTGGAAAACAGGAAGACCGAAGGTCGCCTCGGTGATGAAGACGTCGCAGGCGATGGGCTCGTAAGCGGCGCAGGTCGGGTCCGGACGGCGCTTGTAGTCACCAGAGGCAACGATGCGAGTGCCGTTCTTCTCGACGGCGATCTGCGCCGATCCGAGCACATGCCCGGCCGGATGGAAGCTGACCTTGACGCCGTTGACATCGATCTCATCGCCGAAGGCGGCGGCCTGCTCGCTGCCGGCGAAATCGTCGCCATAGCGCAGCCGCATGATATCGAGCGTCTGGCGGGTGGCCAGCACATGGCGGTGGCCGGGCCGTGCGTGATCGGAATGTCCGTGGGTGACAAGCGCCCGATCGACCGGCCGGACAGGATCGATATAGAACCCGCCTTCCGGGCAGAACAGCCCTTCGGGGGCAGGATACAGCAGGGCGTCGGGTCGCATCATCCAGGGGAAGATAGCGGGAATGATGCGAAGAGCCAGAGGCAGCCAGAAATTGGCCGGATGCCGCCTATTTCAAGAGCTTCACCACCTCATCGACAGGCAGTGGCTTGGCAAACCTGTAGCCCTGGGCCTCCTCGCACTTCGCCCAGCGCAGGAATTCCAGCTGGGCGTCGCTTTCGACACCTTCGGCGACAACCGTGAGCTTCAGGGTCTTGGCGAGCGAGATGACGGCGGAGGCGATGGCGACGGCGGTCTTGTCGGCCGGGAGCGCTTCCACCAGCGAGCGGTCCATTTTCAGGCGGTCGAAGGGGAAGGTCTTCAGGGCCGCGAGGCTGGAATAGCCGGAGCCGAAATCGTCGATCGACAGGCGTACGCCCAGCCGGTGCAGGCGCGCCATGATGCCGAGTGCCTTGTCGACATCCTGCATGACGGTGCTCTCCGTCAGCTCGAGCTCCAGCCAGCGCGGATCGAGGCGGTGGCGCTCGAGCGCTTCATGGACATGGCAGGCAAAGTCGGGATCAGCGAACTGCTTGGCCGAAACGTTTACGGCGACGGTGACCGGATTCAGCCCCTGATCCTGCCAGTCGCGGGCCTGGCGGCAGGCCTCGTTCAGAACCCAGAGACCAAGCTGGATGATCAGCCCGGTTTCTTCGGCCAGCGGGATGAAATTGCCGGGCGGGACCAGGCCGCGCTGCGGATGCTGCCAGCGCACCAGCGCCTCCAGCCCGGCGGTTCGGCCAGAGGCGACCTCGACCTGCAGCTGATAATGCAGACGCAGCTGATCGCCAACGATCGCCTGACGCAGCTCCTCTTCTTCGCTGAGCGGAATATCGACGGCGTTTTCACCGTCGCCGCTATGATATTGCAGCGTGTTGCGGCCGAGTTCCTTGGCGCGGTACATCGCCTGATCGGCATTGGCGAGCAGCTCTTCGGGCGTACTGCCGCCTGAGGGAAAGGCTGCCACACCGATGCTGCTCGTGACCAGCAACTCCTCGCCATCCAGCGATACCGGCCGGGTGATGGCCTTCTGCAGCTCCCGAAGGCGGCGCAGGATACCGGCGTCGTGGCTGGACTGGTGGACGAGCACGACAAGGAATTCGTCGCCGCCGAGGCGGACAACCATGTCGGAGGCGCGGACGCAATTGGCCATGCGCGCGGCCAGCTCCTTCAGCACCTCGTCGCCTGCGGCATGGCCGCGGCTGTCGTTGATGTCCTTGAAATTATCGAGGTCGATATAGGCGACAGTGACCTTGCGGTTGTTGCGCCCGGCCTGAAACAGCGTCTTGGCCATGCGCTCCTTCAGGAAGGCACGGTTCGGCAGGCCGGTCAGATCGTCGTGGTGGGCCATGAAATAGATGCGTTCGTCGCCGCGCTTGCGCTCGATGGCGATGCCGGCGATGTGGGTAGCGAGCGCGACCATTTCCATCTCGTGGGCGGTCGGCTCGCGGACGGTGTTCGAATAGAGTGCGAAGGTGCCGAGCACATTGTTCTGCGAGGTCAGGACCGGCGCCGACCAGCAGGAACGAAGACCGAATTCGGCGGCCACGCCACGGAAATCCTCCCAGAGCGGATCAATGGTCACATCGGAGACGATGACCGGCTTGCCGCGCCAGGCGGCCGTGCCGCAGGAGCCGACCTTGGGGCCGATCGGGGTGCCGTCGATCAGCCTGCTATAGGCGCCGGGCATGCTGGGTGCAGCACCGTGCAGGAGACGCGTGCCATCACGATCGAGAAGCAGGATCGAGCCGGCAATCCCGTCAAGCTCCGCCTCGACCAGCAGCACCAGCGCTTCGAGGATCATTTCCAACGGCTCGTTGCGGGCGATCATTTCCAGGAGCGCCGACTGGCCGCGGCGGAGGTCTTCCTGGCGCTTGCGCTCGGTAATATCGCGCGAGACGCCAATCAGACCGACGACCTCGCCGCGGTCGTTGCGCAGCGGAATCTTCGAGGTCAGGCGGCACATGGGCTTGCCGCCGGCCACGGGAATGATTTCCTCCATGTCCAGCGCCGGGACGCCCGTCGACATGATCTCCTGCTCGACATCGAAGTATTTGCGGGCGAGATCGAAATCGAAGAGATCGAAGTCGCGCTTGCCGGCGATGTCGGCGGCATTGTCGAAATTGTGGCTGCGGGCAACGACGGCATTGGCAAAGACGAAACGGCTGTCGCGATCCTTGACGTAGAGAAAATCGGGGAGCTCGTGGACGATCGCCTTGAGACGCAGGTTCTCGATGCCATCAGAGTGATGGCGTGCGTTGGCGGCCATCATGGTTTCCGTCGCAGCGACCAGGCGCCTTGTCTCTTCTGCCAGCTCGCCGTCAGACTGCCATTGCGTGGCACTCATTTCATTCATGACGACACTCCGGCCGGCCTGGCGCCGGTGCGCTTGAAAAGTGACAATTGAAACTATGGGCAAGCTAACCGGGATTTCCTTCGGCTTGCTTAAATGGAAAGGTGAACGGGCGCCAAATAATTACCCGCAAGAGTTTGGCATCCGGCGCCCCGGTTACTACAGCGCAAGGTTTTTGTGCCAAAAGCAGGCATGCGCCAATGCGCCGATATCTGTTTCAGGGGCAACGCGCGAAAGGTCTGACATGTACAACCGCCGGGCTATACTTGGGCTCTTCGTATCGAGCCTTGCCCTGATTTCCGCAAGCCGCGCCTCGGCGGTCAGCAAGGCACCAGCGCTGCGCGGCGCGCTCGACGCTTCAAGTCTGCCGAAGGGCAGCCTGCAGGCGATGATCGACGAGGCGGCGAGAAGCGGCACACCGCTCTACCTGCCGCCCGGTACCTACAGGGCGGCAAACCTGGCGCTGCCCGACGGGACGCGGATAGCAGGCGTATCCGGCGCCTCACGCATCCTGCACCGGGGATCGGTGAATTCAGCCGCGGGTGCCGCGCGCATCGAACTGTCAAGCATCTTCATCGAGAGCGACGGCGGCACCGGCGACGAGCTGAACGGCGGGATGGTGCAGCTGACCGGGATCAGCGCGCTCTCGATCGACGATTGCGAATTCCGCGGCGGGGCCAAGCACGGCCTGCGGCTGGAAGGCTGCGCCGGGCGGGTCGAGCGCTCGCGCTTTTCAGGTGCCGGGCAGGCAGGCATCTTCGCCGTCAATTCGACGGGGCTGACCATCGACGGCAATACCGTTAGCGATTGCGGCAATGGCGGCATTCTCGTGCACCGATACGACAAGGGCGAGGACAACAGCGTGGTGACTGGCAACCGGATCAGCCGCATCCGCGCCGATGACGGCGGAACCGGCGAGAACGGTAACGGCATCAACGTGTTCCGGGCCGGCGGGGTGATGATCACCAACAACCACATTTCCGACTGCGCCTTCACCGCGGTCCGCGCCAATTCCGGCGACAACGTGCAGATCAGCAACAACCAGTGCCTACGCTCCGGCGAGACGGCCATCTACGTCGAATTCGCGTTTCAGGGCGCCGTCGTGTCCGGCAATCTCGTCGATGGCGCGGCGAACGGCATCTCGATCGCCAATTTCAACGAGGGCGGCCGGCTGGTCAGCGTCACAGGCAACGTGGTGCGCAACCTGACGCTCAAGGGTCCCTATAAGCCCGACGTCGCTTTCGGCACCGGCATCGCCGCCGAGGCGGATACGGTCATCTCGGGCAACGTCATCGAGGGCGCCCCCTATTGGGCCCTGCAACTCGGCTGGGGACCATATTTGCGCAATCTGGTGGTCACCGGAAACGTCATCCGACAATCGGCCGTTGGCTGCGCGGTGTCGGTGGCGGATGGTGCGGGAACGGCGGTGATCGCCGACAACATCTTCGAAGCCATGAAAGACGGGGCCGTGTTCGGTTATGCCTGGGAAAAGAAGGTTTCGGGCGATCTGACGAAATCAGGCGGCAGCGCCTATCCGCATCTGACGGTCGAGCGCAATCGCATCCTCTGACATCCATCACAAGCTTTCATCGATTCATCAGGGACACCCCCTTTTCGGCGCGCGCGGGGCGACCGTAGTTTCGCGGCAGCAAATCAGGGGACATCGACATGCTGAAGATCTACGGCGTTTACCGCTCCCGCGCATCGCGCGTCTATTGGATGGCCGAGGAGCTCGGCATTCCATTCGAATACATCCCGGTGCTGCAGTCCCACCGGCTTGCCGACCCGGCAGCGGCGGGCGCACCGCTGAACACGCGCTCGCCGGAATTTCTCGCCATCAATCCGATGGCGCTGATCCCGAGCATCAAGGACGGCGATCTTGTCATGCACGAGTCGCTGGCGATCACCGAATATCTCGCCAAGAAGCATGGCGGTCCACTGGCGCCGAAGACGCCAGAGGAAGATGCGCTGATCAACATGTGGACCATCTGGGCCGCATCCGAGGTCGAGGTGCAAACCATCCAGCTCGTCAAGACCTATGACAATGCGCTGGAGAAAACCGAAGGCGGCAAGTCGGTGATCGCGGTAGCATCACGCCAGCTGAAGCGGCCGCTCGACGTGCTCGAACAGCATCTTGCCGGGCGGGAATGGATCGCGGCTGACCGCTTCACGGCAGCTGATCTCAACGTCGCCGAAGTGCTGCGCTATGCGCAGAGCGAGCAGGCGCTCTTCGATGCGCGCCCGAACATCGACGCCTGGATCAAGCGCTGCCAGTCGCGGCCGGCTTACCTGAAGATGCAGGCCGGGCGCACCAACGAGCCTGTCTGATCAGGCAAACAGCGCCAGTGTTTCCCGCATTTCAGAGCGGATCCAATCCTTGAAGGCGCGAACCTTTTTCGGTTCGCGCGTTCCTTCCGCAGTGATGAAATAGTGGCCGAAGCCGGTCCTGGCGCGAATGCCGAACGGGGCGACCAGCTGCCCGGCCTGCAGCGAATAGCCCGCCAGCGTTTGCCAGGCGAGCATCACGCCCTGCCCGGCCATGGCGGCGTCGAGGCAGAGCGAAGCGTCGTTGAAGACATGGCGCGTCGTCAGTGTCGAGCCCGAGAGACCCGCTTCACGCATCCAGACTTCCCAGGCGAACATCGCCTTGCCGTCGATGATGGCCGGAACCTCCAGGATATCGCGCGGCTCGCGAAGGCCTTCGGCAATGCGTGGCGCGCAGACAGGAAACACCTCCTGCTCCAGCAGCAATTCGGCCCTGACGCCGGGCCACTGGCCATTGCCGACGCGGATACCGAGATCGACATCCGAGGCCGCCGGATTGACGAGCTTGGTCGTGGCGTCGATCCGCAGATTGATATCGGGGAACTGTTCGGCGAAGCGATCGATGCGGTAGACCAGCCATCGCGCCGCAAAGACCGGCGCCACCGAAATGGTCAGCGTCGTTTCGTCCGTCTTCTGCGCCATCGACACGGCTTCGGAGAGGCGCGACAGCCCTTCGCTCAGGGCCGCCAGCACTGGTGCACCGGCCTCTGTCACCACCATGCCCTTCGGCGTGCGCTCGAAGATCAACTGATCCAGCTGCGCCTCGGCCTTGATCACCTGCTGGCTGACGGCACCAACGGAGACACCGAGCTCATCGGCCGCCAGCTGCAGCGAGCCGAGACGGCCAACTGCCTCCAGCGCGCGCAGGCCATTCAGATGAACGGAGTTCAGGTTTCGCATATAGTTTTTCTATAGCGAACTGCGGGTAAACTCAATTGATATGAGGACAGATGAGGCCGATACTCGGGGCATAACTTCTACCGGACTTCAACATGAGCAGCGCCTCCCAAGCATGCTATCGTGAGAAGCCGGCAATAGAGAAAGTGAGGCAAGCCATGTTATTGCTGAAGTTTTTCTGGAGCGACAGAGACTCCAAGCACGAACGGGAGATCAACGAGCCGGCCGCCGATCGCGCGTTTGCCGCGATGTCTCAGCGCGAACTCGCCGATCTCCCGTCAACCTTCCCGGCGCCGCAGCCGACACGCTACGAGCTGCCACGGCTTTCAAGGTGTGCGTGAGTTTTGTCTGCAGTTGTGGCATTAGGAAGGGAGGAGCGTGTGCGCCCATCTAGTGCTTCAGGCAATCTGACAGGCTCCGGGCACAGTGACCCCGCGGATAGGGAGCAGCCATGACGGCCGACACAATGGACAGCCTCTTTAACCGCCTGATCCGGCTTGCGGCCGAAGCGGGATTGCCGGGCGTGGAAGAAAGCACGTCCTTTGGCAACCCTGCCCTGAAGGTCGCGGGCAAGGCCTTCGTTTCGGTGAAGAACAACGAGACGCTGGTGCTGTCGATAGCCATTCCCGACAAGGAGCACCTGATCGAGATGGCGCCGGAAATCTATTTCCAGACGGACCATTACAAGGGATGGCCGTCGCTGCCGGTACGCGCCGCCAATATCGGCGACGGCGAATTGCGGCAGCGGCTGATCAATGCCTGGCTGTTCCGGGCACCGAAGAGGCTTGCTGCCACCTTCAGCCGTCAGGCCTGATCGGCAGCCAGCGCCGCCCTGACCGCCGGACGCTCCAGCATCCGCGCATGATGAGCGGAGACCTTGGGGAACCGTGCCATGTCCACACCGTCGCCGGGCAGCCAACTGGCCATGGTGAAGAGATAGGGATCGGCCACGCTATATTGTCCGCCCATCACCCAGGGGCCTTCGAGCATCTTGTCTTCGATCATCTGGAAGCTCTCAGCCATGGTCTGCGGCACCTTGGCGGCCATGGCCGCAATGGCGGCGGGATCATCGGCCCAGCGGCTGCCGCGGCGGCTATGCGCATGGTTCACGTGCACGGTCGAAGCGATATAGCTGTTGAAGGCCTGCATGCGGGCGAATTCGAAGGGATCGTCAACAGGCGCCAACTTTGCCTGCGGCGCGATTTGGGCGATATAGGCAAGGATGGCAACGCCTTCGGTCAGCACGCCGCGATCGGTGACCAGTGCTGGAACCCGGCCCTTCGGATTGATCTTCAGGTACTCAGGCGAGCGCTGCTCGCTGTCCTTGAGGCTGAGCTTTCTCGGCTCGTAGGCGAGGCCTGCTTCTTCCAGCGCAATCAGCGTTGCCAGCGCGCAGGTACCCTGGCCGAAATAGAATGTCAGCATGGTGATCTCCCTTTTGGGGAGATGATATATCGCGGCGGCGCGGGGGCAGCCATGGGGAAATTGGACGCATTTGAAATGCGACCCTCACCCCATCCTTGTCGCTGGGATGAGGGGCAACTGGATCACGCCACAGCAGCGCAGCCCGGCACATCCTCGAGCCGGTGCCAGACGGGAATGCCCCGCTCCCGGGCAATCCGTACGTCGTTATCGGCGCCCTTGGATGCACCGGGAAGGCGCAGCACGCCCTCGCAAAGCTCCAGCAGACGGTGGGCGACGGGATAGAAGATTTCTTCGTGCAGGGCATCGCCGATCACCTTGCCGCCCGCGGCGTTCCAGACCGGTAGCGCCACCCATTCGCCAATCATCGGCACATGGCCCGCCTTGAACAGGGCATAGGACGGCGCTTCCAATGCCTTCAGGTTCGCCGCCATTTTCACCGGGTCGTCACCCGTTCCCGACCGGTAGGGACCGGCAATCAAAATCAACATGACCAAACTCCACAACTCCCGGCGTCATGCACGGGATTTCACGATAATGCGCGAAATCGCTTGCATGTCGAGTCATAACGGGCATTATCACGGAGTTTCGTAAATTTTCGTGCAGGACAATGCTGACCACACAACGCAAATCCCTGATCCTCGACATCCTGCGCCGGGACGGCCAGGTGATTGCCAAGCGCGTTGCCGAGGAGTTCTCGCTGTCCGAGGACACGATCCGCCGTGACCTCAGGGAGATGGCGGGCGAAGGATTGCTGAGGCGGGTGCATGGCGGAGCGCTACCGGTTTCGCCCGATCTGCCTGATCTTTCAGCCCGGCGCGCGGTTGCTTCGGAGACGAAGCAGCGGCTCGGCGCTTTTGCGGCTGCGATGGTGAAGGCCGGGCAGATGATCTTTCTCGACGGCGGCACGACGACGGCGGAGATAGCCAAGCGGCTACCGCGCGACATCGCCTTCACGGTCGCGACCCACAGCCCGACGATCGCCGCCGAGCTGGAGCATCACCCGACGGCCGAGGTGATCCTGACCGGCGGGCGGCTTTACAAGCATTCGATGGTGGCAACGGGGGCAGCCGCGATGAGTGCGATCGCGCAGCTCCGGCCCGACATCTTCTTTCTCGGGGTTACCGCCGCCCATCCCGTGCACGGACTGTCGACCGGCGATTTCGAGGAGGCGGCGATCAAGCGGCATATCGCCCGCTGTTCGGTGGAGACCTATGTGATGCTGACGGAAGACAAGCTCGACCGCGCCTCGCCCTGTCCTGTGCTCGGCATCGGCGACGTCTCCGGAATGATCATCCCCGAAGGGATCGGCGAGGAGCGGCTGGCGCCCTACCGCGCGCTCAACGGCGCGATCCTCGAAGCGTGAACGGCTCCAGCAAGCGCTCGCGCAGGACCGCCGCATCCTGCGGCAGCAGCGTCGCGCCAAGCCCGGCAGCGAACATCGCCAGCACCGCGTAGGCAGGCACCATGCTGCCGGTTCCGAGATCGAGTATCGCTTCCAGCGGCGCCTGCAGCCCGGCGAGCGTTGCGGCAAGCCAGGGCATGCCGATGAAGCGGGCGGGCGCGGCGCCGAAGCCCGGTGTTTCGGCGAAAGCAGTCAGCGTGCCATAGACGGCGCAGAACCAGAGAAGCCCGCGCAGCCACCGCCATTCGCCGAACGGAACGGTGCGCCCCTCCTCGAAAGGGATCGCCAGATAGGCGCAGAGCACATTGATGAACAGGAAGGCGGCAGGCAGGCTTTCTGCCACCATTTCCGGCCGCAGCTGGCCAGTCCAGCCGGCAGCAAGGATTCCGGGAAAGGCCGCCGAGGCATAGAACCAGACGAGTGCCGCTGCGGCCCAACCCCATCCGCAGCGCAGATAGCGCAGCCGTCCCACGGTGCAGATCACCATGATCAGGCTCGCCAGGCCCATGCCGGCAGGTTTCATGGCGCCCGACATGCTGACCACGATCGGCCCGCAGGAGCCGGCGACTTCAGCGCAACCGGAGACGGCGACGACGATCCAGGTGACGTAATCGAAGCACATGGAGAAAAACAGGAAGATCGCCACAGCGATCAGCATCCACCAGATATAGCGGCCTGCAAACATATCCTGCCCTCATGGCATCGAGATCGAAACCCCACGTTTCGAAAGCCGCGCCATTGTAGGACAAATCCCGGCGGCCGCACGCGCCGTCGCCGGAATTGGTTTAATCCATATTAGTATTTGCTGTTTTTTGCAGGACTGATGTGCCGCAACGGCACGGATCGTCAGGCGAACGCAGCCGTGGCGCGCACCTCGCCCACCACTGCGCCATTGCGATTGTGGATCGGCCGGGTGGCAATCGCCATCAAGGCCGCGTGCGTTTCACCGCCCTTCTCGAAAAAGCGGGCGAGCGTGGCGGCGACCATGGCTTCGGCGGCGCGCGTCGTGCCGTCCTCGCATTTCAGCGCGACAGCAATTCCCTGCTCCGGAAGCGTGGCACAGAAGACGCCCTCGGCGCCGGTCTTGGCGAAAATCTTGCCGGGGGCGATCTGCATCAGCGCTGTACAGGTGCCGCCGGTCCCGGAGACATAGAAGGGCTCGGCCATGCAGGCCTCCAGTAACCGCTTCGAAGCCTTGGCGCGGATCGGCTCGAGACCATTGCCCGTCGTCATCTTCGCGAAACCATGGGCAAGCCGCTTCAGCGGCACGGCATAGGTCGGGATGGCGCAGCCGTCGATGCCGCAATTGTCATGGGCGAGCACGGCGCCCGTCAGGCTTTCCATCGTGCCGCGGATTTGTTGCTGCAGCGGATGATCGTAGCCGACATAGCCCTTCAGCTCGATACCCTGATGGACGCAGGTGCAGACGAAGCCGGAATGCTTGCCGGAGCAATTGTTGTGCAGCGGGTTTGGCTTGTCGAGCGTGCGGGCCTGATGGATCAGCGTATCCTGATTGGACGACCAGTGTGTGCCGCATTCGAGCACGCTTTCATCGCGCCCGGCGCGCGCCAGCATAGAGGCCGCCAGCGCCACATGCGCATCCTCGCCGTAATGCGAGGCGCAGGACAGCGACAGCTCCTTGTCGCCAAACCCAAAGGCATCGGCAGCACCGCTTTCGACCAACGGCAGCGCCTGCATCGCCTTGCAGGCAGAACGCGGGAAAACGGCGGCATCCGCATCACCCAGCGAAAACACCACCTTGCCATCGCCATCGACCGCAACCACCATGCCGCGATGACGGCTTTCGACGAGCGAACCACGGGTGACTTCGACGGTGACGGGATTGGACATGGGGGATATTCCGGGTGGTTGACAGGGATGCTGAAGGCATAGCGCCGTCCGCCGATAAAGCAACGCCTTTCAGCCCGCCGTCAGGCGCAATTGCGCCATCATGATCGGGAATATCGTCCTATCGGTGCTGGTTCGGGAGCTTTGGCGACTATGCGGTTTTTCAAGCGGCTGTTTCTGGCGATACTCATCATCTACCTGCTTCCGGCGCTGGCTTCGGCCGGATGGTGGGCGCTGAAGGAGCGGCCGAAGAGCTGGCGCGAGGCGAAGTGGACGTCATCGGGCGTACTGCCCAAACCGGATGCCGATGGCGAGGCGGCGATCTACATCCTTTCGGCAGCGACCGGCGGGATGAAGGGTGCTGTGGCCAGCCATTCGTGGATCGTCACGAAAGGGACAGGCGACACGGCCTATAACCGCTATGACAAGGTCGGCTGGGGCTCGCCGATCCGCCGCAACAACTATCAGCCGGATGCCTACTGGTACTCAAACACGCCTCATATCGTACAGGCGCTGAAGGGACCGGAAGCGGCAGCGCTGATCCCGGCGGTCGAGGCGGCGATCCAGTCCTACCCGTTTGCCGCGACCGGCGATTACCGGATCTATCCGGGCCCGAACTCCAACAGCTTCGTCGCCCACGTGCTTCGAGCCGTGCCGCAACTCGGCACCGTGCTGCCACCCGATGCCGTCGGCCGGGATTTCCTGACCGACGGGCGCTTCTTCGAGATCGACCCTGACGGACGCGACATGCATGCGACGCTCTATGGCCTGATCGGCTTTGCGGCTGGCGTGCGCAGCGGCTTCGAGGTGCATTTCATGGGACTGGTGGCGGGCGTCGATATCGCCAATCCGGGGGTGAAGGTTCCGGCGTTCGGACGGGTGGGGATCTGAGGGCGTCCCGCCTCATTTCATCGATACGATGCCCATCTGTTTCAGAAGCGCCAGATTGTCCTCGATATGCCAGTTGTCGGTGACCTTGCCCTTGGTGACCTTCAGGAGATCGGTGGCGATGAACTCGATGGCCTGCCCGGAGCCCTTGGTTGTGCCGAATGCGCCGGTGAAATGGCCGCGGAAGATCATGTGTACGGTGACGTAGTCGCCAGCGACGATCATCTTGCGGACCTCGACCGAAAGGTCGGGAACGGCGGCACGGAAGTTTTTCGACGCGAGGGCTGGCCCTTCAGGACCTTGCGGCCTGCCTTCCGGCAAGGTGTGATCGGTGAAGGCGGGTGCGACCGCCTGCTTGAGATCGGCCTCGTCGCCGGTGTTCCAGAAAGCATAGAAATGCCGGGCGGCAGCTTCCGTGCTCTTTTCGGCATGCCCCGGTTTCGGCGAATGCACGATCTCGTCGATCTTCAGCGGCGCGGATGCGCTTGCCGGGAAAGCCACCGATGTTGCGATGGCAATGGCGGCAAGGCCGGCCTTGAGGGTTGCAGTGATCATCGTCTTGTTCCCTTTTCTATCGCTCAGTTGATCTTGGCGTCTTCGCGGAAGACGAGTTCGAGGAGGATGCCGCCGGGCGTGCGGACGAAAAGGCGCCGCTCGCCAAGCTCGGGTAGATCCATGGTGGAATAGGCTGTCGCGGCATCGTCAAGCTTCTTGCGGAACGCCTGATAGCCCTGGAGGCGGAAGCCGACATGATCGATGGTCTCCGCATCCCTGCCAACGGTAGCGCCAGCGCCGGGAATGAGATGAACGACAGGTTCGCCTTCGTCATAAAGCCAGTAGCCCGGGAAACCGAAGTCCGGACGGGCGCCAACCGTCAATCCAAGAAGATCCTCAAGAAAGACCTTTGTGCCCTCCAGATCCGCAGTGCGCAGCGTGACATGATCGATCAGCATGGCATCACCCGATCGCGCCGCCGCCATCGACACGCACGGTCGAACCGGTGGCAAAAGGCGTCGTCATCAGGAACAGCACGGCATTGGCGATATCGGATGGCTGCCCGATCGTCTTTGCGGGCAGATTGCCGGCAATGCGCTCGAACATGGCATTTCGGTTTGCCTCGTCCATCTTCGACCAGAGCGGCGTATCGATGACACCCGGCGAGACGGCATTGACCCGGACAGGCGACAATTCAAGCGCAAGACCGCGGGCCAGCGATTCAAGCGCGGCGTTGATGGCGCCCTGCAGGACCGAGGATGCCGAGGGGCGTTCGCTCAGGAAGCCGGAGATGAAGGTCAGCGATCCGCGTTCGGCGAACTCAGCGGCCCTAGCGATGCGATAGGCGCCCCAGAACTTGCTTTCCATGGCGCGCTTCGCATCGTCGAGCGAGAGCTTGCGCACGGGGCCCGATGGGGTCTGCGCTGCGGAAATGACGATGTGATCCCACGCGCCGCTCGCCTCGAGGAAGGCCTCGACGCTGCCGGCGTCGCCGGTATCGAGAACCGCCGTCGCCACGCCGCCGCCGATCAAACGCGCTGCTTCGGCAAGCTTGTCTGCGGAACGTGAAGCGATGGTGACTGCGGCGCCTTCGGCGGCGGCCTGCTCTGCGACGGCAAGACCGATGCCGGAGCTACCGCCTACGACGAGAACGCGCTGTTTTTCCAGGGATGTCATCTGTTGCTCTCCTCTATGCAGCAACACCGTGCCGCGGTTTCGATGGAGGGACTGTAGCCCCGTCTCGTTGTTGTCAGAATGGATATTGTTGTCGATAGTCTCTTGCAATATCAGCAATAATATGAGCGACAATTTTCTCGACATGCTGGTCTTTGTGCGGGTCGTGCAGGCGAAGAGCCTCTCCGGCGCGGCCCGCGAGCTTAATTTTTCGCTGACGGTTGTCAGCCGGAAACTCTCGCGGCTTGAAGAGCGGCTCGGTGTGCGGCTGGTCAACAGGACGACCCGCTCGTTGGCTTTGACCGAAGAAGGCGCGCGCTTCTACGAGCGTTGCGTCCAGATCCTGGCAGAGATCGACGATGCCGAAACCGATGCTTCGAGCGGAAGCGACAGGGCGAGCGGGGTCTTGAAGGTCACCTCGACCTTTGCTTTCGGTTGCCGCTGGCTGGCGCCGATCCTTTGGGACTTCCAGCAGGCCCATCCCGACCTGCATGTCCATCTGGACACCAATGACGGCGTCGAGAACATCGTCGATGCCGGATATGATCTTGCCATCCGTTTCGGATCGCTCTCAGACTCCAGCCTGATCGCCCGCCAGATCGCGCCCAACCGGCGCGTCATCTGCGCGGCGCCGGCCTATCTCGATCGCCGGGGACGGCCGCAGACTGTCGACGATCTTCCCGGCCACGACATCGTCGCCTTCGGAGAGCCGCCGAACACCCATTGGGCTTTTGCCGACGGCCGCAGCGCCAATGTCACCAGCAGTCTCACGACCAACAACGGCGAGCTTGCCCACCGCTGGGCGCTTTCCGGCGCGGGACTGGTGCTGAAATCGATATGGGATGTCCGCGACGACATCGACAGCGGCAGGCTCGAGGTGGTGCTGCCCGAAGCACGGCTTGCCGCCGCGCCGATCCACGCGGTCTTCCCCCATAGCCGTCTCGCCGCCGCCAAGGTCAGGCTCTGCATAGACTATCTCTCGGTGACGCTGCGCAAGGCATTCCGGGCCGAGGCGCAGTAGGCGGATCACGCCAGTTCGCAGCCCATCACACGAATTGACACCGGTATCACAAACAATCGTTTTTAGATGGCAGCAGGCAGGATTAGAGGTAGCGCATCAGGAATCACGTTCATGCCCTCTGCCTTCTCCGTCATCCTCCGCGAACCGAAAATCCGCATTCCGGCCGTCACACTGGTGGCGCTCGCCTTCACCTATGCTTCGACGCTGCCTTATCAGTCGATCATCGGCATCAATGAGCTTGGGATGAGCGACGGCGCCTATTCGGCGCTGGTGTTCTTCTCGGCGCTTTCGAATGTGGCGACCAGCCTGACGCTGGGGATATGGTCGGACCGGATGGCCGACCGGCGGCCGCTGGTGCTGGCGTTATCTGTCTGCGGCATGATCGGCTTTGGCTCGGTCTTTGTCTTTCATACCGCGCCGGTGTTCATCCTCTGCGTGCTGCTGCTGATCCCAGCGAGCAACTCGACCTATTCCATCCTGTTTGCCAGCATCCGCGCGACCACCAACACGATGGATCGCGGGTTGGCGGGATCGATCTCGTCGACGGTGCGGGCGCTCTATTCGGGATCCTGGGCGCTGGCGCCGGGGGTGATCGGGCTTTATCTGGCGACCGCGCAGTCGATGACCCCGGCCTACGGGATTGCCGGGGCGGCAAGCCTCACCTGCTTCTGCCTGTATTTCTTTTTTGCGGGGAAGATGCCGAAATCATCGGGGCCGCTTGCCGATGCGCCGGGTTTCCTGCCATCGCTGAAACGGATCGCCCAGCCCTATATCCTCAAGCGCATCATCGCCATGTCGCTGCTGCTCGGCTTGCAGCGGCTGAACACCATGCTGTCGCCGCTGATCATCACCCATCCGGCCGGCGGCACGGTGGTCGATGTCGGCTTCATGGCGGGGCTGGTCGCCTTCCTGGAAATGCCGTTCATGATGATGTGGGGCGCGCTGCAGAAGCGCTTCCGCAACGTGCATATCCTGGCTGCCGGGGCGTTGATCTACTGTCTCTACCTGACGCTGGCAGGCTTCGCCTCGGCGCCGTGGCATATCTATTCGCTGGTGCTGATCAATGCCTGTGGGGCAGCCGCCATCCTCAGCGTGCCGATCACCTATCTGCAGGACCTGATCGCCGACCGGCCGGGGCTCGGCAGCTCGCTGATCTCGGTCAGCGTCTTCATCAGCAATGGTGTTGCCGCAACGATCTTCGCGATCGGCACGACGCTGACGGATTATTCGGGGACGGCGCAGATCGCCGCCCTTGCCGGTCTCGGGGCGATCGCCTTCCTGCTGGTGCTGGAAAGCAGCAAGCGGGAATTCAGAACGGCTTAAGCACTGATCCGGTAGGCGCAGCGGCGGGCGCCGAGCAGGATATGTTCGGAGCGCTCGACCTTGGCGCCAAGCACGCTGCGGAAAGTTTCGATCTCCGAGCGGCAGAAGCCGGCGCAGACAGCGGCGGCAGCGCAGATCGGGCAGTGGTTTTCGACGAGCATGAAGGAGCCGTCCTCCTCCTGCCAGCTATCGGCCATGTAGCCCTCGCGGCTTCTGATGGCGGCGAGCTGGCTGACGCGATCGGCAAGCGCCGGAGCCGAGACATCATGCCGGTAGCGGGCGAGCGTCTCTGTTTCGCGGGCCGAAATGACGGCATCGAGCGCGCCGCGGCCGAGCTCAGCGGTGATGATGCCGAGCAGGCCGGCAGTGAGCTCGGCATGGCCATCCGGGAAGGTCTGATGGCCAGCAGCCGTCAGCTGCCAGAGCTGTTTCGGGCGGCCGCGGCCGGAAGACGGTTCGCTCACCGGCTCGGTGAGCCCTTCTTCGGCGAGCTTGGTCAGCTGCTGGCGGGCGGCCTCCGCGGTGATGCCCAGATGGGCGCCGACATCGGTGCCGAGCTGCGGACCTTCGGTCTTAAGCAGAAGCAGGATACGGTTGGCAGGCGATTGGCGCATTTATTTTTCCAAGTCCACGCTTGTTTTAATAACACAAGCATGCAATTTTCCAACTTATAAATTGGAAAATAATCTTCCGCCAGGGAAAACACATCAAGGCATACAGCATGACCAGCATAGATCAGGGCGCCGCGCCCAAGTCCTCCGTCCTCCAGCTTTTCACCCCTCGCCTGCTTCCGGCCACGCTGATGCTCGGCGGCGGGGTGACGCTCTATGCGGTCGAGAGTTACATCATGGCGACGATCGCGCCGTCGATCGTGCGCGATATCGGCGGCCTGCCGCTGCTCTCCTGGGTGACGACGCTCTATGTGGCGGCGGCCGTGCTCGGCTCGATCTCGGTGGCGATGCGGCCGCGCGGCATGGGGCTCAGGATTGCCTATGTGTTCGGCGCCATGCTGTTCGGCGCGGGCAGCCTCGTCTGCGCTGCCGCACCGGTGATGGAAGTCGTGCTCGTGGGGCGGACGATCCAGGGCTATGGCGCCGGCATTCTAGCAGCGCTTGCCTATGCTTTCGTGCGCTTTGCCTTTCCCGAGCCGCTCTGGCCCAAGGCCTCGACGCTTTATGCGGCGATCTGGGGTGTCGCGACGCTGCTTGGTCCGAGCGCCGGGGGATTGTTCGCCGATGGCAGCAATTGGCGGCATGCCTTTATCGTCCTGGTGCCGCTCGGCGTGCTCATGGCCGTGCTGGCGCCGTGGCTGCTGCCGAAGGCAACGGATGACCGAGCCGAAGGACGCATACCCTTCGTGCAGATCGGCCTTCTGATCGGCGCGGTGCTCCTCGTCAGCATTGCCGGAACGCTGGAACAGACCGGCGGCAAGGCGGCGCTCGTCGCTCTCGCCGTCATCGCCATCGCGCTGATGCTGGTCATCGAGCGGCAGGGGCGGACACGGCTGCTGCCCACCGGCGCGGTCACACTCGGCAAGCCTGTAGCGCGCGTCTATCTCACGATGTTCACGCTGCTGATCGTGCTGACCAGCGACATCTACATCCCCTATTTCCTGCAGGCGCTGCATGGCGTTACGCCGCTGATCTCCGGCTATTTGACAGCGCTGGTGGCGCTCGGCTGGACCTTTGCCGCCTTCTTCAGCGGCAATCTCAGGGGCCCGGCCGCCATCAAGGCGATCATCGCCGGATGCGTGATCGAGGCACTCTCGACGGCAGCCCTGGCGCTGCTTCTGGCCCGCGAAAACCAGACGGCCGAGATCGTGATCCTCGCTCCAGCCGCCTTCGCGATGCTGATGATGGGCTTTGGCGTCGGTCTCGGCTGGGCGCATCTGGTGACCAAGGTGCTGCAGCTGGTGCAGAATTCCGAGCAGGACAAGGCGTCCGCGGCGATCTCCACCGTGCAGTCGCTCGGCAGCGCCTTCGGTGCGGCGATCGCCGGCGTGATCGCCAACAGCACTGGGCTGGTTCACCCCGGTGGGATCGCAGGCGATATTGCGGCGGCGCACTGGCTTTACGCTGCGATGGCTTTGCCGGGGATTGTGACGGTGATCACCGCACTATCGCTGCGGGACAAGGCGGCCTAGGCCATTGGCGGCCATCCTCGGCTGGGTATCTGCCATTGTCGTAGGGCGTCGTTGGATCCTCGGGACAAGCCCGAGGATGACGGCCAGATGATATCGTCTTCGCCTGCAGCGGGAGCGCCCAACCCAACTTCGTCATCCTCGGGCTTGTCCCGAGGATCTAACGACCACTAGGTCAGCCGGTGCAAATGCAGGCTCGAACATAACGAAGGCTGGATAGGACTCAGACCTTCAGCATGATCTTGCCGATGTGAGAACTCGTCTCCATCAGCCGATGCGCCTCGGCGACGTCGTCGAACGCGAAAACCTTGTCAATGACCGGGGAGACCGTCCCGGCTTCAAGCAGCGGCCAGACCTGGGAGAGGAGATCGTCGCGGATGGCGCGCTTCTCTTCGGCGGTGCGCGGGCGCATGGTCGAGCCGGTAACCGTCAGGCGCTTAACCATGATGGGTGCCAGGTTGACCTTTTCAGCCACCGCACCGCCGAGGAAGGCGATGATCGACAGGCAGCCGTCTTTCGCCAGCGAGGCGATGTTCTTCTCGAAATAGGCGGCGCCGATCATGTCGAGGACGATATCGACGCCCTCGCCCGCGGTTTCCGCCATGATGACTTCGGCGAAATCCTCGGTCTTGTAGTTGATCGCCCTGGTGGCTCCGAGCCTGACGCAGGCGTCGCATTTATCGGCCGAACCGGCGGTCGCGTAAACGGCGGCGCCGAAGGCTTTGGCGAGCTGGATCGCCGTCGTGCCGATACCGCTGGAGCCGCCGTGGATGAGCACGCTCTCGCCTTCGGTCAGGCCCGCCATCTGGAAGAGATTGGCCCAGACGGTGAAGAAGGTCTCCGGCAGGGCGGCGGCCTTGACCGCGTCGTAGCCTTTCGGGAACGGCAGCGTCTGACCGGCCGGAAGCAGGCAATATTCGGCATAGGCGCCGCCATTGGCGAGACCGCAGACCTTGTCGCCGACAGTGTAGCCAGAGACGCCAGGGCCGATGGCGGCGACTTCGCCTGCAAGCTCGAGGCCGAGGATCGGGCTGGCGCCCTTCGGCGCCGGATAGGTGCCCTGGCGCTGCGCCACGTCAGGGCGGTTTACGCCGATGGCCAGCGTCTTCACCAGGATCTGCCCCTCACCCGGAACCGGCAGCGGACCGCTGGCGATCTTCATCGCCTCGGGGGCGCCGAAGGTTGGAAGATCGACGTAGCGCATGGTCGACGGCAGGGGCATATCCGATCTCCTCATTCCGAAAGCACAGGAGATAATTCAGCCCTGCCGCCTTGGAAAGGCGGGAAGTGGCAAAGGCGTCAATTCGCCTCGCCCAGATGATTGAAGACCAGACCGTCGATGCTTTCCTTGGCATGCGCCTTGACCTGGGCGATCTCGGTGCCGACGCGGTTGATATCGTCGATGACGAGGCCGTCGGGCAATTCCAGCACGCCGATCGAGCAGCGCATCAGCGGGAACAGCGCCTCAGCGCCCGACCGGTCGTGGCCGCGGATGCTGCCCTTGGCGCGATCCTGATCAGAATAGAGAGCCAGCACGTCCTCATGGAAATCGCTGATCAGCCGATCGAGGATTTCGCGAAGCTCGGCCTGGGTCCAGCCGACGACGCCGATGAAGAAATCGTCGCCGCCGACATGGCCGAGGAAGTGGCGCTCGGCGAAGAAGTAGCGGCGCATCAAGGCGGCAAACAGCGA
Organism: Rhizobium sp. RAF36; assembly: GCF_052114105.1. Taxonomy (NCBI): domain Bacteria; kingdom Pseudomonadati; phylum Pseudomonadota; class Alphaproteobacteria; order Hyphomicrobiales; family Rhizobiaceae; genus Rhizobium; species Rhizobium sp. RAF36. Next base: position 893,780 of record NZ_JBFREC010000002.1, on the reverse strand, counting down.
GATCGCGTGGTCGCCGAGATGGAAGCCATAGGCATCGTTGAACGGCTTGAAATTGTCGAAGTCGCAATAGCAGAAATGCCTGACGTCATCGCCGTCGCGGCCGGACTGGCGCATGAAATCGCGGATCGCGTGGTTGCCCGGCAGGCCGGTCAGCGGGTTCTGGTCCTGGGCGATCTTCAGCTGCTTCTCGTTGATCACCTTGATCAGCGATGCGGCGGAGACGACGCCGGCATAGCGCATGTTGTCCGTCAGGATCAGGCAGTTGCTGCCTTCCATATTGGCGAAGATCGACATCAGCCGTTCGGCATCGCTGTCGAGGCTGACGATCGGGGCGATCTCGACGAATTGCGAGATGGTGCGCTCGTACATCTTGTTTTTCAGCAGGTCTCGGCCGAACGGATGGTAGATATACTGCTTGAGATGATGCTCGTGGATGATGCCGCGCGGCTCGCCATTGGCGTTCAGTACCGGGAAAAAGGCCTGGCGCGGATTGCGGCGGAAGAGTTCGAAGACCGTATCGATGCTGTCGTTTTCGAACACCGTCGGCAGCATTTCGATCTGCTTGCGGATCAGGATTTCGTCGAGCGACTGGGTGTTGCGCTTGCTCTTGCCAAGATCCTGCAGATGGGGGAAGGCCGGAACGAGCTCGGAAATATGCGTCGTCGGGCGGGCGATGAACCAGCCCTGGACGAGATCGACGCCATATTCGCGGCAAGCCAGAAATTCGGCTTCGGTCTCGATGCCCTCGGCGATGACGCGGGTGCCGAGAACATGGGCGATGTTGACGATGTTCTTCAGGAGATGGCGCTTGCGCGGCTTGCTGTCGATATCGGCGACGAAATGCCGGTCGATTTTCAGGTAATCGACGGCATAGTCGCAGAGCAGCTTCATCTCGCCGTGGCCGACGCCGAAATCATCGATCGCCAGCTTGAAGCCGGTGCGGCGCAGCTTGGAGACCAGCGCCTCGAATTCCGGCACGCTGGTGTTGTCGAAACGCTCGGAAAACTCGAAACAGACGGAGGACGGCGGCAGGTTTGCAGCCTTCAACTGCTGCAGCAGGTTTTCGATCAGCCGGTCGCCATGCGGGATCAGGCGGACATCCAGATTGAGGAAAAGTGTCGAGGTGGCGTAGTTGCCGAGGGTGGCGAACTTGGCGAGCGCACGGCTGGCGACCATCTGCTCCAGCGGCAGCAGCTGATTGGCGCGAAAGGCCTCGTCGAGGATTTCTATCGGGGAATCGAAGCCGATGCGCTCCTGCCCGCGCATGAGGGATTCATAGCCGAATACCGTTCCGGTTCCGGCCTCTACGATCGGCTGGAAGGCGTTTTCTACGACAAGCTTTGCAAGCGTCACGATCTGATCGCTGGCATAGCGACGAACGACGCCGGGCGCGACGGCGGCAGTCAAAGACATGCCAATCTCCACTGTGAAGTCTTCTTTTTCACAGCGAAGATGGAGGAGAAGGGTCAACGAACCCTTTCGCCAATGTGAAACTTTTGTGAAAGCTGCAGGCGCCCGTGGCGCCCACAAAACATTTCAGCTTTCTCTTATTTTATCAGCCGCTTAGCTATGCAGACCGGCGGCGGACCGCTTCGTGATCCGCGAACATGTCGGCCACGCAGCGGCCGCTCCCCGCATGGCCTTCGCCATCGAGAATTTCGTCCTTGTATTCGCCGAGCTTGCGGGCGGCATCCCATAGACGCAAGGCCTCGCGGACCACTTCGCTGCTCGATGCATAACCGCCGCTATCGACGGCATCACGGATGCCTGCTGCCTGTACCGGTGATATGGAAACTGTGACCATCGGCATGAAATTCCTCCCTTCGTTTTGCCGGGCAGAACCTGCCCAACGGGGGACGCATGACCATTCTTGGCATTCTTACCGGCTGTCCAATCGCCGCTGCCTTGGTATGCGTTAATTTTAGACCTGCGTCATATGCTTGTCAAAAAAAGAAATAATCCGTGATCGGGCCTGTGGATTACGGTCATAAACTCCGCCGCAGCGCCAGGCCGAAAGCGAGCATGGTGGAGCCCTGCAGCAAAAGGTCGGCAGCGAGGAAGAGCCCGAGGACCCAGAGGCTGTTGACCGGCCAGCCAAGCGCAATGACGAAGCCGGCAAGCGCGGTGACGACGCCGCTGGCGACGATCCAGCCCCAGCCCTTCACCGGTTTCATTCGGCGGCCGATGAAGACGCGGAAGACCCCGGCGATGATCAGGGCGACGGCAAGAAACAGCGTCAGCGCCGCCGAGGCCAGGATCGGGTTGATGAAGGCGAAGACGCCGGCCAGCACATAGAGTAGGCCACTCAGAACCCAGAAGAGAATGTGATCCCAGCCCCGCACCTGAAAGGTATGGGCGAGATAGACGATGCCGCCTGCCAGCATCAGCATGCCGACATAATAAACCGAGGCGACGGTGGCGACGAACAGGTTTACGAAGGCGATGACGCCGCAGATCATCAGCAACACGCCGAGCCCGGCGAACCACATCCATTTCGGCTGCAGGGACGAAGACGGCATTCCCAAGACGCTTGCCATGACGCACCTCCTGTTCCGGTTGATATGCTGCAGCATTGCAATCCGGAAAGGCCTGACGCTCAAGACGAGACCACGAAAGATTTTTATTGATTGGTCAGTCAATCAAAAATAAGGTGCTGCCAATCTGGAAAGCTGGACATCATGCCGAAGGTCGGAATGGAACCCGTGCGCCGCAAGGCGCTTGTCGATGCCGCGCTGCGCGTGATCGGGGATCACGGCTCGCTGACCGTCACCATGTCCGAAATCGCCCGGCAGGCTGGCGTGTCCCCAGCCCTTGCCCACCACTATTTCGGCAGCAAGGAACAGCTGCTGATCGAGACGGTCCGCTCGCTTCTACGCCAGTTGCGCAACGACGCGGTGACAGCGCTGAAGGCGGCCGCTACGCCGCGCGAAAAGCTCTCCGCGGTGATCCGCGTCAGCTTCCAGGCCGATCAGTTCGCGCCCGAGACGATTGCCGCCTGGCTCGCCTTCTACGCCGAGGCGCAGAGTTCGGAGGAGACGCGCCGCTTCCTCGTCATCTATGCGCGGCGGCTGCGCTCCAACCTGCTCGCCAACCTGAAGCCCCTCTGCCCTGCCGATGCCGCAGAACGCATCGCCGAAGGCGCTGCGGCGATGATCGACGGGCTCTATATCCGCCAAAGTCTGAAATCGGCACCGATCAGTATCGAGGCTTCGATCGGGCTGACGGAGGATTATGTGAACGCGCTGCTGGCGACCGCCGCCCCCTCATCCCCGGTGCAACTTTTGCACCTGAGCCCTGCGAGCCACCTTCTCCCCGAGGGGAGAAGGGACGAACACCACGAGCCCAAGGACAAGTGACCATGAAAGCCCAGCCGAAAGCATCGCATTTCATCGACGGCGAATATGTCGAGGATGACGCGGGCAGCGTGATCGAGAGCATCTATCCGGCGACCGGCGAAGTCATCGCCCGGCTGCATGCGGCAACGCCTGCGATCGTCGAGAAGGCGATCGCCGCTGCCAAGCGCGCCCAGCCGGAATGGGCGGCGATGAGCCCGACGGCGCGCGGCCGTATCCTGAAGCGGGCGGCCGAGATCATGCGCGAGCGCAACCGCGAACTCTCCGAACTCGAGACGCTCGATACCGGCAAGCCGATCCAGGAAACCATCGTCGCCGACCCGACCTCGGGCGCCGACAGCTTCGAGTTCTTCGGCGGCATTGCGGCGACAGCGCTGAACGGCTCCTATATCCCGCTCGGCGGCGACTTTGCCTATACCAAGCGCGTGCCGCTCGGCGTCTGTGTCGGTATCGGCGCCTGGAACTATCCGCAGCAGATCGCCTGCTGGAAGGGCGCACCGGCGCTGATCGCCGGTAACGCGATGGTCTTCAAGCCATCGGAGAACACCCCGCTCGGCGCGCTGAAGATCGCCGAAATCCTGCTGGAAGCCGGGCTTCCCAAGGGTCTCTACAACGTGATCCAGGGCGACCGCGACACCGGCCCGCTGCTGGTCAATCACCCCGACGTTGCCAAGGTTTCGCTCACCGGCTCTGTGCCGACGGGCCGCAAGGTCGCGGCATCGGCGGCCAGCCATCTGAAGCATGTGACGATGGAACTCGGCGGCAAGTCGCCGATCATCGTCTTCGACGACGCCGATATCGACAGCGCAATCGGCGGCGCCATGCTCGGCAATTTCTATTCCACCGGCCAGGTCTGCTCGAACGGCACGCGCGTCTTCGTGCAGAAGAAGATCAAGGGCGAATTCCTGGCGCGCCTGAAGAGCCGCACCGAGGCGATTGCGATCGGCGACCCGATGGACGAGGCCACGCAGTTCGGGCCGATGGTCTCCTGGGCGCAGCGGGAGAAAGTGCTCGACTATATCGAGAAGGGCAAGGCCGAGGGCGCGACGCTGCTCACCGGCGGCGGCATTCCGAACAATGTCGCGGGCGAAGGCTACTACGTGCAGCCGACGGTGTTTGCCGATGTCACCGACGGCATGACGATCGCCCGCGAGGAAATCTTCGGGCCTGTCATGTGCGTGCTCGATTTCGACGACGAGGCCGAGGTACTCGCCCGCGCCAATGCCACCGAGTTCGGCCTCTCCGGCGGCGTGTTCACCGCTGACATGACCCGCGCCCACCGCGTCGTCGACCAACTGGAAGCCGGCACATTGTGGATCAACACCTACAACCTCTGCCCGGTCGAAATCCCCTTCGGCGGCTCCAAGCAATCCGGCTTCGGCCGTGAAAACTCGGCAGCGGCGCTGGAGCACTATTCCGAACTGAAGACCGTCTATGTCGGCATGGGGCCGGTGCAGGCGCCTTATTGAGACATTAACCGCTAGCCCCTGAGCAAGTTCGCCCCCCTCTGGCCTGCCGGCCATCTCCCCCACACGGGGGGAGATCCGCAGGTATTTGGCTCCCCGCCAAGCGTGAGAGGTCGAGCGAGCGGCCGCGCCCAGCCAATCTCCCCACCCGTGGGGGAGATGGCCGGCAGGCCAGAGGGGGCGGCCACGGCACAACCTGAATATTGCAGCTGGAGCATATTGAGATGCAGCAAGCAGATTTCGTCATCATCGGCTCCGGCTCGGCAGGTTCCGCCCTCGCCTACCGTCTCTCCGAAGACGGTAAGAATTCCGTCATCGTCATCGAGGCCGGCGGATCGGATTTCGGGCCGTTCATCCAGATGCCGGCAGCCCTTGCCTGGCCAATGAGCATGAAGCGCTATAACTGGGGTTATCTCTCCGAGCCGGAACCCAACCTCAACAACCGGCGCATCACCGCGCCGCGCGGCAAGGTGATCGGCGGTTCCTCCTCGATCAACGGCATGGTCTATGTCCGCGGCCACGCCGAGGACTATAACCGCTGGGAAGAGCTTGGCGCTCGCGGATGGGCCTATGCCGACGTTCTCCCCTACTTCAAGCGCATGGAACACAGCCATGGCGGCGAGGAAGGCTGGCGCGGCACCGACGGGCCGCTGCATGTGCAGCGCGGCGTGTTCCGCAACCCGCTGTTCCAGGCCTTCGTCGAGGCCGGCAAGCAGGCAGGGTTCGAGACGACGGAGGATTACAACGGCTCGAAGCAGGAAGGCTTCGGGCTGATGGAACAGACGATCTTCCAGGGCCGCCGCTGGTCGGCTGCATCAGCCTATCTGAAGCCGGCGCTGAAGCGGCCGAACGTCAAGCTCATCTATGGTCTCGCCCGCAAGGTGGTGATCGAGAACGGCCGGGCCACCGGCGTCGAGATCGAGCGCGGTAACGCTGTCGAGGTGATCAAGGCGAACCGCGAAGTGATCGTCTCGGCCTCCTCCTTCAATTCGCCGAAGCTGCTGATGCTCTCCGGCATCGGCCCCGGCGCGCATTTGCAGGAGATGGGCATCGAGGTGAAGGCCGACCGCCCCGGCGTCGGCGCCAATCTGCAGGACCACATGGAATTCTATTTCCAGCAGGTCTCGACCAAGCCGGTGTCGCTCTATTCCTGGCTGCCGTGGTTCTGGCAGGGGGTTGCCGGTGCGCAGTGGATGTTCACCAAATCAGGGTTGGGCACCTCCAACCAGTTCGAGGCCTGCGCCTTCCTGCGCTCAGGCCCGGGCGTCAAGCAGCCCGATATCCAGTATCACTTCCTTCCTGTGGCCATCAGCTATGACGGCAAGGCAGCGGCCAAGAGCCACGGTTTCCAGGTGCATGTCGGCTACAATCTCTCCAAGTCGCGCGGTAACGTGACGCTGCGCTCGTCCGATCCGAAGGCCGACCCGGTCATCCAGTTCAACTATATGAGCCATGCCGAGGACTGGGAAAAGTTCCGCCATTGCGTGCGCCTGACCCGCGAGATCTTCGGCCAGCAGGCCTTTGACCAGTATCGCGGCCCGGAGATCCAGCCGGGCGAGAGCGTACAGACCGACGACGAGATCGACGCCTTCCTGCGCGAGCACCTGGAAAGCGCCTACCACCCCTGCGGCACCTGCAAGATGGGCGCCAAGGACGACCCGATGGCCGTCGTCGACGCCGAAACCCGCGTCATCGGCGTCGATGGCCTGCGCGTCGCCGACAGCTCGATCTTCCCCCACGTGACCTACGGCAACCTCAACGGCCCGTCGATCATGACCGGGGAGAAGGCAGCCGATCATATTCTCGGCAAGCAGCCGCTGCCGCGGTCGAACCAGGAGCCGTGGGTGAACCCGCGCTGGGCGGTGAGCGACAGGTAATAGGGGTTAGTGGTAGTCGTCTTCGCGCTGGTGGCGGATGGCCAGAATGGTCACCGTCTCGGCGTCTTCGATTTCGAAGAGCATGACGTAACCCGACGAACCGAATGGCACGAGCATTTCCCGAAGAAGACTGTCCTCGCTTGAGAGCTTGCGGCCCGTGAACGGAAATTCGCGCAGAACTTCCGCTGCCTTTATGATTGCCTCGTATGCTCGTCTTGCGATCTCGCGGTCGTGGACGAGCAGGTAATCGTAAAGCCGGTCTATGTCGTGAAGTGCGTGATCGGAGTAACGCAGACGGTACGTCATTGCTTGTCTTTGGCCACCGCCGCTTCAAGCTTTGCCTTGAGCCTGGCGTGAACGTCATCCGCATCGTGATAGATGCCGGTGCGCTTTGATTCCTCACGCGAAAACAGGCCGCGCGCGATGAATTCCGCCTGCGTCCTGCGGAAATTAACCTGACGCCGCAGCGAATCTTCCATCAGCGCCGACAGCGTCTCCCCTTCCCTCAGCACGCTTTCGGCGGCTGCGCGCAATTCGGGATCGACGCGCAGGGACGGCAATGTTGCGGTTTTCATGGGTTTCTCCATGCGTTGCATTTGCGATGCATGATGCCAAACTTAAAGTTCAGAATCAACTGGAGGAAACCGACCGATCGCACTGCGGAAGGACTCGCAATTCCGGCGACGAGGAGACCGAAGCAAAAATTGGCTATCACGGGCCCTACCCTGTTGCGTCAAGGGGCAAGTGGCGCGGCGCCCGGGCTCCGGACGGTATTTCACCAAATGTTGAAACAAGGGGTGATCTTTCGCGCCGATTGAGACTAGAAGATTAAGCCCCCATCACGTGCCAGAGTCCCCCATGCCCGCCTCCTATCGCAATTCCAAGCTGCTCCGCCGTTCCCGAGTGTTCTGGGGATCCTTTTCGCTCTGGCGGCCGCGGCTGGTGTTCTGGTGCGGCGCCCTGGCGATCGGGGTGATCAGCGTCGGCTTCGCCAAGCTCGCCGATCTGGCGCAGAAGGCGTTCGGCAGCCTGACATCCTCGGGTGAATGGGCCTTCCTGCTGCCGCTCGCCCTGACGCCCGCCATCTTCATGCTGTCGGCCTATCTGGCGGCCACGCTGTTTCCGAATTCGCAGGGCAGCGGCATTCCGCAGGCGATAGCCGCCCGGCATCTGCGCGAAGAGGACGACCGGACGCGGCTGCTGTCGCTCCGGATTGCCTTCGGCAAGATCGTGCTGACAGTACTCGGGCTGTTTTCCGGCGCCTCGATCGGCCGCGAGGGGCCGACGGTACAGGTGGGTGCATCGATCATGCTTGCGGTTGCCCGCTTCGGCGGTATGGCGCAGGCGCGCGGGCTGATCCTCGCGGGTTCGGCGGCAGGCATTGCAGCCGCTTTCAACACGCCGCTTGCCGGTATCGTCTTTGCCATCGAGGAGATGAGCCGCACCTATGAAGCGCGGGCCAACGGGCTGGTGCTGACCGCCGTCATCCTCTCCGGTCTCGCGGCCCTCGGGCTGGCGGGCAGCTACAACTATTTCGGCGAAGCCTCTGTTGCGCCAACGCAATTGCGCGACTGGGGCCTCGTGCTCGTCTGCGGCATCGGCGGCGGGGCGCTGGGTGCTGCCTTCAGCGGCTTTGCCCTGCATTTCGGCCAGAAGATCCGCCGCTGGGCGCAACCGCAACCCTTGAAGCGCATGCTCGTGCTGGCCGGCACCTGCGGACTGGCGATCGCCGTGATCGGCATCCTCTCCGGCGGCACCACCTTCGGCACCGGCTACGAGCAGGCCCGCGGCGCCGTCGAGGGACATGCGCTGCCGCTGCTGTTCTTCGTCGAGAAACTGGCCGCCAGCTTCCTGTCGATGCTTTCAGGGATTCCCGGCGGCATCTTCGCGCCGTCGCTTGCGGTCGGCGCCGGTTTCGGCAGCACGGTCGGATCGGCTCTCGGCACCAGCATCGCGCTGGCGGCGATCCTCGGCATGGCCGGATATTTCGCCGGCGTCGTGCAGGCGCCGATGACAGCCTTCGTCATCATTCTCGAAATGACCGGCGACCACCAGGCCGTCATCCCGATCATGGCGGTATCGATGATCGGCTACGTGACATCACGCATTCTCTCGCGCGAACCGCTTTATCACGGCCTGTCACGCGTGTTCATCGCCGCAGCCATCCGGGCGCGGCGGGCGATCGAGAAGGAAGAGGTTGCTGGCTAAGCGAGAAGCCGCGTGACTTCAGCACCCTTGGCGGGGGCGACGGCGTCGGCGATCGTTGTCGAGAACAACACCTTGCGGGTGGCGTCGGCGACCTTGGCGAAGACGTGGCGGATTTCGCAGTTTTGTTCGCCGTCGCAGTCGTCGCATTTGCGGTAGGCGGTGATCGACAGGCAGGGGAGCGGCGCGATCGGGCCGTCGATGATGCGCAGGATCTCGCCGAAGGTGATCATGTCGGCGGGCTTCAAGAGCAGATAGCCGCCTGCCTTGCCGCGGCGGCTGGCGACGATGCCCTGGTGTTTCAGGTCGAGAAGGATCTGCTCAAGGAACTTTTTCGGGATTTTCTGCTGTGCAGCAATGTCCGAGATCATCACCGGTTCGCGGGCGTCGGCCTCGGCCAGCACCGTCAGCGCCCGGAGCGCATATTTTGCTTTCTGCGTAATCATTTTAGACCGTCACACACACCAGCGGCCCTTGAGCCCTGCCGCTTTTCAAGCTTTGCTTTTCCCCTATGGCACAGCCAGCATGAACGGAATTTGAACGTGCCGGCAAAAGCCTTGAGATACAAGCATTTTGGCCTTGTTTTTGAACCTCGGCCAATGGGCGTAATTCTACGTCAAAATTGCGCCTTTCGCACGTTTTCGCGCATCACTTCAGATTTCGAATTGACAGGCGGCGTGTAACTCTACTAAATCACTAGAGATTGAGTTGCCCGACGGAGTTTTGACGCCGGGGCGGCTGCTTTTCTGCATTGCGGCAGCTTAGGAGAGATATTTGCTCCTGCTTATGCTGCTTTCGAAATCCCTTTTTCTGTCCGACCCATCCTGTTGCTGCGATACTCCGGCCAACTTGAGGACAGGATTGCCATGACTGTTATCCATACAATCGAAGAGGCCGAGGCGCTGAATGCGAAGCTCGCATCTCTCGACCTCGCCGGAAGGCTGGCCTTTGTCGCCGGTCTCGGCGGCCGCGTGGTCTTCACGACCTCGCTCGGCATCGAGGACCAGGTGATCACCGCCGAAATCGGCAATCACCGCCTGCCGATCGACGTCGTGACGCTGCAGACCGGACGCCTCTTTCCGGAAACGCTTTCGCTGATCGACGAGACCGAAAGCCAGTACGATATCAAGATTTCCCGCTACGAGCCCGAACAGGCCGATATCGACGCCTATGCGGCGAAATACGGCCTGAACGGCTTCTACGAGAGCGTCGAAGCCAGGCATGCCTGTTGTGGCGTGCGCAAGCTGAAGCCGCTTGCGCGCGCACTCAATGGGGCAACCATCTGGATCACCGGCCTGCGCCGCGGCCAATCGAGCAATCGCGCCGATACGCCCTTTGCCGAATATGACGCCGAGCGCCATCTCCTGAAGGTCAATCCGCTGGCCGACTGGGATATCGACGTGATCAAGGCCTATGTCGCCGATAACAGCGTGCCGGTGAACCCTCTGCATGCCCGTGGCTACCCATCGATAGGCTGCGAGCCCTGCACCCGCGCCATCAAGCCCGGCGAGCCCGAGCGCGCCGGCCGTTGGTGGTGGGAACAGGATGAGAAGCGCGAATGCGGGTTGCATGTTGCCGAGGAAGCATCGGCGATCCCGGCCCAACAATAACCTGCCGGTTTCCGGATCAGATGCGGCCACCGCCGCCAACCGGAAGCCAGGTGTCACGAGATTTCATTGCGGCAACCTCCCGTCCGGCAATGAGTGAGAAGTCTGGAGTAACACATGCCCGATACCCGTCAGGATACGGAACTCAGCAATCCGCAGAGCAGAAAGCCGCCGCTCGATCCGCATCTGAAGGCACTGGAAAACGAAGCGATCCATATCTTCCGTGAGGTCGCCGCCGAGTTCGAACGCCCCGTCATGCTCTATTCGATCGGCAAGGACTCGTCCGTCCTGCTGCATCTGGCGCGCAAGGCCTTCTATCCGGGCCGCGTCCCCTTCCCGCTGCTGCACGTCAACACCGGCTGGAAGTTCGCGGAGATGATCACCTTCCGCGACAAGATCGTGAAGGAATATGATCTCGACCTGATCGAGCACATCAATCCGCGCGGTGCGGCCGAAAACATCACGCCGTTCACCTATGGCTCGGCCCGCTATACCGACATCATGAAGACGGAAGCGCTGCGCAATGCGCTCGACGCCGGCAAGTTCGACGCTGCCTTCGGCGGCGCGCGCCGCGACGAGGAAGCCAGCCGCGCCAAGGAACGCATCTACTCGTTCCGTACGCCCGACCACCGCTGGGATCCGCGCAACCAACGCCCCGAGCTCTGGAACATCTATAACGGCCAGATCCGCCAGGGCGAAAGCGTTCGCGCCTTCCCGCTGTCGAACTGGACCGAAGTCGATATCTGGCGCTACATCCAGGCCGAGCAGATCCCGATCGTGCCGCTCTATTTCGCCGCCAGGCGCCCGTTCGTCGAGCGCGACGGCATGATGATCGATGCGACCGATCCGCGGCTCGAGCTTTTGCCCGGCGAAGTCAAGCAGGAGGATTCGATCCGTTTCCGCACGCTCGGCTGCTTCCCGCTGACGGGCGCGATCCGCTCGACGGCCACCACCCTTGAAGACATCATCGCGGAGCTGGAGATCGCCACGGTTTCCGAACGCCAGGGCCGCGCCATCGACCGGGATCAGTCCGGCTCCATGGAAAAGAAGAAGCGTGAAGGATATTTCTGAGATGACCGCAGCAAACCTCGCCAACGCCGTCGCCCCCGCAGCCGAGCCTGTTGCGGCCGTGCGCGATACGCGGCCGTTGCGCCTCATCACCTGCGGCTCTGTCGATGACGGAAAGTCGACGCTGATCGGCCGCCTGCTTTGGGACACCAAGGCAGTCAAGGAAGACCAGGCGGCAACGCTGCAGCGCGATTCCACCGGCAAGCAGAACGATCTCGGCCTGCCCGACTTCGCATTGCTACTGGATGGCCTGCAGGCCGAGCGCGAACAGGGCATCACCATCGATGTTGCCTATCGCTATTTCTCGACCGACAAGCGCTCCTTCATCGTTGCGGACACCCCCGGCCACGAGCAGTATACCCGCAACATGGCAACCGGCGCCTCGACCGCCGATCTCGCCGTTCTGCTGGTCGATGCCCGCGCTGGCATTCTCGAGCAGACCCGCCGCCACGCGACGATCGCCTCGCTGATGGGGATCCGGCAGTTCGTGCTGGCCATCAACAAGATCGACCTGACGAATTACGACCGGGCCGGTTTCGACAAGATCGTCCACGAATTCAAGGAATTCGCGCTGTCGCTCGGCGTCAAGCAGATCACCGCGATCCCGATGTCGGCGCTGAAGGGCGAGAACGTCGTCTATTCCGGCCAGGCCGCAATGCCCTGGTATAACGGCCCGACGCTGGTCGAGACGCTGGAACTGGCAAGCGTCCGCTCCGGCCAGTCGACCGGCTTCCGCTTCTCCGTACAGCGCGTCTCGCGCCCCGGTGAAAGCTTCCGCGGCTATCAGGGCACGGTCGCCGGCGGCTCGGTGAAGCCGGGTGACAGCGTCATGATCCTGCCGTCGGGCATGGTCGCCAATGTCTCCAAGATCGTCACCTTCGATCTGGTGCGCAATGCGGCCGTTGCCGGCGATGCGATCACGCTGGTGCTCGACCGCCAGGTGGACGTTGCCCGCGGCGACATGATCGTCTCGATCGACGCACAGCCGCAGACCGGCGTGAACTTTGACGCCCAGATCGTGGCGCTGCAGCCCGAGGGTATCGAGTCGGGCAAGCGTTACTGGCTGAAAAGCGGCAGCCGCCGCCAGCGTGTTCAGGTGCAGCCGATCGCCCAGCTGGAGCTGAAGAGCGGCGCCTGGGCTCCGGCCGAGCGTCTCTACATGAACGCCATCGGCAAGGTGCGGCTGATCTTCGACGAAGCAGCGATCTTCGACCCCTATGAGCAGAACCGCGCATCCGGATCGTTCATCCTGATCGATCCGGAGACCAACAACACGATCGCCGGCGGCATGGTCAGCGGCAAGCGCAGCGATGTCAGCGGCCTGCATGGCAACGAGGCTCGCGTCATCCTCTCGCTTCCGGCCGATCTCGCCGAGCAGATCATGGCAAGCGAGCTCTTCGCCAGCCGCCGTGACGAGGCGCATGTGCAGCGGATGACGGCAGCGGAAGCCGCCGATCTCTGGAAGAACGCCGCCAGCGATATCTGAGACGAAAAAAGGGGCCGAAAGGCCCCTTTGCTTTACCGGGTCGAGCCGCGCTCGATGACCTGGAAGCCGAAGTCGATATGGGCGGTGCCGGGCTCCTCCTCACGGACCGCATTCAGCAGCATATCGGCAACGCGATGGCCCATCTGATAGCGCGGAATGCTGACGGTCGTCAGCGCCGGCTCGCAGTGGACTGCGTAGTCGAGATCGTTGAAGCCGCAGATGCCGATATCGTCGGGAACGCGCAGGCCGCGGGTCCAGCATTCAAGAAGCGCACCAACGGCAAGATCGTCGTTCTGGCAGAACACCGCATCCACATCGGGTGCAGCTTCCACCAGATTGCTGAAGAGTTCGCGTCCAGCGCCAATGCCGTTCATCCCGAGGCAGCTTGCAACGAGCGCCTCGTCGAAATACCCGGCCTGGCGCATCACATCCGCATAGCCTTCGAAACGGCGGCGCGGACGGGTATCGCGGCGGCATCCGACAAAGGCGATGCGGCGGTAATTCTTCGACAGAAGCATGCGGGTGGCGGCGGCGCCGGCCTCGTAGTGATCGACAGCCGCCACCAGTCCCTCCGCCTTCTGGCTGACATCGACGATATGAGCAACCGGACAGGCGGCGGCGCTGAGCAGCGGCGCCAGGGCATCGTAATATTCTGCACCGGCAACAATGATACCCGCCGGTTTCTGCGCCAGGAAAGATTTCAGCTGGCTCACTTCCTGATCGGGATCATAGAGCGTATTGGCATATTGCACGCGCAGATCCGTCGCCCGCAGGCGATCCTCGATGCCGGTCATGATATCGGTAAAGGCGTGCTGATGAAGCGCAGGCGTAATGACGCCGACAACGCCGCTGTGGCGGCTGGCAAGCGCCCGGGCGGCCAGGTTGGGCACGTAGCCCATTTCATCGACGGTGCGCAGGATAAGCTGGCGCAAATCTTCGGAAACGATTTCGGGATTGCGGAGTGCCCGGGAAATGGTGATAGGGCTGACCCCCACCTTCTTGGCAACGTCACTCAATCTCACATGCGCAAAGCGCTTACTGTCCCTACCAGGCACTGCATTCCCCATTCCGGCATTACACGCTGCGAACCTGCCTCCCCTTCGACTCGCCATACCTTTGTGAAGAGAAATTAAATTAGAGTCCACTAACCCTTCTCCGTTTTGCGACGAAAGGTGTAGCAAAACCGGGCAGGCGGAATTCGCGCTGAAATGCTTCTACGCGGGATATCCTATGACGGATCACCGCAGGCGGAAATTGACTGCAAAATAGCCTTTTGTCATCCGGCGTTTCGAGGGAACGAGCGCGGCGCGCTATTCCATGACGACCAGCAGCTCGCCGCTATCGACGACTTCGAACATCGAGCTGTCGATGAGACGCACCGCAGCGCCCTCGCCCGTGCACCAGAAGCGGGCGCCGGGATAGCGGCGCATACCGGCGGCGGTATTCGTGACGATCAGATGGCGGCGCTCGTAAAGCCTGACCGGCAGGCCATTGCTGTCGATGCAGGCGCGCTCGCCCAGCGTCTCGACCGATGTCTCGCCATCCATTTTCATCGTCTATGCACCTGCGATGCCGCAAAAGAAAAAAGCCCACTTGCGCGGGCTTTTCGGCTGGTCGGAGTGGCAAGATTCGAACTTGCGACCCCCACGTCCCGAACGTGGTGCGCTACCAGACTGCGCTACACTCCGTGACCAGCGGCGCCTCTATAGAACGGCGCCTGTTATTGCGCAAGCGCCAAATTTCAAAAAACTGACGCATTCAGCAGCACCTTGCGCGGCACCCGCAAGGCCTTGCGAACCTGCAACAAAAAGACACACCTGCAGCAAATTTCGCAAACGCGAAGGCGGGGCAATTTTCTTTTGCCGGGTTCCGCGCTAAAGCGCTTTCCGGGACAAGCGGAAACCGCTCCATTGCAGCGATTCCCGCCGTCGAATGCGCGACAATTCAGGGACGATACATATGAAACTCCGCACCTTTGCCGCGGCCGGGCTTGCCATTGCGCTTGCCGGCTGCACGACCATTCCTTCTGCCGGCGATCCCGTTTCCGCACGCTGGAACGGCCAGTCGGCCGGCAAGTTCTTTGCCGCCTACGGCCCGCCGCTCAGCGACGCCGAAAATGGCTCCTCCGTCGTCTACACCTGGAAGGGCGGCTACAAGACCGTGCGCGTTCCAGCAAAATATGCCGAAGGCGAAAACGGCAAGCGCGGCAAGCAGACGGCCCCTGCCCGCACGCTCTACCTGCGCTGCCAGGCCGAAATCACCACCAATTCCGACTACACAATCCGCAACATCCGCACGGTCAACGATATCCCGGGCGAAAGCGGCAAGTCCTATTGCGCCGAATTCCTGGCCCCGGCCCAGCCGGCTGGCTGATCGGACTCAGCGTTCGAGATTTATGGCAGGCGGTCGAGAGGCCGCCTGTTTTCGTTTGTGGATATGTGTCGCGTGGAGGAAATGAATACGTCGCGCGGAAAAGCCGAGCGACGCGAATGA
Organism: Rhizobium sp. RAF36; assembly: GCF_052114105.1. Classification (NCBI taxonomy): domain Bacteria; kingdom Pseudomonadati; phylum Pseudomonadota; class Alphaproteobacteria; order Hyphomicrobiales; family Rhizobiaceae; genus Rhizobium; species Rhizobium sp. RAF36. Next base: position 878,225 of record NZ_JBFREC010000002.1, on the reverse strand, counting down.
ACGCGTTCTGGCATCCTATGCAAAGACGCTGAAGAGATAGTGGCTGGGGCGCCAGGATTCGAACCTGGGAATGCCGGTACCAAAAACCGGTGCCTTACCGCTTGGCGACGCCCCACCAGGCATTGAGCGGAAACCGCTGTGCCGAAGCGAGGCCTGATTAGCAAAGGTGCCGCCTCGTCACAATCACTAAGTTCGGCGCAGCCGCATATTTCTGTGCGATGCGGCGGGAGGCATGATAGGTCTTTGATCAGACGAGAACGCCTTTCTGGAGTAGTGATGAGCCAGTACCGTGCCCGCCCGCCTGCCCTCGCAACGCTGCTGCTCGATGACGCCGTGGTGCGGATCACCCGCTGGGATTTCGAGCCGGGCGCGGATACCGGCGTGCATACGCATGGTTACGGATATGTCGTGGTGCCGATGACCGATTGCCGGTTTCTGATCGAGGAAGGGGCCGAGAGCCGCCGCGTCGATATTGCCAAGGGTGCGGCCTACCGGCGCGAAGCGGGGACAGAGCACAATGTCGTCAACGCCGGCGACGAGCCGATGTCCTTCATCGAGATCGAATACAAGTAAGCCATGCCGAGCCCGCGTTTCGACCTGACATTCGTGCCTTCCCATGGCGTGCCGGTGACGGTGGCGCCCGGCATCCAGCGGCTGACGGTGAACAATCCGAGCCCCTTCACATTTCACGGCACCAACAGCTATATCGTCGGCGCCGGATCCTCTGTTGCGGTCATCGATCCGGGGCCCGAGGGCGATGCGCATTTCGAGGCGCTGATGGCAGCCCTTTCCGGGCGCCGCGTCTCACATATCCTGATCACCCATACACATCGCGACCACTCGCCGCTTGCCGCCAGGCTGAAAGCCGCAACCGGGGCGCTGACGGCGGGCGAAGGCCCACACCGTGCCTCGCGGCCGCTGCATGCCGGCGAGATCAATCCCTTTGCAGAGAGCTCGGACACCGGCTTCGTGCCCGATATCGCGCTTTCGGATGGCGACGTGATCGAAGGCGAAGGATTTGCACTCCGCGCCGTGCTGACGCCCGGGCATGCCGCGAACCATGCGGCCTTCGCGCTTGAGGGCACGGAGATTCTGTTTTCAGGCGATCATGTCATGGCATGGGCGACGTCTATCGTTGCACCGCCCGACGGCTCGATGCGTGATTACATGGCGTCGCTCGACAAGCTGATTGCAAGGCGCGACCATCTGCTGCTGCCCGGCCATGGCGGGCCGGTGAAGCATCCGCTGACATTCCTGCGCGCGCTGAAAACGCACCGGCGGATGCGGGAGCGGGCGATCCTGGAACGCATCAAGGGCGGCGACCGGCGTATCCCCGACATGGTCAAGGCGATCTATCGCGATACCGATCCGCGGCTGCATGGAGCGGCCGGCCTTTCGGTGCTGGCGCATATCGAGGATCTGGTGGAGCGCGGCAAGGTGAAGACCCACGGACCACCTGCACTGATGGGCGAATATTGGGCGGCGGGATGATGACAAACGGGCAGGAAGCCTACAGCTACCGCATGGATGACAGCGTTCCGGCCTTTGCCGATGACGCGCCCGTCATTATCTTTGACGGCGAATGCATCTTCTGTTCCGGCTGGGTGAAATTCGCACTGAAACGCGACAGAACCGGGCGCTACCGCTTCCTGACCGCACAATCACCACTCGGCGAGGCGCTTTACCGCCACTATGGGCTCGATGCCCGCGACTACGAGACCAACATCTTCATCGACGGCGGACGCGCCTATTTCAAGTCCGAGGGATCAATCCGGATGATTGCTGGGCTTGGCTTCCCATGGTCCCTCGTCTCTCTGCTGCGCATACTGCCGCGGCCGCTTGCCGACCGGCTCTACGAATTCATCGCCCGCAACCGGCTGCGGATCGCAGGCCGCAGCGACAGTTGCTTTGTGCCGACGCCAGAGGTCAGGAGCCGCTTTCTCGGATGAGTACAAGCGGGCTTCGCGTGCTGATCATCGGCGGCTACGGCGCGTTCGGCAGCCGGCTGGCACGCTTGCTGGCCGGCGATCCTCGCTTCCATCTGCTTGTCGGCGGGCGGTCGGCGGAGAAGGCCGAGACGTTTGCCGCCGGGCTCGAGGGAGGTGCAAAGGGCGTGGTCTTCGACCGCGATGGCGATGTGCGGGCCCAGCTTGCGTTGCTCAGGCCCGCGGTCGTCGCCGATCTCTCGGGACCGTTTCAGGACATGGGCGAGGATCGCTATCGGGTCGCCCGCGCGGCGATAGCGCTCGGGATCGACTACATCGATGTTTCAGACAGCCGCGATTTCGTCAGCGGCATCGACGCGCTCGACGACGAGGCGAAGGCGCGCGGCGTCTTCGTGCTTTCCGGGCTCAGCAGCTTTCCGGCGCTCTCCTTTGCGGCCGCCGAAAAGCTCGCGATCGAATTCGCCGAGGTCCACAAGGTCAGCAGCGGAATTGCACCCTCGCCGCGCGCCGCGATCGGGCTCAACGTCATCAGGGCGATCGCCAGCTATGCCGGAAAGCCGGTCAAGGTCACGCGGGGCGGCATCCCGGCAGAGAGTACGGGGCTTGCCGGAGGACCAGGCATGGTGATCGCGCCGCCCGGCTGCGTTCCGCTCCGCTGGCGCCGCTTTCTGCTGGCCGATACGCCGGATCTTTCGCTTCTGCCACAGCGGTTTCGCCATTTGCAGGAGGCCTTCACCGGCGCTGGCGCGGAGCCGCGATGGCTGCAATCACTCCTGATGTTTGCCGCCCGCCTCGTTCGCTACCGGCTGCTGCCGTCGCTTGCGCCATTTGCGCCGCTGATCCATGCCGCGAGCCGCAGCCTTGCATCCGGCGAAGCACGCGGCGGCATGTTCGTGCGCCTGGAAGGATTGGGACACGACAGGCAAGCGCTTGCCGCCACCTGGCATCTGGTTGCCGAAGGCGATGATGGTCCCTTCATTCCGGCAATGGGTGCAGCCGGGCTCTTGCGCGCGCTGACAGACGGGAAGCGGCCGGGCAGCGGGGCGCGGGCGGCGATAGCGGAGCTTCCGCTTGGCGCCTTCGAGGATGGGTTTCGGCCCCTGGCGATCCGCACAGGCATCCGGCGGCAGCGTGCTGGCGATCGGCGCCTTTCGCTCTATCAGCGGGTGTTGGGCGATGAAGCATGGGGGATGCTGCCGCCGGCGGTGGCGGCGATGCATGCGTTAAACGATGGCGAGCTGCGTGTTTGCGGCCAGGCGCGAGTGGAGCGCGGGAGCGGCCTGCTTGCCGGCCTCGTCGCGGCAATCATCGGCTTTCCGCGTGCCGCTGACGATATCCCTGTCAGCGTGACGTTCAAGGCAGAGCACGGGCGGGAGACGTGGACGCGGAACTTCGACGGCCGACGTTTCCGCAGCCGTCAATCGGAAGCGTCGGGACGACACGCGCATCTGCTGGCGGAGGATTTCGGGCCGGTCCGTGTGTTTATCGCGCTGGTGCCCGAGGGCGAGCGGCTGCGGCTCCTCATCCGCGGCTGGCGGATTTTCGGTCTGCCGCTACCGCTGTTTCTGGCGCCCGACGGCAATACATTCGAAGAGCAGCGTGACGGGCGCTTCCATTTCCACGTCGAGATCGGCGGGCGGCTGACGGGTTTGATCGTCCGCTATACCGGCTGGCTCGAGCCGGATCAGCCGGCGATGCCGAGCAGCTCGACATCGAGCGCTTCGAGAAACTGATCGGCGATCCCGGCGCTGAAACCGAGGTCGTTCTGGCCATAGCGCGAGGCGACCCGGATATCGACGAAGGTGGTTTCGGCTTCTTCGCGCAGGCGGATGACGATATCGAAGCGCAGGCCGAGGATCAGCGTGCGGCGTTCGCCCTGCAGCGTCACGCCATTGGCGCCGCGGATCAGTTTGGCGACGTCATCATCAAAGGGGCGCGGCGTCGGCACCGGCACCTGGTCCGGGGCCTCGGCGACTGCATCGCCATTCGGCTGTGGCGGCTTGGCCGGGGCATCTTCCAGATCGCGGGCCGGTTCGCTTTCACCCTTGCTCTTGGTGATGGTGATGCCGTTCTGGCGCGCGACCTTCTTCACCGCATCGAGAACGCGGTCGATGGCGCCCTCATAGCGGCGGCCGGTCAGTTCGGGATAGGCTTCCAGCTGCTTTTCGCGATCGGTATCGGCGATCTCCGTGCTTCGCTTCATCCAGATCTGGTCGGCATGCGGCGGCGACAGCCATTCCGGCGCCGAAACGAGATCGGTCGAGACGTCGTAGATAGCAGGGAGGGTGAAATAGCGCTCGGCTGCCAGGCCGCCGAAAGCCAGCGGGGCGGCGGCGAAAATGATGGCCTTCATGGCATCGAGGCCGCCTTCGGCACCCGATATCCAGAGGCTTCTCAAGCCCGCGAAAGCCAGCAGGAAGGCGAGCAGCGCAAATCCCGTCGACACCAGAACGAGCAGCACCATATAGGGCGTCGCCAGCCCGCCGAAGCGGTGCGCCAGAAGCACGGCAGCCCAAAGCACCAGCGCAAACGCCCCGAAACGCCGCGCGAAGCGGGCCGAACTGGAAACGGGGCGGTCGAAACGGATGGCCATCAAACTTACCAGTTACAGGCGGGCACACGCCCGGCGCGGGCGCACGAAGCACCCGCACCTTGTTTATGGCAAGATTCGCCTAGATTTTGAAACTGTTGTCTCTTGCGGGAGGCCTCAATCCACCAAAAGGCGGAGATGGCCTGCATGAGCAATATCTGATATGCCGTAAAAAGGCCATTCTGGCGGGTTTTTCTGCCGATTGGGAGGTTGTGGGCATGTTTCGTCAGCGAGGCATGCGCGTTTCAGGAGAAGAGCCATGCTTTCACCGGAAATGACAGAACGACATAAGGCGCCGGCGCTGGGTGCCATCGATACATCCGAGCCTTTCCTGCCGATGGAGCTTCTGGAACTGGAGCTCTCGCTGGAAGGCTATACCGGCGGCGAGGCAGGCTTCTGCGAAGCGGTGCGGACGGCTGCCGGAAAGGCCGGCGGCGAATTCCTGTTCGACCTTCCGGCTGCCGGACTGATCGACGATTGCCGCCGTATCGCGGTGCTGCGCGTTCCGACGTCCGGCTCCGACATGCGCGTGGTGCTTGCCGTTCTCGATCGCGACGGCATCGAGATTCGCATGCAGGCGCCGGACGACGAGACCGTGCATCTGGTGCGGTTCGCCGATGCCTTCATCGAGGTTCTGGAACGAATCTGATGCACCGCGCGTTTTCCGTTGCGGATCGATGTGGAGTTGACGCGGCCCGGCAAATCGCCTCATGTCCGCAGCACCGCTTTCCGCACCGGAGACTGTACCATGCGTTTTTCCGCCCTTCCCTTCACGCTCGCGGCGCTGGCGATCGGCCTTTCGGCCTGCCAGACGATGACGCCTGAGGAGCGGCGCGCCGCCGACGAGCGGCAGTGCCTGAGCTACGGTTTCAAACCCGGCACCAGCGGTTTCGCCACCTGCCTGCAGCGCATCGATCTCGACCGGCGTGCCGATGCCCGCGCCTTCCGTATCCAGGCCGACGAAAACTTCGACAACTTCATGGCCGGGCCGCGCTACTATCCGCGTTACTACTATCGCCGCTAGTACCGGTCTTAGCGGCCGCCGTTGATGGCCGCCTGCGCGGCCGCCAGCCGGGCGATCGGCACGCGGAAGGGCGAGCAGGAGACATAATCGAGGCCGATCCGTTCGCAGAAATGGATCGAGGCGGGATCGCCGCCATGTTCGCCGCAGATGCCGAGCTTCATATCGTTGCGGGTGCGCCTGCCGCGCTCGGCGGCGATGCTGATCAGCTCGCCGACACCATCGAAATCCAGCGAGATGAAGGGGTCATGCTCGATGATGCCCTTGCGCTGGTAGGTCGGGATGAAGGCCGAGGCATCGTCGCGTGAGATGCCGAAGGTGGTCTGCGTCAGGTCGTTGGTGCCGAAGGAGAAGAATTCGGCGGCTTCGGCGATGGTGTGCGCCCGTAGAGCCGCGCGCGGTAGTTCGATCATCGTGCCGACCAGGTAGTCGATCCTGATATCCGCTTCCGCCATGACCGCCTTGGCGATCGTATCAATCCGCTCCTTGACGTAATCGAGCTCCGAGCGGAGGCCGACGAGCGGCACCATGATTTCGGGAACGACGGCGGCGCCGGTTTCGTGGGCCGCAGCGATCGCCGCCTCGAAGATGGCGCGGGCCTGCATCTCGACGATTTCGGGATAGGAGATGGCGAGACGGCAGCCGCGGTGGCCGAGCATCGGATTGAATTCGTGCAGCGCATCGACGCGCTGGCGAAGCGCCAGGGGCTCCATGCCCATGGCCGCCGCCACATCGGCGATTTCCTCATCCGTCTTCGGCAGGAATTCGTGCAGCGGCGGATCGAGCAGGCGGATGGTGACCGGAAGGCCGTGCATGACGTTGAACAGACTGGTGAAATCCAGCCGCTGCATCGGCAGCAGCTTGTCGAGCGCCACGCGACGGCCCTTCTCGTCTTCGGCAAGGATCATCTCGCGCATCACATGGATACGGTCGCCTTCGAAGAACATGTGCTCGGTACGGCAGAGCCCTATGCCTTCGGCGCCAAAGGAGCGGGCCGCGCGGGCATCGGCCGGGGTGTCGGCATTGGTGCGCACGGTCATGCGGCGGACGCGGTCGGCCCAACCCATGATGCGGCCGAAATCGCCCGACAGTTCCGGCTGGATCATCGGCACTTCGCCCTTCAGCACCTGGCCGGCCGAACCGTCGATGGTGATGATGTCGCCCTTCTTCAGTGTCACGCCGACGCCGATCAGGCGTTCGTTGCGCAGATCGATGCGCATGGTGCCGGCGCCGACGACGCAGGGGATGCCCATGCCGCGGGCGACGACAGCCGCGTGGCTGGTCATGCCGCCGCGCGTCGTCAGTATGCCTTCGGCGGCGTGCATGCCGTGAATATCTTCAGGGCTGGTCTCGACGCGCAGCAGGATGACCTTGCGCCCCTCCTCCTCGGCTGCCACTGCCTCTTCGGCGGTGAAGACGATCGCCCCGGTCGCAGCCCCGGGCGAAGCCGGCAGGCCGCTGCCGATCACCTGGCGCTGAACGCGCGGATCGATCGTCGGGTGCAGCAGCTGATCGAGCGTCGAGGGCTCGATGCGCAGCACCGCTTCCTCCTCGGTGATCAGCTTTTCGTCTACCATATCGACGGCGATCCGCATGGCGGCGCGTGTCGAACGCTTGCCGGACCGCGTCTGCAGCATCCAGAGCTTGCCGCGCTCGATTGTGAACTCGATGTCCTGCATGTCGCGGTAATGGGCTTCGAGCTCGGAACAGATACGGGTGAGCTCGGCAAAAGCCTCCGGCATCAGCTTCTCGAGCGACGGGCGCTCGGAACCCGAGTTCAGGCGTCCATCCTCGGTGATGCTCTGCGGCGTTCGGATACCGGCGACGACATCCTCGCCCTGGGCATTGACCAGGAACTCGCCATAGAAGGACTTCTCGCCGGTCGAGGGATTGCGGGTGAAGGCGACGCCGGTGGCAGACGCATTGCCGAGATTGCCGAAGACCATGGCCTGAATGTTGATCGCCGTGCCCCATACTTCGGGGATATTGTGCAGCATGCGGTAGGTGACGGCACGGGCGCTCATCCAACTGGCGAAGACAGCGCCGACAGCGCCCCAGAGCTGGACTTCCGGCTCCTGCGGGAAGGCTTCGCCAAGCTCTTCCTCGATCATGTCCTTGTAGAGCGAGACGACATGCTGCCAGTCGCCGGCCGAAAGCTCGGTATCGTATTCGTGGCCGAGCCGCGCCTTCTCGTCTTCGAGGATTTCCTCGAAGACCTCATTGTCGAGGCCCATGACGACATCGGCATACATCTGGATGAAGCGGCGATAGCTATCCCAGGCAAAACGGGCGTCGCCGGCATCATGGCCGAGCGCCTGCACCGTCTCGTCGTTGAGGCCAAGGTTGAGGACAGTGTCCATCATGCCCGGCATCGATACGCGGGCGCCGGAGCGCACGGAGAGAAGCAACGGATGATCAGTGGCGCCAAAACGGCGGCCGGTGGCCTTTTCAATGCCTTCCACGCCGGCGCGGATCTGTGTCTTCAGGTCATCGTCGAGCTTGCGGGAATTCTTGTAATAGGTGGCGCAGGCATCGGCGACGATCGTCAGACCGGGCGGGACCGGCAGCCCCAGCGCGCACATTTCGGCAAGGTTGGCACCCTTGCCGCCCAGCACGTCACGATCACGCGCACGGCCTTCCGCCTGCCCGTTTCCGAACGTATAGACCAGCTTGGACATATTTCCCCCGCCTCATTCTCCGGGACCACCTTAATCCCTTGGTCCGGAAATGAAAATCGACAAATACGGCAAAATGTTGCACCGCACAATCAATGCAGCACATCAAACCGTTTGAATGTGGGGAACGCATAAAAAAAGCTTTGCGGGACTGCAACAACGGTCCCGCAAAGCCTTATTTCCGTCCAGCCAGGAAAACTGGACGGGGGGTCCACCTATGCCATCAAGCCCGGTTTTGCCCTCGTCCCGGAGTTGTCAGCATTATCCAACATGCGCGACAGAGATCGTTTTTCGGCGATCTCCTCATTCGCTAAGGACAACTTCTAATGCAAAAACAAGGGGAAAGCATCACCCAATTGGGTTAACGCATGAGCAAGACCCTAACTTTTTTGGGGTTTTCTCGAAACGCCTTTGTTTTCAAGCGGTTTCGCGCAGACGCTCAGCAGTCTGCAGGTCGACGGATACAAGCTGCGAGACACCCTGTTCGGCCATCGTTACACCAAAGAGGCGATTCATGCGGGCCATCGTGATCGGATTGTGAGTGATGATCACGAATCGAGTTTCGGTCGAAGCCGCCATTTCATCCATCAGGTTGCAATAGCGCTCGACGTTGTGATCGTCGAGCGGCGCATCCACTTCGTCGAGCACGCAGATCGGCGCCGGATTGGTGAGGAAGACCGCAAAGATCAGTGCCATCGCCGTCAGCGCCTGCTCGCCGCCGGAGAGCAGCGTCATGGTCTGCGGCTTCTTGCCGGGCGGGCGGGCGAGGATTTCGAGGCCGGCTTCCAGGGGGTCGTCGGATTCGATCAGCTGCAGCTCGGCGGTACCGCCGCCGAAGAGATGGGTGAAGAGCCGCTGGAACTGGGCGTTGACGACATCGAAGGCGGCGATCAGGCGTTCGCGGCCTTCGCGGTTGAGGCTCTGGATCGCGCCGCGCAGCTTGCGGATCGCGTCGATGACGTCGTCGCGCTCCTTGATCAGGGCTTCGAGCTTGTCGCTGAGCTCCTTCTGCTCTTCCTCGGCGCGCAGGTTAACGGCGCCTAAGCGCTCGCGCTCGATCTTCAGCCGCTCCAGGTCACGCTCGACTTCGCGCGGATCGGGGATCGACTGCATCGGCTGAAGGCCGGTCAGGCGGAAGGCTTCGTGCGGCGCGACATTCAGCGCCTCGCGGATGCGGCCCTCGCTTTCCTGCCGCTTTTCGCGGGCGGAAACCAGGCGCTCCTCGGCACGGCCACGGCGTTCCCGGCTTTCGGCAAGTTCGGACAGTGCGGTGGCAGCCTTGTGGTCCGCGTCACGCTGGACGAGTTCGGCGGCGGCCAGAAGATCGGCGGCAGCGCGGCGGGCCTCGTCGGCCTTCTGCAGTTCGGTCAGCAGCGCGCGGCGCTTGTCGTCGAATTCATCCGGCGCCATCTCGAGTTCGGAGGCCTCGTCGCGCGCTTCCTCTTCGCGGTCGCGCAGCGTGGCGATGTGGTCTTCGGCGCTTGAGGCGCGCTGGCGCCAGGTCTCGCGCTCCTGGCCGATGGCGACGATGCGGCGCTGGCGCGCATCGTTTTCACGGTTCAGGCTGTCGTGGCGGGCGCGGGCTTCGGCAGCGAGACCGCGATCGGTCGCGACTTCCATCTGCTGCAGGCGTAGGCGCTCATCGATCGCCGTCAGATCCGGCGCATCCTCGAGCTCGATGCGGGCATTCTCTTCCTGGATGGCGATGTCTTCCTGCTGCGACTGCAGCTGGCTGACGGCCTCGGCCACCACGTCGCGGCGGCGGACGAGATCACCGGAGGCCCGCTCGGCCGCCGCCAGCGCCTCGCGCGCCTCGGCCAGATGACGGGCGGACAGGCGGCTCATGTCGCGGGCGTCGTTCAGCCGGCGCTCCTCGCCGCGGATCGCTTCAGCGGCAACGGCAAGCTGCTCTTCGGCTTCGGCAAGCACATCGCGGGCGATCGAGACTTCGTTTTCGAGCTCGGTCAGGCGGTTCTTCTGGGCGAGCCGGAGTGCTGCAGCACTCGGTGCATCGGCACCGGTGACATGGCCATCCCAGCGATAGACGGCACCCTCACGGGTCACAAGCCGCTGGCCGGGCTTCAACTCGCGCACCATGCGATGGGCATCGGCCGCGGCGACAAGGCCGATCTGCTTCAGGCGGCGGGTAAGTGCCGATGGCGCCCGCACATGGTTCAACAGCGGGACAGCGCCTGACGGCAGTGCCGGATCGACCGATCCGTCGCCATTCTCCGACCAGTGCGCGGGAGCCTTCGGATCGAGTGGGGATTCCAGATCGTCACCAAGCGCGGCGCCGAGCGCCGTTTCGAAGCCGCGATCGACGCGCAGCTCTTCGGCAACCGGCGGGAACTCGCCCGCCGCGGCACCGGCAGCCAGCATCCGCTGGATGGTGCGGGCCTCGGTTTCCAGGCCGTTCAATTTAGAGCGCGCCTCATCGACAGGCGCGCGCGACAGCGCTTCGGTACGCCGGGCTTCGGCAAGCGCCTGCTCGACGGCCTGGATGCCTGCCTCGGCTTCGGCAAGGGCAATCTCGCCTGCCTCGACCATGGCGCGCTTCTCTTCCGGATCCGGCAGAGCCGAGACCTTCTCGGCGATCGCCGTCAGCTCGCGGTTGGCCTCGTCCATCTGCCGTTCCAGGCGCATCTTGCGATCCGTGAGATCGCGGATGGCGCGTTCCAGCTGGTTGCGGCCGGCAGCCGCTTCAGCGCGCTCGGCGGTCACCGATGTGAAGATGCGTTCGCTATCGGCAAGCTTGGCCGCCGCTTCCTCGAAGGCTTCCCGCAGCTCCTCTGCATGGCGGCCAGAATCGGCGAGGATTTCGTTGATCTCGGCCTCTTCGGCATCGAGCCGGGCGAGGATTTCGGCATTGTCGGAGACCAGCCGCTCTTCGCGGCGGATGTCCTCGGCAAGCTGGGCCAGACGGCGGGTCAGCTCGTCGCGGCGGCGCAGGATGCGGTTGGCGTCTTCTTCCAGCTGCGTCTTGGCGATCTGCAGGCGCTGCAGCGCGGCGGCGACCCGGGCTTCCCCCTCGCGCAGTTCCGGCAGCTTCAGGCTGGCGATCCCTTGCGTCTTTGCCGCCCCCATCTGCATCTGCGCTTTTTCGGCGACGACGACGGTTGCCTGGTTCAGCGCACTGTCGGCCTCGGCTTCGGTCTCCTTGGCCTGCACCCAGCGGATATGCAGCAGCATGGCTTCGCGGGCGCGGATATCGGCAGACAGCGTCTTGAAGCGGTTGGCCTGACGGGCCTGACGCTTGAGGCTTTCGATCTGGCTTTCGAGCTGCGAGGTGACGTCGTCGAGACGCTCAAGATTGCCTTCGGCGGCGCGCAGGCGAAGCTCGGCTTCGTGGCGGCGCGAATGCAGGCCGGAGATGCCGGCCGCTTCTTCCAGCAGCTGGCGGCGGGCCTGGGGCTTTGCCGAGATCAGCTCGCCGATACGACCCTGCCCGACCATCGACGGCGACCGGGCGCCGGTCGAGGCATCGGCAAACAGGAGCTGCACGTCCTTGGCGCGGCTCTCCTTGCCGTTGATGCGGTAGACCGATCCCTGCTCGCGCTCGATGCGGCGCGTCACCTGGATTTCGTCGCTGTCGTTGAAGGCGGCAGGCGCGGTGCGATCGGCATTGTCGAGATAGAGGGCGACTTCGGCGGTGTTGCGCGCCGGGCGGTTGCCGGAGCCCGAGAAGATCACGTCATCCATGCCGGATGCGCGCATGTTCTTGTAGGAGTTCTCGCCCATCACCCAGCGGAGGGCTTCCACGAGATTGGACTTGCCGCAGCCATTCGGACCGACGACGCCGGTCAGCCCGCGCTCGATGATGAATTCAGCCGGTTCGACGAAGGATTTGAAGCCGACAAGGCGCAGCTTGTTGAACTTCATGCGGCCCTCTCCCCGACGGGGAAAAGAAGAGGCGCAAAATAAAAGACGGGCAGCCCGAGAGGGCCGCCCGTCAGATTAGAACGGTACGGTTCAGAGCAGGCTGTCGATAAGTGCCGACATGGAGTCAACCGTCATGTCCCCAGCGTAACGCTTGCCGTTGATCAGGAAAGTAGGCGTAGCGTTGACGCCGAACTCCTTGGAGCCCCTTTCCCGCGTAGCGTTCACTTCATCCAGAAGCTTCTGGTTCGTCAAGCACTTCGTAAAGCTATCCTCACTAAATCCAGCAAGTTTGGACATCTGCAGAAGGGCTGCGCGGCGATCGTCGGCTGCGGCCCAGGTTTCCTGCTGCTTGAAGAGCATCGACACCATCGGGAAATACTGTTCCGGCGTGCTGAGCTTCGTCGGATCGGAAGCGTTGCAGCGGGCCAGCATGAAGGCGGCTGCAGCGGCCGGATCGAACGGGAATTCGCGGATGATGAAGCGGACCTTGCCGGTCTCGACATACTTCTTCTTGATCTCGTCGAAGGTGGTGTTGTGGAAGTGGGCGCAATGCGGGCAGGTCATCGACATATATTCGACGATCTTGACCTTGGCATCTTCCGGACCGAGCGCCATTTCCGGCAGTTCGCCGGGCTTCAGCACCGCTTCCATGTCGACATCGCCTTCCGGCTGCGGAATTTCGACCGCCGCCTGCGCTGCCGTGGAGAGCGCCAAAGTCGCGCCTGCAGCGGCGACACCGCTCAGGAGCTGGCGTTTCGTCATTTGCATTTCAGAGATGTGCATGGATTCCCCATAAGCAAGAGTAGCGGCTGAATGTGCGATATAACGGCTAAAGGCCGCGAACAAGGCACGCTTCGCCAACTTTCTTCAAAGAATTGTGACCTTGCAAAGGCTAAGGGATGAATTGTTCTTCATCTGACCTGATCAGAAGCGGAAATCCGCTTCGCATGATGCTGCTCGAGGCGATCGAAGACGGTTTCGGCGTCGATATCGATACCCGAGTCATTGATCGACTCCTGGATGCTCCGGCGCATCGTCTATTCCGATGCCTCACAATCACAATCAATCGCCTTGTCCCTAGACATCGCCCACTCCTCGCCTGAAACCAAATCGAGAGGCCGTCCAAATCGCAAGCCTACCGCCGCTTCCCCAGCACCGCCGTGCCCAGCCGCTTGACCGCCTCGCGCAGCTTGTCGCCCTCGATGCCTTCCAGCATGCCTTCGAGCTTGCGGGCCGCCTCGCCTTTCAGCGGTGGCGGGGTGCGGGAGCGTTTGCTGGCCTGCGAGACGGGCTTCTGGACGATGCGGATCTGGTGGACGGCGGAGAAGCCGAAGAAGCTGTTGATACGCTGGATCAGTTCGCCCTGGGCGTGGGTGAGGAAGAGCGCGCGAGCACCCTCGCAGGCGATCGTCAAGACGCCGGGCTTGCAGGTGCCGTCCTCGCCGCCGCGGGCCCAGGCGATCTTTTCGGGCCGCGTGCAATCGGCGAAATCCTCACCGGCGATCTCGTCCCACGAACCGAGCAGCGCGGTGTTGATGCCGGCGCGCTTGGCGAGCACCGGATCGATCAGGCCGTTCGCCAGTTCGGAGATCTGCTTCTCACCTTTGCGTGGATAACTCATCGAAACCTTCTGATGCTGCCGCCAATCGGCAGGGCCGCCTTGATCCGCGGCAATGCTTCGCCAATTATAGGCCACTCCCCTGCCTCCGGTAAACGATGACTTCAAAGACATTGATCGCGCCCAGCGCAAAGCCCCTGCTCGAATGGTACGACCGCCACCATCGCGATCTGCCCTGGCGCATCTCGCCGCCGATGGCGGCGCGCGGCGTCAAGGCCGATCCCTATCGCATCTGGTTGTCCGAGGTCATGCTGCAGCAGACGACGGTGCAGGCGGTAAAGCCCTATTTCGCCAATTTCCTGGCGCGCTGGCCAACGGTCAACGATCTGGCAGCAGCGCCGAGCGACGATGTCATGGCGGCCTGGGCGGGCCTTGGCTATTACGCCCGCGCCCGCAATCTGAAGAAATGCGCCGAAGCGGTGGCTGCCGGGCATGGCGGCATCTTCCCGGATAGCGAAGAGGGCCTGAAATCGCTGCCCGGGATCGGCGACTATACGGCGGCGGCCGTCGCGGCCATCGCCTTCAACCGGCAGGCGGCGGTGATGGATGGCAATGTCGAGCGGGTGATTTCCAGGCTCTATGCCATTTCAACACCGCTGCCCGCAGGCAAGCCGCTGATGAAGCAGAAAGTGGCGCTGCTGACGCCCGCCGACCGGCCCGGCGATTTCGCCCAGGCGATGATGGATCTGGGCGCCACGATCTGCACGCCGAAACGCCCTGCCTGTTCGCTCTGTCCATTCAACGGATCGTGCGAGGCATTGCGCCTGTACGATCCTGAGCTGTTTCCGGTGAAGGCTGCGAAGAAAGAGAAGCCGGTGCGGCACGGTGCGGCATTCGTCGCGGTCACCGGAGAGGGCGAGATCCTGCTGCGGCGGCGGATCGAAAGCGGACTGCTCGGAGGCATGACGGAGGTTCCGACAACGGGGTGGACGGCGCGTATCGACGGGGAGACGGGCACGGATGCCGCGCCCTTCCCGGCGGCGTGGCAGCCCTGCGGCACCGTCATCCACGTCTTCACCCATTTCGAACTCAGGCTGCAGATCTACCGTGTGGCGATCGCCGATCCCGTTGAAATCAATGACGGATGGTGGGAACCGGTTACAAATCTTGAAGCCCAGGCGCTGCCGACGATCATGAAAAAAGCGATCGCAGCGGCTATTCCTCTCGCGTTCAAATCAGTCAAGGAATGATAGATGCCCATCAATCATATTGTCTTCGATATCGGTAAAGTGCTGATCCACTACGATCCGAGCCTGCCCTATCAGCGGCTGATCCCCGATGCCGGAGAGCGCAAGTGGTTCTTCGACAATGTCTGCACCCATGACTGGAACATCGAACAGGACCGCGGCCGCAGCTGGGAAGAAGCCGAGGCGCTGCTGATCGACGCGCATCCGGAGCGCGAAGAGCAGATCCGGCACTTCCGCAAATACTGGCACGAGATGGTGCCGCATGCCTATGACGACAGCGTCGTCGTGATGGAAGAGCTGATCGCGCGCGGCCATGACGTGACGATGCTGACGAATTTCGCTTCCGACACGTTTCGCGAGGCGCAGGTTCGCTATCCCTTCCTGACGAAGACGCGCGGCGTCACCGTCTCGGGCGATGTGAAGCTGATCAAGCCGGATATGGCGATCTACGAGATGCATGCCGACAGCTTCGGCCTCGATCCGGCAACATCCATCTTCATCGACGACACCGTCGCCAATGTCGAAGGTGCCCGGAAAGCCGGCTGGCAGGCCGTGCATTTCACCGGTGCGGAGAAGCTGCGCGCCGATCTCAGAGCGCATGGTGTGGAGATCTGATCATGGCATTCGATCCGGTCGAAGAGATCAAGCTTTTCCATGGCGCGATCAATGCGCTCGATTTCCAGACGATCGAGAACTATTTCGCCGATGACGCGACCTACGTCTCGAACGGCGTCGGCAGCCTTGCCGGACGCCAACAGATCATGACGGCGTTCCGCAAGTATTTCGACGATTACCCGGATCAGACGGCGATCGACACGCTGGTGGAAAAGGTAAGTCCGCGGGCCGGGCGCGCGGTCTGGTCGGTCCGGGCAACGCATAGCGGCACAGGCAAGCCGCTGATCCGCGAAGGCGAGGAAACCATCACCTTCAACGAGGATGGCCGCGTCGCGCATGTGCAGGTAACCGATTATCAGGCATTCTGACCAGAAGGGCGGCAGCGATGCCGCCCTTTGCGCAACAATTTCTGCAAATCGCACAACTAGCTGAAAGACTTCAGGAACATTCTTCTTTTCCGGTTGTTTTGATCTCAGCCGCATCACTTGCGGCAGGCATCAATCAGCAGCCCGGCAGAGCCGGCAGGAGGAATAGGATGGGTAGAGGTATTTTGCTTTGGTTTCTCGGGGTTCCGATTCCGCTGATCCTGATCATCCTTCTGTTCTGGCACTAGGAGATCACGATGTCGCAACCCGTATCGAGCGTCGTTACCGGCGCTCCGCAGGAATCGTCGTCCTCGGCCGTCAGCTGGGGACCGATTCTCGCCGGCACGCTGGCCGCAACGGCGATTACCCTGATCTTCATGCTGATCGGCTCCGGACTTGGGCTGACGATGATTTCGCCCTTCGCCAACGGCAGCAGCTCGCTGGCGACGATCGGGGCGACGGCGGCCGTGTGGCTGATCGTCGTGCAATGGGCGTCGTCGGCGCTCGGCGGCTATATCACCGGCCGGCTTCGCTCAAAGTGGGTCGGCGTTCACACCTATGAGGTATTCTTTCGCGACACGGCGCATGGCTTTCTGGCCTGGGCGCTGGCCACGCTTGTTGTTATCGGCCTGCTGGGCTCGGCGGTATCCTCGCTCGTCAGTGCCGGTGCCAGTGCGACCGCGAGTGCGGTTGGAGCGACAGCGGCAGTGGGTGGCGCGGGAGCAGCGGCTGCAGTGTCCGGTTCAGACAATACGGGCGGCTTCTCGACATCCTACTTCACCGATGCGCTGCTGCGCCCGGCTGATGGCAGAGCTGCGCCTGAGAACCAGAGCAACGAAGCCGTCAGCGCCCAGATTTCCCGCGTGCTGGTCAGCGGTGCCGCACAGGGCGAAATCTCTGCCGACGATCGTGCCTATCTCGACCAAGTGGTTGCCTCGCGCACCGGGCTTTCCGAAGCCGACGCGAAGACCCGCGTCGATGGCGTGCTGAAGCGGATCGACGATGCGAAGGTAGCGGCGCAGAAGGCTGCCGATACGGCCCGCAAGACGGCATCGGGTGTTGCGCTGATCGGCGCCATGTCGCTGCTCGTCGGCGCCTTCATCGCCAGTGTGTCTGCCGCGATCGGTGGACGCCAGCGGGACGACGATGAAGAGCGCGAGGCGCTTCTGAGGCGCTGACAGCCCGACCTGCGATCAAACTAGACGCCCGGATACGTTCCGGGCGTTTTTCTGTTTGCCTTACGCGAAGCGTTTCTACGCTGCGAAAGTCAGGACGTGGGCGGCGAGATAGATGGCAAGCACGGCAGAGATGCCGATGTCGGAGAGCATGGCGACGGTCTCGTTTCTGTTCCTCGACGGCTGCGTAAGGTGTTTCAGCCCAGCCAGACCGAAGAAAATGCAGCCGACCAGTGCAGCCGGCACTACCCAGTTCGGCTGGAAAAGGCTCGCTGCACCCAGCAATCCGATCGACAGATTGCCGAAGCCAATCTCCTGGACCAGTGGAAATGCTTTCTCGTCAGTGACGCCGAAGATCTTTTCGGCCGTAAAGGACGGCTGGGCGACCTGCTTGAGACCAGCGAGCAGAAGGCGCAGGCCGACACCCCAGAACACGAACCACCTGCCGACGAGAAAAAGCAGATCGGCATTGCCGGCGAAGACCGCTTCCGAAATCACGGAAACGACGGGCAATACCAGCATCAACAAAAGCACTGTTGCGAAATACATGACAGCCCCCAAGATCACGCATTGGCTGCCAGTTAACGATGGGACGCGGCAAGTTAGCAAGATCAAAAGAAAGGCGCCCGGGGTGTTGATCCCGGGCGCCATGAGCCTTCTTCCGTAACTGGAGGTACAAACACCGGAAGAAGGTAGTCTTGATCGGTAGAGGCTTACGTTATTCGGCCTTCGCCAGATCACTGCGGATGACGGCCCGGAGATCGTCGATCGGGCGCAGGGTCTGCCCGTCTTCGAAATGCCAGAAGGTCCATCCGTTGCATGCATCAAGGCCCTGGACCTTTGCGCCCAGGCGATGAATGGAGCCGGCGTCGCCGCCGGAGGCCACGGTTCCATCGGCGCGGACGATCGCGCTGTAGCGGCGGCGTGCATCGTAGAGCACCTGGCCGGGCTTGATCAGACCGCTTTCGACGAGAACGTTGAAGGCGACGCGCACTTCCTGCTTCTTGCCGGTCATGACAGTCAGCTCCGCCTTGCCGAGCGGCTCGACGGCGGCGATGCGGGCGGACGCCGCATCGATGTAATCCTGCTCGCGCTCGATGCCGACGAAGTGGCGGCCGAGGCGCTTGGCGACGGCGCCCGTCGTGCCCGAACCGAAGAACGGATCGAGGATCACGTCGCCGGGCTTCGAGGAGGCCATGATGACGCGGGCGAGCAGTGCTTCCGGCTTCTGGGTCGGATGAACCTTCTTGCCGTCGTCGCCCTTCAGGCGCTCGCCACCGCTGCAGATCGGGAACAGCCAATCGGAGCGCATCTGCACGTCGTCGTTCGATGCTTTCAGCGCATCGTAGTTGAAGGTGTAGCCCTTGGCCTTGGCGTCCGGGCTTGCCCAGATCATCGTCTCATGGGCGTTCTGGAACCGGCGGCCCTTGAAGTTGGGCATCGGGTTGGTCTTGCGCCAGACGATGTCGTTGAGGATCCAGAAATTCAGATCCTGCAGCGTGGCGCCGACGCGGAAGATGTTGTGATAGGAACCGATGACCCAGATGGTGCCCGTCGGCTTCAGAACGCGGCGGCAGGCGAGCAGCCATGCGCGCGTGAAGGCATCATACGCCTCGAAGGACGCGAACTGGTCCCACTCGTCATCGACGGCATCGACCAGCGACTGGTCGGGTCGATGCAGCGTGCCGCCGAGCTGCAAGTTATAGGGCGGGTCGGCAAAGATCACATCGACGGAATTGGTCGGCAGGGCCTCGAGGGCCGCGACACAATCACCCTTGATGATCGTGTCGATCCAGGAATCCGGCTTAACGGAGGTCTTAAGATCGGCAAGCGGAAAGACAGACGCCATTATGTTACTCGCTCATACACTTACGCTTTTAACTGACCGTTATGGTTACCCAGTTTGGTTACCAAAGCCTGAAGCGGTGAGCGATTTCGGGAAATTATCGAACTATACACGCAGAAAATGAAAAGGCGGGCACCTGGCCCGCCTCCCCTCAATTCGTCAGCCTGAGGCCGCTCGTGGCACTCGCCGCCTTGCTGAACAAGGCCGACATCGAGGCGGCCATGTCGTCGGTGGGTTTGACCTCGAAAAACAGCCCCTCGGTGGCGCAGGCTTTCAGATTCGGTCCGATATTCTTGGCAAAGACCGGATTGATCGCCTGGTTCCAGATCGGGTCGGTGGGGATCGGCAGGTAGGTGGTGTAGAGCACGGCGACCTTGATGCCGCGATCCTTCAGCGCCGAGCAGAGTTTCGGGTCGATCGGCTGCAGACAGCGATCGGGGTTGGACCACCAGGAGCCGCCGGTGCAGCTGCTTTTGCGGCTGTCGCCCAGGCCGTCGGTCACGAAGAACACCACTTCCTGGCGGTCGCCGGTGCTGGCGCCGGTGCCGCCATCGGTCTTGATTTCCTTGCCGATGCTGGTCAGCGCCGTGTCGAAACTCGTCAGCGCATCCTCGTTGAACTGATGATGCTGCGTCGTCATCAGGTTGATCTGGCCAATGGCGTTGCGCATGGTCGAGAGATCGCCGGTCAGGGTTGCGATCCGCTGGATACCGTAATAGGGCGCCGTTTCAGAGGCCGCGGCGCCGAACGTATAGGCGGCGAAGCGGTACTGGTTCGGCTGGGTTTCCCCGGCCGCATCGTCCATCAGCCCCTTGACCGCCTCGGTGACCACGTCAATCCGCAGCGTTATATCGTTGGCGCGGGCAATGAGATAATTGCTGTCCGTGTTTTCGACGCCGCTGCCCCAGACCATATGGCAGGCGAAGGCACAGTTGCGGCCCGCGGCATCCGGGGCATTTGCGGTCGCCTTTACAAGCGCGTCGATATCGGCCTGCGTCGCGCCGATGCCCATCGACGGGGTATTGTCGAGCAGCAGGTAGAAGTCGGTGTAGCTGGCGCTTGACATGCCGCCGCTGGAGGCGGTCGCCGTGCCGCTGACAGGCATGGAATTGATGCCCAGAATCTTCATGAACGTGGTCGGCGCCTGCGTGCCGAAATTGACGGTGGAGGTGACGACGCCGCTTTGCTTGGCGACCTTGATCGAGACGTTGATAGGCAGCGAGCCGGCAGTCTGGCTAAGGCCGCTTGAGCGCTGCGCCATGAACATCTGTTGCGCATCCTGCTCGGCAATGCTGACCTCACCGTCGCCGGTCATCGACTGGATCGCCTTGTAGCCTGACGACTGCGGGGAGATGGCGCCGAGGGCTGCAGCATCGGCTGCCTCCATCAGTTCGGTCCGAAGCTCGCTCTGGTCGCTGTAGTCGACAGCAAGACCTGCAGCGCCGAGCAGCGGCACCATCAGGATTGCCGTCATGACACCGAAATTGCCACGCCGGTCCTTGAGAAAGGGACGTAAAGAACGCATTTTGAGTATGCCTCGGAGCTAAAATATAGTGCCGTTATGCACACCATTCGATAATATAGAGTAAGCATGGAAGCGTTTTCACGGCTTCGTGACTGAAATAGAAAGGCGATAAATACTTTAGATAGAAGTGATATTTCAATTTTATTCTATCACTGGTGGCATGCCGGAATTTTCGCCGGCACGCCTTCGTTGTCTTGGCCCTTTCAAGCCCCGGCGGTGTCGTGGAACTTGCGGCTGTCATCCGGCGCCTCGTCGCGCTCGAACATGCCGTAATCGCGGACAATGTGGCCGATGCGCAGGCGGTAATCGGCAAAGACGCCGTTGCGGCCGGCGGCCTGGGCGTTGCGGTGCGCTTCGCGATTGCGCCAGCCCTTGACGGCCTCCTCATCGCGCCAGAAGGACAGAGACAGGATCTTGCCGCGCATCGTCAGGCTTTCGAAGCGCTCGATGGAGATGAAGCCATCCATGCTCTCCAGCTCGGCGCGCAGCTCTCCCGCCAGATCGAGATATTTGTGGCGTTCGCCGAGAAACGGCACGACCTCGAAGATGACGGCGATCATGGCTGCACCAGCCTGGCATGGGGTGCCGAAACATTTTTCAGGAAGATGCGGTCCTCCCGGAGGATGAAGCGCTCGCGCTTGGCGAATTCATAGTTCTCGCGGCCGCGCGGATCGGCGGCGAGCCTGGCGCGATAGGCTTCGTAGGCGGCAAGGCTTTCGATATTGTAGACGCCGTAAGCCGTCGTCAGCGAACCCTCATGGGGGGCGAAATAGCCGATCAGATCGGCGCCGTTCTGCGGGATCGCCTGCCCCCAGGTGCGGGCATATTCGGCGAAGGCTTCCTTCTTGAACGGGTCGATCTCGTAGCGGATGAAGCAGGTGAGCATCTCTTTCTCCTGTTGTTGTGAGAAGAGTTTTGCCATGTTGCGGCACCGGCATGCTTCGGTTACGATCGAAGTATGAAAGAAGGACCAGACATCGCACAAATCGGCTCGCTCATCGGCGATCCCGCCCGCGCCAACATGCTGACGGCGCTGATGGGCGGGAAGGCGCTGACGGCGACGGAGCTTGCGGCCGCCGGCGGCATCACGCTGCAGACGGCAAGCGCGCATCTTGCCAAGCTTGAGACCGGCAGCCTGCTTTCGCAGCGCAAGCAGGGGCGCCATCGCTATTTCACGCTTGCCGATGACGGCGTCGGCAAATTGCTTGAAAGCATCATGGGCTTTGCCGCCGGGCGTGGGCATCTGCGCCACCAGCCGGGACCAAAGGAACCGGCGCTGCGCAAGGCACGCATCTGCTACGACCATCTGGCCGGCGATTATGGCGTGCGGATGCTGGACAGCCTCGTCGCCTCCGGGGCGATCGAGGCCATCGGCGATGGACTGGCGGTGACGGCAAAGGGCGAGGACCGGTTCCAGTGCATCGGCATAGACCTGCACGGCCTGAAATCCTCGCGCCGTCCGCTCTGCCGCTCGTGTCTCGACTGGAGCGAGAGACGCGCGCATCTGGCGGGCAGCCTCGGCAAGGCGCTGCTGTCCAACTTCTTCGACAAGGGCTGGGCGCGGCGCACGGCCGAAAGCCGCTCCGTGATCTTTTCGCCCGAAGGCGAGCGGCAGTTTCTGCAGCTCTTTCCGGTCGAGGCCTGAGCCAATCAGCCGACGATGGCGAAGGCTTCCGGCTCGCCGGGCTTGCGCGCCGAGGGAGAACGGCCGATCCATTGCACATGTTTCTGCAGGACGACCGCCGCCTCATCGATGCGGCCCTGGCGTAGCGCCAGCAGGATGGCGCGGTGATCGTGGTCGGTGCGCTTTTCCCAGCCGGAACGCCAGGCCGAGAACAGGAACCGGGCGCTTGCCGCATGCAGATCGTCGATCGCCGCCAACAGGCGGTTCATGTTGCAGGGCGCGAGGATCAGCCGGTGGAAGCGGCGGTTCGCCTCTTCCCAGGCATGCACGTCGGCCGCCGCATCGCCATCCCTGGTCGCCTGCTCGGCGGCATCGAGGATCGCCGATGTCAAATGCTTGGCGGCGTGGCGGAGCGCCAGAACCTCAAGAGCCGCGCGCATTTCGGCGACTTCGCGTACCTCTTCCAGATCGAAGGAGGCAACGCGCACACCGCGGCGCGGCTCGCTAATCGCCAGCCCCTGCGCTTCGAGGCGGCGGAAGGCTTCGCGCACCGGCACATGGCTGGTGCCGAATTCCTCGGCGATATGGTCCTGCCGGAGCCTGACGCCGGCGGCCAGTTCGCCATGCACGATACGCTCCGCCAGGATGCGGCTGATGCGGCTTGCGATCGTGTCTTCGGGTTCCTTGGCCATGCTGTCCAGTAATGCGCGGGAATCGGCTTGGCGAGGCTATCCTGCGGTGCCTTCCGGCGCAAATGGCATTCGGCGGCGACAAGCCGCCCACAGCGCGCATCGCTGCCATGTCAACGCCCCCGTTGAGCTTTGGAACGCCATCGTGTAAACCGCCGCCATCCCCAACAAGGCTGGACGAACATGCAGGGCTTCGACCTCATTATCTTCGACTGTGACGGCGTTCTGGTCGATTCCGAAATCATCGCGGCGCAAGTCGAATCCGCCCTTCTCACCGAGGCCGGTTACCCGATCAGCCCGGAAGAGATGGCCGAGCGCTTCGCAGGCCTGACCTGGAAGAACATTCTTCTACAGGTCGAGCGTGATGCCAGCATCCCGCTTTCGGCCTCGCTGCTCGACAAGTCCGAGAAGCTGCTCGATCTCAAGCTCCAGCAGGATGTCGAGGCGATCGCCGGTGTCGCCGCTGCTATCGCCAAGCTCGATCTGCAGCGCTGCATCTGCTCCAATTCGAGCTCTGCACGCCTCGACATGATGCTCGGCAAGGTCGGCCTCAAGCCGCTGTTTGCGCCGAACATCTTTTCCGCCAAGGACCTTGGCCCCGACCGCACCAAGCCGAAGCCGGACATTTTCCTGCATGGCGCGGAGAAGATGGGCGTTTCGCCGTCGCGCACCGTTGTCGTCGAGGACTCCGTTCATGGCGTCCATGCGGCCCGCAGTGCCGGTATGCGCGTCATCGGCTTTACCGGTGCGTCGCACAGCTATCCCTCGCATGCCGACCATCTGACGGATGCAGGTGCGGAAACAGTGATCTCGCGGATGAGCGATCTTCCGGGTGTCGTTGCCGCACTTTCCGAATGGGAAGGCGCGCTCTGATCAGACGAGCAGGTTGACGGCGCCAGGCAGTATCTCGAAACGTGCCGGGATATGCCCCGGCGCTTCGCCGTCGCTATCGACAGGTGCCGCCTCGCCGGCCGGCCAGACCTCGACCAGACGCGCCCGGTGGATGCTGACCAGCGGGCTTTTCACATGCTTGCCGCTGTAGATGCTGTTCATCAGCGTCAGCACGCGCAGCCTCGCGGCACCCCTGATGATCACCACATCGAAGAGCCCGTCGGAAACATCGGCGCCGGGCGCCACCTTCATGCCGCCGCCGAACCAGGCACCGTTGGCGACCGCAACGGCGGTGATCGGCCCGTCATAGACATCCTCGCCATCGAGCCGCAGCCGGATACTGCAGGGCTTGTAGCGCAGGATCTGCATGAGGCTGTGATAGAAGAACACCATCGGCCCCGGCAGCCGCCTGCCTCGCCGCGCTTCGTTGACGGCGCTGACGATCTTTCCCGAAACGCCGAAGCTGGCGATATTGATGAAATGCCGGGTGCAGCTCACGCCGTCTTCGTTTTTGCAGGTCAGCAGCCCGGCATCGACCGAGCGCACCGGTGCAGTCAACAGATGTTCGGCAATCTTCGAGGGTTCACGGGGGATGGCGAAATTGCGGGCGAAATCGCAGCCAGTGCCCGTCGGAATGAAGGAGAAGACCGCGCCCGGACGCCTTGATGTGAGGATACCGCCTGCGACCTCGCCGACCGTGCCATCGCCACCGACGGCCAGCACTAGATCGCAGCCGTCTTCGGCGAGTTCCCGCCCATGGCGCCCAGCATCGCCGAAGCCCTTGGTTTCACGCAGGCTGATATCGGCCGAGCGGGCTTCGAGCGCACGCCGCAACGCGGACCAGAACACCCGCCTGCCCCGCCTTCCAGACGCCGGATTGAGAACGATGCCGATTTTCATCGCGAATAATCTCTCCCGCCATGACAGAAGCATGACGGAAGAAGCGAAACAAGCGGCCTGTTAGGAGCTCTTGGCTTTCTTCTTGGTCTTCGGGGCGTTGCCCTGATCGAAGCCGATATTGACGCGAACCAGCGAACCCGAACCCACCGGCAGCTTGAAGCCGTCGTGGCGGAACAGGACCTGCGTCGACGTCTGGCCAGCC
This sequence comes from Rhizobium sp. RAF36, assembly GCF_052114105.1. Lineage (NCBI taxonomy): Bacteria > Pseudomonadati > Pseudomonadota > Alphaproteobacteria > Hyphomicrobiales > Rhizobiaceae > Rhizobium > Rhizobium sp. RAF36. The sequence continues at coordinate 853,477 of NZ_JBFREC010000002.1, read as the reverse complement.
GGTATCTGCGCGGTGAAGGGCACGGTCTCGCTGTTGATTGCACCCTGGCTGTCGACAGCGCTAATGCGAATCGGCAGCGACACGGTACCAGGGCCGCCTGCCGGACCGGCGAGTACGCGAACCTGCGCAACGATGGTCATCGTCAGGTTCTGGTCGTTCAGCGTGCACTGGCGCGTATAGTCGCCGAATGCGGCCTGATAGACGATCTGATCCGTCGGCTGCGCATCCTGCTGGCCTGCGGCGCTGTTGACGACAGCCTTCTTGCCGCCCTTGGCATAGGTGCGGAAGATCGCATCCTGATCGCGCATGTAGATCTGCGGGCAAGCGCCCTGAACGACCGGCTGCACGGCACCTGACGCATTGGTGGCGGTGCCGATCGGCTTGTCTGTCGAAGATGGATTCTGCGGTGCCATCGGCATGATCTGCGCGGTGCCACCGGTCTGCGCGGAAGCCTCTGCCGGCTTGCTGTCGCCGCCCATGCCAAGCGAGCTGCAGCCTGCGAGAAGAGCGGCCAACGATGCGGAAGCGATGAGACGCGGGACTTTGCCGAACACGATTATTCCACCCTCTTACAAAGTTTTTTGGCAGGCCCGAAGTCGCGTTTGCAAGGCCTTTCGTCACAGTTTGCGATGGTCTATATCAGCGGCGCAAACAAAAATCGATTGGGTAAGCGCCGTTTTGATGCACATTTCGGCTCGCAGCATTTCAGGCGCTTGCTTTCCTTCTCCGGATCGCTTCCGGCCATAACGTCAAGGATGAAGAACGTGGACTATATCTCGACCCGCGGCGAGGCCCCTTCTCTCGGCTTTTGCGATGCGCTTCTGACGGGTCTTGCCCGCGATGGCGGTCTCTACGTTCCGCGTCAATGGCCGCAGTTCTCCAAGAAGGACATCCGGGCGCTGCGCGGCAAGAGCTATCAGGATATCGCGTTCACGATTCTCTCGCCCTTCACCAATGGCGAAATTCCGGCCGAAACCTTCCGGGCGATGATCGACGAGGCCTATGGCACCTTCCGCCATCCGGCGATCGCGCCGCTGGTGCAGACCGGCCCGAACAGCTTCGTCATGGAGCTCTTCCACGGCACGACGCTGGCCTTCAAGGACGTGGCGATGCAGCTGCTCGCCCGCCTGATGGACTATGCGCTGGAAAAGCGCGGCGAGCGCGCGACGATCGTCGGCGCCACCTCCGGCGATACCGGCGGCGCGGCGATCGACGCCTTTGCGGGACGCGAGCGCACCGACATCTTCATCCTCTTCCCGCATGGCAAGGTGTCACCGGTGCAGCAGCGGCAGATGACGACCTCGACATCGCCGAACGTGCATGCGCTTGCCGTCAACGGCAATTTCGACGACTGCCAGAATCTGGTGAAGGCGATGTTCAATGACGGCGCCTTCCGCGACAAGGTCAAGCTGTCGGGCGTCAACTCGATCAACTGGGCCCGCATCATGGCTCAGATCGTCTATTACTTCACCACCTCGGTCGCGCTCGGCGGACCGGACCGGAAGATTTCGTTCACCGTACCGACGGGGAATTTCGGGGATATCTTCGCGGGCTATGCCGCCAAGAAGATGGGCCTGCCGATCGGCAAGCTGGTGATCGCCACCAACGAGAACGACATCCTGGCGCGGACGATGAAGACCGGCCGCTACGACATGAAGGAGGTCAAGGCGACCACCTCTCCGTCCATGGATATCCAGATCTCCTCCAACTTCGAACGGCTGCTGTTCGAGGCCTATGACCGTGACGCTTCCAAGGTGCGCCACGCCATGGACAGCCTGAAGCAATCGAACGGTTTCGAGATCGCCCCGAAGGCGCTCGCCGCCATCAAGAAGGACTTCCGCGCCGGCCGCGCCAGCGAGAAGCAGGTGTCGCAGACGATCAAGGAAACGCTTGCCGAGACGGGCTATCTGCTCGATCCGCATTCGGCGATCGGCGTCTTCGTTGCCGCCAAGCACGAGAAGCCGAATACGCCGATGGTGACGCTTGCCACCGCCCACCCGGCTAAGTTCCCGGCGGCCGTAAAATCGGCCTCCGGTATTGACCCGGCGCTCCCGACGTGGCTTGCTGATCTGATGCTTAAGGAGGAGCGCTTCCAAGTCATCGATCCGGAACTTAAGGCCGTTGAAAGCTTTATCGGCAAGCATGCCCGGACGTAATTCGGCAGCGCAGAAAGATAGCCAATGACAGTTGAGTGCACCCGGCTCAAATCCGGGCTGACAGTAGTGACACAGACCATGCCGCACCTTGAAAGTGCCGCGCTCGGGGTCTGGATCAAATCAGGTTCGCGCAACGAAACGGAAGACGAGCATGGCATTGCCCACCTGCTCGAACACATGGCTTTCAAGGGAACCGCGCGCCGCTCGGCACGCGATATCGCAGAGGAAATCGAGGATGTCGGCGGCGAAGTAAATGCCGCAACCTCGACCGAAACGACCTCCTACTATGCCCGCGTTCTCAAGGACCACGTGCCGCTCGCCATCGATATCCTCGCCGACATCCTGACGGAATCGGCGTTCGAGGAAGATGAGCTGGAGCGCGAAAAGCAGGTCATCCTGCAGGAAATCAACGCCGCCAACGACACGCCCGATGACGTGGTTTTCGACAAGTTTTCGGAGACCGCCTACAAGGACCAGACGCTCGGCCGCGCCATTCTCGGCACGCCGGAGACGGTCGTTTCATTCTCGCCACAGCAGATCCGCACCTATCTCGGCCGCAACTACACGACCGACCGGATGTTCGTGGTCGCAGCCGGTGCCGTCGATCACGACGAGTTCGTGAAGATGGTGGAACAGCGCTTCGCCGGCCTGCCGACAGCGCCGATCGCGACGCCCGTCATGGAGCCCGCGCGCTATATCGGCGGCAATATCCGCGAGACCCGCGATCTCATGGATGCGCAGATCCTGCTCGGCTTCGAAGGCAAGGCCTATCACGCCCGCGACTTCTACTGTTCGCAGATCCTCGCCAACATTCTTGGCGGCGGCATGTCGTCCCGGCTGTTCCAGGAAGTGCGCGAAATTCGCGGCCTCTGCTACTCGATCTATGCCTTCCACTGGGGCTTTTCCGACACCGGCATCTTCGGCATCCATGCCGCGACCGGCGGCGAGAACCTGCCGGAGCTGGTGCCTGTGATCATCGACGAGCTGCACAAGTCTGCCGGTTCGATCGAGCAGAAGGAAATCGAACGCGCCCGCGCCCAGATCCGCGCCCAGCTTTTGATGGGTCAGGAAAGCCCGGCCGCCCGCGCCGGCCAGATTGCCCGGCAGATGATGCTCTATGGCCGTCCGATCTCCAATCCGGAGATGATGGAGCGTCTCGAGGGCATCACCGTCGAGCGTCTGACCGATCTCGCCGGACGGCTGTTCTTCGACACCGTTCCGACGCTGTCGGCGATCGGCCCGCTGGAGCAGCTTGCGCCGATGGAAGACATCACTGCTTCGCTCTCCGCCCATGTGCCGCAATCCAAACAGGCAAGCCGCTAGACCGCTTTCAGCCCGCCGGGAGTGATCGATGCCCAAATCGGTATTTCGGTTCCTGTCGCGGCAGCCGGAAGCAGTCGAGCTGGAGAACAGCCGCTATGCGTTGCGGCTGCCGCGCTATCAGGATTTCAACCAGTGGCACAAGCTGCGTTCCGAAAGCCGCAAGTTTCTGGAACCCTGGGAGCCGACCTGGCGGCGTGACGAACTGACGGAGGGCGCCTTTCGCGCCCGCGTCATCCGCGGCAAGCAGGAATATGCCTCCGGACAGGCGATCCCGCTCTTTCTGTTTTCCAAACCGAACATGGAACTGCTCGGCGGCATCACCATCGGCTACATCCGCCGCGGGGCGGCGCAGAGCTGCATGATCGGCTACTGGATGGGCGAGAAACACGCCGGTCAGGGCCATATGTTCGCCGCACTTCAGTTGGTTATACCCTATATCTTCGCAGGGCTTGAGTTGCACCGTATCGAAGCAGCCTGTATTCCAGACAACGCACGGAGCATTCGCCTGCTTGAGAAAGCCGGGTTTCAGCGGGAAGGCTATCTGCGCGGATACTTGAAAATCAACGGTCAGTGGCATGACCATGTGATGTTTTCACTGATCGCCACCGATACGGATACAGGCAGGAAAACCGACAGCCGATGACCACGAACCGCATGCTGCACACATCACCGTCCGGCCGATTGATCGCGGTGATCGCAGCTCTCTTCCTGTCGGTGCTTGCGCTGGCCGCCGGTACCGCACAGGCGGCTGAACCGGTGAAGATTTCGCGCGACGACACGGCGCTCGACCTCACCAAGACCACCGAGATTTACGCCAACCAGGGCGAAGCCTTCCAGGTGTCCACCGCAGCCGGTGCCGATGGCATCCGGCGCCGTATTGAGGTACGTGCCAGCTCCGACAACCACCAGGGCGACTGGGCTGTTTTCGCGCTCGCCAACGTTTCGGAAGAACAGCTGGAGCGCGTCATCGTCGCCCCGCATTTCCGCCTGGTAAATTCCAAGCTTTTCTGGCCGGATCTCGGCTCGCAGCGCATCATGGCGATCACGCCGAGCGAGGGCTTCGCGCTCGACCGGCAGCCGAGCGACGAGGCTGACGTCTTCCGCATCACGTTGAACCCCGGCGCCGTCATCACCTTCGTCGCCGAGCTTGCAAGCCCCGACCTGCCGCAGATCTATCTCTGGGAACCGGACGCTTACAAGGACACCATCAACGCCTTCACGCTCTACCGCGGCATCGTGCTCGGTATTGCCGGCCTGCTCGCCGTGTTCCTGACCATCCTGTTCGTCGTCAAGGGAACCTCGATGCTGCCGGCAACGGCAGCACTCGCCTGGGCGGTACTCGGCTATATCTGCGTCGATTTCGGCTTCCTCGGCAAGCTGATCAGCATCGCCTCGGCCGACCAGCGAATATGGCGCGCCTGCGCGGAAGTGGCGCTGGCCTCGAGTTTCGTCATCTTCCTGTTCACCTACCTGAACCTCAACCGCTGGCATACGCATCTCGGCTACGCGACGCTCGCCTGGGTGCTCGGCCTTGCCCTGCTCTTCGGCGTGGCGATCTACGACCCGTCGATTGCCGCCGGCATCGCCCGCCTCTCCTTCGCGCTGACAGCGACGATGGGCCTGGTGCTGATCGTCTATCTCGGCCTCAACCGCTATGATCGCGCCATTCTGCTGGTGCCCGCCTGGGCGCTGATCCTGGTGTGGATATTCGGGGCATGGCTGACGATCACCGGCCGGCTCGACAACGACATCATCCAGCCGGCGCTTGGCGGCGGTCTGGTGCTGATCGTGCTGCTGATCGGCTTCACCGTGATGCAGCACGCCTTTGCGGGCGGCGCTTTCCAGCAGGGTCTGTTTTCCGATCTCGAACGCCAGTCGCTGGCGCTGACCGGCTCCGGCGACATGGTCTGGGACTGGGACGTGGCGCGCGACCGCGTCGTCACCATTCCCGATGTTTCCGTGAAGCTTGGCCTGTCGCCCGGAACGATGCATGGCGCGGCGCGCAACTGGCTGCCGCGGCTGCATCCTGACGACCGCGACCGCTTCCGCGCCACGCTCGACGTGCTGCTCGAACATCGCCGCGGCCGCCTGAACCACGAATTCCGCATCCGCGCCGAGGACGGCCATTTTCACTGGCTGCTGATCCGCGCCCGGCCGGTGCTCGGCTCCAACGGCGAAATCATCCGCTGCGTCGGCACGATCGTCGATGTGACGGAGCAGAAGAATTCCATCGAGCGGCTGCTGCACGACGCGCTGCACGACAACCTCACCGGCCTGCCGAACCGCCAGCTGTTCATCGACCGCCTGCAATCGGTGCTGGCGCTGGCGCCTTCGGGCGATACGCTGCGCCCGACGGTGATGGTGATCGATATCGACCGCTACAAGCTGGTCAACGATGCACTCGGCGTTGCCGCGGGCGACAATATCCTGATCGCGCTGACGCGGCGCCTGCGCCGTCTGTTGAAGGCGCAGGACACGCTGGCGCGTCTGGCGGGCGACCAGTTCGGCCTGATCCTGGTCTCCGAGCGCGATCCGGCGAAGATCGCCGATTTCGCCGATGCGATCAGCAAGGCGATCATGGTGCCGATCAACTTTGCCAATCGCGAGATCGTCCTGACCGCGTCGATAGGCCTTTCCTCCTGGGTCGACCAGCAGGAGAATGCGGCCGGCATGCTGAGCGACGCCGAGTTGGCCATGTACCGCGCCAAGCGCGCCGGCGGCAATCGCGTCGAGCCTTTCCGCCCGGCATTCCGCGATTTCGGGGCCGACCGGCTGCAGCTGGAATCGGATCTGCGCCGCGCCATCGAGCGCAAGGAACTGTCGATGGTCTATCAGCCGATCGCCCGGCTCGAGGATGTCGAGATCGCCGGTTTCGAGGCGCTGATGCGCTGGGAGCATCCGAAGCGCGGCAATATCCCGCCATCCGAGTTCATCCCGATCGCGGAAGCCTCCGACATCATCGGCCCGCTCGGGCTGTTTGCGCTGGAACAGGCGACCAACGACCTGATGGGCTGGCAGAACCAGACCGGCGAATTGCCGATCTTCGTGTCGATCAATCTCTCCAGCGTGCAGCTGCTCAACAACGAGCTCTATGACGATGTGCGCTCGGTGCTAGCCAAGACCCATTGCGAACCCTCGCGCCTGAAGCTGGAGCTGACGGAATCGATGGTGATGGAGAACCCGGAACAGGCGCGCCTGGTGCTGCAGAAGCTGAAAGAGGCGGGCCTCGGCCTGGCGCTCGACGACTTCGGCACGGGGTATTCCTCCCTCTCCTACCTGACGCGCTTCCCGTTCGACACCATCAAGCTCGACAAGGCGCTGGTGCGCGACAATACCGACAAGAAGGCCACCATCCTGCGCTCGGTGATCAACATGGCCCGCGAACTGGACATGAAGGTCGTGGCCGAAGGCATCGAGTCCAACGAGGATGCGATCGAGCTTGCGAAGATGGGCTGCAGCTACGGCCAGAGCTACCTCTTCGGCCCCCCGATGCCGGCGGAATCGGTGCTGCGGCTCCTGAAGGAACGGTTTCCGCTGACGAAGCGGGCGTAAGCCGCTCCATTGCCTATGCGGGAAACGATCCCGCGCAGGCCATTCTTCCGATTGCAGATTGTGACAGGACGATGTGGCAAAGGCGTCACGTTTGTGGCGCTTTGCCACTTTTTATACATATGCGTTTAGCATATAATTGACGAGCCCGTTCTCCGCGAGCTTACTGTTTCCGTTGCCAATCGGCGCGTTCCCTCTCCGGCGTCCCCCTCGCGGCACCGCACGCCTCGCGCCACATACGGGCCAGCCACAGTGCCGGTCTGCAAAACGGAGACACAGCATGAACATAAAGAGCCTTCTTCTCGGCTCCGCTGCTGCATTTGCAGCAGTTTCCGGCGCTCAAGCTGCCGACGCCATCGTCGCCGCCGAGCCGGAATCCGTGGAATATGTCCGCGTCTGCGACGCGTACGGAACAGGCTACTTCTACATTCCAGGCACCGAAACCTGCCTGAAGATCGGCGGCTATCTGCGCTTCGAAGTCGGCTACGGCTTTGGGGACGGTTATGAGAACAACGGGCCGGGTGGCGCCGGTGGCGAGGACTGGGAAAGTCACACCCGCGCCCATGTGAGCGTCGATGCCAAGAGCGACACCGAATACGGCCCGCTGACGAGCCGCATCGTTCTCGAATCCAACTACTATGGCGGCGGCGGTCCCGCCACGCGTACCACCGAGTTTGTGGGCTGGTCGAATGCCGCCGCCTATGGCACGGACAATACGATCATCGACGAGGCCTATCTGGAGCTTGCCGGTATCCGCGCCGGCCGCTTCGCAAGCTGGTGGGACAACGACTTCTCCGGTGAATCTGATCTGATGACCGGTAACGACACCAAATGGAATGCGATCCGCTACGAATATGACAGCGACAGCTTCAATGCTGGCCTGTCGCTGGATGAACTCCCTGCGGACTTCGACGGAGCCGAGAGAGGTCTCGGCATCGACGCGATGGTCGGCGGCAAGGCTGGAGGGTTCACCTGGCAGGTCTATGGCGGCTATGACGCTGCTATGCAGGATGGCTCCGTCACAGCCCGCATAGGAGCGGAAATCGGCCCCGGCCTGTTCGAGCTTGCCGGCATCTATTCGAGCGGCCCGAATACCTATTACCAGGCAAGCGAATGGTCGGTGATCGCGCAATATGCGCTGAAGATCAACGACAAGTTCACCATAACGCCGGAGGCGCAGTATAGCGGTAGGATCCGTGAGGCCGACGACGAATATCACAATGGCAGCATGTGGCGCGGCGGCGTGACGTTCGACTACAAGATCGTCGACGACCTGACACTGCATACGGCTGCGACCTATGTGGCTGAAAATCACGATTTCCCGGGCACCGACGACTCGCATTATGTCGAAGGCTTCGTCCGGCTGGAGCGGGATTTCTGAGCCTGTCCGCATCGATGTGAAATGAGAGATCCGGCACAATGCCGGGTCTCTTGCTTTTAGGCCCCTGCTCAGGCCGCCTGCGGAACCCTTGCGATCACCTTGATCTCGAAGTCGAAGCCGGCCAGCCAGTTGACGCCGACGGCAGTCCAGTTTGGATATGGCGCCTCGCCGATGATGCGGTTGCGCACCGCCATGATTGTCTCGAACTGATTTTGCGGGTCGGTGTGGAAGGTCGTGACGTCGATGACGTCATCGAGCGTCGCTCCCGCAGCCTTCAGGACGGCCTTCAGGTTTTCGAAGGCCAGTTCTACCTGGCGGGCGAAGTCGGGCTCCGGCGAGCCGTCGGCACGGCTGCCCACCTGCCCCGAGACGAACAGCAGGTCTCCGGAGCGGATCGCTGCGGAATAGCGGTGTTCGGCGTAAAGCGCGTGGCGGCCGGCCGGGAAGATTGCTTCGCGTTTGGTCATGTTCACTCCTGATGACAATAGCGGACCCTCGGGCAGACGCGATCGCCTGCCCGTTCCATTTGCCGTGTTCTCCGGCGAGGTCCGCGCTTCACAATGCGGGGCGCAATTGATATACGCTCCGTATGTCCATATATTTGGCATACATTTCGTATGTCAATACGCATACGTTGCGTATGTTAATTTCGAGGAGAATGCCGTGGCTGGAAAACGCCGTGCGGAAATGATGGAAGAGACCCGGGCGAAGCTGATCCAGGCGGCCAGAAAAGCTTTTGCGGCAAAGGGTTACGCCGGATCGTCGATGGATGATCTCACCGCGGAAGCGGGGCTGACGCGCGGCGCGCTCTATCACAATTTCGGTGACAAGAAAGGTCTGCTGCAGGCGGTGATCGACCAGATGGATGCCGAAATCCTCGTGCGGATGCGCGCGGCGCATGCCGCCGCGGCCACTCCCTGGGAAGGGTTCATGGCCGAGGCCATCGCCTATATCGAGATGTCGCTGGAGCCCGAGATCCAGCGGATCATGCTGCTCGACGGGCCCGCCGTTCTCGGCGATCCCTCGCAATGGGAAAACCAGAATGCCTGCCTGCGCACGACCGCGCAGACGATCCAAGCGCTGATCGACGACGGAACCGTGAAGCCCGTAAATGCCGAGGCTGCGGCGCGGCTCGTCAACGGCGCCGCCCTCAATGCCGCTCTGTGGATTGCCGCAGCGGATGACCCGGAAACCGTGCTCGCCAATGTCGTCGATGCCTTCCGCCAGCTGACCGGCGGGTTGCTGAAAACCGCCTAGGCGGCAAAGCGCTGCGATGCTTCCGTGGCGCTCTGGATGAGCGCGTGGAGATATTCGAGCTTGGCAACGACCGGCGGTGACAGCACGAAGGGATAGGCATCCGGCTGCCCCATGCTGCGCTGAATGGCATTGATGGCAACGCTGAGCGGGATCCAGGCGCTGATGAGCTGTCCGGCGCTCTTTGCACGGTAGGGCTGAAAGTCCACCTCCGCCGCCATCTCCTCATGACCACGCGGATCGATGGCGATGCCGAAGGCGCGCGCCGTTTCCAGCGTGTCGACGATGTGGAGATAGTGCGCGAAACACTCGGCGAAATCCTCCCATGGGTGAGAGGCGGCGTAAGCGCTGATATAGCTTTCCTGCCATCCGATAGTAGCGCCATTGGCATAGTGGCTCTGCAGCGCCGCACTATAATCCTGACGCTCGTCGCCTAAGGTGGCACGGAAGGCATCGAAGGCGCCGCGGTCGCGCACCAGCTTGTTCCAGATGAAGTGGCCAGTCTCGTGCCGGAAGTGACCGAGCAGCGTGCGGTAATTCTCGTCCATGGCGCTACGGGCGAGTTCGCGCGTCACGTCATCGGCCTCGGCGGCGCGGATGGCGATCAGCCCCTCCTCGTGACCGGTCATCGCCGGAACGACATTGCCGTCGAACTGAACCGTGTCTTCGAGGAAATCGAAGACGAGGCCGCCCTGCGGATCCTGCTCGCGGTCGGGATGTGGCAGGTTCAGACGCAGCAGCGAATAGAACAGGTGGCGCTGTGCCTGGCTGATGCGCCGCCACCGGTCGATGCCGTCTTGGGTGTTGGTGTTCGGTACCAGCCGGTTGTGCCTGCAGGCGATGCAGAACGGGTTCTGATCGTCGGATGCGACAAGCCAGTTGCAGATATCGAGGCCGGCATTGGCGCAGAAGCGGACGATGCGCTCCGGCCGAGCCACCAGCTGCCAGGCGGTCTCGTCACGCGGCTCCAGCGCATGCATCGTCATGTCGCCGGGCAGGAAACCCAGCCGGTGATTGCAGCGAACACATTGGCGATTGTCGAAATGGACGACCTGATCGCAATTGTCGCAGTCGAAAAGCCTCATGGCACTACCCCAAGCATACCGGACGGACTAAAAATGCCTGCCGCGCGGAGGCGCAACAGGCATTGTCATTGAAATCGTTGAAAGATCAGAGCCGATCGACGGCGCCCTTCAGCTTGTCCTTGGCCTTGCCTGCAGCGACCTGGGCCTTGCCCTTGCCTTCCTGCACGGCGCCCTTGGCCTGCAGGCTGTGATCGTCGGTGGCCTTGCCGATGGCCTGCTTGGCCTTGCCTGCAATTTCGTTGGTCTTGCCGGAAATCTTGTCGCTGGTGCTACCCATGTGAGATGCCTCCTAAATCGCACCGGGCAGGTTTGCCCGGGTTTGCGGAGAGGAAACGCCGCCTGTCAGATTTCGTTCCGAAGAAATTCAGGCGTGGCCGGCATCGGCGGAAAGCATCGCCGCCGTCACACCCATGCCCGCAAGAGCACGTTCATATTTGTCATCGAGGCCGCGATCGAAGATCAGCGTCTCGTTGGCGGCGCAGGTCAGCCAGCCGTTGTTTCCGACTTCGCTCTCGAGCTGTCCGGCCCCCCACGAAGAATAGCCGAGCAGCATAGTCGCCCGCTTCGGGCCGCCGCCCTTGGAGATGGCGCGAACGATATCGAGCGTTGCCGTCAGGCAGATATCGTCGCTGACCGGGATGCTGGAATCGCTCAGATAATCGTCGGAATGCAGCACGAAACCGCGGCCGCTCTCGACCGGGCCGCCGGTCTGGATCGGGAAATCGCGCGCGAAATCGGGCAGCACGATGGAATCGCTGTCCTTGATCATGTCGAGATGCAGCAGCACATCAGTAAATGTCAGGCTCTGCGGCCTGTTGATGACGAAACCCATGGCTCCGGCGTCGGAATGGGCGCAGATATAGACGACCGTGCGCGCAAAATTCCTGTCTTCCATGCCAGGCATGGCAATGAGGAACTGCCCGTCGAAAAAGCCACGTTCCCGTCTGTTCTTCAGCGTCGATAAGGACATAATTCCTCCTGCTGCCAGACCGGTGAAAAGGCCCCGACAGTGGAAACATGGGGCAATGTCACAAATCAATCAACCGAAAATGAAGAAATAGACCTGCTGTCCTTGTGGCAGGCTGGTGCAGTTTTCGATAAACCTTTGTTCCATGACGATTATTTCTTTCGCATCCGGCAGCGCCCGGCTCCTCTGTCTTTATGCCGCAGCCTCAGGCTGCCTGGCAGGAACCGCATGGGCGGAGATGAGCCCCTGGGTCGACAACGAGGGCGGCCGCATGCGGCTGATCGCGCTGCCGCCGGAGCGTGATGGAACGGTTCATGGCGGCCTCCAGATCGAGCCGAAAGCCGGCTGGATCACCTATTGGCGGGAGCCCGGAAACAGCGGTATTCCGCCGCAGATCACCGTCGCGCCCGGAAGCGGCATCACGCTGACGGAGGTGCGCTATCCGGTGCCGAAGCATATCAATGACGGCAAAGTGGACGACATCGCCTATGACGCACCCGTCATCCTGCCGCTGACATTCCAGGCGGCAGACCAGGCCGCCGAGATCAAGGCCACTGCCTTCATCGGCATCTGCAAGGATCTCTGCGTTCCCTTCCAGGCGGCGTTTTCTCTGCCGCTGTCGAGTGCGAAGCAATCGCGGCCGGAGGAGGAAGCGTTGCTGAAGACGGCCGAGGCATCGCTGCCGGAAGCAGCATCCGCGGATTTCAAGGTGGTGTCGCATAGGCTTTCGCCCGACATGAAGGAACTCTGGCTCGACATCGCGCTGCCCGGCGGCGGCGACACGGCGCCGGCGGTGATCGTTACCGGGCCAAGCGGCTATGTCTTCACCAAGCAACTGATGAGCAAGCGCGACGGCAAGACCTTCTCGACCTCCGTGGCGATCGGCAAACTGCCGAAGAACTACAGCATTTCGGGCAAGCGCTGGAGTGCGCTCGTCATCGACGGCGATCGCGCCATGGAGACACCGCTTGCCTTTGAATGAGCGGCTTTTATAGTCGCCGCCAGCCTGCGGCCTGTGCCGCTTGATCATCCGAACGAGGAGAGTTTCATGACCATCGCAATCGGCGACAGCCTTCCGGCCGCCACCTTCAAGGAAAAGACATCGGACGGCCCGGTCGAGACCTCGACCGAACAGCTGTTCAAGGGCAAGCGGGTCGTGCTCTTCGCCGTTCCCGGCGCCTTCACCCCCACCTGCTCGCTGAACCATCTGCCGGGATATCTCGAAAATCGCGATACAATTCTCGGCAAGGGCGTCGACGACATCGCCGTGGTCGCCGTCAACGACTGGCACGTGATGGGCGCCTGGGCGCAGCAATCCGGCGGCCTCGGCAAGATCCACTTCCTGGCAGACTGGGATGCTGGTTTCACCAAGGCACTCGGCCTGGAAGCCGACCTCTCCGCCGGTGGCCTCGGCGTACGCTCGAAGCGCTATTCGATGCTTGTCGAGGATGGTGTCGTGAAGTCGCTGAACGTCGAGGAAAGCCCCGGCCAGGCGACGGTGTCGGGCGCGGCTGCGATGATCGAGCAGCTGTAAGCTATTTCAGTTGGCGGCGGGCTGGTTCCGCCGCTTTCTTTTTTGAAGATGCCGATTACGCTATCGCTCCCACAGTAGGGATGGGTGTCCCTTGGCAAGACATATCCCTCATGCCTGTGCCTGTCACAGGCATCCAGCCAGCCCAAGTCCTTGGGCTGAAAGACTCTCCCCACCGCGCCGACGCGCGGTGACTGGATTCCTGTGACGAGCACAGGAATGAAGGAGTTACCCTTGAGCCCTCAGGTCGGCGATCCGAGTTTCCAACACAACACCTAGCTCTTCGTCGCCGATGTCTCCGCCTGCTGCGATGGAAGCCTCGATGACATCGCGCAGCTTTTTCAGCTTCGCTTCCTCTGAGCGACGAGGCTCAATCCTACGGTGACGACCTGTTCGGCTGACCGGTAGCGCCCCTCGGTAACCAATCTCTCGACGAAATCTTCCCACTGCTTTTCGATCGATACCTTCATGGCGAAGCTCCCTTTCTGACAGGCTAATAGAAAGTCGTTGGCGCCGCGCCCTCCCGCTTGCATCCGCCGTGCTTTTGCCATATTCGTTATAACATAACTGTTACGTTATTACATTTTAGAGAGCACTTCGATGCCCCGCCCCTTTCCCAACCTGCTCCGGCAATCCGCTGCCGTGCGTGCCGGTTTCGTTTTGTTGATGATCGCCGCGCTGTGGCTGGCGATCCATTGGGCGGTGATCCTGCCGTGAGTGCCGTTCTCATCGAGCTCGATAACCTGACGGTCAGCTACGACCGGCATCCGGCGGTGCATCATGTTTCCGGCAGCCTTCGCGAGGGCAGCCTGACGGCGATTGCCGGGCCGAATGGGGCGGGTAAATCGACGCTCCTGAAGGCGCTCATCGGCGAGATCAGGCCGGTGGCGGGGCAGATTCGTCACCGGCTGGCGCGGCTCGATTTCGGCTATCTGCCGCAGGCTGCCGATATCAACCGGCGCTTTCCGATCTCGGTTGTGGATACGGTGATGCTGGGCGCCTGGCGGCAGGCCGGGGCCTTCGGACGGGTAGCCGCGAACGAGCTGCAGAAGGCGCTCGAGGCGCTGTCGGCCGTCGGGCTCGAAGGTTTCGAGAACCGGCATATCGGCGCGCTGTCCGCCGGGCAGTTCCAGCGCGTGCTGTTTGCCCGGCTGCTGCTTCAGGACGCCAAGGTTATCCTGCTCGACGAACCATTCACGGCGATCGACGCGCGCACCACCCGGGACCTTCTCGACATTGTGGCGCGCTGGCATGGCGACGGGCGGACGGTGATCGCGGTGTTGCACGATTTCGAGCAGGTTCGGGCACATTTCCCCGAGACGATGCTGATCGCCCGCGAGCTGATCGGCTGGGGGCCGACCCCGGAGGTGATGTCGGCAGCGAACCTGATGACGGCGCGGGCGATGGCCGAGCGCTGGGACGAAGACGCCGCGATCTGCGAGCCCGCCGCATGACCGCCTACGATATCTTTCTGGCACCTTTCGCCGATTACGGTTTCATGCGCCGCGCGCTCGTCGCCTGCCTCTGCCTCGGCCTCGGCTCCGGGCCGATCGGCGTGTTCCTGATGCTCCGGCGCATGAGCCTTGTCGGCGATGCGATGAGCCATGCGGTGCTGCCGGGGGCGGCGATCGGCTATCTCGTTGCCGGATCCCTGTCGCTCACGGCGATGGGCATCGGCGGGCTGGTCGCCGGGCTTTCGGTGGCGCTGCTTTCAGGCGTCGTCAGCCGCGTGACGGTGCTGCAGGAGGATGCCAGTTTTGCGAGCTTCTACCTGATTTCGCTGGCGCTCGGCGTGCTCATCGTCTCGCTGCGCGGCTCGAATATCGACCTGCTGCATGTGCTGTTCGGCACGATCCTGGCGATCGACACCCCTGCCCTGACGCAAATCGGTGCGATCACGTCGGTGACGCTGCTCGCGCTTGCGATCATCTACCGGCCGCTGGTCGCCGAGTGTTTCGATCCCGGCTATCTGCGCGCCGTCGGCGGGCGCGGCTTGCTCTATCACTTCCTGTTTCTGCTGCTTGTGGTGCTCAATCTCGTTGCGAGCTTCCAAGCACTCGGCACGCTGATGGCAGTCGGGCTGATGATGCTGCCGGCGGCGATCGCGCAGCTCTGGTCGCGCAGCCTGCCCCGGATGATGACCATTGCCGCGGTCAGCGCCACGGCATCCGGCTATCTCGGCCTTGTCGCCTCCTACCATCTCGAACTCGCCTCGGGGCCGACGATCATCATGACGGCGGCGGGCTTCTACGCGCTTTCGATCTTCTTCGCACCGTCCGGCCTCGCCCGGCGCTATTTTCCCCGCCCACATCTCAAGGGCTGAACCAAGGAGACCATCATGAGATCCAAAACCCTGCTTCTGTCAGCCGCATTGCCCGCGCTGATTGCCGCTTCGGCGATGCCGGCTTCGGCGGAAACGCTGAAGACCGTTGCCTCCTTCACCGTGCTTGCCGACGTCGTCAAACAGGTCGGCGGCGATCATGTGACAGTGACCAGTCTGGTCGGCCCGAATGGCGACCCCCATGAATTCGAGCCGTCGCCGGCCGATGCCAAGCATCTGAAGGCAGCGCAAGTCACCTTCGTCAGCGGCGAGGGCCTGGAAGGCTGGATGGACCGGCTGATCACCGCCTCCGGCTACAAGGGTACGCCGGTGACCGTCTCCGAAGGTATCGATACCCGCACCATGGAAGAGGACGGCAAGACCGTGACCGATCCGCATGTGTGGAACAGCCCGGTCAACGTGAAGATCTGGGTAAAGAACATCGAAAAGGCGCTCTCGGATGCCGATCCTGCCGATGCCGCAGCCTTCAAGGCCAACGCCGAGCGCTACACCAGGACGCTGGACGAGCTGAACAGCTATGCGCATGCGAAGTTCGACGCGATGCCTGAAGACCGGCGCAAGGTGCTGACCAGCCACGACGCCTTCGGCTATTTCGGCCGCGAATACAAGGTGAGCTTCCTGGCACCGCTCGGCGTCTCCACCGAAACAGAAGCGTCGGCCGCCGACGTTGCCAAGCTGATCGAACAGATCAAGACCGAGCATGTGAAGACGTATTTCTTCGAGAACTCCAACGATCCGCGTCTCGTCAAGCAGGTGGCCAAGGCAACCGGCGCAGAGCCGGGCGGCGAGCTCTATGTCGAGTCTCTCTCCGACGCCAAGGGACCGGCTCCGACCTACGAGAAGATGTTCCGCTACAATGTCGACCAGATCACCGCGGCGATCGCAAAGTCGAGCTGAGGAGCTTGGGCCGCGGAGCAATCCGCGGCCTTTCCTTTCAGATATTCAGATCGAAGACCAGCAGGCCGCCAAGGCCGCCGTCGACGGATTCGACGATGCGCTGGCCGACCGTCACATGCTCCGGATGGACGAGATAGGCATCGCGCGCCTCCGGGCTCTCGAATGTCACGGCAAAGCCATCGACAAAGCCGCCATGCAGCCCTTCGGGCGAGACGTTCGGCCCATGCTGGATGTCGATGATCCCGGGAATGACCTGCTTCAGCGCCACGACCGATTCGAACAGCGTCTGCTTCTCCTCGGCCGTCATCGCGGCCTTCAGCCGCAAGAATACGCAATGCAGGATCATATGGTGGCCTCCCTGTTTTCGTTGCGGCCAGAATAGTGGGAAAGCCACCGAGGGCAACCCCGTGCCGCACAAAGGCCAGCCATAGTCCCCCGCTTGCAGATGAACGGCATAAAAACACGCCAGGCGGGCGCCAAACCGGCCCGCTCCATCGCTGGATACATTTATTAGCGATAGCTTGTTAACCATGGCCGGGGGGCGCAAAATGCGGCCCCGGCGGGGACGGGGCTTCCTGCCGCAGGGAGGACATCATGGACGACTTGAACCTCACGACCCTGCAACGGGGCCAAACCAGGGTGAAGGGCAGTACCATAGAGGCGTTCGCCGCCGCATTGCGCGGGCGGCTGATTACCAAGGACGATGCCGACTACGACGAGGCGCGGACGATCTGGAACAGCATGATCGACCGGCATCCGGCAATGATCGTGCGCTGCGCCGGTGCTGGTGATGCCGTCAAGGCGGTGCGCTTTGCGCGTGACAACGGCCTGCTTCTGGCGATCCGCGGCGGCGGCCACAACATTGCCGGCAACGCGATCTGCGATGGCGGCGTCGTCATCGACCTGTCGTCGATGCGATCCGTCTGGGTCGATCCAGCGACGCGGCGCATGCGGGTGGAGCCCGGTGCGACACTGGCCGATGTCGATGCGGAGACGCAGGCCTTCGGGCTTGTTCTGCCGACCGGCATCAACTCCACGACAGGCATTGCCGGGCTGACGCTCGGCGGCGGTTTCGGCTGGACGACCCGGAAATTCGGGCTGACGCTCGACAATCTGATCTCGGTGGACGTCGTGACCGCGGCAGGCGAACTGAAGCGCGTCAGCGAAAAGGAAGAGCCGGAGCTGTTCTGGGCGCTGCGCGGCGGCGGCGGCAATTTCGGCGTGGTCACCTCGTTCGAATTCCGGCTGCACGATCTGCCGGGAGAGGTGCTGGCGGGGCTCGTCGTCCATCCTTTCGCCGATGCGGAGATGGTGCTCAAGCAATACCGCCAACAGTTGGAAACAGCGCCTGACGAGCTTACCTGCTGGGCCGTGATGCGCAAGGCGCCGCCGCTGCCGTTCCTGCCTGCCGAGTGGCATGGCAAGGAGGTGCTGGTGCTTGCCATGTGCTATTGCGGCAATCTGCAGGCCGGTGAGACGGCGACCGCTGGGTTGCGGTCGATCGGCAAGCCGATTGCCGATGTCGTCGGACCGGCGCCTTTCGCCGCCTGGCAGCAGGCCTTCGATCCGCTTCTGACGCCCGGAGCGCGCAATTACTGGAAGAGCCAGGATTTTGCGCGGCTTTCCGATCCTGCCATCTCCGTGCTGCTCGATGCGGTGCGCAAGCTGCCAGGGCCGGAATGCGAGATCTTCATCGGCCATGTCGGTGGCGCGGCAGGACGGATCGGCCACGAGGCCACGGCCTTCCCGCAGCGCAGCTCGCATTTCGTGATGAACGTCCATGCGCGCTGGCGGGAAAAGACGATGGACCAAGCCTGTATCGGATGGGCAAAGGGTCTGTTCGAGGCAACAAGGCCGCATGCGATCGGCACGGCCTATATCAATTTCATGCCAGAAGACGAGGCCGATCGCGTGGAAGCGGCTTATGGCATGAACTACCGGCGTCTTGCGGAAATCAAGAGACGCTATGATCCGCAGAATCTCTTCCGGATGAACCAGAATGTGAAACCTCTGGCGGAGATGCGGGCGGCCAGCTGAGGCGCGCTGGCGGCAGGTGCGCCCGAAACACACGGCTGGCGACCGCGAACCGCCAGCCGCTTAAGCTTTGGGTAGCGCAAACGGCCAGTCGATCACGCCTCCGGCATAAAGTGCCCACCAGACGAGCACAGGCTGAAAGGCAAGCCTCGGCACATGGTAGAGCCAGGCGTAGATGCTTGCGTCCACCGCCGACAATCCATCGATCGCATGCTTGATATTGGCGGGGTAGACGCAGACCGCGTAGGCGGCGAGCGCAATGCCCGCGGCAGCGCGATAGGGCGACGACAGCAGGCCGGCGGCGCCCGCGACCTCGCATGCGCCCGTCACGAAAATCACAGAGGCTGGAAACGGCACCAGGGCTGGCATGATCCGCAGAAATGGCCCCGGCAGCAGCATGTGCAGGATACCGGCGATCAGATAGATCGCCGACAGCACGACACGCCACCAGAATCTCGGTTCCAGGGATGGCTCAAGCCAGGTTCCTGCATGCACAGCCATCTCATCCTCGGATCGTCGCTCAATAAAGCTCGATACGAAGGCCGGCGGCTTCTGGATGTGTCCGTTTGGAACACGGTCGTTTCAGGCGTTTAAGTTTGACGCATGATTTTCTTGTGTAGACATCGCTAAGTTAAACCCGTTGAAAGGAAAAAGCCTTAGAAATGCGGGGATTGGCGCGTCTGGGTTCACTTGTACTGTATGAATACAACCTGGCAAATACTAACGGGCAATCTTGCCATCGTTGCATTGGTGATCTCGGTCTGGGCTCACATCTATTTCCGATTCCGTCAGCTCAGCGATCTGCATACCAAGCTCGCCTTCGGCGCCGTCATGGGGGCCGGGACGATGGCCTCGATGATGATGTCGGTGCCGCTGACCAACGGCGTGTTCATCGACCTGCGCTATTCGCTAGTGGCGATATCGGCGCTGTTCGGCGGCGCACCTTCGGCCATTCTGACGATCCCCATGGCCGTCGCCTTCCGGCTCTACATGGGTGGGGCGGGTGCGGTTGACGGAGTGATCAGCATTGCCTGCGCCGGTGCGGTCTCGCTGACGCTGCGCATATTGCAGAAGCGGCGCAAGGCGAAGCTCAGCGATATCTTCATCCTTGGTGCCACCGTCTCGCTGACGCTGCTGGCGACGATGCTGATCCTGCCCAATCAGGTCAGCGCCATGACGCTGCAGCTCGTCGGCATTCCCGCCATCGTGCTGAATTTCGGCGCCATCGCCGTTGCCGGTTCGCTGCTCCTGCAATTCGAGAACATGGCGCAGGACCGTGATCTTCTGACCGCGGCGCTGACGCAGACGCCGGATTTCCAATACGTCAAGAACCGCGATAGCGTCTTCGTCGTGGTCAATCGCAATGTCGCCGAGCACCACCATTTCAGCTCGCCGGAAGCGATGATCGGCACCACGGATTTCCACATCGCCACACAACGCCGCGCCGAAGTGCTGTTTGCCGAAGAACAGGACCTGATGCGCCGGGGCGAAGCGCAGATCAACAAGATCGAATCCCTAATGCAAGGCGAGCGGGAACACTGGTTCCGCACCTCGAAAGTGCCGCTGCGCGACCGCGACGGCGTCATCATCGGGCTTGCCGGCGTCACCCGCGACATTACAGAGGAGCGCCGCATCGAGCGGGAGCTGCGCGACAACCGCAACATGTTGTCGCATGCGATGTCCGGCATGTCGGATGGGTTTGCGATGTATGATCCGCAGGGCAAGCTTGTTTATGCCAACCCGCAATATTCCAACCTCTTCCCGCTCTCAGGCGTCGTGCGCGTCGCCGGTTACAATATCCGCGATATCCTGCGGAAGGCCATCGAGACGCAGGAGCGCCGCAACTTTCCCGTTGCCGTCGATGAGCAATGGATCGAGACCGCCGCGCGCGACCTGCACCGCGACAAGGACGAGGAAATCGACCTCTATGACGGCCGATGGCTGAGCCTGCGCACGCGCATGACGGCCGATGGCATGGCGCTTGTGGTTGTTTCCGACGTAACAGCGATGAAGCAGGCCGAGCATTCGCTGCGTGCCGTTGCCGACCGGATGAAGAGCCTCGCCGAAACCGACGGCCTGACGGGCATCGTCAACCGCCGCGCCTTCGACGAAGCCCTGGCGCTCGCGCTCGCCCGCAGTGTTCGCGAGCGCACGCCGCTCAGCCTGCTGATGATCGATGTCGACCGCTTCAAAGCCTATAACGACACCTATGGCCATCTGGCCGGCGACGAATGCCTGAAGGCTGTGACCGACTGCCTGCGCAAAGCGGCAAGACGCGACACCGATATTGTTGCCCGTTTCGGCGGCGAGGAGTTCGTGGTGCTGATGCCGGAGGCCGACGAGGCCGATGCCTGCCGCGTCGCCGGACAGTTCCGCGATGCGCTGCACGCGCTGAACCTGCCGCATACCGGCAGCGAATTCACCCGGGTGACGGCGAGCGTCGGCGTTGCCGTCAAGCAGAGCCGCGGCCGGGCGACGACACCCTCCGAATTCATGCAGCATGCCGACGAGGCGCTTTACGATGCCAAGCGCGGTGGGCGTGATCGGGTATCGATCTGGGAGCCGGCGAGCAGCACGCGTGCCGTAAACGGCTAGCCGATATCCAGCATCAAGGCGCAGTGATCGGACACTTCGGGCGTGCGGACGACCTCGAAGCGGGTGACCTCGACATCTGCCGAGACCAGCATGTAGTCAGCAAACTTCCCCTCTTTCGGATAGAGAGACGTTCGCGTGCCCTCAAAGCCGCGGGACGTCACGAAATCGGTCAGGCCCAGCCTGCCGAGGATCCCGAACGTGGCGCTATCAGGCAGGACATTGAAGTCGCCGCAGACAACGAGCGGATCGCCCTGCCGGTGGATGCGGCCGATCAGCGCCACCAGGGCTTCGGCCTGTGCGATCCTTTCAGGCGTGTCGCCTTTGCCCGCCATGTCGCGCAGGCCGTGCAGCTGCGCGATGGTCACGGTGCGGCCCGTGGCATAGTCGAACAGCCTGACGACATGGGCGTTGCGCGCCCGTGGATGGGTGCCGTATCCATCCGGCGAGAAACGGCCATGGACGAAATCCGCCGCCTGGCCGGTGATCGCCAGGGAGCGGTGGATGAAAGTGGCAAGGCCGAATTCCGAGGTGACGGCGCGATCGCCATCGAACAGCTCGCCGCGCGTTGATGGGGCGAAAAAGCCGTCATGCTCAGGAAGCGCGGCCTTCAAATCATCGAAGAGATTGGGACGCTGCGGCAGGATATGGCTGCCGTCGCGATATTCCAGCCAATCCGCCACGACACCTGACGAGCGGGTGATTTCCTGCAGGCAGAGCACATCCGCACCCGCGGTGGCGAGATACTCGATCAGCGGCTGGTAAATCTTGCCGCCCCAGGCATTCAACGAGATGATCCGCACGATGCCTCCCCCGCCCTGCCCGGCCTATTTCTTCTTGTAGGGAGCCATGCCCATGCGCGCCAATTCGTCGGCGCGTTCGTTTTCCGGGTGGCCGGCATGGCCCTTGACCCAGTGCCACTTGACCTTGTGGCGCTGGTTGGCGGCATCGAGTGCCTGCCACAGCTCGCCGTTCTTCACCGGCTTCTTGTCGGCGGTCTTCCAGCCGTTCTTCTTCCAGCCGAAGATCCACTTGGAGATGCCGTCCATGACGTATTTGCTGTCGGTGTGGAGATCGACTTCGCAGGCGCTGTTGAGGGCCGAAAGCGCCGAGATCGCCGCCAGCAATTCCATACGGTTGTTGGTGGTCTCGGCTTCGCCGCCAGACAGTTCCTTCTCGACCTCGCCATAACGCAGGATCGCACCCCAGCCGCCGGGACCGGGATTGCCCGAGCAGGCACCATCGGTGAAGATATCGACATGTTTCATTCGGAAAGCCCGTATTCGGCGGCAGACTTGATCTGGCGGTGGAAGCGCAGCTTGCGCAGATATTCGAGCGGATCCTTCTTGGTGACCATGGCGCCCTCGGGCGTCGTCAGCCAGTCGTAGAGGCGGGTCAGGAAGAAGCGCAGCGCCGAGCCGCGCGACAGGATCGGCAGAGCCGCACGTTCGGCTTCGCTGAGCGGGCGGACACTCTGGTAGCCCTCCAGCATCGCCGTACCCTTGGTAATGTTGTAGGCGCCGTCCTTTTCGAAGCACCAAGCATTGAGGATGATCGAGACGTCATAGGCCAGCAGGTCGTTGCAGGCGAAATAGAAGTCGATCAGGCCCGAAAGCTGGTCGCCGAGGAAGAAGACGTTGTCGGGGAAGAGATCAGCGTGGATGACGCCTGACGGCAGCTCCCGCGGCCAGTGGGCGGAGAGGAAATCCATCTCGCCGCGCACCTCAGCCGACAGCCCCTTTTCCACCTCGTCAGCGCGGGCCTCCGACTTGTCCCAGAGAACCTTCCAGCCATCGATCGACAACGCATTCGGGCGCTTCAACTCGAAGCCTTCGCCGGCAATGTGCATCTGCGCCAGGGCCTTGCCGACCTCGCGGCAGTGCCTGGCTTCCGGCTTGCGCAGCCACATGCCTTCGAGGAAGGAGATCAGCGCCGCGGGGCGCTCCGACAGATGGCCAAGCAGCGCGCCATCCTTGCGCGGCAATGGCAGCGGGCAGGACAGGCCGCCAGCGGAGAAATGCTGCATCAGCCCGAGGAAGAACGGCAGATCGTTCTTTTCTACGCGCTTCTCATAGAGCGTCAGAATCAACGGATCCTTCGTTGTGTGCAGCAGGAAATTCGAATTCTCGACGCCCTCGGCGATCCCCTTGTAGGAGAGCAGCTCGCCAGCATCATATTCCGTCAGGAACCACTTCAGATCGTCTTCGGAGATATCGGTGTAAACGGCCAAGGTGGGGTCTCGTTTCGGGTTGGGTGGTCGCTCGGAGATGATAACCCCCTCTGCCCTGCCGGGCATCTCCCCCTCAAGGGGGAGATCGGCAGATGGTGAGGGTTTCCCCAAACAATTGATGTCGAGCGAGCGATTTCTCCCAGCTGATCTCCCCCCTTGAGGGGGAGATGTCCGGCAGGACAGAGGGGGGTATCACCCCCTCCGACAGAACACTACCCATTCACAAACGCCATATCCGCCGATGTCAGCTCGATATTGCGCAGCTCGCGATTGACGAGGAAATGCTCGTTTTCCTGTACCGTCTCGGCCAGCTCCACCTGCGCATCGAAACGGGCGCGGAAGGCCTCGATGATTTCGTTGACGATGACTTCGGGGGCCGAGGCGCCGGCGGAAAGGCCGAGTGTCGAGATGTGGCCGATGTCGTCCCAGTTGAGCTCGGAGGCGCGCTGCACGAGGATCGATTTCTTCGCCCCTGCCCTCAGCGCCACTTCGACAAGCCGCTTGGAGTTGGAGGAATTCGGGGCGCCGACGATGATGAAGAGGTCGCAGCCGGGTGCCGCCTGCTTCACCACTTCCTGGCGGTTGGTCGTGGCATAGCAGATCGAATCTGCAGCAGGTGCAGTCAGGTTCGGGAAGCGCTGCTGGAGCCTGGCGATGACGCCGGCGGTATCGTCGACCGACAGCGTCGTCTGCGTCACATAGCCGAGATTATCGGGATCGGCGGGCTCGTAAGTATCGGCGTCCTCGACGGTCTCGATCAGCGAGACCGAGCCCTCGGGCAGCTGGCCCATGGTGCCGATGACCTCAGGGTGTCCGGCATGGCCGATCAGGACGACATGGCGGCCTAGGCGGTTGTGGCGCATCGCCTGCTTGTGGACCTTGGAGACCAGCGGACATGTGGCATCGAGATAGAAGAGGTTGCGGCTGTTGGCATCTTCAGGGACCGACTTCGGAACGCCATGCGCGGAGAACACCACCGGCTGGGCGCGATGCTCTTCAGGGATCTCGTTCAGCTCCTCGACGAAGACGGCGCCCTTGGCTTCCAAGCCCTCGACGACATAGCGGTTATGAACGATCTCGTGGCGGACATAGACGGGCGCGCCGTAGGATTTCAGCGCCAGAACGACGATCTGGATGGCACGATCGACGCCGGCACAGAAGCCACGCGGCCCGCAAAGCCTGATCGTCAGAGGAGGTTTCGCTGCTATGTTCATCTTACGTCCGGTATCCATCGTCTCGGGTGTCTAGCCCAATATAGGAAGGAATTGAAGCGATACTATTGCGCCGGTGCGTTGCCGCTGCGCTTGCGGAACCAGGAAACGCCGACGATGCCGACCAGCACTGCCGCCAGGCCATACCAGGTGAAGGCATATTCGAGGTGGTTGTTCGGCAAGTCGATTTCGGTGACACCGCCGATCGGCATGCCCTTCGGGTTCGGCGTCGAGTCCGCATCAACGAAGAAAGGCACGACTTTCGCCGGATCGAAACCGTCGCTCGACGTCATCGCGTCGATGTCCTTCCAGTAGAAGACATTCTTGACGAGATCATTCTCGGGCACGACCCAAGACGGCTTGCCGGGCAGGCGATTGCGGGCAAGGCCGGTGACAGTCTGCTGGCCGGTCAGCTGGCCCTGCATACGCATCTCCGGCTCCTTGTTCTCATAGGGAACGAAGCCGCGATTGACGAAGAGATAGCGCCCGTCCGCCATTTCCAGCGGCGTGTAGACGTAGAAGCCGGTCTGGCCGCGCCAGGTGGCGAAGAAGTGCCGTTCCTTGTTGTTGACGTAGCGGCCGGTGACTGTGACCGGGCGGTATTCGATATCGGTGCCACCGGCGTGCATCGCTTCGATGGCGGAGAGCTCGACGGGGGCCGAGGTTCGGCGCGTCGCGATGTCGGCGAGAAGGCCTTCCTTCCAGTGCAGCCGCTCGACCTGCCAGGTGCCGAGCGAAATCAGGATGGTGAGCGCAATCAGCACCACTATGCCTGTGAAAACAGGCGGCTTGCGGCGCGTGGCCGGATTGTTCATGTCAGTCACTCAGGCGTCCTTCGCGGGCATTGTGGCGGTATTGCATGGCGATCAGGATGCCCTTGCACCAGCGCAGGGTCAGCAGCGACAGGATGATCGTCAGCGGGCCGAAGAGCAGGATATGCAGCCAGATCGGCGGCGAATAGTTGACCTCCAGCCAGAGCACCGAGCCGATGACGATGAAGCCGACAATGAGGATGACGAAGACAGCCGGGCCATCGCCCGAATCAGCGAAGGCATAATCCAGCCCGCAGGCGGCGCATCGCGGCTTCAGCGACAGCATGCCATCGAACAGCTTGCCGTTGCCGCAGCGCGGGCAGCAGCCCTTGATGCCGCTCTTCACCGGATCGACCGGTGGAAAAAGAGCTGTGTCTTCTTTCATACCCATTCCCGATAACGGCGATCTCACCTAAAGCCGCCTTAACTCTCCCATAGAGTATCCGCAGGACGAAGGGAAATACCTGCGCGATTTCGCCTCAGCGATTCGCGCCAAACAGAAGAAGAAGACGCATGGACAACGACAACACCGCCGCGCAGATCGTCATTTTGAACGGCGCGCCGCGCAGCGGCAAAACTACGATCGCGAGGGCGATCCAGCAGCAATTCGACGGCCCCTGGATGAATCTGGGGGTCGACGGCTACAATGCGATGACGCCGGCCGAGTATCTGCCGGGCATCGGCCTCAGGCCCGGCGGCGAGCGTCCCGATCTCGAGGAACTGGTGCCGTTCTTCTACGCGGCGCTCTACGAATCGATCGCCATCCATGCCGGGCTCGGGCTCAATGTCGTTGCCGATCTCGGCCATCATGACGCGTACTCGCAGCCGCTCGGCATTCTGGCCGATTGCGCCCGGCGCCTCGAAGGCTTTCCGGTGCTGTTTGTCGGCGTGCGCTGTCCGCTCGACGTCATCATGAAGCGGCGGGAGATCGACGAGCCCGGCCGCGAAGAACTCTATGCCAAGGCGACGGCCGAAACAGCGGTTCCGGAAGCGGTGCGCCGCTGGCAGGACGAGGTCCACAAGCCCGGCATCTACGATCTCGAGCTCGATACCTCTGTGCTGACGCCCTATGAGTGCGCCGAGGCGATCCGCCATCAGCTTGATATCGGCATTCCCGAGCCATCCGCCTTCGAGCGGATCGCCGGGTTGCGATAGAGCAAAGAAAAAGGCGGGCGCCATTGGCACCCGCCTTTTCAATATCAGCCTTTCGACCGGATCAGCCGTGGGCGACCGGTGCGCCCCATCCACCCCAGATGTAGATGGAGAAGAACAGGAACAGCCAGACGACGTCGACGAAGTGCCAGTACCAGGCCGCAGCCTCGAAGCCGAAATGCTGCTTCGGCGTGAAGTCGCCGCGGATGGCGCGGATCAGGCAGACGACCAGGAAGATCGTGCCGACCAGAACGTGGAAGCCGTGGAAGCCGGTCGCCATGAAGAAGGTCGCGCCGTAGATCGATGCCTTGAAGGCGAACGGAGCGTGGGCGTACTCGTAGGCCTGGACGCAGGAGAACAGGATGCCGAGCAGAACGGTGAGCGTCAGGCCCTGGATGAGGCCCTTGCGGTCGTTGTGCAGCAGCGCGTGGTGTGCCCAGGTGACCGTCGTGCCCGAGAGAAGCAGGATGACGGTGTTGTAGATCGGCAGGTGCCAGGGATCGAGAACCTCGATGCCCTTCGGCGGCCATACGCCACCGGTGAAGGCGAGGCGCGAGGCCTGAATGGCTTCATGCGGATAGAGGCTGGCGTCGAAGTAGGCCCAGAACCAGGCAACGAAGAACATCACTTCGGAAGCGATGAACATGATCATGCCGTAGCGAAGGTGCAGCGAGACGACGCGGGTATGCGCGCCCTCGTGGGCTTCCTTCACCGTATCGGCCCACCAGCCGTACATGACGTAGAGGATCAGCGCGAGACCGATGAAGAACAGCCACGGATGCGCCCATTCGATGCCGAACAGGTGCAGCGATCCGCCGTTGATGTAGCGCATGAATCCGACGCCACCGAAGGTGATGATGAAGGCGCCGATCGAGGCGAGCAGCGGCCACGGGCTCGGATCAATGATATGGTAGTCGTGGTTTTTCTGATGCGCGTCGGCCATCTTGTATCCCCGGATCTCTTCCTCGCTCGTTCCCGGCATAGCCGGAAACGGACCTCAATCAAAGTTTCTTTTCAACCTTCTCCGCTCCACCCTCATTCGAAGCCACCGGCTTCGGTCCCTCTTTCGGGTAGAACGTATAGGATAGCGTGACCGTGTGAATGTCTTTCGATTCCACGGCCTTGGTAATTTCCGGATCGATGTAGAACACCACCGGCATTTCAAGCTTTTCGCCCGGCTTCAGATCCGTCTCGGTGAAGCAGAAGCACTGGACCTTGTTGAAATAGGCCCCGGCTTCGCCCGGCGTGACGTTGAACACCGCCTGGCCGCGCTGGGTCTCATTCGAGCGGTTCTCGGCAACGAAATTGACCTGGATCGTCTCGCCGATGCGCGGATTGACTTCGCGCTGGACCGGCTTGAATTCCCAGAACAGGCCGGGAGCGACATTGGCGTCGAAGGTGACGCGCATCTTGCGGTCGAGGATCACGGTCGATGCCTGCTCGACGCGCTGCGTCGTGCCGTTATAGCCGGTGATCTGGCAGAACATGCGGTAGAGCGGAACGGCGGCATAGCTCATCGCGCCCATGCCAACGACGAAGCTCAGGCACATCATGACGACGGCGCCGTTATTGCGGCCCTTCTTCTTCGGCGCGTCCACGGTCTCGCTCATTCGCTCAGCCTCCGTGTCCGGTGAACTTGACGATGGTGATCGCATAGAACAGCACGCAAAGGCCTGCCAGCACGAGGCCAAGCGCGACGTTGCGATTGCGGCGCGACTTGCGCTGCGCTTCGGTCAATTTGACGGTTTCGATCAAATCAAACCTCCTGCGTGGAACACCAGGATAGAGGCCACGCGATCGAACATGAGAGCAGAGAAGATGGCAAACAGATAGAAGATCGAGAAAGCGAACAGCTTCTTTGCCGGGATCATCTTCAGATCGCCATCCGGCATCCGCCAGACGGCGATGGAACAGCTTATGAAGATTGCGCCGAGCAGCGTCGCGACGAGGCCGTAGCCGAAGCTGGCAAAGCCGAGCAAGGACGGGACGACGCCGCAGATGGCCGTCAGCACCGCATAGGCAACGATCTGATGCTTGGTGGTGCGCTCGCCTGAGACATTCGGCAACATCGGCACGCCGACGGATTCGTAATCGTGCATCTTGAAGAGCGCGAGAGCCCAGAAATGCGCAGGCGTCCACAGGAAGATGATCAGGAAGAGAACCGTGCTTTCGATGGTGACCGAATTGGTCACGCAGGCCCAGCCGATCATCGGCGGGAAAGCGCCTGCCGCGCCGCCGATGACGATGTTCTGCGGCGTCGAGCGCTTCAGCCACATCGTATAAACGACGGCATAGAAGAAAATGGTGAAGGCCAGGATCCCGGCCGAGAGCCAGTTGACGGCGAGACCGAGGATGGTGACCGAGAAGCCCGAGAGCACGAGGCCGAAAGCCAGTGCTTCGCGCGGCTGGATGCGGCCGGCCGGGATCGGGCGCTGCGCGGTACGGGTCATGACAGCGTCGATATCGGCGTCATACCACATGTTCAGCGCACCCGACGCACCAGCACCGACAGCAATGCAAAGGATCGAGATGAGGCCGAGGATCGGATTGATATGTCCGGGCGCCAGCACGAGGCCGGCAAAGGCCGTGAAAACCACCAGCGACATGACGCGGGGCTTCAGAAGCTCGAAATAATCGCGTGCGCCTGCTTCCGACAGGCGGAAGTCGCCTTCGTTCGCAAGTGCCTCGTGATTGTCGATGACCGTCATTATTCCGTCCTGCTTACATTAAGGCCGGACGCCGCATCTTGGTGCGGCGTCCGGTATTCCAGCATCTTACTTGATGCGCGGAAGCTGTTCCCACTGGTGGTACGGCGGCGGCGAAGGCAGCTGCCATTCGAGCGTCGTTGCACCCTCACCCCACGGATTGTCGCCAGCCAGGCGCTTCTTGGCGAAAGCTTCGAAGACACCGAAGAGGAAGATCAGAACCGCGAAGGCCGAGATGTAGGAGCCGATGGAGGAAACATAGTTCCAGCCGGCGAATGCATCCGGATAGTCAATGTAGCGGCGCGGCATGCCGGCGAGGCCGAGGAAATGCTGCGGGAAGAACACCAGGTTTACGCCGATGAACATGACCCAGAAGTGCAGGTTGCCGATCCACTCGCTGTACATGTAGCCCGACATCTTCGGGAACCAGTAGTACCAGGCAGCGAAGATGGCGAACACGGCGCCGAGCGACAGAACGTAGTGGAAGTGAGCCACGACGTAATAGGTGTCATGCAGCGAGCGGTCGAGACCAGCATTTGCCAGCTGAACGCCGGTGACGCCACCCACCGTGAACAGGAAGATGAAGCCGATCGCCCAGATCATCGGCGTACGGAAGCTGATCGAGCCGCCCCACATCGTTGCGATCCAGGAGAAGATCTTCACGCCCGTCGGAACGGCGATGACCATCGTTGCGAACACGAAGTAGCGCTGCGCATCGAGCGACAGACCGACCGTGTACATGTGGTGCGCCCAGACGACGAAGCCGACGGCACCAATCGCGACCATGGCGTAGGCCATGCCGAGGTAACCGAAAACCGGCTTCTTCGAGAAGGTCGAGATGATGTGGCTGACGATGCCGAAGCCCGGCAGAATCAGGATGTACACTTCCGGGTGACCGAAGAACCAGAACAGGTGCTGGTAGAGGATCGGGTCGCCGCCGCCTTCAGGCGCAAAGAAGGACGTGCCGAAGTTGCGGTCGGTGAGCAGCATGGTGATGCCGCCTGCCAGAACCGGCAGCGAGAGCAGCAGCAGGAAGGCAGTGATCAGAACGGCCCAGGCGAAAAGCGGCATCTTGTGCAGCGTCATGCCTGGAGCGCGCATGTTCAGGATCGTGGTGATGAAGTTGATCGCGCCGAGGATCGACGACGCACCGGCGATATGCAGCGAGAAGATCGCCAGATCGACGGCCGGGCCAGGCTGGCCTGCGGTTGCGAGCGGCGGATACATCGTCCATCCACCACCAGCGCCGTAAGCACCGGCCGGGCCCTCGACGAACATCGACAGCACGAGCAGCAGGAAGGCCGGAACGATCAGCCAGAATGAGATGTTGTTCAGACGCGGGAACGCCATGTCAGGCGCACCGATCATGATCGGCACCATCCAGTTGGCGAAACCGCCGATCATCGCCGGCATGACCATGAAGAAGATCATGATCAGGGCGTGAGCGGTGGTGAAGACGTTGAACATATGCTTGGCGCCGTCGATCGCGGCGTCGCCTTCGAAGCCGTAAACCATCGAGGCCAGACCGTGGAAGATCTGGATGCCAGGCTCCTGAAGCTCCATGCGCATGGCGACGGAGAGCGCGCCGCCGATGATGCCGGCGAAGATCGCGAAGATCAGGTAGAGCGTGCCGATGTCTTTGTGGTTCGTCGAGAAGAACCAGCGATTGACGAAGCTCGGCGTATGCGAGTGATTGTGATGGTCGTCATGCGCATGCGCGTCATGGCCATGCTGATCATGAGAATGATCGTGAGCGGAAGGTCCAGCCATTGTCCCGAGTCCCTTCTAGATTACTGAGCGTTTTCGGCGACATCGACGGTCTTCGGACCATCGGTTTCTGCCATGAGGCTTTTGTAGGCCCCGGGAAGATCGGAAGCGGCGGCCGTCAGCCACTGCTTGTACTTGTCTTCGGAAACGACACGGATCGCGATCGGCATGAACGCATGATCCTTGCCGCAGAGCTCGGAACACTGGCCGTAGAACAGGCCTTCGCGCTCGGTCTTGAACCAGGTTTCGTTGAGGCGGCCCGGAACAGCATCGATCTTGACGCCGAAGGACGGCATCGCGAAAGCGTGGATGACGTCGGTCGGAGCGGCGGTCACCAGAACGCGGACGGTCTTGCCGACAGGCAGCACGACTTCGTTGTCGACGGCGAGCAGGCGCGGATAGGTGGAGAGGTCGGTCTTGCCGGCAGCGGCACGATCCGGATCCTTCAACAGGTAGGAATCGAAGGCCAGCGGATTGTCGCCGGTGCCCTCATATTCGTAATTCCACTGCCACTGGGTCGCGGTTGCCTTCAGCGTCACATCCGGATTTTCCGGCAGCGTCAGCTGGGCGGTCAGAAGGTTGAACGACGGAACAGCGAGGAAGAGAAGGATCAGAACCGGCCCCACGGTCCAGATGACTTCGATAACCGTGTTGTGGCTGGTCTTCGACGGCACCGGATTGGCGCTCGCACGGAACTTCCAACAGACGACGATGAGCAGGATCAGAACGAAGAGCGTGATCGGTACGATGAACCACAGCGTATATTGTTCGAACCAGCGGATTTCCCGCATAATCGGCGTCGCCGCCGGCTGCAGCGTTGCCTGCCACGGCATCGGCTGATCGGCATATGTGCCGGAAGCAAAAAGCAGACAGACCAGCGCGGTCAGAGCTGCATAAGCCTTCTTAATCACCTTAGTATCTCCCTCGAGCGCTTGACCTGCCATAAATCGAACGCAGAATCCTTGCCATCTTCTGCGCTTCAAACCACAGTTTGCCATGGACCGCAACTGGCCAAAGCAATTGTCTATGCGGCATTTTTGCGTAACGACAAATTCGCAAGCAGGCACAAAACATTACCGCCGATTTGCACCATCATACGGAAAAGCCTTACGCGGGCCAATCCAAAGCCCGAACATTCTTGCCGAAAGGTCCTATTTCTGCCGTAGTCCCCCGGTTTTCACGGGGCAGGTCTTTTCATTTTCGGCGACGGCCTTCAACAATACCGTCACCGATTCGAATCCAGAGGTTTTTATGGGTTTCCGTTCCCTCGCGCGGTCGCTTGCCGTGACCACCATACTTGCAGCAGCAGCGGCCACCCCCGTCTTCGCGCAGCAGCAGCCGGCCGCCAAGCCGCCTGCACAGGCTGAACCCGCGCCCCCGGCACCCGGACAGCAGCAGGCCGTTCCCGGCCAGAGCCAGCCGCAGGCACCGGGCACGGTAAAATCCAACCACGGCGCCTGGTCCGTCGTCTGCGACAAGCCGGCCGGCGCTTCGGCCGAGCAGTGCGCGCTGATGCAGAACGTGATTGCCGAAGACCGTCCTGAAGTCGGCCTCTCGGTCGTCGTGCTGAAGACCGCCGACCGCAAGTCCAAGATCCTGCGCGTGCTGGCGCCCCTCGGCGTGCTGCTGCCGAACGGCCTCGGCCTCAATGTCGATGGCAAGGATATCGGCCGCGCCTATTTCGTCCGTTGCTTTGCCGATGGCTGCTATGCAGAAGTCGTGCTCGAGGATGAGCTGCTCAAGACCTTCCGCAGCGGCACCAGCGCCACCTTCATCGTCTTCCAGACACCGGAAGAAGGTATCGGCATTCCGGTCGATCTGAAGGGCTTTGCCGAAGGCTACGACGCACTACCCTGATAAGGGCCTGATTGGGGCTTGCTCGAACACCCGTCCGGACCTACATCGGCTTGAAGCATTGCAGCTTTGAAGCGGAGCATACCATCATGAATACCGACCTCCTGACGCTCTTCGATGCCGACGAAGCGACGATGCGCAAGCTCGTGGCCGAAGCGCTCTCCGGCTCCGATGACGGCGAGCTCTATATCGAGCATGCGCAGGCGGAATCGCTGATGTTCGACAACGGCCGCCTCAAGGGCGGCAGCTTCAATACCGAGCAGGGCTTTGGCCTGCGCGCCGTGGCTGGCGAAGCGGTCGGTTATGCTCATGCCGGCGACCTCTCTGTTTCAGCGCTGAAGCGCGCCGCCGATGCCGTCGGCGCTGTTACCCGCGGCTATTCCGGCAGCTATGCCGCCGCCCCCCAAGGCACCAACAAGAAATTCTACAACGACGAGAACCCGATCGGCTCGCCCTCTTTCGAAGAGAAGGTGAAGGTGCTGACCGATATCGACGCCTATCTGCGCGGCAAGGACGACAAGGTGCGGCAGGTGACGGCTTCGGTCGCCGCCAGCTGGCAGGTCGTCGATATCCTGCGTGCCGACGGCCACCGCGTCCGCGACATCCGGCCGATGACCCGCATCAACATCTCGGTCATGGTGGGCGAAGGCGACCGGCAGGAGAGCGGCTCCTACGGATCCGGCGGGCGCATCGGCTTCGGCGATTTCATCACCGAGGGCAGCTGGCAGACGGGCGCCGACGAGGCGCTGCGCCAGGCGCTGGTCAATCTCGAAGCCATCGAGGCGCCTGCAGGCACGATGGATGTGGTGCTCGGCTCCGGCTGGCCCGGCGTCATGCTGCACGAGGCCGTCGGCCACGGGCTGGAAGGCGATTTCAACAGGAAGAAGACCTCGGCCTTTGCCGGCCTGCTCGGCCAGATGGTCGCCGCTCCCGGTGTCACTGTCGTCGACGACGGCACGATCGACAACCGCCGCGGCTCGATCACTATCGATGACGAGGGTACGCCTTCGGCCTATAACGTGCTGATCGAGAACGGCAAGCTTGTCGGCTACATGCAGGACCGGCAGAATGCCCGGCTGATGGGCATGAAGGCGACCGGCAACGGGCGCCGCCAGGGCTATGCCCATGTGCCGATGCCGCGCATGACCAACACCTATATGCTCGGCGGCGACAAGACGCCCGAGGAGATCATTTCCTCGGTCAAGAAGGGTATCTATGCCGTCTCCTTCGGCGGCGGCCAGGTGGATATCACTTCGGGCAAGTTCGTTTTCGGCTGCACCGAGGCCTACCTGATCGAAAACGGCAAGATCGGCGCGCCGATCAAGGGCGCGATGCTGATCGGCAATGGCCCTGACGCGATGAAGCGCATCTCCATGGTCGGCAACGACATGAAGCTGGATACCGGCATCGGCAATTGCGGCAAGGCCGGACAATGGGTGCCCGTCGGTGTCGGCCAGCCGCATTTGCGCATGGACCAGGTTACTGTTGGCGGTACGCAAACCTAACAACCTCAGGAGACGGCGATGCGCGAGATCCTGATACGGCCCTTTGCCATCGCCGACATTGACGGCGTCTTCTCGGTGATCCTGCCGATCCAGCGGGATGAGTTCGGCATCGCCATCACCGCCGACGACCAGCCCGATCTCGCAGTGATCCCCGACTTCTATCAGGCCCGCAAGGGGCAGTTCTGGGTCGCCGAACTCGACGGAACGATCGTCGGGACGCTCGGGCTCAAGGATATCGGCAATAACCAGACGGCGTTGCGCAAGATGTTCGTGGCGGCCCATGTGCGCGGCCGCGAGCACAATGTCGCCGCCCGCCTGCTCGACGCGCTCCTTGCGCATGCCGGGGAGCATGAGATCACCGATATCTTCCTCGGCACCACGGACCGGTTCCTCGCCGCCCACCGGTTCTACGAAAAGAACGGGTTCAGCGAGATCAGCCGGAACGACCTCCCCCGCGCCTTCCCTGTCATGGGCGTCGATAGCAAGTTCTACCGGCGGGCACTCGGCAAGTAACTCCGCGTATTCACGGCCTAAACAGCCATTTCCGCTCGACCGAGGGTGCGAGGTCGATGCCGTTGTGGCGGGCGAAGAGGAGGATGTGGCCGAGGAGATCGGCGGTCTCGTCGGCGAGGTCCTGCTTCATCTCGGCGGATGTCCGGCCCTTGGCGCGTCCCCTCCCCGTCAGGCGGTTCCAGGCCTGGGTGAGCTCACCCATCTCCTCCTGAAGCTTGAGCAGAAACCAGTCGCGATCGCGCTCCACGCCGTTCGCCTCGGCATAGGCCTTCGACGCCGCCTCGAATTTTTCGGCAAGCTCTGACAGCATTTCGTTCTCCTTCCGTACTCATGAAGGAGAACCGTGATTCCCGGCTGTTGTCCAGTCTCGATCAGCTGTTGCCGCCGACCATCACGCAGTCATAGGAGCGCTTCTTCAGGGCGTCGCAGGCAGCGGCGGCGGCATCGCGGCTGCCGAAGCCGGTGAAGCGGGCGCGGTAGACGGCGCTCGCGCCGGAGCCGACGGCTTCCGTCAACGGCGAGGCGGATTTCAGTGCCGCGCCGCCTTCGGTCTTGGCCTGCGCCAGAAGGGCCTGTGCGGCCTCGGCGCTTGGCGCTGCGGAGATCTGGATCTGCCAGCCGCTGGACGATGCCTGCAGCTTGCCGCCCTTGCCCATCTTGTCGAGAGCAGCCGGACGGTCGAGTGGAACGGTGGTGCCGCTATAACCGAGTGCGAAGGGGATCGCCTCGGCATCGCCCTGGGCGCGCGGTGCGTTCACCGGAACCGGCAGATCGCCATCATCGGCAGCGGAAGCGACTTCAACGGGAGCGGCCGGCTGCGGCTTGCTGCCGGCGCTGGCAACCAGCTTGGCGCCACCCGATGCGCGGTCGAGATATTTGTCGAGCAACGCTGCCATCTGGGCATCGCGGCTGCGGGCCGTGCGGCCGCCGAGAACGACGCCGACGACGCGGCGGTTTCCATCGCGCACGGCGCTGACGAGGTTGAAGCCGGAGGCATTGG
The DNA here is from genome assembly GCF_052114105.1 of Rhizobium sp. RAF36. Lineage (NCBI taxonomy): Bacteria > Pseudomonadati > Pseudomonadota > Alphaproteobacteria > Hyphomicrobiales > Rhizobiaceae > Rhizobium > Rhizobium sp. RAF36. The sequence goes on along the minus strand of NZ_JBFREC010000002.1, from coordinate 817,618 downwards.
TATAGCCGGTCTTGATGCCGTCCATCCCCTCGTAGCGGTACATGAGATTGTTGTGCCCGCGGATCATCTTGCCGCGAAAATTGAATGAAGCCACCGAGAACAGCTGGTATTCCTTCGGGAAATTGCGGATCAGCGCCACGCCGAGGGTCGACATGTCGCGGGCCGTCGTCACCTGGCGAGCGTCGGGCAGGCCCGAGGCGTTGTAGAAGGTAGTGCGGCTCATGCCGAGCTGACGCGCCTTCTGCGTCATCATCCGGGCAAAGTTGCTTTCCGAACCGCCAAGCTTTTCGCCCATGGCAGCGGCAGCGTCGTTGGCCGACTTGACGATCATGCCATAGACCGCTTCGCGCACGGTGATCGTGCCGCCGGGGCGGACACCGAGTTTCGTCGGCGGGCGGCTGGCTGCATATTTCGACATGACGATCTGGCTATCCCAGCTCAGCTTTCCGCGATTGATCGCTTCGAAGGCGAGATAGAGGGTCATCATCTTGGTCAGCGATGCCGGGTGGTTCAGCACGTCGGCATTTTCGGAAGCGAGGACCTTGCCTGTGCGGGCATCGAGGATGAAAGAGGCGTTGCCGGCGATCGCCGCAACGGGTGCCGAAAAGGCAAGCGTCGCAGTCAAGAGTGTGGCCAACAGCCTGTTCATGGATTTCCCCTCTAGGTGCCACGCGCGCGCAGCATTGCCAAAATGTGTCCCGTTCTGTGACAGAAGCCCGCACTTTGGCGCGACTTTGAGGCAACGAACACTGGTTCTCTGAGTTTTTTCCACCCGTGGTGAAGGAAACGTAAAGATTTCAGTCCGAAAAGCAATCTTCAGCAAGGTTTAACACCAGAATTGGTAGGGTCCGGACCTTTCACGGAGCTGACATGCAGGGATTGTGGAAAAAAAGGGTGAAAAAGGCCGCCATCACCGCGGGCCTTGAAGCGGCGCATCTGATCAGCGCTACGCGACTGATGCGTGGCGCGCGCGGCCGTGGCGCCATCTTCACCCTGCACCATGTCCGCCCTCACGAGGCGCATGACTTCGAACCCAATGCGCATCTGGAAATCACGCCGGAATTCCTCGATGCTGCGCTGTCGCGGCTGACGAAGGATGGCTATCGCTTTGTGGCGCTGTCGGACGTCTCTGCCCTGCTCTCTGCACCGGCAGGCGATGCGCCCTTTGCGGCCTTCACGCTCGACGACGGTTATCGCAACAATCTCGTCCACGCCTATCCGATCTTCGAGAAGCACGAGGCTCCGTTCACGATCTTCGTGGCCAAGGGCCTGACCGAGCGCACGCACAGTATCTGGTGGGAAACGCTGACACTGCTGTTGCGCCGCGCCGATCTGCTGCATTTCGATTTCGGGAGCGGCGACGAGGTGCTCACGCTCGAAAATCCGGCCGATCAATACGCGGCATTCGCGAGATTTGCGGCCTTTCTCCATAGCACCGACGAGACGGCGGCGATCGCGCGGCTCGACGCGCTGGCGCGGCAGCACGAGATCGATCCGCTCGGCATCGTCGATGATCTGGTGATGGGCGAGGCCGAACTCAACCTGCTGGAGGCGAGCCCCCTCGCCTCGCTTGGCGCGCACACGATCAGTCACCGCGCACTTGCCCGGCTGCCGGAAGCTGACGCTCGCGATGAGATGCGGATTTCGGCCGATCACGTAGAAGTGGTTACCGGCCATCGGCCCGTGACGGTCGCTTTTCCTTACGGCACCCGGGAGGCGGCGACGCAACGCGAGGCGGCAATTGCCGCCGGGCTCGGCTTCACGGTGTCTGTGACGACGCAACCCGGCGTTATCAGGACCGGGCTATCCGGCGGCACCCATTACCTGCCGCGTCTGTCGTTGAACGGCCTCTACCAGAAGCCGCGCTACGTCTCGGCGCTGGCCTCAGGCATTCCCCTGAAACTGATGGGAAAATAAGAGGTTACGGATACATCCGGACCTTTTCCCAATCCCCCTCGGGCTCCGCACGGCGGAACTCGATGCGGTCGTGGAGACGGAAATTCTGGTCTTTCCAGAACTCGATCGTAACGGGCTTGATACGGAAACCGGACCAATAGGCAGGGCGCGGAATTTCACCAATCGCATAACGGGCGGTATATTCGGCAACCGACTTCTCAAGTGCGAAGCGGCCTTCGAGCGGACGGGACTGTTTCGATGCCCAGGCACCGATGCGGCTGCCACGGGCGCGCGATTTAAAATAGACGTCGGCCTCTTCGTCGGTTACGACTTCCACCGGACCACGCAAACGCACCTGGCGGCGCAGCGTCTTCCAATGGAAGCACATGGCCGCCTTTTGCTGTCCCAAGATTTCGCGACCTTTCTGGCTCTCGAAATTGGTGTAGAAGACGAAGCCTGCGGTATCGAATCCCTTCAGGAGGACCATGCGGACATTGGGAAGACCAGCCTCATCGACGGTTGCCAGCGCGACAGCATTGGGATCGTTGACCTCCGAAGCCTCGGCTTCCTTCAGCCATTCCGCGAAAAGCTTGAATGGTTCGCCGCGTTCGGTAAAGTCACTGCTTGTTAACTCATTTGCCGACATATTAGCTCAAATGCCCCGGGTTATCAGGTTAAATGCCCAGCTATTCACGACTGGACAGGACACAGGGTGGAAGTCATAGCAAAGTCAACTCACCATACAAAGGGCTTCCTGCGCCGCAGCGGTTCGCTCTTTCTCATCGGCATGGCGACACTTTCGCTGTCAGGCTGCATGACCGGTGGTTTTGACTTCCTCAGCGATTCCAAGGTCGACCGTTCCGTCTCAACCGGCACCGTGCCGCAGAATCCGCCGAGCACCGATACGCTTTCAGACGAAATGACCGTGCGCAACGCCGTGACCTCCGCTGATGTCGGCAAGGTCGGCGCGCAGCCGCTGGCCTGGGCCAACGCCTCGACCGGCAGCGCCGGCGTGATCGACACGATCGTCGAGAACAACGATTCCGGCCAGGTCTGCCGGCAGTTCCGCACCACCCGCCACTCCTATGACGGCATTGCCAAGTTCATGGGCAAGACCTGCCTGGTCGGCGGCGGCAACTGGCAGCTTTTGAGCTTCCAGCCGGAAGGCTGAACCTTTTTCCACAGGAATGCTTAATGCGTGTGACTGCGGCATGACAATGCTTAGCAGAACGATAACCATTTGCCGCGAAAGCCACCGGCACCGGCGGCGAAAATAATAAGTGATTAGCAACTCTGCCGCACGATCCAGCCCATAAGCGCGAGGTCCGGTTGAACCGGATGGCGCGCAAAGAGTTGTTATTGGGCTTCCGGTTGCCAAGAGGTGGCAGCCGGATCGGACACCGGCGGATTACTATGCGCGATCCATATAAGGTCTTGGGCGTCCAGAGGGACGCAGGAACTGACGAAATCAAGGCTGCCTGGCGCAATATGGCCAAGGCGGTTCATCCTGACCATAATCAGAGCGACCCGAACGCCACGGCGCGTTTCGCCGAGGTCGGCCGTGCCTATGAAACGCTGAAGGATCCGAAGAAGCGAAGCCTCTTCGACACCGCGGCGCGCATGGCAGCGGCGAAGGTCAGCGGCGAAACCATCATGCAGCAGCGCCAGGCGGCGCGCGAAGCGGCTATCCGCGCCAAACAGGCGCAGGAAAATGCCGAACGCGTGATGGAAGAGCTGGCGCGCGCCAACGCCCAAAAGGCGGCCAAGGCCGCAGCCGAGGAAGCGCAGAAACAGAAGGCCGCAGGCGCCGAAAGTGCCGAAGACGTCGTCGAGCGCATCTTCGGGGCGAACGCGCAGGCCAAGACTGCAGGCGCCGGCGCGACCGGTCAGGCTCAGCAACAGCAGGCTCAATCCCAGGCAAGGCCAAAGCCTGCCGAACCTGAGGCCGCCCCCAGGAGCGAACCGGACACAGCCAAACCGGATGTCGAAAGCGTTGACGCGACTGCCGCTGCAGCAGCGGCCAACATATTGCAGCCCTTCAGCATTCTGACATCGCTGGTGCGCCGGTTCACCGGGGCCGCCCCGGCACCCGAAAAGGCGCCGGACCAGTTTGCCCAGGCGACCGTGACGATCGAAGACATCCTGAAAGGCAACCGTATCACCGTTCAGCTGGGCGAAGCCCAGGAGGCAAGCTTCACGCTGTCCTCAGGGACGACCGATGGCCAGCAGATCCGCCTCAAGGGTCAAGGCCTGAAACTGCCGAACATGCAACGCGGCGACGCTGTAATCAGCGTGCGCATCGCATCCGACCCGAAATTTACGGTGCACGGCTACGATCTGCACACGGTTCTGCCGCTGACGATCGAAAACGCCGTGCTTGGCACGGAAGCCGAGATCGACGGGCCTGACGGCAAGGTCCGGGTCAGCGTTCCGGCATGGTCCGGATCGGACAAATCGATCCGCGTCCAGAGCCAGGGCCTGCCTGACGGCAACGGCGCGAAAGGCGATCTCGTCGTCGAGTTGCGCATTATTCTGTGGGAAAAACCTGACGATAAAGTCACCGACCTGATGAGAAGCATGCGCGAAGGGCTTTTCCTGTGAAATTTTCGTGACAAGAGCACCCTTTGTTACGATCCCTAACAGTTGATGATTGCTCGCAATCTTGAACCGATTAGCTGCCTATGCCATAGGCACGTTTGAATTGGTTCATTAGGGGGCAAAATATGGCTCAAGCAACAGGCCTCATGTCAGGCAAGCGCGGCGTCATCATGGGCGTTGCGAACAATCGCTCGATCGCGTGGGGCATTGCGAAGGCTATTCATGCACAGGGCGGCGAAATCGCCTTCACCTATCAGGGCGAGGCGCTGAAGAAGCGCGTAGAGCCGCTGGCTGCCGAACTCGGCGGCGTTCTGGCCGGCCACTGTGATGTCTCCGACGAATCCACTATCGATGAAGTCTTCGCCAATGTCGAAAAGATGTGGGGCAAGATCGATTTCGTCGTTCACGCCATCGGCTTCTCCGACAAGGACGAACTGACCGGCCGCTATGTCGATACCTCTGCCGACAATTTCAACAAGACGATGCAGATCTCCGTCTTCTCCTTCACCTCGGTCGCACGCCGCGCAGAGAAGCTGATGACGGATGGCGGTTCGCTGCTCACCCTCACCTACTACGGTGCCGAGAAGGTGATGCCGAACTATAACGTCATGGGCGTTGCTAAGGCCGCTCTCGAAGCCAGCGTCAAGTATCTGGCCGTCGACCTCGGACCGAAGAACATCCGCGTCAACGCGATCTCCGCAGGCCCGATCAAGACGCTCGCAGCATCCGGCATCGGCGACTTCCGCTACATCCTGAAGTGGAACGAATACAACGCTCCGCTGCGCCGCACGGTTACCATCGAAGAAGTCGGCGACGTCGGCCTCTATATGCTGTCCGACCTGTCGCGTTCGGTCACCGGTGAAGTTCACCACGCCGACAGCGGCTACCATGTCATCGGCATGAAGGCTGTGGACGCGCCCGATATTTCGGTTATCAAGGACTGACCGAACTCCAAGAAACGGGACATGCCGTGCTTATCTATGTGGTCCGACACGGCCAGACCGATTGGAATGCCGAACGCCGTCTCCAGGGACAGAAGGACATTCCGCTGAACCCCATCGGCCGCGAACAAGCGCGGCTGAACGGCATCGATCTCGGAGAGATTTTGAAGGTCGAAGGTATCCCCTTCGACTTCGTTGCCAGCCCGCTGACCCGCACCCGCCAGACGATGGAAATCATCCGCGAGGCCATGGGCGTCGATCCCAAGGCCTACCGCACCGACGAACGGCTAGTCGAGGTTTCCTTCGGCGATTGGGAAGGCTCGACGATCAAGGAATTGAAGGCGACGCAGCGTGATCGCGTCACCGAGCGCAACCTCAACAAATGGGATTTCATTCCGCCCGGCGACGACGCCGAGAGCTACGAGATCATGTCGTGGCGAATTGCGTCCTGGCTAAATTCTGTTGATAAACCAACGGTTTGCGTGACGCATGGCGGCGTCATTCGCAGTCTTTTCAAGATGATTGCCGATGTGCCGAAGCACGAAGCCGCCGAAGGCGACATTCCGCAGGACCGGATCTTGAAGATCAACAGGGCGGAACGGCTGATCGGCTGGATCTGATCCCGGTTACTGGACGATATCGAGGTCGTTGATGACGCGCTTGCCATCGACCTCAGTATAGAAGATCACCACTTTCACGCCGGCCTTCAAACCATCGAAATTGAATTCTTCCGGCGCCTGATAGGTTTTGCCGTCGTCGAGCGTCAGGCTGAGATTGGCCGTATCGACCTTCTTGATCGTCGCCTCGACGTCGGCGCTTTCAGCAAAACCGCTGATCGGCGACAGGAAACTGGCGGTGGCCAACAGCGTGGCAACAAAAAAACGCATCGCGGCGACCCTCTTCACACTCGACTCAAAAATCTTATGGAACACAGATAACCCTCTGAATATGGCAAAAATTGCCCGGAACAATGGCTTTCGCCGCCCAATTGATGAATAGCATTTTAACAATAATCAGCAGCAGTGATTAACCATTATCCCCGGTTCTTTTGGCGTCCGAAATATAAAATTGCAGGAAATCGTAAATTAACAAGTTCCTCTTACAGTTGCCGTTAAACAAGGGAGACTGATTTTGCTTTTCCGGCTGGGCGGCAACAGGCAACTGCGGCGAATTTTCAAGAATACATGGCTTTCGCTGCTGGTCTCCGGCTTTGTAGCGTTCATGATCGTTGCTGTCGGCATCACCCTTGATCGCGCCAATACTGCCGCGCATCTGCGCGAGTTGCAGATCCGCACGGAAAACGAGACTAATCTGATTCGCGCCCGCATGGCTGCACAGATCAACATGGACATCACCATCGTCCGTGACCTCTCGAACATGATTTCGCTGAGCGCCCGCACGAATGCCGAGGAGATGGAGCGGCAGATCAACTGGCTGCTGATCCAGAACCCGCATTTCATCAACGTCGCCGTCGCCCCCGGCTTTATCGTCAGCAACGTCTACCCGCCGCAGTCCAACAAGTCGCGGATCGGCAAGGATGTGCGCGAAGTGCTTTCGGGCATGCAATCGGTCGCCCGCAATACCGGCGACCAGCAGGCACGCTTCTACGGCCCGATCAAGACATCCGAAGGCAAGGATGCGTTTGCGATCTTCTTCCCGATCTTCGTCAAGGAAGATGGGCAGCGGAAGATCTGGGGCGCCGTCGAGGTCACCATCGACCGCGACATGTTCTATGAGAACACCGGCCTAAAGCCGGCGCGCAATAGCGAGAACCAGGAGCGCTATCCGCATCTCGATCACCTGGCGATCGCGGTGCGCGATCTTGGGACGGCAGCGGCCGATTCGGCAGCGCCCTTCTTCGGCGACACCGATGTTTTCGACAAACAGCCGCTGCGCCGCAAGATCGCCTTTGCCGGCGGACGCTGGGAGCTGTCGGCCGTGCCGATGACCGGCTGGGAGGAAGCGCCGCCGAACCAGTCGCAGCTCAGGGTCATCATCATCACCGCCGGCTGCGTGATCATCATCCCGATCTTCTTCGCAACCCTGCTGCTCGGCGAGCGCAACCGCAACATCTCGCAGCTGGAACGCCGCGAGGTGAAGCTGCTCGAGCTGTCGCAGCGCCTCAATCTGGCGCTCGATTCCTCCAATATCGGCATCTGGGAACTCGAGGACGGCGGTCACAGTCTCTATTGGGACGGCCGCGCTTCGGCGCTGCACGGCGAAGGGACCGGCGAAGGAAGCCACCCGCTGGAAAGCTGGCTTTCGAAGATCGCGGCCGAAGACCGGCCGATCGCCGAGGCGCATTTCTTCAATTGCAGCGTGGCGGGCACCTCCTGCACCGCGCAGTACCGCATCTTCCTCGCAGACGGCACGGTCCGCCATCTGCGCTCAGTCGGCTCGTTCTATACCGACGCCGGCGGTGTTGGCCGGACGATCGGCATCGTCGCCGACGTAACCGCCGATGCGGAAGCGGCCGATACGCTGCGCCGGGCAAAGAACACCAGCGACATCAAGAATGCCGAGCTGGAACTGGCGCTCGACGAGATCTCGCGGCGCGAAGCCGAGCTGACCGAAGTGTCCGGCAAGCTGGATCTGGCGCTCGACGCCTATCAGTGCGGCATCTGGGATGCCACGGTCGGTAACCAGGGTTCGCTCTGGGACGAGCGTATGCACGAGCTCTACGGCCTGGCTCCGCGCAACGGCTTCGTCACCGAAGATCTCTGGCTCTCCTGCATCCATCCGGACGATCGCGCGGCCGCGGTCGAGGCCTCACGCTTCTTCAACCAGCCGGGCGATACGCATACGCTGATTTGCCGCGTCCCCTGCCCCGACGGCGGCGTTCGCTACGTCCGGTCCACCGGCAAGGTGCATCAGACGCCCTCGGGCGCCACCAAGGTCATCGGCGTTGCCTTCGACGTCACCGAGGACGCGCTGCTGACGGCGGAACTCAAGGCCGCCAAGGACGAGGCGGTTGCCAAGAATATCGAGCTTGAACTTGCCAAGAACCGCATCGAGCACAATTCGCTGCATGACCCGCTGACCAGCCTCGCCAACCGCCGCAAGATCGATATCGCGCTGGAAAGCCTGACGATCGACGCGCGCTCGCAGCGCCAGAAATTCGCGATCCTGCATATCGACCTCGACCGCTTCAAAGAAATCAACGACACGCTCGGCCACGCCGCAGGCGATGCGATGCTGGTGCATGCTTCCAAGGTGCTGTCGAAGAATGTGCGCGGCAGCGATCTCGTGGCGCGCATCGGCGGCGACGAGTTCGTGATCCTGGCGCATGACGTCAGCGACGTCGACATGGCTGAACTTGCGGGCCGCGTCATCGAGGAAATGCGCCAGCCGATCGACTTCCAGGGCTTCTCCTGCCGCTGCGGCGTATCGATCGGTATCGCGCTGGCCAACGGCATCCATGTCGATGCGCGCAAGATGCTGATCAATGCCGATATCGCGCTCTACCGCGCCAAGAGCATGGGCCGGAACCGCTACGAGTTCTTCAACCAGAACCTCCAGGCCGACATCATCAACAACAAGCGCACCGCCGACGAGATCCTCGCCGGTATCGACAACAACGAATTCACCGCCTGGTATCAGCCGCAGTTCTGCGCCCGCACGATGAAGCTGACCGGCGTCGAGGCGCTGGTGCGCTGGCACCATCCGACCCGCGGCGTGCTGACGCCGGACAAGTTCCTGCGGATTGCCGACGAGATCAACGTGGTGCAGACGCTTGACAGCATCGTTCTGGAAACCGCGCTGAAGGACAAGATGCGCTGGGCGGCCCATGGTCTCCTCGTGCCGCAGGTTTCGGTCAACGTCTCGGCGCGGCGCCTGCATGACGGCAGCCTCTTCGAATCGCTCAGCCACCTGCATATCCGCCCGGGCGAACTCTCCTTCGAGCTGGTGGAATCGATCTTCCTCGACGAGAGCGAAGACGTCGCCGCCCAGAACCTCGACCGGATCAAGGCGCTCGGCATCGACATCGAGATCGACGATTTCGGCACCGGCCACACCTCGATCGTCTCGCTGCTGAAGCTGAAGCCGAAGCGGCTGAAGATCGACCGCCAGCTAGTCCAGCCGATCCTTCACTCCTCGCAGGAACGCACGCTGGTGCGCTCGATCATCGACATCGCCCGCTCACTCGGCGTCGAGACTGTGGCAGAAGGCGTCGAGAGCATCGACCATGCCGACATGCTGCGCGATCTCGGCTGCGATATCCTGCAGGGTTATGCCTTCTCGCGGCCGCTCGCCTTCGAAGACTTCACGCAGGCTGCACTCGGCACTGCCTGGCGCCTCGCCTCGTAAGCCCATCGTTTCCAAATTGCAGAAACATCATTCTCAGATTGCGCCGCTTTTCGGCAAAGAAAGGCGTTTGCCCGCTTTGCTTTTTGGCCTATGAGTGACCGCGAATTTCTGGAAGTCTGGCGCTGCCGGCGACGGCCTAGGCGGCGCCCATTGGTCGGTAACACATGTCGCACAACACATTCGGTCATCTTTTCCGCGTCACGACCTGGGGCGAAAGCCACGGTCCGGCACTCGGCTGCGTCGTCGATGGCACGCCGCCCGGCCTGCGCTTCAAGCTCGAGGACATTCAGGTCTGGCTCGACAAGCGCAAACCCGGCCAGTCGCGTTTCGTGACGCAGCGCCGCGAGGACGATCTGGTCAAGGTTCTCTCCGGCGTGATGCTGGATGCCGATGGCGAGACGATGATCACCACGGGCACGCCGATCTCGATGCTGATCGAGAACACCGACCAGCGCTCGAAAGACTACGGCGAGATTGCCCGTCAGTATCGTCCCGGCCATGCCGACTATACCTATGATGTGAAATACGGCATCCGCGACTATCGCGGCGGCGGGCGCTCCTCGGCGCGCGAGACTGCGGCGCGTGTCGCCGCCGGCGGCATTGCCCGCCTCGTCGTTCCCGAGATGAAGGTGCGCGCCGCGCTGATCCAGATCGGCAAGCACAAGATCAACCGGCAGAACTGGGATTGGGCTGAGGTCGATCAGAACCCGTTCTTCGCACCTGATGCCGCAATCGTGCCCGTCTGGGAAGAGTATCTCGATGGCATCCGCAAGAGCGGCTCATCCGTCGGTGCGGTGGTCGAGGTCATTGCCGAAGGCGTTCCGGCCGGTCTTGGCGCACCGATCTATGCCAAGCTCGACCAGGACATCGCCTCGCTGCTGATGTCGATCAATGCCGTCAAGGGCGTCGAGATCGGCAACGGCTTTGGTGCGGCCGAAATCACCGGCGAGGAGAATGCCGACGAGATGCGGATGGGCAATGACGGCAATCCGCTGTTCCTCTCCAACCACGCAGGCGGCATCCTGGGCGGCATTTCCACCGGCCAACCCGTCATCGCCCGCTTCGCCATCAAGCCGACCTCCTCGATCCTGACCGAGCGCCAGTCGATCGATGCCGACGGAAAGAATGTCGATATCCGCACCAAGGGCCGTCACGACCCCTGCGTCGGCATCCGCGCCGTGCCGATCGGCGAGGCGATGGTTGCCTGCGCCATTGCAGATCATTACCTCCGCGACCGTGGCCAGACCGGCCGGCTGAAATAGGAATTGCTCCATGCCTTATGACCAGAAGCGCGTCGTCGATGCCATCCGGGCCTTCGAAGCCGGCGAAATCGTCGTTGTCATGGATGACGACGACCGCGAGAACGAAGGCGACCTGATCGTCGCCGCCGTCCACTGTACCCCGGAGAAGATGGCCTTCATCGTGCGCCACACCTCGGGCATCGTCTGCACGCCGATGCCGAAGGAAGAGGCCAAGCGCCTGAACCTCAATGCCATGGTCGCCGAAAACGACTCGGCGCATACGACCGCCTTCACGGTCTCGGTGGACTTCAAGCACGGCACGACGACGGGAATCTCTGCTGACGACCGGACGCTGACGGTGCGCAACCTCGCCAACCCGAATGTCGGTGCCGCCGATTTCGTCCGGCCGGGCCACATTTTCCCGCTGGTTGCCCGCGAGGGCGGCGTGCTGATGCGTTCCGGCCATACTGAAGCAGCCGTCGATCTCTGCAGGCTTGCCGGCCTGCCGCTGATCGGCGTGATCAGCGAGCTCGTCAACGACAACGGCACCGTCATGCGCGGTCCGCAGGTAAGCAGCTTTGCGGAGGAACACGGCCTCAAGCAGGTGTCGGTTGCCGACCTGATCGCCTACCGCCAGCGCAAGGAAACGCTGATCGAGCTCGGCGCGAGCTTCGAGATCCAAACCCCGTTCGGCAAGGCCAAGGCCCATACCTATTCGCTTCCCTGGGATCCGATGCAGCACCTCGCAGTCGTCTTCGGCGACATCCGCGACGGCATCGACATTCCGGTGCGCCTGCATCCGGAGAACGTTGCCGAAGATCTGTTCGGCAAGAAGAGCCCTGTCGACCACTACATGCAGAAGATCGCCGAGGAAGGCCGCGGCATCATCGTCTATCTACGCGAAGGCTCCGTCGGTGTCGGCCATATCGACAACGGCCGCAAGGCTCGCAGCCAGGGCCGCGAGGCGCATGCCGAAGCAGCAACGCGCGAGAGCGAATGGCTGGAAATCGGTCTCGGCGCACAGATCCTGAAGGATCTCGGCGTGACCTCGATCAAGCTTCTGACCAGCCGCGAGCGGCACTATGTCGGGCTTGAGGGTTTTGGGATCAAGATCACCAAGACTGAACTCGGCTGATCACAGAAAATGCGCCTATTCGCCCGCGCTCAGGCGGCGATACGCTTGAAGCGGGGCGGACGTTGCGCATGTAATACTTGCCCGGCGACTGCGAGGTGACCATGGCAATCACATGCGCCTCGTTGACGCCCTCGAAGGTCCGGTCCTCGCCATTGCTGAGGCAGACGCGAAGACGGCCATCCTCCTGACTGAAATAAACCGCGTCGATCAGCGCCGACTTTACCGCGACCGGCTTCATCGGCTCTCGCTGTTCGCCCGGCGAGAGCGTTGAGGCCGCCGCGGCACGGGCGTCGCGGCGGTTGCGGATCAGAGCCCTGACCCTGCGGCCCAGGTCGTTCCAAGCCAACCATGCGGCATATCTGATGAGGTGCGTTTTCATGCGCCAACCGTAGGGGAACGGTGCTTAACAAGTTTGGCACGGGCATGGTAAACCGGCGTCAAGATTAACGTCGAGTAATTTCGAAAAAACTGCTTAAAATTCAAACGATTGGCATCATCTATCCGAGCCAGCCATCGGCAAGGATCACGCGCTCCACGCCGGCGAAGCGGGCGACGCGGTCGAGCTCGGCAGCGAGCCTGTCGAGACGTCCGGCCGAGGCCCGCACACCCGGCTCCAGCCACAGACGCTTCACGTCCAGCGTGCCCTTCTTCCTGTCAGCCTTCATGTCGATGCGGCCAATGAGCCTGTCGCCCTCCAGCAGCGGGAAGACGTAGTAGCCGTATTCGCGCTTCGGCTCCGGAACGAAGATCTCGATGCGGTAGAAGAAGCCGAAGAGGCGTTCGGTGCGGTTGCGGTCGCGGATCATCGGGTCGAAGGGGCTGAGCACCCGGATGCGCGGCGGCGCATCCGGGTAGCCGTCTATCATCGCCGGAAACTCGGCAAGCGCCCAGGACGGGCGCGGTTTGCCGCCGAGCGCCGGTTCGATAACCACTTCGGTGAGCTCCTCGCGATGGGCGATCACCCAGGCTTTGGCGGCTTCGGGGGAAATCAGGTTCCAGAAGGCGGCGATCTCGCCTGATGTGGCAAAGCCGAGGCGGGAGAGCGCGCTGCGGCAGGCCCAGTCGATGAACTCTTCGCGATCGACTTCGGGCTCGCGGAACTCGTCCGGGATGACCCTTTCCACGAGGTCGTAGATCTTCTGGAAGTTCGAGCGCCCGGCGATGGCGAACTTGCCGGTGTGCCAGAAATATTCGAGCGCCGTCTTGTTCGGATGCCAGTTCCACCAGCCGCCGGAGACATGGCCATCCGCCTTGATATCGCGGGCGAGGATGGCCCCGTTTGCGACGACGCGATCGTAGGTTTCCTCGAAGGCATCCTCAAAACCCTCGCCACGCCATTTGCGCCAGCGCTCGACCAGCACTTCCTCCTGATGGACGAACTTGTGCTTCCAGTATTTGAAGAAGGCGCTCGGCAGGATCGAGGCGTCATGCGTCCAGTGTTCGAACAGCGCGCCGTCCTTTTCCAGAAGCGAGGTCAGGTGTTCGCGCCGGTAGGTCTGGTTGCGGGAGAACAGGATCTGGTGATGGGCGCGCTCGACCGTCTGGATGCTATCGACCTGCACGAATCCGAGATCGTGGATGAGCTGCAAGAGCCCGTCCTTGGTCAAGGCGCGGTTCGGCGGTGCGCTCAGCCCCTGCTTGGCAATGAAGACGCGGCGGGCATCGGCATTCGAGAGCAGATTCGTCATGACCTCATCATATGCCGGAAAATCTTCCTAGCCACCCGCTTTTGCACTTTCCGCGCCGCCGCTGTAGAAGCTTGCGCCTGATCTATGAGGGACTGAATTTGGACATCCGTTTCGAAGGCGCTGCGGTCAGCTACGGCGCACGGCAGGCACTGCAGCCGCTGACGTTGCAGCTTGCCGAAAACCGCATCGGCGTGATCGGGCTGAACGGCTCCGGCAAGACGACCTTCGCCCGGCTGATCAACGGACTTGCCAAGCCGACGGCCGGACGCGTGCTGGTCAACGGCCGCGATACGGCCGATGAGCGCGGCGCGCTTGGCGATGTCGGTTTCATCTTCCAGCAGCCGCAGAACCAGATCATCCTGCCGATCGTGAAGGACGATATTGCCTTCGGCCTGAAGAGCCGCGGCGTGCCGAAATCCGAGATCGAGGCAAAGGTCGAGGCTGTTCTGGCGCGTTTCGGCGCCGCCCATCTCGGCAGCCGCCGGGCGCACGAGCTTTCCGGCGGTGAGCTGCAGATCGCAGCGCTCGCCTCGGTGCTGGTCACCGGGCCCGATATCCTGATCCTCGACGAGCCGACCAACCAGCTGGATCTCAAGAACCGGGCGCTGGTGCAGCGGCTGATTGAGGGCCTGCCGGAGAATGCCATCGTCATCACCCATGACCTAGAGCTGATTGCCGGTTTCGGCCGCGTGCTGGTCTTCCATGAGGGCCAGCTTGCCGCCGACGCGCCGGCGGCAGAGGCGATCGCCCGCTACCGGGAGATCGCTGGCTGATGCAATCGCTTTATGTCGAGGGAGAGAGCTTCATGCACCGCCTGCCGGCGCGCGCGAAGCTGCTGGTGCTGGCGATCCTCGGCATCATCCTGTTCACGACGCGAGATATTCCGCTGCTGTCGATCGCCGTACTGGCAGCCGCCGGGGTTTACTTCCGGCTCGGCATTCCCTTTGCCCAGGCACTGCAGCGGCTGAAACCGGTGCTGCTGACGATCGGCATCGTCGCGCTGTTCAGTCTTGCCTTCAATCCCTGGCACGGCGCCATCGTCGCGCTTCTCAGGCTGACGTCGCTGATGTTCTTTGCCGCTGCGGTGACGGCAACGACGGCGATCGCCGAATTCATCGACGAGATCACCCTGCTTGCCCGCCCGCTCGAGCGGCGAAGGCTGGTGCAGGCCAACGATGTCGGGCTGGCGGTCGGCCTCGTCGTGCGTTTCGTGCCCGAGATTCTCGGCCGCTATCAGGCGATCAGGGAAGCGCATGCGGCGCGCGGCATCAAGGTGCGTCCGGTGACGATGCTGGCGCCGCTCATCATCCTGACGCTCAGAGATGCGGATAACATTGCCGCGGCAATTGACGCGCGCGGCATTCGGCGGCATGTCAGTTAACCGATCGTAAACACGGAGCCCATGATGAGCACCCGCGACCTTGTCCTTTCTGCCCTTTTTGCCGCCATCATCGTGGCGCTCGGCATTCTGCCGCCGATCACGCTCGGCTTCATTCCGGTGCCGATCACCGCGCAATCGATGGGCGTGATGATGGCTGGAGTCGTGCTTGGCGCACGCCGCGGCGTGGTTGCCGTACTGATCGTCTGGGTGCTTGTCGCTATCGGCCTGCCGGTTCTCTCCGGCGGCCGCGGCGGACTTGCCGCCTTTGCTGCACCGACGACGGGCTTCCTGATCGGCTGGCTGTTTGCCGCCTTTACGACCGGCTATCTAAGCGAGCGTCTGGTCAAGGCCGAGCAATCCGGCCTCGTGCAGACAGTCGGCTTCTTCCTGTCGGCGATGATCGGCGGGATCGTCGTGCTCTATGCTTTCGGCATCGGCTATCTGGCGCTGGTCAGCGGCGTCAACCTTGAGCAGGCCTTTGTCGGCTCCATGGCCTTCGTGCCCGGTGACGTCGCCAAGGCCTTTGTCGCAGCGCTGGTCGGCCGCGCCGTGATGGTCGGCTATCCGCTGCTGCCGGTACGCGCCTAATCGAGAAAACTGTAGAGCCAGTCGCGCGTCTCTTCCGGCAGCGCGACCGGCTCGCCACTTTCGCGCCCGCGCGCCTGCCAGGTCAGCTCCACTTCGGCGGCCCGATCTGATTTGGCATCGACAGAAATGATGAAGCCGACGGAGCGAAGGCCGATCTTGTCGACGGTCGCGGTAAAGGTGGCCTCCTCGTCATAGGCAAGCGGGCGGTGCAGCGTGCAGGATACTTTGGCGGCCACATAGAGCGGCTCGTCATCAAGCTCCGGCCGCATCGACCAGAAGCCCGCAAGCACCGCTTCGGCGTGGGAAATATAGGACGCGAGGAACATCTGACCGTTCATGTCCACATCCCGGAACGGTATTCGTATCTGCGCCACATTGCTGCGTTTCGGCTTTGCCATCGAATTGTCTTCCCCCTGCCCCGCGCGGACACTAGGCGCCACCAGAGATGAAGTAAACGCTTGCGATGATAGGCACGCGACGGTGCGCGCCTGTTGAAATAGCCATGCCCGGCACCATCTGCTGTGGATCATGACAGGGCCAAAGGATAAGAGTGTCGCCATGAGCACCCGCCTTTACGAACACCCGATCTTTCTTGAGCATGTCACGCCTGAAGGCCACCCAGAACGGCCGGACAGGATGCGCGCGATCAACGTCGCGCTCGGCCATCCGAACTTCGAGCGGCTGGACCGCAAGGAGGCGCCCCAGGCCAACGAGGACGCGGTTCTGCTTGCCCATCCGGAAGAGCATCTGATCGCTGTGATGCGGCAGATCCCCGAGGAAGAAGGCGAGATCAACCAGCTGGAAGCCGACACCTATGCGAGCTCGAAGAGCCTGCAGGCGGTGCTGACGGGCGTCGGCGGCGCCATGGCTGCCATCGACGACGTGTTCACCGGCAAGGCCGACAACGTCTTCGTGGCCGCGCGGCCGCCCGGCCACCATGCCGAGAAGAGCAAGGCGATGGGCTTCTGCTTCTTCAACAATGCCGCGATCGCTGCCCGCCATGCGCAGAAGCGTTATGGCGCCGAACGTGTGGCGATCGTCGACTGGGACGTGCATCACGGCAATGGCACGCAGGACATCTTCTGGGACGATCCTTCGGTGCTGTTCTGCTCGACGCATCAGATGCCGCTCTATCCGGGGTCCGGCGCCAAGGACGAAACCGGCAAGCACGGCACGATCGTCAACGCGCCGCTGTCGCCGAATGTCGGCAGCGATCATTTTCGTGAGGCCTTCAAGTCCCGCGTGCTGCCGGCGCTCAACGACTTCCGGCCGGACCTGATCATCATCTCCGCCGGCTTCGACGCGCATCACCGCGATCCGCTGGCACAGATCAATCTGGTCGGCGAGGATTTCGACTGGGCGACCGGAAGATTGCTGGAGATAGCCGACAAAAGCGCCTCCAACCGGGTCGTCAGCCTGCTGGAAGGCGGATATGATCTCGAAGGCCTCGCCGAGTCGGCAGGCCTGCATGTGCTTAGATTGATGAAGGGTTGAGTATGACTGACAGCGCCAAGCCTGAAGTTTCAGGTCTTTCCTTCGAAAAGGCCGTGGCCGAACTCGAAAACATCGTTGCCCGCCTGGAACGCGGCGACGTGGCGCTGGATGAATCGATCGAAATCTACGAGCGCGGCGAAGCGCTGAAGAAGCATTGCGAGACCCTGCTTTCCGCAGCCGAAAACCGCATCGAGAAGATCCGCCTCGACCGCGCCGGCAAGCCGCAGGGCGTGGAGCCGCTTGACGGGGCTTGATTGGCGCTCTCGACCGCCTGACCAAACACACCTATATTGGGTGTATGGATAGAGAAACCGTCATTTCGACTATCAGGGATCACGAGGATGAGCTGCGTGCCGCAGGCGTCACCGGCCTATCGTTGTTTGGCTCGGTAGCCCGTGACGAAGCGACGGAAACATCCGATATCGATGTGGCTGTTTTGTTGGAGGACCACATCCTCGAATCGGGCTTGACCTACTTCCGCGTCGTCGGCGAACTGAAGGAGCGGCTAGAGGAGATTACAGGGCGCCCTGTCGATGTCGTTACTGAGCCGATCGGGAGGCCCCGTCTCGCTCAGGAGATCGAACGGGACCGCAAAGTTGCCTTCTAGAAAACCCTGGCTGCGATTTGCCGATATCGCGGAAAATGTCGAAAACGTGCTCAGCTACATGCACGGCATGACGCTCGAACAGTTCCTTGCCGATCAGAAGACTATCGACGCGACTGAGCGTTGCCTCCTTCGCATTTCCGAAGCAGCCGTCAAGCTTGATGGTTTTGCCGAGGAGATGCTGCCGCAGCATGATTGGGTTGCCGTGCGCCGGATCGGCAACGTGCTGCGTCATGACTATGACCGCATCAGCAGAAAGATGATCTACGACACTGTCAACGGGCATTTTGAGCGTCTGCTCGCAGACGTGAAAGCGTTGCTTGCAGCACACGACGAAGCGGAGAAATAATTCATGTCCTTCTTCCCCGGTAAAGACCCCCTGCCCGGCGATGCCTTCGCCTGTGATGCGATCGAGAATCTGATCATTCCGCGGACCAGCGATATCGGCGGTTTTCAGGTGCGGCGTGCGCTTCCGACAAGGCAGCGGCGGCTGGTCGGGCCGTTCATCTTCTTCGATCGCATGGGACCGGCGATCCTGAAGCCGGATGAGGCGCTGGATGTGAAGCCGCATCCGCATATCGGGCTTTCCACCGTCACCTATCTCTTCGACGGTGAAATCCGCCATCTCGACAGCCTCGGCACCGAGAAGGTGATCCGTCCTGGTGATATCAACCTGATGACAGCCGGGCGCGGCATCGTACATTCGGAACGCACACCCGACAATCTGCGCGGTCATCCGCTGCTGATGTCGGGGTTGCAGACCTGGCTGGCGCTGCCTGACGACAAGGAAGAGATCGATCCGGCCTTTGCGCATACCGAAAAGAGCGAGATGCCGCTCATTGAGGATACCGGCATTCGCGGCCGCGTCGTTATCGGTTCGTTCGAGGGGCTAAAATCGCCGGTCAAGGTATTTTCCGACACGCTCTATGCCGACATCAACATCCAGCCCGGCGCCAAATTTCCGTTTGCTGCGGCCCATGAAGAGCGCGCAGTCTATGTGCTCTCGGGCGAGGTCGTTATCGCGGGAGACCGGTTTGCGGCCGATCAGCTGCTGGTTTTCCGGCCGGGCGATCCGATCACGTTGGAGGCAGGAAGCGAAGGCTGTCACCTGATGCTCTTCGGGGGCGCGGCCCTGAATTCCAAGCGCTACATATGGTGGAACTTCGTCTCCTCCTCGAAAGAGCGCATCGAGAAGGCCAAGGAAGAATGGCGCACCGGCCGTTTCGACATCGTTCCGGGGGATGAAGAGGAATTCGTGCCTTTGCCTGAGGGCTGAACTTCTCTAGAATGGAGGGGTTGCGGTTCTTGAAACGCACTTGTTTTGCCGCAATTTAATCGGAATAAGCATAAGCCTAGAATGACAAGAAAGAGCGCCCGCCCGTGACAAACCCGCTGAAGACACCGCTGCTTGATCAGGTCACCTATCCCGCCGACCTGCGCAAGCTCGATGATCGCGAGCTGCCGCAGCTTGCGCGCGAGGTCCGCGACGAGATGATCGACGCTGTCTCGCGAACGGGCGGACATCTGGGTGCCGGCCTCGGCGTCGTCGAGCTGACGATCGCCATCCACAGCGTTTTCAACACGCCTGACGACCGGCTGATCTTCGACGTCGGCCACCAGTGTTATCCGCACAAGATCCTGACCGGCCGCCGCGACCGCATCCGCACGCTGCGCCAGGAAAACGGCCTGTCCGGCTTCACGCGCCGCGCCGAAAGCGAATACGATCCCTTTGGCGCCGCCCACTCCTCGACCTCGATCTCTGCCGGTCTCGGCATGGCTGTCGCCGCCGAACTCGACAAGACCGACAAGCGGGTGATCGCCGTGATCGGCGACGGCGCGATGTCGGCCGGCATGGCCTATGAGGCGCTGAACAATGCCGGTGCACTGGACGCGCGGCTGATCGTCATCCTCAACGACAACGACATGTCGATCGCCCCGCCGACGGGTGCGATGAGCGCCTATCTGGCGCGTCTCGCTTCCGGCCGCACCTATATGGGCTTCCGCGATTTCGGCAAGAAACTGACGGCCTATCTCGGCAAGAAGGTCGACCGCGCCATTACCCGCGCCGTCGAGCATGCCCGCGGCTACGTGACCGGCGGGACGATGTTCGAGGAGATGGGCTTCTACCATATCGGCCCGATCGACGGTCACTCGTTCGAGCACCTGCTGCCGGTTCTGCGCAATGTGCGTGATCATGCGGAAGGGCCTGTTCTGATCCATGTCGTGACACAGAAGGGCAAGGGCTATCCGCCGGCGGAAGCTGCTGCCGACAAGTATCACGGCGTCAACAAGTTCGATGTCATCACTGGCGCGCAGGCGAAGGTGAAGCCGAATGCGCCGAGCTATACGAGCGTCTTCGCCGAAGCGCTGGTGCAGGAAGCCGAGCTCGACGACAAGATTGTCGGCATCACCGCGGCGATGCCCAACGGTACGGGTCTCGACAAGCTGGCGAGCCTCTATCCGGCCCGCTGTTTCGACGTCGGTATTGCCGAGCAGCATGCGGTGACCTTTGCCGCCGGTCTTGCCGCCGAAGGCTACAAGCCTTTTGCCGCGCTCTATTCGACTTTCCTGCAGCGCGCCTACGACCAGGTCGTCCATGACGTCGCCATTCAGGGCCTGCCGGTGCGTTTCCCGATCGACCGCGCCGGTTTCGTGGGCGCCGACGGGCCGACGCATGCCGGTTCCTTCGACACGACCTTCCTCGCAGCCCTTCCCGGCTTCGTGGTGATGGCTGCCGCCGACGAGGCGGAACTGAAGCATATGGTGCGCACCGCTGCTGCCTATGATGCCGGTCCGATCTCGTTCCGTTATCCGCGCGGCGAAGGTGTCGGCATCGAGATGCCGGTGCGCGGCGAAATCCTGCAGATCGGCAAGGGCCGGATCGTCAAGGAAGGCACCAAGGTGGCACTGCTCTCGTTCGGCACCCGCCTCGCCGACAGCCTGCTGGCCGCCGAAGACCTCGACGCGGCCGGTCTTTCGACCACCGTTGCCGATGCGCGCTTTGCCAAGCCGCTCGACCACGACCTGATCCGCCAGCTCGCCGCCCACCACGAAATCCTGATCACCATCGAGGAAGGCTCCGTCGGCGGCTTCGGCAGCCACGTGATGCAGTTCCTGGCCATGGAAGGCCTGCTCGACAACGGGCTCAAGGTGCGCTCGCTGGTGATGCCTGACATCTGGATGGAGCAGGCGAAGCCCGAGGCGATGAATGCCCATGCAGGGCTTGATCGCGCGGGTATCGTCTCTACGGTATTCCGGGCGCTCGGCCGCAGTGCTGCGGTTGGGGTTGCGGGGTAAATCGCAAAACGCCTGACCCGGAGCCCCCTCACTCTCCCCGAGGGGAGAGAGGAAGCTCGAGTTTGGAGCGGGCCTTTCGTTCTCACTCGCTTGTCCCCTCGGGGAAAAGGTGCCCCAAGGTTTCAGGTGCAACTCGTTGCACCTGGGATTAGGGGCCACACCCGCAAGCACTCAAAAACAAAAAAGCCCCCGAAGTTTCCCTCGGGGGCCCTGTCTCAGACGATCAGGCTGATCTCAAAACTCTTCCCAATCTTCCTGCACGGCAGCAGCGGCCGTTGCAGTCCTGCCGCCGAAGGCAGAAGCAACGCGGTTGTTCAGCGCGCGGGCCGGAGAGGCGACCGGGCGGGAGGCCGGCTGGGCGATTGCCGCGCGCGGGGCGACGGCAACGGCTGCGGCAGCACCGAGCTTGAACTGGTGCAGGAGAGCGTCGAGGGATGCGGCTTCCTGCGCCAGTGAATGGCTGGCGGCGGTCTGTTCCTCGACCATGGCGGCGTTCTGCTGGGTGCCCTGGTCCATGTTGTTGACGGCCGTGTTGATCTCCTGCAGGCCGATCGATTGTTCGCGGGTGGCGGTGACGATCGCGCCGACGTGGCGGTTGATCTCCTGGACCTCGTTGACGATTTCGGCCAGCGCTTTGCCAGTCTGGTCAACCAGCGAAACGCCGGTATTGACCTGTTCGCCCGAGGTGTTGATCAGCGCCTTGATTTCCTTGGCGGCCTGGGCCGAGCGCTGGGCAAGTTCGCGGACTTCCTGGGCGACGACGGCAAAGCCCTTGCCGGCTTCACCGGCACGCGCCGCTTCGACACCGGCATTCAGCGCCAGAAGGTTGGTCTGGAAGGCGATATCGTCGATGACGCCGATGATGTTGCTGATCTCGCCCGAGGACTTTTCGATCTGCTCCATGGCGGTGACGGCCTTGCGGACGACGTCGCCGGAGCGCTCGGCGCCCACACGGGCACGCTCGACCAGATGGCCGACATCTTCGGCGCGCTTGGCGCTGTCGCGAACAGTGGTCGTGACCTCTTCGAGGGCTGCGGCGGTCTCCTCGACGGCTGCGGCCTGCTGCTCTGTGCGGCGGGCGAGATCGTCGGCTGCCGAGCGGATTTCACCGGCGCCTGCGTTGATCGCCGAGGCGTTGCGGCCGACCGACTGCAGCGTTGCCTGCAGCTTGCCCGCGGCATTGTTGAAGTCGGTGCGCAGGCCGTCGAACTGTTGAGAAAACGGCGTGGTGATGCGGCTCGCGACATCGCCATTGGCGAGGTTCGAGAGGCCTGTTGCGAGACCTTCGATCGCCGAACGGATTTCGGCGGCTTCGCGGGCCTTGTCCTCATCGGAGAGCAGGCGCTGACGTTCGGCTTCGCTGCGCATACGGTCGGTTTCGCCGGAAAGACGAAGCTTTTCAGCGGCAGCTTCCTTGAAGACCAGAACCGACTGGGCCATGCGGCCGACTTCATCGCGGCGGTCGAGGGCCGGAACGTCGACGTCGTGGTTGCCGTTTGCGAGGCGGTCCATGGCAGCCGTCATGCCGATGATCGGCTGAACGATGGCGCGCGACAGCAGCCATGCGAGAACGGCGGCGGCCAGCGAGGCACCGATGCCGCCGAAGAGCAGCGTGTTGTTCAGATCGCTATCGGCATCGGCCTGGATGGCGGCGAGCGAAGCAGACTTGTCGCGGGCGGCGGCCTTGATCTTGGCGGAGGCCTGACGGAAGCCGTCGAGCTGGCCCTTGGTGGCGTTGACGCCAATCTTGACGACGTCGGCGATCGGGGTTTCGGTTTCCTTGCGGGCCTTGGCCTGCGGCTCGGCGAGCTCGTGGAAATAGAGGTCAGCAGCCTTCTGCATGCCGTCGATCATATCGAGCACGGCGGGTTCGTCTGCCGCACTTTCCTTGGCCGAGGCGATCGCCTTCAGCATGCGCTCACGATTGGCGAAAATATCGCCATAGGTGCTGTCGGAGCGGAAGAGAATGAAGCCGCGCAGATTGACGGCCTGCTCAAGCATGGCCTGCAGCGCGTCGTCGATCTGATTGACGAGGAGCTCGGATTTTTCCTGCTGGGCGGCGGCGGCAGATGAAGCGCCGGCCTTGACATAAACATAGGACGAGACGGCAACGAAAATGACGATGAGGGCTGCGAACGTCGCCGCGAGCTTCCCCTTGAGTGAGATATTGGCGAACACCGGTAATTCTCCTGGCAAATAATCGGCGCGGCAAAGGACGGGCCGCCGATGGGCAGCGGCGGCAGACGGAAAATCGGAAGGAACATGAACTGCGGGCAGGGAAATGCGTGCCATCATGGCGAAAGCGATTCAAGCGAACCGCTGCAATCGTCCCGAACCTATGGGGCGGGGCTTTAAAATTGTTTAAGTTTGCACCGCACAAATATGGGGGATGCTATTCGTCCGGCGCGTTCAGGATCAGGATATCGAGGTCCTGTTCCGGCCAGAAATCGGTCGCCGTCATCTCGAAAGTGGTGGGGCCGGTCTTCTTCACACCGGTGCCGCAGAAGCTGATGAGGTTTTTAGCCTTGCCCTTGTCCAGTGTCAGCTTGAAGTTCTTGATCGGGCCGTTCCAGTTGGCGCCGGTCTTGAGGATGTAGGAAATCCAGCTTTCGGTGTAGTTCGGGCCGCTATTTTCCTGCCCCTTGGCGAGCTTCTGCGCGACCTTAACGAAGCCTTGGTCCATGCAGTAGCGCCTGACATAGTCAGCATAGCGATCGCCCTTGGCCTCGCCTTCTTCCAGGAAGCTGATCGCCACCGTGCCACCGACGCTCGGCGTATAGCGGTGCGAGACCGTTACCTTCGCCTTGGCCGGAAAGACGGTTTTCCACCAATAGGTCGAGCGCAGCGTCCAGAGTGGCGTCATGTGGTGCTTCATGCCGTTGCCGTCGTTGTCATAGACATCGTCGTAGAGCACACCGCGGGACAGCCAGTCCCGCTTGACATCGTCGGGCAGCTTGTCCAGCGCGGCATAGGTGCCATCGGCAAAGGGAAGCGGCGGGATGTTGCGGGCTTTCAGGTCGTCCGTCACGTCGATGCTGGCAGCAATCGCCCGCTGCTGCAGCGCCGGGGCGATCGGCTTGCCATCCTGCGTCACGGTGAAATCGAGGAAGTTGTCGCTGCCGGAATTTGCAATGGCGATATCGCTTTCGACATGGCCGGGAAGATCCGGCATGGGGAAGGCGACGAGCGTCTCGACATCCTTGTCCGCGCTGTTTTCGAAGACATAGTCGACGCGGACTTCCTTCTCCGAAATGAACAGCGCCTCGCTTTCCATGCTGACGTCGGGGGATTCGATAAAGGTGAGGCCGCCGGTCTTCAACTCGGCCATCGTATCGTTGGCGAGCGCCGGGGCGGCAAAGGCTGCGGCGGCAAGAATGGCCAAGCTTCTCGAAATTGCCATGCCACTTCGCTCCCCTACCCCATGACCCAGGGCAGAATTATCGCCGAACGCGAAGAGGCGTCAACGGCAGCGGCGCAAACAAAAGGCTTGCAAGCGCGGGCTTTGCCAGTCATGGACAGCCCATGTCCGAACAGAACAATACACAGCGCCTCGACCAGCTTCTCGTCAGCCTCGGCCTTTTCGCCAGCCGCTCGCGGGCGCGCGATGCCGTCAACCGCGGGACGGTGAAGGTAGGCGGCAAGGTCGTCACCAAGGCCGGAGCGCTCTTTGGCGAAGACGCCGCGATCGAAATCGACGATCCGGCGCAGGATTATGTCTCGCGCGCAGCCCTGAAGCTGACGGCGGCACTCGACCATTTCTCTCTCGATCCCGCGGGACACCACTGTCTTGATATCGGCGCCTCGACCGGCGGCTTCACCGAGGTGCTGCTGGAGCGCGGCGCGACGCATGTCACGGCGATCGACGTCGGGCATGGGCAGATGCATCCGCGCATTGCCGCCGATCCGCGTGTCGCCAATATCGAAGGCTTCAACGCCCGCAACCTGACGGCCGACGATGTCGGCCATGACGTGACCTTCATCGTCTCCGACGTGTCGTTCATTTCGCTGCGGCTGGCGCTGGCGCCGTCCCTCGAGATCGCCGAAAGCGGTGCGACCGCGGTTCTGCTCGTCAAGCCGCAATTCGAGGCCGGGCGCGAGGCGATCGGCAAGGGCGGGATGCTCAAGGATCCCGCCTCGGCGCCCGATGTGGCTGCCGCGCTGGAACGCTGGTTCGTCGAGGAGATGGGCTGGAAGAGCCTTGGGCTCATCGCCTCCCCTATCGCCGGCGGCGATGGCAACCAGGAATATCTACTCGCAGGAACAAAGCCGTGAGCACCGAAACAGTCACCATCCAGAAACTCGGCGGACAGGGCGACGGCATTGCCAGTGGCAAGGACGGCCCGATCTACGTGCCGTTTGCGCTGCCCGGCGAAGAGGTGGCGATCGCCCGCGTCAAGAACCAGGGCACGATCATGTCGATCGCCAAGGCTTCGGCGGACCGGCGGGAGCCTGCCTGCCGCCACTTTGGCCCCGACGGCGTCAACGGCACCTGCGGCGGCTGCACGCTGCAGCATCTTGCGGAAGCGCCCTACCGCGCCTTCAAACGGCAGCTGGTGGTCAATGCGCTGAAATCGCAGGGCATCGAGGCCGAGGTCGGCGAGCTGGTCGCGGCCCATCCCGGCGAGCGCCGCCGCGTGGTCTTTGCGGCGCGCAAGACCGAGAAGGACATGCTCATCGGCTTCAATCAGGCCGAAAGCCACCACATCGTCGACATCGAGGAATGTCCCATCTCGGCGGCGGGTATCATGGCCCGGCTGCCGGCGATCAAGGCCATCGGCGCCTCCATGGCGGCCAATGCCGAAGCCTTCCGCATTTCCGTGCTGGAGACGGCGTCCGGGCTCGACCTTGCCGTCGACGGCATCAAGAAGCTTTCCGACCAGCAGCGCCGCAAGGCGGTGGAAACCGTGCTCGGCATGCGCGGCATCGCCCGCGTTTCGCTGAATGGTGAAATCCTGGTCGAACCTGCCAAGCCGGTCGTCGATTTCGGCGGCGTCCAGGTTTCCCCACCGGCCGGCGGCTTCACGCAGGCGACCAAGCCGGCGGAAGACGCGATGGCCGAGCTGGTCGTCGCCCATGTGGGCAAAGCCAAGCGCATCGCCGATCTTTTTGCCGGATCCGGCACCTTCTCGCTTAGGCTTGCCCGCATCGGCCGGGTGCATGCCGTGGAAGGCGAAGACAAGGCTCTCGCCGCGCTCGACCAGGCGGCACGCAAGGCGCAGGGGCTGAAGCCCGTCAGCATCGAAAAGCGCGACCTCTTCCGCCGCCCGCTGATGACGGCAGAATTCAAGCATTACGACGCTGTGGTCTTCGATCCGCCGCGCGCTGGCGCCGAATTCCAGAGCCAGGAGCTGGCGCGCTCCGCGGTCAAGAAGGTCGTCGCCGTCAGCTGCAACCCGCTGACACTGGCGCGCGATCTCGCCATTCTCATTGCCGGTGGCTATCGCCTCACCAGCGTCACGCCGATCGACCAGTTCCTCTGGACGGCGCATGTGGAAGTGGTGGCGACGCTGGAGAAGTAGGCCGCAGCTGGTCGGGCCGCGTATCTTTCTGTGAATCGCGCGCTCTCCGTCCCTCATTCCTGTGCTTGTCACAGGAATCCAGTCACCACGCGTCTGCGTGGTGGGAAGAGTCCTTTCGGCCCAAAGACTTGGGCCGGCTGGATTCCTGTGACAAGCACAGGAATGAGGGAGAGTCCCAAAACAAAAATGCCCGCGTCTCCGCGGGCATTTTCAGTTCACAGCAGGCCTTATCAAGCGACGCGGCGGTGACCCGACGAAGCGCCGGACTGGCCGCTGCCGAGATTGAACTGCGACAGCAGCTGCATCAGCTTGGCTGCCTCGGCGGCGAGGCCGTGGCTGGCGGCCGTCTGTTCCTCGACCATGGCGGCGTTCTGCTGCGTGCCCTGGTCCATGGTGTTGACGGCGGTGTTGATCTCGTGGAGACCGGTCGACTGTTCGCGGGTGGCGGTGACGATCGCGCCGACGTGACGGCTGATCTCCTGGACCTGCGTGACGATCGCTTCCAGCGCCTTGCCGGTTTCGCCGACCAGCGTCACGCCGGAGCGGACCTGGGCGTTCGAGGTGGTGATCAACGCCTCGATTTCCTTCGCGGCCTTGGCGGAACGCTGGGCGAGTTCGCGGACTTCCTGGGCGACAACAGCAAAGCCCTTGCCGGCTTCACCGGCACGCGCTGCTTCGACGCCGGCATTCAGCGCCAGAAGGTTGGTCTGGAAGGCTATGTCGTCGATGACGCTGATGATGCTGGAGATCTGCTCCGAGGATTGCTCGATGCCGGTCATGGCATCGACAGCCTTTCGGACGATCTGGCCGGATTTTTCGGCGCCGCTGCGGGTGTTAGAAACCAGGTTGCCGGCTTCCTCGGCGCGGCGGGCGGTATCCTTGACCGTCGTGGTGATCTCTTCCAGCGCCGCTGCGGTTTCCTCAACGGAAGCGGCCTGCTGCTCGGTGCGGCGGGCAAGGCCATCGGCGGCGGTGCGGATTTCGGTTGCACCGGCGTCGATCGCATTGGCATTGCTGCCGACGGTCTGGAGAGCGCCATGCAGCTTGCCGACAGCGCTGTTGTAGTCATTGCGCAGGCGGTCGAGATGGGCGGCAAAGGGCGTCTCGATGCGATGCGCGAGGTTGCCGTCCGAGAGCGCGCCGAGTGCCCCGCCAAGGGCGTCGACGGCGGTGCGGATTTCGGCCGCTTCGCGGGCCTTCTGTGCCTCGCGCTCCCGACGCTCCCGCTCAGTCAGCGAGCGGCCTTCCTCGGCCTCGCCTTCGAGACGCTGACGATCGATGGCGTTCGACTTGAAGACCGCGACGGCCTCGGCCATCGAGCCGATCTGGTCGCGGCGCTCCTGGCCGGGAATGGCGGCCGAGAGATCACCTGCGGCAAGCTTCTGCATCGCGGCGGTCATCGCCGTGACCGGCTGGACGACGAGGCCGTGCAGCAGCCAGGCCATGGCAGCAATCATCAGGCCGACGGCGAGCAGCGTGGCAATGGTTGCGGCGATGCGGAATTCGTTGAGTGCGGCAAAGGCCTTGTCGCTATCGACGACGAAGCCGAGTGACCACTCGACCGTCGGCAGGCCGGCGACCGGCATGAAGCTGACGAGAACGGGCTTGCCGGCAAATTCGGTGGCGACGAGGCCGGTGCCGATCTTCGGGGTCTGCTTCGGGAAGGCATCGGCCAGCGTCTTGGTGACCAGCTTGGCATCGGGATGGATGAGGATCTGGCCGCTCTTGTTAACGAGGAAAGCCGTGCCCTGGCCGCCGAGATCGATCTCCTTGATCATCTTGACCATGGTTTCGAGCGAGAAGTCGGAGCCGACGACACCGGCGAGCTTGCCATCGCGCTGAACCGGAACGGCAGCGCTGATGATCAGGTCGCCGCTGGACGCATCGACATAAGGCTCGGTCATGACGCTGGCATTGGCCTTGACGGCATCCTGATACCAGGGGCGCTTGCGCGGGTCGTAGCCATCGGGCATCGGCAGCTTCGGCCACATGTTGAAGACGCCCTGCTCATCGCCGAAATAGGTGCTGACGAACTGGCTGGTGAGGACGTCGTTCTGCAGGACATTGAGCGTACCGGCCTGATCGGCGGCGCGCCCGATGGCGTTCGCGACCATGGCGGTCAGCGTCACGCGGCCGTTCATCCAGTTCTCGAGGCTGTGTGCGGCCTGCTCTCCGGAAGACTGGATATTGGCTTCGATCGAAGCAGTCGTGACGTCGCGCTGGACGGAATTGATGTAAAAGGAAAAGGCGGCAAAGGCCGCCAGGACAACGGCGGACGCGGCGACGAGAATGCGCGTCATCAAGTTCGTCTTCTTCACGGGCGTTCTTTCGAAGTCTTCCGCCTTGTCGTTTTGCGCGGATGGACTGCGCGGCAACGCGGGTCGGGCGGATGAGGCTTGGGGGCAAAGCTGCACATGGCGCATCATGCGCCCGGACGAACGGGCAATTCGTCACTTCCTGATTAGTAGGGTCGCATTAAAACACACTTAAAATTTAGCTAAAACCCTATGTTTTTATATTAGAGCGTTTCCTGGTTATATTGAAGCATTCTGTTGGCTCAAACGGCGTCGGATGGTCGACCGGCTGGCGCGCGTCGTAGCCCAGATCTACGGCCAAGCCAGCCGGTCGATCAGGCGGCCCGTTTCAGCCAACCCCCGGTGGCTTGCTTGCAAGCCAGCTAGGGCCGGGCATCTTTCCGCCAGGATCAAAGGCGATCGGCTCGACCGTACCTTTGGGTATGCTCTTCGCCGATCGCCTTTGCCCTGTCAAAAACCTGCTCCGGCAGAATGCTTCAATATAACCAGGAAACGCTCTAACGCCGCATGAAGGCTTCGAAGGCTTTTCTTGCCTCGTCGCTTTTCAACTGTGCGGTGAAGTGGCGCGCTTCTTCATCTATACGTGCAGTAACCTCTTCGCGCGGACCGCGGACAAGATCGCGGGCGATCTTCAGCGCCTTGGCGGGCTTGGCGGCAAGCTTGGCGGCCGTTGACAGCGTCAGATGCTCCACCTCGCCTGGAGCGCAGACCTTCCAGATCAATCCGGCATCGCGTGCCTCGGCAGCCGTGAAAGCTTCGCCTGCGGCCAGCAGCGCGAAGGCACGCTGGTGGCCCATGATGCGTGGGGCGAGCAGGCTGGAGGCGGCTTCCGGGACCAGCGCCAGATCGACGAAGGGGGTGCGGAACTGGCTGCGGAGGGAGGCGATCGTCAGGTCGCAATGCATGTGCATGGTGGTGCCGATGCCGATCGCCAGGCCGTCGACGCCCGAGATCAGCGGCTTCTGCGCATTGACCAGAGCATAGAGGAAATCGAGAAGCTCGTGGCCGAGGCTGCCGCCCATGGCGACGGCGAGGAAATCGGCGATGTCGTTACCGGCAGAAAACGCCCCCTCGGTGCCGAGGAATGCGGTGGCGCGGATGGCATCATCGGCATCGGCGGCCTTCAGCGCTTCGGTCATCTTCACATACATGGCGCGGGTGATGGCGTTCTTCTTGTCCGGCCGGTTGAAGCGGATGATCTGGACGCCCCGGTGTTCGGCGGACTGCTCGACGATGATATGGTCGGTCATGGTGATCCTCAGGCCAGGATGGCGCGGGCTGCGGCAAGGCTCGCGGCACCATTGACGGTGCGGTCCTTCAGGGCAGTGGTTTCGGACAGCAGGTTTTCGGCGGCAAAGCGGCAGAGCGCGATGCGGCCCTCTTCAGCACCGTCGCCGGTCTTGGCGAGGCCGCCCTTGGCGAGATAGGCGCTGGTCAGCACCAGGCCAAACAGGCGCTGATAGGGCGTGGCGCCCGAAAGGGCTTCTGCGATCTTGCCTTCGGCCTGGGCTTTCATCAGCCACTCCGTTGCTTCGGTCAGATCGGCGATTGCCGCATCGAGCCGGGCAGCAGTGTCGCCGAAAGAGGCAAGGTTCGAGCCGCGTACCACTTCGGCGATTGCGCTAAGCTCGGCGATGAAGCCCTTCACGTGCTCGCCATTCGAGAGCGGCAGCTTGCGGGTGACAAGATCGATTGCCTGGATGCCGTTGGTGCCTTCATAGATCGGGGCGATGCGGGCATCGCGCAGGAAGCGGGCAGCACCGGTTTCCTCGATAAAGCCCATGCCGCCATGCACCTGGATACCGAGCGAGGCGACATCGACACCTGCATCGGTCGAGAAGGACTTGGCGATCGGGGTCAGGAGAGCGGCGCGCTCCTGCCAGTGTTTCGTATCGCTGCCGGCGTGATGCGACATGTCGATGGCGTGGGCGCAGGCATAGGAGATGGCCCGCGAGCCCTGGGTCAGCGCCTTCATGGTCAGCAGCATCCTTATGACGTCAGGGTGCTCGATGATCGGGCTCATGCCTACGCCGGTCCAGCCGGGCGCCTTGCCTTGTGTGCGTTCCTTGGCGAAGGCAACGGCCTTCTGGGTGGCGGCTTCGGCAATCGCCACGCCCTGCATGCCGACCGTCAGGCGGGCATTGTTCATCATCGTGAACATGCAGTTGAGGCCCTTGTTCTCCTCGCCGATCAGCCAGCCGATCGCGCCCTTCTCACCCCCGAACTTGCCGTCGCCATAGATCATCGTGCAGGTCGGCGAGCCGTGGATGCCCATCTTGTGCTCGAGAGAATGGACGAAGACGTCGTTGCGGGTGCCGAGCGAGCCGTCGTCGTTGACGAGGAATTTCGGCACCAGGAACAGCGAGATGCCGCGGGTTCCGGCCGGCGCATCCGGCAGGCGGGCGAGGACGAGGTGGATGATATTGTCGGTGGCGTCGTGTTCGCCCCATGTGATGAATATCTTCTGGCCGAAGATGCGGTAGGTGCCATCGTCACGGCGCTCGGCGCGGCTCTTCAGCGCGCCGACATCGGAGCCAGCCTGCGGCTCGGTGAGGTTCATCGTGCCGGTCCACTCGCCGGAGACGAGTTTTGGCAGGTAGGTCTGCTTCATGTTTTCGGAGCCATGCGCGACCAACGCCTCGACGGCGCCCATGGTCAGCGTCGGGCAGAGTGCGAAGGCGGTGGCGCCGGAATTCCACATTTCGAGGGCAGCGACATTGAGGAGAACCGGGAGCCCCTGCCCGCCGAATTCTTCCGGGCCGGTCAGGCCGTTCCAGCCGCCGGCGATCCAGTCCTGATAGAGCTTCGCCCAGCCATCCGGCGTCTTGACCGCGCCATCGATCAGCCGCGACCCTTGCGTATCGCCGATCTCTCCGAGCGGCGCGACCTCATCAGTGGCGAAGCGACCGGCTTCCGTCAGGATCGCATCGACGAGATCTTCGCCGAGATCGCCGAACAGGCCCTTGTCCAACGCGTCCTTCAGGCCGGCGACATGCTTCAGCGTGAAAGCGATCTCTTCGACGGGCGCCTTGTACATGGTGTCTCCTCGCATATCCGGCCAGTGATCGGTACCGGCCATCCTCCAGCCTCAGGGCTAATTGATTTTTACGTAAACGTCAATTTCGATTTTGAAGCGTGTCAGGGCTGCGCCACGTTGTCTCGCCTCTTGCTTATTCGCAGCGTTGTGCAAACAAACGTCATGGAGAATCTCTAGAGCGGAATGCCGAAAAGAGAATGACGGCTTTGCGAAGGACCGGTGACTGATGGATACACTGCCTGCCAATATCCCCGGCCTCATCTGGGCATACCGTTTCCCGGCAGGTTCGAAGACCGCGATCCGGCTTGACAACAGCGCGATGGCGGCCGAGCTGACGGCCGGAGACGGCTTCTACTGGCTGCATCTGAACCTGGCCGATGCGCGCGTCCCGGCGCTGCTGGACACGCTTGAAGGCCTGACCGAGGATGCCAAGTCGGCGCTGACGACGCGCGATACCCATGCGGCGCTCACCGTCGACGAGCAGATGCTCTACGGCACGCTCATCGACTGCCAGCGCGAATTCGACCAGGATACCGCCGATCTCGGCTGGCTGCATTTTGCGATCTCCGGCCGCTTCATCGTCACCACCCGGCTGCAGCCGCTGCGCAGCGCCGACCGGGCGCGGATCATGATCGAAAAGAACCCGGCAAAGTTCGAACGGCCGGTCGATATCTTTGAGCTGCTGGTGATCGAATTCCAGCGCACGCTGATCTCCGTCGTCATGGAACTCACGGAAGAGCTGAACCTGATCGAGGACTTCGTCTACGACAACACGCCGCGCGACGAGCGGCGGCGGCTGGCGCCGGTGCGCCGCACGGTCGTGCGCCTCCACCGCCACCTCAGAAACGTGCTGGCGCTGATGCGCCGGGCTTCGGCATCCGACGAGGACGAGATGCCCTTCGGTTTCGACGACATCGCCGGGCGGCTGACCAGCCGGCTGGAGACGGTCGATCACGACATCTACGCGCTGCAGGAACGCGCGCGGCTGCTGCACGAAGAAATCGATTCAAAGCTGTCGTCGGAAACCAACCGGCACCTCTACATCCTGTCGATCATGACCGCCTTCCTGCTGCCGCCGACGCTGGTCACCGGCTTCTTCGGCATGAACACCGCTAATCTGCCCTTCGCCCAGGGGTCGGGCGGGACGGAATATGCGGTGGCGCTGATCCTCGCCTCGATCGTATCTGCCTGGTGGCTGCTGAAACGCGTCAACATCCTCTGACAGCAAAAAGCCCGGCATCTCTGCCGGGCCTTTATCATCTCGATGCGCCTTGTATCAGTAGGGCGAGTAGCACTGCTGGCGCGGGCCGTTATACGGCTGGAAGGTGTTGTCGTAGACACGATACGAGCGGTAGCGGTTCTCGCACCACGACACATGGGCAGCTGTCAGGCGCGGTGCGGCATATCGGGGCGGCGGCGCATAGTAGCGCGGCTGCGAAGCGATGGCACCACCGATGATCGCACCGGCACCGAAGGCAGCCAACGGATACCAGTAGCCGTTATAGTGGCGGTAGCCGTTGCGATAATACGGATAGCCACGATAGCCGCCATACCAGCCGGGGCCCCGGCGCGGGTAGTAGCGGCGATACTGGACGTCCTGAATGCTGGAAGCCTGTTCCTGCTGCTGAATGACCTTCGGCGCTGCTGCCAGCGGCATGGCCTCAGACGGCAGGAAGCTCGTCAGGACAACAGCGGCGGACAGCACAGCGGCCGAAATCTTCTTACTGAGACCAATCATTGTCGTTCTCCATCCCAAGAGCGGAATTTGCCTGTCAGCAAACGCGCAGGGAGGGAAAAGGTTCCCGGCACCGTTTTCTTCAAGCACGGGTTGAAGTTACGAAAGCGCCGATGAACCGGAGATTAACCGGCTCATCGGCGCTGGCAAGATCACGCAAATGTCAGGCGACGACTGAGAGCTTCGCCTGATCGCCCTGCAGGCGATTGACCATGAAGTTCGAGTACCATTCGAGGAACTGCATGACGCCGCCCTCGTGCAGCATCGAATAGGGACCGGGCTCATAGGCCGGCGAGTGAATGCCGAAAGCGTTCTCTTCGACGATGCGGCGGTCCTGGTCGTTGGTCTCGGTCCAGACATGCGTCAGTTCTTCGAGATCGTAATCGACGCCTTCGACGGCATCCTTGTGAACGATCCACTTGGTCGTCACCGCGGTCTCGTTGGCGCTGAGCGGGATCACGCGGAAGGAGATCGCGTGGTCGCCGAGCAGGTGGTTCCAGGTGGTCGGATAGTGGAACAGCAGCATCGTGCCGATGCGGTCGATGGTGACGTCCTCGGACAGCTTGCGCTTGACCGCCGGGCGGCCCGACATGGTGTAGCTTTCGGCGTCCTCGATCAGTGGCATGCGCGCGGTACGGAACTGGCCGTCAGGCGAGATCTGGAACTTGCTCGGCAGGCCGGCAGCCTCGCAGCGTGCCCAGTGGCCGGCGATTTCAGGATCATCGGCGCCGCCATCGGTACCGGTGACGCTCGGCGCTTCCGGATAGGTGCGGCAGAGTTCCGGGTGGTTTGCGGCGCAGTGATAGCACTCGCGGTTGTTTTCCCAGACGAGCTTCCAGTTGCCCTTCTCGATGATGGTGCTCTGGAAGGCGATCTTCCCTTCAGCGAGGCGATGCGGCAGCATGTAAGGCGTCACCATGTCGCGAACCGGCTGGAAATCCGGTGCCTTGTCGGCGAGGCAGATGAAGATATAGCCGCCGAAGCTTTCGCAATGGATCGGCTTCAGGCTGAAACCGCTCTTGTCGAAATCGTCGCCCATGTGGCGGGCGAAGGCGAGCTTGCCGTCAAGATCGTAGGCCCATTGATGATAGGGACAGACGAGCCGGACAGAGGAGCCGTGCTCCTTGGTGCAGACGCGCGAGCCGCGGTGGCGGCAGGAATTGTGGAAGGCGCGGATGACATTGTCGCGGCCGCGGACGATGACGACGGGATACAGGCCGATCTGCACGGTGAAATAGGCGCCGGGCTTCGGCAGTTCGCAATCATGGCCCATGAAGAGCCAGTCGCGGTAATAGATCATTTCCATATCGAGCTTGAAGTAATCCTCGTCGATATAGAAAGGCTGCTCAAGGCTGAAGCCTTCGCGCCGGTTTTTGAGCTGCCGCAAAACGTTGCTTCGAATGTCCATTTGCATATCCTCGTGCAATCGGCTCAGCCATCAAAGGCATGGCTTCGGAAGCGATCGCTTCCCTCCCTTCCGGGAGCATTGGTCATGGGGGCATTTAAGCACCGGGCATCCCCGGTTCTTGGTTGTAAAGCGACATCGGCTTCGAAATTGACGACAGGATGACGAGCGGCTGCGAAAATCGGAGCCCCGATGGATTTTCCACTCTTTTCATTCGATTGCGACATCACAAGAAGAACTGCCGCCGCCCGCTTTCCGCTTTCACAAAGGCAATATTATCCCAGATACGACACGATGGCACTGCAAGTTTTCGGGGGTCGATGCCATTGGCGGCCTTAAGGGCGCATTAAGCATGAACTCCTATTCTTGTGGCAGAGACAAACGCGGGAATGCGGATCATGGCGAAACTTCGCTATTTCGACGCCAAGGACGAAACCAGACCGGAGGAGGCTCCTGCGGCGCCCCATTCCGAGTTTCTGCGGACGGGAAAGATTACCCGTGACCGCGCTCACTGGCTGGCAGAAGAGCGCCGCTACCTGACGCATGACGAAGTTGCCGAGAAGACCGGCCGCAAGCTGCAATCGGCAGGAAACCAGGCACATCAGCAGATAAACGGCTTTCATCGGGCCATCCAGTTCCCGAAGATGGTGTTTCACCGGACGCTCAGCGACAGCCCGCATCTCGGCTACTGTCATGTGACGGCCTCGCGCACCAAGTTTGCGCGCTACGAGGAAGTCAGCTGGGCTTTCTATATCGCCAATTTCTATGCCGATATCGGCGACAACGACAACTTCTTCCACAAGATCAACATGCAGTATTCGCGCATGTATTTCGCCGTGGCGATCAAGCCCGGCGAGCATACGGCAGAGAAGATGACGATCGACCGGTCGGTGCGCGGCAACGGCGTGCTATTCCGCACCGACGATCCGCAGGCGGCGATCCGCAACGTGCTGCTGCTTGGCGCGCGCAACGAACAGCTCCGGGAAATCATTCGCCAGCTCTGATATTGATCGCAGGCGCTCAAGAGCATAAGGGACTGCCTGAGATTATAGGCAGTTCATGGCACGTATCATCGACATTACCGCAAGCCGGGAAGACGCGCTCAGCGCAGCCTTTGCCGTGCTTGGCGAAGGCTATCCGGTGGCGATCCCGACCGAGACCGTTTACGGGCTTGCGGCCGATGCCACCAACCCCGCCGC
The DNA here is from genome assembly GCF_052114105.1 of Rhizobium sp. RAF36. Taxonomy (NCBI): domain Bacteria; kingdom Pseudomonadati; phylum Pseudomonadota; class Alphaproteobacteria; order Hyphomicrobiales; family Rhizobiaceae; genus Rhizobium; species Rhizobium sp. RAF36. Next base: position 781,237 of record NZ_JBFREC010000002.1, on the reverse strand, counting down.
CATTGCCCGGATCTATGAGACCAAGGGCCGCCCGCAGTTCAATCCGCTGATCTGCCATATGGCCGACCTTGCGATGGCGGAGGAATATGCGGTCTTCGATCCGCTCTCGCGGCTTCTGGCGGAGGCCTTCTGGCCCGGGCCGCTGTCCCTGGTGCTGCCGCTGAAAGAGCAGAGCGGCATTCATGCCCTGGCAACCGCTGGGCTCGACACCGTCGGGATCCGGGTTCCGAAGGGTTTTGCCGGCGAGCTGATCCGCACCTTCGGAAAGCCGCTTGCCGCCCCCAGCGCAAACACATCCGGCAAGATCAGCGCCACCAGCGCAGACCACGTCGCCGATGATCTCGGCGGCAAGATCCGTTTGATCCTCGACGCGGGGGCAAGCGACGTCGGCGTCGAGTCGACGATCGTCAAGGTCGAGAACGGCGAGATGACACTGCTGAGGCCCGGCGGGCTGGCAGCCGCGGACATCGAGCGCGTTGCGGGCAAGCGCCTGCGCCGCAGGAAGAAGGCCTCAGCCGCGATCGAAGCGCCGGGCATGCTCGCCTCGCATTATGCGCCGGGTGCCGCCGTGCGGCTCGATGCCGATGCCGTCCTGCCTGGCGAGGCAGTAATCCTGTTCGGGCGAGCTGAAATCCGCGGCATTGCAGATGCCGCGATCCAGCTGAACCTCAGCCCGGCAGGCGACCTGGCCGAGGCAGCCGCCAACCTGTTCGACTATATGAAGAAAGCCGATGCCAGCGGCGCGGCAACGATCGCGTTTTCACCAATCCCCGATGAGGGACTTGGCGAGGCGATCAACGACCGCTTGAGGCGCGCTGCCGCACCGCGCGAATAACAAGGACCGAGCCCCGATGAGCGTATCCCCGGAACTTCTCGACCGCTTCACCGCCATCGTCGGCGAAAAATATGCACTGCGCAGCGAGGCCGAACTTGCACCGCACCTGGTCGAGAACCGCGGCCTCTATCACGGCTCCTCCCCTCTCCTCCTGAAGCCTGCCAATGCCGGTGAAGTCTCAGCGATCCTGAAGCTTGCCACCGAGACCGGCACCGCAGTCGTGCCGCAGACGGGCAATACCGGGCTGGTCGGCGGGCAGACGCCACGCGAAGGCAAGTCCGACATCATCATCTCGCTGGAGCGGATGAACAAGATTCGCGACGTCGATCCGGTCGCCAACGTTCTAGTGGCCGATGGTGGCGCGATCCTCGCCGAAGTGCAGAAGGCGGCCGAGGCGCATGGACGGCTGTTTCCGCTGTCGCTCGGCTCCGAGGGCTCCTGCCGTATCGGCGGCAACCTGTCGACCAATGCCGGCGGTACGGCGGTGCTGGCCTATGGCAATATGCGGCAGCTCTGCCTTGGCCTCGAGGTGGTGCTGCCGACCGGCGAGATATGGGACGGACTGCGGCGGCTGAAGAAGGACAATACCGGATACGACCTGCGCGACCTCTTCATCGGCGCCGAAGGAACCCTCGGGATCATTACCGGCGCGGTACTGAAGCTCTTCCCGCAGCCGCTCGGCAAGCAGGTGGCCTTTGCCGGGATCGGCAGCGTCGAGGACGCGCTGGCGCTCTTCAATCTGGCAGGCAGCCTTTGCGGCACCTCGCTGACCGGCTTCGAGCTGATGCCGCGCTTCGGTGTCGAGATCACCAGAAAGCATATCGACGGTGTACGCGATCCGTTGGAAAGCCCGCACCCCTGGTATGTGCTGATCGACATCTCGACCTCGGATTCGGCCGAAACCGCCGAGCGGATGATGAACGCGCTTCTGGAAAAAGGTTTTGAGGAAGGCCTGGTACAGGATGCGGCGATCGCCTCATCGGTTGCCCAGCAGCAGGCGCTTTGGCACATGCGCGAAAGCATGTCGGAGGCGCAGAAGCCCGAGGGCGGTTCGATCAAGCACGATGTCTCGGTGCCGGTTTCGCGGATGCCGCATTTCATGGCGGAAGCGGCTGAGGCCGTAATGGCGGCGATGCCTGGCGCGCGCATCTGCGCCTTCGGCCATATGGGCGACGGCAACATCCACTACAACATCTCGCAGCCCATCGGCGCCGACAAGAACGCCTTCATTGCCCGATGGCATGAAATGAACGGGATCGTGCATGGAATCGTGCGCGCCCATGGCGGCTCGATCTCGGCCGAGCATGGTATTGGTCAGCTGAAGCGCGACGAGCTCGCCGCGATCCGCTCCGAAATCGAGATGGATCTGATGCGCCGCATCAAGCGCGCCTTCGACCCCGCCGGCATCATGAACCCCGGCAAGGTCGTCAGCCTCGATTAACCGAGGACGCCGGCCGCCTTGGTCGTTCCGCCATTCGTCAGGATCTGCAGGGCGGGCGCCTGGGTCGTGCTGTTCTGGATGTCGTACATTGCCGTGAAGCGCTTCACCAGCTTGTCGACCTTCTTGGGATCCCCGAGATCCTTCAGATCCATGAACTTCTGCAGCATCGCCACCTGCTTGTCGACATCCATGCTGGAAACCTGGCTCGGCAAGTTGAAGGCCGTCTGGACGACCTGGAACAGCGCCTTGTCGCCAAGGATGGTGTAGAGCGAGGTAATGTTCGGCGCCTGGCGGGTGAAGTAGAGCGCAAGACGGGTGCCGTCGTTGTTCTGCCCCTGCTGCGTTTCCAGCGTCTGCGCGAGGTAGCCCTGTTGCGTGCGGTCGAGCGCACCCTGGTCCTGGACCGCGCCGAGCTTGGAGCGCGTCAGATTGCCGTCCTTGTCGAAGTTGAAGTCGGCGACGATATCCTTGAACTTGGTATCGGCCTTGGTGTTCAGATAGCTCTTCGGATCGGCGGGATCAGAGGTGAAGATCTTCTTCAGCGTATCCTTCTTGTAGTCCTTCGGGTCGAGACCGACGGACTTGAGTATGAAGTCGGTGAGCTTGCTGTTGCCCAGCAAGTCGTCGAGCGACTTCACATCGTCCATGCCCTTGGCGAACGCATCGACGTCCTTCGCCGCATCCTTCGATGCCTTGTCCTTGGCCGGACCGTCAGCCATGAACATCAGCAGGTGCGACTTGTAGTTGGTCGCGTATTTCGCCATCGACGCGTCGGAGAGCGGCGCCAGATGCTGACCGATTTTGCCATCGCTGCCGAAGTTGAAGGCGCGGGCGAAATTGGTGATGCGCTCATCCTTCAAGGAAGCGACATAGCCCTTCGGATCGTAGGCATCGCTCGTCAGCACCTTGCGGGCCATCGACTTCGGGAGGTCCGCTTCCGTCAAGCCGAAGGCCTGCAGCGCGACATGATACATGTCGGGAAGGTCGTCGTTTCTCTTGCTGAAGTCGATCTGCTTGTTGTCGCGCAGGAAGTCGTTGATATTCTTGACGTCCGAGAACGTCCCTGTGCCGACGCTCGAGGTGATGAGGTTCTTGTAGTTTGTGGTGATGTCATCCATGAAGTCGTTGGCTTCATCGTCGTAGCGCTTCATGTACTGCGTCGAGGTCTGCGTGGTAGCCGCGGCGCTCTGGGCACCATCGGGCGACGTGACCGTCCCATCCGTATTGAAGTTAAAGGCGTCGTGAAGCTCCGTGAGGCCAAGCTGGCCGGCGAGGCCCGAATTGACCAACACCTGGCGCAGGCCGGTATTATCAAGCCCGTCGACAAGACCGCTACCATAGCCATGCCTGCCAAGGCTGTAGGCGGCCTTGATGTACGACGTCATGCGGTCGTCGCCCATCAACTGATCGACGTTGGTGATCGTCTTGATCGTCTTTTCGAAATAGGACTTGTTGAAGGCCGCCGCCGCCGGCGTGACGTAATAGACGTCGTCAGGTTCGCCTGGTGCGTCGTCGTAGTCCACGACCTTCTGCAGAGAGTTCAGTGTGTACTTCTCGAGGATGCCGTTCTTCTGATCGGTCGTCTGCGCCGCGCCGACCGTCGAACCATCGGCATTGAAATTGAAAGCCGAGGGCGCATCGGGCGCGCCGACCGAAGCCGCGTAAGCAGGGTCGGTCAGCAGCTTCGTGACATTCTCGTCGGTCATCGACATCGGCACGCCGAAGGCGACCTTCACATAGGAGGACAAGCCGGGATCGGCGACGATATCGTCGGCACCGGTCACGGTTTCCATGATCCGCTTGTAGTAAGCCGTGGACTGATCGAAGCGGGTAGCGGCGGTCACCGTCTGCGCGGCGGTCTGCGCGCTGCCGTTGACACTGCCATCGGCATTGAAGCTGAAGGCCGAGTTGAGGGTCGTGTAGCCCTTGGCCGCGGCTTCCGTCGGATCGGTCAGATAAGTCTTCAGGTCGGCATCCGAAACGGTGCTGCCGACATTGTAGACCGCGCGGACGAAATTGTTGAGCTTCTGGTCCGACAGCAACTGATCAACATTGGCAATGCTGCCGATCGCCGACTGGAAATAGTCCTTGCCGTTGGCATTGGCGCGGCTGACCAGATCGGTCTGCTGCGTGGCCGTCTGCGGCGGCTGCGGCGTCGCACCGGTCGTGCCGTCGGCAGCGAAATTGAAATAGCTGGCCATATCCTGATACTTGGCGTTGGCCTGCATATTGACGAAGCTGTTCGGATCGCTGACGTCGCTCGTCAGAACATTCTTCAGGAAGCTGTTCGACACATAAGTGCCGTCGATGCCGAAGGTCTTGAACACGAAGTCCTTGAGACGCGGATCGCCGACCAGATCATCGACACTCGTCACATCGCGCATCGCCGATTTGAAATAGGCAGACTCGGTCGCGGCGTCCTTGCCGCTATCCTGATACGACTGCGTGTAGAGGCCGATCATATCGTCCTCCTGAGAGGAGGTCTGGGCCTGTGGCGCTGCCGTGTGAAAATTAAAGGCGGCGGCGAATGTCTTGTAACGGGAATCGGCCAGCTTGTTGGCGAAGCTGTTGGCGTCGGTCAGATCGCTTTCCAAAACCTTCTTCATGAAGGCCTTGGCATAGGTCATGTCGCTGAGACCGTAGGCGTCCATGGCATAACTGTAGAGCTTATAGTTGCCGAGAAAATCGTCTACGTCTTTGACCTTGTTGATGTTCGCCGCATAGTAATCGGCATTGCTCTTGACGGTCGACTGGGATGCGACACGATCGAGGCTCGTCTTCATATCTTTCGACAATATCGCGTAAGCAACGGAAGATGAAATCATCGAGAGCGCCCTTTTCGGGAAAATACCTAAAAGAATAACGGGATATGCTGTCTCGATTTTGCCACTTAAAGCTTACTTGAGGCTTACCGACGCGGGTGCCGTTATGGCACATGCTCTTATGAGACAACGTTCACATTCCAGAAACCCTGCCACATTCGATTTTGATAACCATCAGGAAAGGCAGCGTTTTCTTAACCGCAAATTTTAAGCGGTCCGGAAGAGGCCGCGCCTATTGTCGAGCCATAGAGGGCGAAAAAGCCCCGAGGAGAAGACCGGAAACCGGCTCTCAGGTAAGACAAGGGTAGAAATGAACATGAACAACACCGTTATGAAGCCCGCATGGGCTGGTACGACACTGCGCCTCGATCCGTCGCGCTTTCCCCAGCAGGTCAGCTACGCCATCCATGACGCCTCCGGTGACGTCAACATAACGATCGACGAACGTGGCGCGATCCTGCGCAAGGTTCTCCCCTCCAGCGGCCTGCCGCTCTCCATCGCCCTGCCGAAGCGCGCCTTCAAGGGTGTTGCAGCCCGGGCGATCGACCATGGTGACGGCGAAGTGACCGTGACCCTGGAACTCCACCACGAAGATCCCGATCTCTGTGTTCCCCTGCTGGTCGCCCATGACCTCGGCGACATCGCCGCCGACTGGCGCGGCTGGTCGGAAGCCTTCCGCATTCCGATGCTGATGGTCGAGGCCGATGGCGTTGCCCGCCCGCTGGAAGAACATCTCGGTGATCTGCGCACCAGCCACATGAAGCCGCGCCGCCGCCACTCCTATTTCGCCAACCGCCGCCCCCGCTTCCTGGTGCGCCGCACCACCGGCAAGCTTGGCGTTTCGATGAAGATCGAAGGCAAGGAAATCATCGCCCGCAACTAATCGCGGCGAGAGCTCAAGCAGAAAACCCGGCCTTGCGCCGGGTTTTCTGTTTTGATCAGGGCAGCGTCAAAAGCAGCGAGACGAATAGACCGGCAAAGATGATCAGGCCGACGCGGTTGTTCGACTTGAAGAGATAGAGGCATTGGTCGCCATCGTTGATGTCGAGCTTGACGATCTGCCAGGCAAACATGCCGGCGGCGATCGCCAGGCCGAGATAGGCAACAGGCCCGACGCCCGCCAGAACGAAGGCAAGCAGCATCAGCGCCAGCGTCAAGCCGTAGAGACCGATCAGCCACTGGCGGGTTCGGTCGCCGAACAGCCGCGCCGTGGAGCGGACGCCGATCAGCTCGTCATCCTCCTTGTCCTGATGCGCATAGATCGTGTCATAGCCGATCGTCCAGACGACGGAGGCGATGTAGAGCAGGACGGCGGCGAGCGACAGGCTGCCGAAAATGCCTGCCCAGCCCATCAGAGCGCCCCAGGAGAAGGCAAGGCCGAGGAAGAATTGCGGCCAGTCGGTGAAGCGCTTGGCGAAGGGGTAGAGCGCCACGATGCCGAGCGACAGGATGCCGAGGATGACGGCAAACCAGTTGAACTGCAGCAGCACGATCAGGCCGACGAGGGCCTGCAGGACGATGAAGATCTTTGTCTGCGTGCGCGTGACGCGGCCTGATGGCAGCGGCCGCGAGCGGGTGCGCGCCACTTCCATGTCGATCTTGTGGTCGACGAGATCATTGTAAGCGCAGCCCGCGCCGCGCATGGCGACGGCGCCGATGAAATAGAGGATCAGATGATAGACGGTGCGCCCGCCGGAAAAGCTGCCTTGCATCGCCGCCGCATTGGCAGCAAGCGCCACCGACCAGAAGCACGGCCACATCAGCAACTGCCAGCCAATCGGCCGGTCCCAGCGCGCCAGCTGCGCATAGGGCCAGAGCCAGGGTGGCAGGATCCGGTAAACCCAATTATCCGAAGGCGCGTCGGCGACTCGCCCGTTCAGTCCGTCGATCTTTTGCATGGGGGCATCTAGCGACGGTGAGCGCGGCGGGTCAAGCGGGCATGGGGACGCGGGTTTGCGGTTTGGGAGTGAGGGTCTACCATGATGCCATCCGAAAGCGTAAATGAAACTCCCTCGTGCCGGAGCCCCCTCACCCTACCCTCTCCCCGAGGGGAGAGGGGAAGTCGGCGCAAGCGTCAGCCTCATCGTCCCTTCTCCCTTGGGGGGAGAAGGTGCCCGAAGGGCGGATGAGGGGGCTGCGGGCACAGCCATTGATCCAAAGTAGTTTTTCGCCGCGCAGACGCGCGTCGGCTGGATTCCTATGACAAGCACAGGAATGACGGAGGGCGTAGATTACCTCCCATTCCATCGCCGAATCACCGGCTCGGTCAGGTCGTGCTCATAACCCAGCACACTGACGCTCGCCGTATCCAGCACGAATTTCGATCCGTCTTCCGGCGGCAGGCCGAGCCAGCGGGCGGCCAGCACGCGGAGGAAATGGGAGCTCGAGAAGATCAGGACGGGAGCGTTCAGCGCGCGCAGTCCGGCAATGATGCGGTCGGCGCGGGCGCCGGTGTCGGCGGCGGTTTCGCCGTCCGGGCAGCCGTCGCGGAAGAGCTGCCAGCCGGGGCGGGTTTTCAGGATTTCCTTGGTGGTGATGCCTTCATAGGCGCCGTAGTCCCATTCGGCGAGATCATCCTTGATGACGGCGTTGGCTCCGAAGCCTGCGAGGCTGCAGGTGTTGCGGGCGCGTTGCGACGGGCTTGACCAGACGGCGGATGCCGGAACGCCCTGGAGACGGGCGGCGAGGCCGCGAGCGGCTTCTTCACCTTTGGCGGTCAGCGGGATATCGCTGCGGCCGGTATGCTGGCCGGACAGGCTCCATTCGGTTTCGCCGTGGCGGACGAGGGTTATTTCGGGATGGGCGCTAGCCATGACAACAATGATCCTTGAAGCGAAAAGCGCGGCTCGATGGCCGCGCTCGATTGTCAGAAGCTAATCTTTTCCAAAGGCGGACGCACCGCCTCGAATTCCTTCAGCTTCGTTTCGGCCGCCGGAATGTAATTGCGGTTATCGGGCGTCGAATACTGGTTCTTGGTGATCTGGATCTGCATGATGAACAGCTCGTCCCAGCGGAAGCCGATCTCGGAGCCGGCGAGATAGAACTCCCACATGCGGAAGAAGCGTTCGTCATAGAGCGCCACTGCCTCGGCCTTGCGGGCAACGAAGCGGTCGCGCCAGTGGCGCAGCGTGTAGGCGTAATGCAGCGGCAGGACTTCGACATCGCGGACCAGCAGCCCTGCTTTCTCGATCGCCGGAATGGTTTCGCCGATCGAGGGGATATAGCCCTGCGGGAAGATGTATTTCTCGATGAAGGCGTTGGTGGCGAAACTCGGCTTCGGGCGGGCGATCGAATGCAGGACCATGACGCCGTCATCGGCCAGAAGTTCGTGCACCTTACGGAAATAATTGGCGAAATTGCCGATGCCGACATGCTCGAACATGCCGACGGAGACGATGCGGTCGAAGGGTTGCGCCCGCATCGTCCGGTAGTCCTGCAGCTCGAAGCGGACGCGATCGGCAAGGCCGCGCTTTTCGGCGCGGTCGCGCGAGATCTTCAGCTGCTCTTCGCTGAGCGTGATGCCGGTATGGTCGAGACCCGGCGTCGCCTCGGCGATATAAAGCCCCATGCCGCCCCAGCCGGAGCCGATCTCCAGCACGCGCTGGTTCGGCTGCAGCAGCATCTTGGCGGCGATATGACGCTTCTTGGCGACCTGCGCCTCCTCCAGGCTGATGCCCGGCGGATCGAAATAGGCGCAGGAATATTGCCAGTCTTCATCGAGGAACAGCTCGAACAGCCGCTCCGACAGATCGTAGTGATGGGCGACGTTGCGCTTGTTGTGATTGACGGGCAGACGGCTTTTCAGCTGCTGCAGGGCGATGCGGCCGATGAGAAGCGCCGCCATCGGAATATCGAAGATCTCGTTGGTGGTGTTCTGCTTCACCATGGCGAGGAAGTCGTAGATGTTGCCGTGTTCAAGAATGAACCGGCCATCCATATACATTTCGCCAAGCTTGAGGGTGGGGTCGCGGCGGATCAGCTTTTCCGCCTCTTCATCGGCGATGCGAACGGTGACCAGATCGCCGCTACCATCACCGACAATATGTGTCTCGCCGTTGGCGAGTGTAAGCTTCAGATTACCCTTGCGGATGATTTTCTGGACAATCGACAGGAATCCCGACGCCATGATGAGGCCTCGCAATGTGACAGGACGGTCACATCAACTTAATAGCTCTCTCGTGTCTGACAAGCGCACAGTTTAGCACTTTGGCAACAACGCTGCCAAAGTGTGACATTTTTGCAATTATCAGCCCTAAGTGCTTATTTTCGTTTCATCGCTTCGGCCAGCGCGGCGCCAAAAGCGCCTTGGCTCTCGGGTTTTGACGGCGCAGGGCGCGAAGAATTCTGCGACCGGGGCGCGTTGTTCGTGCGCTGCTCGCCTCGTGGCGGGGGTGCTGTACCATCGTCCTTGCGCATCGAAAGAGCGATACGTTTGCGCTTGGCATCGACCTCGACGACGCGGACCTTCACGACATCGCCGGCTTTGACGACCTCATGCGGATCCTTCACGAAACGGTCGGCGAGCAGGGAAACGTGGACAAGGCCATCCTGATGCACGCCGATATCGACGAAAGCGCCGAAGGCCGCGACATTGGTGACCGTGCCCTCGAGCATCATGCCGGGCTTCAGGTCGGAGATTTCGTTGACGCCTTCGGCGAAGGTCGCGGTCTTGAAGCTCGGGCGCGGGTCGCGGCCGGGCTTTTCCAGCTCCGAGATGATGTCCTTGACGGTCGGCAGGCCGAACTGTTCGTCAATGAACTTGCGCGGATCGAGTCCCTTCAAGAGGACGCTGTCGCCCATCAGCGAGCGCAGATCGCGGCCGCAGGCGGCGACGATCTTCTTGGCGACGCCATAGGCTTCCGGGTGCACCGACGAGGCATCCAGCGGCTCCTTGCCGTCAGGAATGCGCAGGAAGCCGGCGGCCTGTTCGAAGGTGCGGTTGCCGAGGCGGGCGACCTTCAGCAGGTCCTTGCGGCTTTCGAAGGGACCGTTCTGATCGCGGTGGACGACGATGGAATCGGCGATCGAGCGGCTGAGGCCGGAAACGCGTGACAGCAGCGGTGCTGAGGCGGTGTTCAGATCGACGCCGACGGCATTGACGGCATCTTCGACGACGGCATCGAGCGAGCGGGAGAGTTTGCCCTGATCGACATCGTGCTGGTATTGCCCGACGCCGATCGACTTCGGCTCGATCTTGACGAGCTCGGCGAGCGGATCCTGCAGGCGGCGGGCGATGGAGACGGCACCGCGCAAGGAAACATCGAGATCCGGGAATTCGGCGGCGGCGGTTGCCGATGCCGAATAGACGGATGCGCCGGCTTCGGAGACGATGACCTTGGTGGGTTTCGTGCCCGGAAGCTCGGCCAGCATGTCGGCCACCAGCTTCTCGGTCTCGCGGCTGCCGGTGCCGTTGCCGATCGAGATCAGCTCGACATTGTGCTTGCGGATCAGCGAGGCAAGCTCGACCTGGGCGCCGCGCACATCGTTTCTCGGCTGGAACGGATAGACGGTGGAGGTGGCAACCACCTTGCCGGTGCCATCGACGACGGCAACCTTGACGCCGGTGCGGATGCCCGGGTCGAGGCCCATCGTGGCGCGGGAGCCGGCAGGCGCCGCCAGAAGCAGGTCCTTGAGATTGCGGGCGAAGACGTGGATCGCCTCTTCCTCGGCGCGCTCGCGCAGCTCACGCATCAGATCGAGCGATAGCGACATGGAGAGTTTGACGCGCCAGGTCCAGGTAGCGACATCCATGAGCCAGCGGTCGCCGGGGCGGGAGTTGCCGATCTCGTAGGCGATGGCGATCATCCGCTCGACCGGCTTGTTCGGCGATGCGGTCTCGGCATCGACCTCGATGGTCAACGTCAGCACTTCCTCGTTCCAGCCGCGCAGCATGGCGAGCGCGCGGTGGCCGGGGGCGGTTGCCCAGCGTTCGGAATGGTCGAAATAGTCGGAGAATTTCTCGCCAGCGGCCTGCTTGCCATCGACGACTTTGGCTTTCAGCAGGGCTGCGCTGCGCATATGGGCGCGCAGCTTGCCAAGCAGATCGGCATTTTCGGCAATGCCTTCGGCAACGATATCGCGGGCGCCCTCGAGCGCGGTCTTCACGTCGGGGACGTCAGCGGTGATGTAACCTTCGGCCAGCGTTGCCGGCTCCCTGGTGCGATCAGCGAGGATGGCTTCGGCGAGCGGCCCGAGGCCACGCTCGCGAGCAATCTCGGCGCGGGTGCGGCGCTTCGGCTTGTAGGGCAGATAGAGGTCTTCGAGCTCGGCCTTGGTGGCGGCGCCGGAAAGCTTGCCCATCAGCTCGTCGGTCATCTTGCCCTGAGAATTGATCGACTCGACGATGGTGTCGCGCCGCGCTTCCAGTTCGCGCAGATAAACCAGCCGCTCGGCGAGGTTTCTGAGCTGGGTATCGTCGAGGCCGCCGGTCACTTCCTTGCGGTAGCGGGCGATGAACGGAACCGTCGCGCCCTCGTCCAGCAACTCGATCGCCGCCTTGGCCTGATCCGGCCGGGCGTTGATTTCCGAGGCGATGACGGCGGAGAGCGAGCGAAGGTCTGCGGCCATGGGATTCCCTGATCGTTGACGAAAGTTGGCGGACCATAGCGGCGAAAAACGGCAAGGCAATGCCCGAGGGCGGTTTCCACAGTGGAAAGGGATTGTCAAAGCTGGCTTTGGGCGGGTGGCAGCCCCCTCTGCCCTGCCGGGCATCTCCCCCACAGGTGGGGAGATTGGCTGGGCGCACCCACTCGCTCCAGCCTTGGTTGTTTGGGGAGATGCGCGCAACGAGTCGATCTCCCTCCTTGTGGGGGAGATGCCCGGCAGGGCAGAGGGGGGTGTCACGCCCACCAAGCCCGCAATCGACGCACCCTCGACGAAATGCCCCACCCTCCCCCACCGCGCGGCGTTTTTGCGGTTGTGCAGACGCGGCATTCTTTGGTAGCAGAGGCGACCGTTTTGGACCGTCCCGGACCCGGTGACGCAAGGAAAAGTGACATGCCTGATCTGCTTCTAGAACTCCGCTCCGAGGAAATTCCGGCCCGTCTGCAGCGCAAGGCTGCCGGCGACCTGAAGAAGCTCGTTACCGATGCGCTTGTCGAAGCCGGTCTTTCCTATGAGGGTGCGCGCGAATACTGGACGCCGCGCCGCCTGACGCTCGATATCCGCGGCCTGACGGCGCGCTCCGCCGATGTGCGCGAGGAAAAGAAGGGCCCGCGCACCGACGCCAACGAAAAGGCGATCGAAGGTTTTTTGCGCAGCGCCGGGCTGGCTTCGATCTCCGAGGCGCAGGTGCAGAGCGACCCGAAGAAGGGCGATTTCTACGTCGCCGTCATCTCGCGCCCGGGCCGTGACGCTGAAGAGATCATCGCCGGCGTGATGCCCGGCATCATCCGCGACTTCCCGTGGCCGAAGCCCATGCGCTGGGGCAAGGCGTCGGCCAAGCCCGGCTCGCTGCGCTGGGTGCGTCCGCTGCAATCGATCGTCTGCACCTTCGGCACCGAGCACGAAGAAACCACGGTCATTCCGTTCGAGATCGAAGGCATCGTCGCCTCGAACATCACCTACGGCCACCGCTTCCATGCGCCCGAGGCCATCACCGTGCGGCGGTTCGACGATTACGTCGCAAATCTGGAGAAGGCCAAGGTCATTCTCGATGCCGAGCGCCGCAAGGAGATCATCGCCTCCGACGCCGCCAATCTGGCCTTTGCCAGCGGTCTTGAGCTGGTCGAGGACGAAAGCCTGCTGGAAGAAGTTTCCGGCCTCGTCGAATGGCCGCAGGTGCTGATGGGCGCCTTCGAGGAAGACTATCTGTCGATCCCCTCCGAGATCATCCGCCTGACGATCAAGACGAACCAGAAGTGCTTCGTCACCCGCAAACAGGGTGAGGAGACGCTTTCGAACAAGTTCATCCTGATTTCCAACATCGAGGCGACCGACGGCGGCAAGGAAATCATCCACGGCAACGGCAAGGTCGTGCGCGCCCGCCTCTCCGACGCGCTGCATTTCTGGAAGCGCGACCAGGGCAACCTGCCCGATCTGGAAACGCTGGAAGCCTCCGCCAAGGCATTCGATCTCGACCTGAAAAAGCCGCTCGACCAGCGCATGGCGAAGCTCGATGCACTCAACGTCACCTTCCAGGCAAAGCTTGGGACGCAGGGCGAGCGGGTGCAGCGCATGCGGGCGATGGCTGCGAAGATCGCCTTTCCGCTCAGCGCCGACCACAAGCTCATCGACCGGGCAGTCGTGCTCGCCAAGGCGGATCTGCGCACCGAAGCCGTCGGCGAGTTCCCGGAACTGCAGGGCGTCATGGGCCGCAAATATGCGGTGCTGCAGGGCGAAGACAGCGCTGTTTCGACCGCTATCGAGGACCACTACAAGCCGCAGGGCCCGTCCGACCGTGTGCCTGAAGACAAGATCGCCATCAGCGTGGCGCTGGCCGACAAGCTCGACACGCTGATCGGCTTCTGGGCGGTCGATGAGAAGCCGACCGGCTCCAAGGACCCGTTCGCGCTGCGCCGCGCCGCACTCGGCGTCATCCGCATCATTCTGGAGCGGAACGTCCGCCTGACGCTGCTGCCGCGCATCGTCAGCCATATGGGCCGGATCGATGACGACATCGCCGACAAGGCCGGCGTACCGAGGGCTGAGCAAGGCGTGGACCTGTCGCGTCAGCTCGACCTGCTGTCGTTCTTCCACGATCGCCTCAAGGTCTATCTGCGCGATCAGGGCGCCCGCTACGATCTGATCGATGCCGTGCTGACGCCGGAGACGGACGACATGTTGATGGTTGCCCGCCGCGTCGAGGCGCTGACCGCCTTCATCACCTCCGAGGACGGCAGGAACCTCTTGGCCGGCACCAAGCGCGCCACCCAGCTGCTCGCCGCCGAAGAGAAGAAGGGCACCGTCGTTGCCGACGGTGTCTCGGAAGCGCTCTTGAAGCTCGATGCTGAGAAGGAACTCCATGCGGCCGTCGCCCATGCCTCCGCCGAGGCTTCGGCTGCGATCGTCAACGAGGACTTCCGCTCGGCGATGGCCGCGCTGTCGAAGCTGCGCGCCCCTGTCGACCGGTTCTTCGAAGACGTGCTTGTTAACGACGAGGACGCGGCGGTCCGCGCCAACCGTCTGGCGCTACTGCGCCTGATCCGCGAGGCGACCGGCACCGTGGCCGATTTCTCGAAGATATCAGGATAGCCAGGTATCGAGCCGTCATCCTCGGGCCTGTCCCGAGGATCTACCGAGCGAACCGGATCGTGAAACTGCAGATCCTCGGGACAAGCCCGAGGATGACGTTGGGAGAGACGGGTGAAGGCCTACAATATCGAAGTCCTCCCGCAACCGGTTTCCGAGGAAGGGCCGCGCGGCGGTGGCTGGTGTTTCGGCCTGCCGCCTGGAATCGTCGAGGAACAGTGGCCGCTGGATGCCAATACCGGCTATCCGCTGCAGCACGGCTTCACGCTGCTGCTGCCGCCTGAATATCGCGGCTTCGGGGCCGATATCGTTGCCCTCTCCTTCTTCGGCAGCGCTCATGACGACGACGAAGGACGTGTCGACGAGATTGCGGCGCTGATTGCCGATCCTGACGCCAGCGAGCCTAGTGATGGCGATCTCTATCCCTTCTGGATGAGCGAGCGGCTTCGCCATCCCCGCCTTCACCGGATGGCGGATTTCCTCGGGCGCTCGCATGCGGTGATCCTGCTGACCGAGGAGGAATTCAACGCGCCCTTCTGCCAGCCGCCGCGTCTCCGGCCCAACGCATACCGCGACCGCATCCGGCGGCCCGAATGGCTGGCGCGCGGCACTGCTGCGGTCTATCTCGACGATCAGACGGAGAATTACGGGCTGCTGCAGATGCTCGGCGACACCGATCATGCCGACCTCGCCTATAACCGCGCCCTCGACATCACACCGCGCGCCGAAGACCCAAATGCCGGCATCGCGCCGCGTGACGAGTGGGCAGCGGCCGAAACGGGATACCAGGCCTTCTATTACTGGGAAGGCGACGAGGTCGAGGAAGAGAATTACCGCGAGCATGCCTGGGCGGCGGATCACCTGCCCGATCATATCGGCGGCTCGATGCGCCCGGCGCAGAACATCCCCGATATCAGCCCGTACTACATCGAGTTCGAGGAATATCTCGGCGGCTTCAACTTCGGCGGCGGCAATGCCTGGCTCGACCTGCAGACGCTGACGTTCGACTGGGCGCAGTAAACGCCGGCACAAATGTACAAGACCGTCTGTGAGCCCTGATCTACACTGCCCCGGCAAGATGGAGATCAGCATGGACCAGCCGACCAAGACATATAACGCTATCAATTTCGCCGAGAAGCTCGCAAAATTCAGCGACCAGTGGCAGCCGCGGGTGATTGCGGAACTCAACGACTACCAGTTCAAGATCGTCCGCATCGAGGGCGATTTCATCTGGCACGATCATCCGACGACCGACGAGGCGTTCATCGTGCTTGAGGGCGTTCTCCGGATCGATTTTCCCGATGGCGCGGTGTCGATCGGCCCCGGCGAGATGTATGTCGTGCCGAAGGGCATCAAGCATAAGCCCTATGCCGCTTCCGAGGTGAAGATGCTGCTGATCGAGCCGCGCGGTACGCTGAACACCGGCGAGGAAGGCGGCGAGCGGACGGCGAAGAGCGACCTCTGGATCTGACGAAAGCGGCTGGCGGACAACGCCGCCAGCCTGCCTTGGTCTGCGGCTATTGCCGCTCCTTCTGCATCTTGGCGATGGTGAAGGTTTCGTCCGCACGGCCATAGCCGCCATCGACCACCTCATCGACGAGAACCATCGTGTAGGGCCGCACGCCCTCGCCGAAATAGCCGACGAAGATGGCTGTCGTCTTGTGGATGAGGTCTTCCTTCTGTTCGGCGCTCATCGTGCCCTGCGGAACCTTGAAATTGGCGAATGGCATGGTCGTCTCCCTGGCTGGGTGGTTGGAATGACCAGAGGCTACGCCGGGTGCCGTCATACTTGAAATCGATAGTTGATATGTGCATTCATCCACGGCATGGATTTACACGGCATCGATCTCAATGTCCTTGTCGCCTTCGACGCACTGATGCAGGAGCGCAGCGTCACCAAGGCAGGCATCCGTATCGGGCGGACCCAGCCGGCGATGAGCGCGGCGCTCTCGCGTCTGAGAGCACTGTTTCAGGATGAGCTGTTCGTGCGCGGGCCGGACGGGCTGCAGCCGACCCCGCGGGCGGCCGATCTGGCGGGGCCACTGCAGCAGGCGCTGGCGGAAATCCAGAAGACGCTGGCGTTTACGCAGCGCTTCGAGCCGCAGGCCTCCACCCTCACCTTCACACTCGGACTATCGGATCACCCGGCCTTCGTCCTACTGCCGCAGTTGATACAGCAGCTTGCGGCACGCGCGCCCAGCATCACGCTGCAGGTCAGGAATTTCAGCGCCCGCGACGACGCCATTGACATGCTGGATTCCGGCGAAGCGGATGTGACGATCGGCGTTCCCTCGGCAGCGGCAGGGCGGATCCTGACGCAGCCGCTTTTCGAAGAGCGGTTCGTCTGCATATTGCGCAAGGATCATCCGCTGGCGAAGGCGCCGCTCGATCTCGAGACCTTCCTGAGCCTAAGGCACCTGCTGGTGTCGCCTGAGAACGACCGTTTCGGTCATGTCGATATGGCTCTCGCCAAGTGGGGTCTGAAGCGGCGCTTGGCACTGACCCTGCCGCATATGTATGCGGCGCCGCTGCTGGTCGCCCGGTCGGACATGATCGCGACATTGATGGAAGGTGTCGTCGATGCCTCCGGCCAGGCGGATAATCTGATCGCCTGGGCGCCGCCTATCGATCTGGCGCCCGTGCCTTTCGTCATGTCCTGGCACCGGCGGAATGACGCGCATCCGGCGCAGCGCTGGTTTCGCGCGGTCATCGCCGCCCTGCCCGTTGCGGCTGGCAGCTGATCACGGCGAGGCTTAGAGGAGCGCCAGAACGAGCAAGACCGCCGGATTGCTCCGGCGGCCGCTAATGCTGGTCTTGATGAAAAGGTCTGTAATAAAAACTCAGGCTGCGCGGCGGTGGTGAACTGCCGTTGCGGCGTGCGCGACATTGCCGACGCGGAAGCCCCGGATCAGATCGAGCAACTCGTCGGTATCGGCAGCCAGCGTTTCTGCCGAAGCGGTGGTCTCTTCGGCCATCGCCGCGTTCTGCTGCGTTGCCGCATCCAGCTGGTTCATCGAGGACGAGATCGAGCGCAGCGTGGTGTCCTGTTCGGAGGCGCTGTGGGCGATCTTGGCGACGATTTCGTTTGCGGCCTTGATCTGATCGGAGATGCGCTTCAGGGCTTCGCCTGCTTCACCGACGAGGCGGACACCCTGGTCGACCTGGCTGGAGGAGCGGGCGATCTGATCCTTGATCTCCTTGGCGGCAGCGGCGGAACGCTGGGCCAGTTCGCGGACTTCCTGAGCGACGACCGCAAAGCCCTTACCGGATTCACCGGCACGTGCCGCTTCGACGCCTGCATTCAGAGCCAGCAGGTTGGTCTGGAAGGCGATCTCGTCGATGACGCCGATGATCTTGCCGATCTCGTCCGAGGACTTCTCGATGCCGCTCATTGCGGTGATCGCTTCGGTGACTACAGCATCGCTGCGCGAGGCTTCGGTGCTGACTTCACGGACGCGCTGGCTGGCTTCGTGGGCGCCTTCCGCCGTCTGGCGCACAGCGACCGTGAGCTCGTCGAGAGCCGCCGAGGTTTCTTCGAGGCTGGCGGCCTGACGCTCGGTGCGCTGCGACAGTTCGTTCGATGCGCGGCGGATTTCTTCCTTGCTGACACCGATGTCGCTGCCCTTGGTGCTGACCTTGGCCATGGCGGCTTCGAGGTGCGACAGGGCGTCGTTGAAGTTGTCGCGAAGGGCTGCGTATTTCTGGCCGATATCGGCGCAGCGGACGGTCAGGTCGCCGCGGGCGATCTGTTCCAGTGCCTGGCCAATGGTGGTGACGACGCGGGCCTGAACCGACGCTTCGTCCTGCTGACCGCGCAGGTTGGTCTCGCGCTCCGTTTCGAGCGCCAGTGCCTGAACCGCTTCGCGTTCGGCCATGGCATGACGTTCTCGCACCTTTTCCTGCAGCGACTGCGTCGCCTTGGCCATCATGCCGATCTCGTTGTTCATGCCGGTGTGCGGAATGGCAATCGACACATTCTCGTTGGCAACGGCCTCAAGAGCCTGGTGGACATCCTTCAGCGGCAGCGAGATGCCGCGGATGACCAGATAGGCCGCAACGATGGCGAGAAGCGAAAGGATAAGGCTGCCGGAGAGAGCGCTGAGGATCTTGTCATTCACCTGGGCGTCGAGATCATCCATATAGACGCCGGTGACGACCACGACCTTCCAGGGATCGAAAGCCAGTGCATAGGCCGTCTTGCGGAAATCGCCTGCCGGCTGACCGGGCTTGGCGGTCGAATAGTATTCGACAAGGCCGCCGCCCTGCTGGCCGAGCTTGACCAGCTCTTCGCGATAGAGCTTGCCCTTGCTGTCCGGCTGACCCTTGTTGATCTGCCCGACCTTCGAGGCGTCGTAGTGGAACATCATCTGGATGTCGTAGCTATAGCCGAAGAAATAGCCATCCGGATCGTATTTCATGGCGTTGAGCGTGGCGTAAGCCTGCTTCTGGGCGTCTTCCAGCTTCATCTCGCCGGCATCGACCTTCGCCTGGTATTGTTTGAGGACGGAAACGCCCGACTGGACCTCCGACCGGAGCATATCATAACGCTCCTTGTAAATCGCATTGACCGAGGACCGGACCTGCAGAGTGGTTGCGATCGCAAAGGCGACCATCAATCCGGTAACCAGCAAAATCAGTTGTTTTGAAATCTTCAGCTTTTTCATGGTGCCCCACAGCGGAAAGGACGAAAGGGTTCCGGCGCGGTCTGATACCGCTTGTGCGAGCGAGTCCGTGAAGACCGCTTATACCGCTGCTTAAGAACATGCTGCGGCCGGCAAGAGGACAATGGCATAAAAACGACTAAAAAAGCCTTAAAAAGTAAGTCTTACGAACAATAAAATCATTTTAAATCATATAGTTATGCAAAATCACCGGGCAAATGCCCGGTGATTTTAGATCATCTGTTATCGCGTGTTTTGGAGCGCGGGAAATCAGGCCGCGCGGCGTGTGCGGACCATGTCCTGCTGGCTGTTTCCGATGCGGAAGCCGCGGATCAGGCCGAGCAGTTCGTCGGTATCGGCAGCGAGCGTTTCTGCCGAAGCGGTGGTCTCTTCGGCCATCGCTGCGTTCTGCTGCGTTGCCGCATCCAGCTGGTTCATCGAGGACGAGATCGAGCGCAGCGTGGAGTCCTGTTCGGACGCGCTGTGAGCGATCTTGGCGACGATTTCGTTGGCCGACTTGATCTGATCGGAGATGCGCTTCAGGGCTTCACCAGCCTCGCCGACCAGACGGACACCCTGGTCGACCTGGCTGGAAGAGCGGGCGATCTGATCCTTGATCTCCTTGGCGGCAGCGGCAGAGCGCTGAGCCAGTTCGCGAACTTCCTGAGCGACGACGGCAAAGCCCTTACCGGATTCCCCGGCACGCGCTGCCTCGACACCGGCGTTCAGAGCCAGCAGGTTGGTCTGGAAGGCGATCTCGTCGATGACGCCGATGATCTTGCCGATCTCGTCGGAAGACTTCTCGATACCGCTCATCGCGCTGATCGCTTCTGTAACAACCGCGTCGCTGCGGCTGGCTTCGGTGCTGACGGCATGAACCCGTTTGCTGGCTTCATGGGCGCCCTCGGCCGTCTGGCGGACGGCGACCGTGAGCTCGTCGAGAGCAGCCGAGGTTTCTTCCAGGCTGGCAGCCTGACGCTCGGTGCGCTGCGAGAGTTCACCGGATGCGCGGCGGATCTCTTCCTTCGCCATGCCGATATCGCCGCCCTTGGCACTGACCTTGGCCATGGCCGCCTCGAGGTGCGAGAGAGCCTCGTTGAAGTTGTCGCGGAGGGCTGCGTATTTCTGGCCGATGTCGCCGCAACGGACGGTCAGGTCACCCTGAGCGATCTGTTCCAGCGCCTGGCCGATGGTGGTGACGACACGGGTCTGTGCGAGAGCTTCATCGCGCTGGCTGCGCTGGTTGCTTTCGCGCTCGCTCTCGAGCTCGAGCTGCTGAACCGCTTCACGCTCGGTCATGGCGTGACGTTCGCGAACCTTTTCCTGCAGCGACCGCGTGGCGCGGGCCATCATGCCGACTTCGTTATTAAGCTCGGTATGCGGGATCTTTGCATCGACGCGCTCGTTGGCAACGGCCTCGAGTGCTTCGTGGACATCCTTGAGCGGCCTGGAAATGCCGCGAATGAAGTAGAACGCGGCGCCGATGCCGGCGAGGAAGACGATGCCGCAAGCGATGAAGGCCTTCCACAGCGTCGCGTCGATCTGCGCCTGCAGGTCATCGAAATAGACGCCGCAGCCGACGACCAGCTGCCAGGGATCGAAGGCCTTGGAATAGGCGCCCTTCAGGAATACTTCCGTCTCCGGCTGACCGGGCTTGCTCCAGAAATAGATCGTTTCGCCGCCGCCGGCCTTGCCCTTTTCGACCATTTCCTTGCTGAAATGGGTGCCGCGCTTGTCGACCTGGCCGCTCATGTCCTTGCCGATATTGACCGGGCTTGGATGGAAGCGCTGGAAGACGTTGTAGTCGAAGCCGAAGAGATAGCCGTTCGGGTCAAACTTGACCTTGGAGAGAACCTTGAACGCCTCGGCCTGGGCGGCCTCATGCGTCATCTCGCCAGCCTTCTCACGCTCATAATAGGTGTTCAGGATGGAGATGCCGGACTCGACCTGCGTACGCAGCAGATCGAAGCGGTCTTCGTAGATGGATTGCGACGTTGTGCGGATCTGGAAGTAGGTGGCAACCGCGAAGGCCGCCATGAGGACACCGACAAGAGCAAAAAGCTGATGGGCAATTTTAAGCTTTTTCATAATTGTCTCGCGAAAGTGGTGAAATTTATAAAACACCGGATCGGGAAACTCCCGTCCTTTGCGCGTGTCACCACGCACTTTCAGCAAGCGCAATCATGCTCGCTCCGGCCTCCGGTGGCTAGAATTATGGTGAATGGTTAAACGATGAATTAACGATATCGGCGCGCGGAACGGTCAATTATGAGTCCCGTTTTTTCGCATAAGCGCATGCGTTGTATGCGTAATTTATCATTCAATCAAAATAAAGAATGCGCCCCTGCTTCTCTCAGGAGCGCATTCAATCCGCGCTAAGCGGACCCCAGCGATCAAACCTTGACCGGGTCAGGGGCAGGGAACTTTTTGCTGCTACATGCGCAGCTTGAAGGAGGAAATGTCCAACGGCGCGGTTTGTTCCGTCTCTGCCGTCATACCTGCCGTGGCCGGCTTGGCGTCGAGGCCGATGACCGAGGTCGTGGCGGTCGGATCGATGCCTTCTGCGGGCGCGGCGTTCTTGTCGAAAGCCTGCAGGACTTCGGGCGTTGCCTTGGTGACGAAGACGACAGGCGATCCGCCCATCCAGCCTTCGGTGCGGTAGAGCTTCTTTTCGCCGCCGACATCGCGCAGTTCACTGGCCTGCAGCGAACCGGACGCCAGGGTCGGAACGGTGTAATCCTTCTTGCGTTCGGTGACGGCAAGCGGCGGGCAGCTGGTGCAGGTTTCCTTGAGAATGCTGCCATTGCCTTCAGGCGCGGTTGGCTTGATGACATCGATGGACGATGCCATTGCCGAACCGGCGATAAGGGCGATTGCCGCACCGAGGATGAACTGACGCATGAACGCTACTCCGTCTGACTATGAACAGGAGAATAGCGCGTCTTTATTTCCATCCGGTCAGGGGAAAGGGTAAAAATTTAGCGAACTGACCCGATTTCGGGCCAGCTCTTAAGTATTTTCGCGCTCGACTGCGCGCCAGCCGATATCACGGCGGCAAAAACCATTGTCCCACTCGACCTGATCGAGCAGCGCATAGGCATGGCGCTTGGCATCGCTGACGCTGGTGCCCGTTGCCGTGACGTTGAGTACGCGGCCACCGGTGGCAACCAGCTGGCCGTCCTTCAGCGCCGTGCCGGCATGGAAGACCTTGGCCCCCTCGCCCGCTTCCGGGATTGAGGCGATCGGCGTGTTCTTGTCATAGGAACCCGGATAGCCCTTCGAGGCCATCACAACCGTGAGCGCCGGATCGTCGCTCCATTCGGCACTTGCCTGATCCAGCGTGCCGTCGGCGCAGGCCAGCAGCAACGGCAGCAGATCGCTCTTCAGGCGCATCATCAGCACCTGGCATTCCGGATCGCCGAAGCGGACGTTGTATTCGATCAGTTCCGGGCCCTTGGTGGTGATCATCAGACCGGCAAAGAAGACGCCCTGGAACGGATAGCCGCTTTCGGCCATGCCGCGCATGGTCGGCTCGATGATTTCCTTCATCGTGCGCTCGACCATCTCTTCGGTCATCACAGGTGCCGGAGAATAGGCACCCATGCCGCCGGTATTGATGCCGGTATCGCCCTCGCTGACGCGCTTGTGATCCTGGGCCGTCGCCAGCGCCAGCGCATGCTTGCCATCGGACAGGCAGAAGAAGCTCGCTTCCTCGCCATCGAGATAGGCCTCGACCACGACTTCCGCACCGGCAGCGCCGAAGGCGCCTTCGAAACAGTCGTCGACGGCGGCCAGCGCCTCATCGACGGTCATTGCCACGGTCACACCCTTGCCGGCTGCCAGGCCATCGGCCTTGACGACGATCGGGGCGCCCTGCTCGCGGATATAGGCCTTGGCCTTCGGCGCGTTGTTGAAACGCTGATAGGCGCCGGTCGGGATATCGTAGCGGGCACAGATATCCTTGGTGAAACCCTTGGATCCCTCGAGCTGGGCAGCGGCCGCGGACGGGCCAAAGACCTTGAAACCGGCAGCGCGGAGCGTATCGGCTAATCCGGCGACCAGGGGCGCTTCGGGGCCGACGACGACGAAATCGATCGCCTTGTCGCGGCAGAAGGCGATGACCGCGTCCTGGTCTTCGGTATTGATGGGGGCGAGGACCGCATGCTCGGCAATGCCGGGATTGCCGGGCGCTGCATGGAGTTCCGTCAGCAGTGGCGACTGCGCCAGCTTCCAGGCGAGAGCATGCTCGCGGCCGCCCGAACCGATCAACAGAACCTTCATGCGCGATCCCTTTCCGTTTTCCGCTTGGCGGTTAAGCGGAGCGGGGCGAAAGGTCAAGTGTTGGGGTGATTAATAGGCTCCTCTGTGCCGCGCGGCCCCCTCATCCGGCCCTACCGGGCCACCTTCTCCCCGCTGGGGAGAAGGGATCGGAGACGGTGCGGCAACTCCCCTTCTCCCGGGGAGAAGGTGCCCGAAGGGCGGATGAGGGGGCTACACTGTCGAACCTAAACGACTCTACCAGCCCCCACCACCACCGCCACCTCCGCCGCCACCGGACGAGCCGCCACCGCCGGAGAAACCCGACGACGAGCTGGAAGGCGGTGGGCTCGGGATCGTCGAGGCGATGGTGGATGCCATCGAGGACGAGAAGCCGCCGATGCGATCCGAAAAACTGCCGCTGTTGAAATTGCCGGAATACCAGGTGGGCGCATAGGCCGCGGCAGCGCCGGCTGCGGCGGCGGCCAGCCAGGTCTCGAAGGTCCGGCTCCAGGGCTTTTCGACACCGAGCGCCACCGCATAGGGCAAGAGCTTTTCGAAATGCTGGGGCGACATTTCCGGCGCGCCCGCCATGTTCATCCGGTCTTTCTCGGCAAGCGTCAGATATTGCCGGAGACCATCGATGCCATCCATCATCTTGGCGCCGAGCATGGTCGGGGCGCCCATGATGAAGACGTAGAGCATGTTGAGGAAGACGATGCCGCCGACCGCGAAGAGCATCGGCGTTTCGTGAAGCTCCATCAGCGACGAAAAGAGAGCAAGCGCCAATGAGGAGACGATGGAGAAACCGATGAAGCCGCCGATGCCGATCGCCACGACCGACATGATCTTCGAGCCGAGCGAATGGCCGCGCCGGAAAGATTTTGCGAAACCGGCAACGAACAGCGAGAGGAAGGCGACGACGGCGATCGGGATGATCATCAGCGCGATCGTATCCGGCTGCAGCGAACCGAACACGAAGAGAATGATCAGTACCGCGACGCTGAGCACGACGCCGCCCGTCACATAGCCGGTATTGGCGTTATAATATTTGCCGCGATGTTCGCGCTCGATCGCTGAGCGGAAATTCTGGCCGACGGATTTCACCCGCTCGCCATTGGCCTTGTCGATGGTGAGCGATCCGCGGCTGCCGACGGCGTTCAGCAGGCTCGCCTCGCCCGCCTCGAATTTTTGGCCGACATTGGGCTTGTCGGTGCGGCGGATGACGATCGACTGCTTGAGATCCTCAAGCACGACGAAGCCGCGCACCGCAAGGTTCAGCGCGCTCGCGGACAGCGCCGTCCAGCCCTGGCCGGAGAAGCCCTTGTTGTCGATGTAGTTCACCAGCGCCGGCGAGATATTGTCGGGCGCATCCCAGCGCGGCACGACGACACCGCGGGCCGGATCGCGCCCGACCCTCAGCCAGGAGCGGGTGTAATAGAGGAAGACCAGGATCAGGCCGCCGAAGCCGATGAAGTAATCGCGGTTATCCTTCAGCCACCAGATGTTCTGATCGGATTCACTCGGCGGATCGATGGCGCCCTTCGGGAACTTGACGGCGATCGTCAGTCCCTCCTCGGCGTTCAGCGGCTGCGTCGTGGAAAAGACCGGGCGCGTGTTGTTGCCGGAGACGCGGGCGTTCTTGTCCTTCGCGCCGAAGGGGCCGGTGAAGAAATTGGTATCTGTAGCGCTGACGCCATCAGGCAGATTGACCGTCGCGGTGGCGGCCATGATCGGGAAGATCCAGCCGTTGCCGGTGACGTTCCAATAGAGTTCGTCATGATCGGCAAAATAACGGATTTGCCGGTTCGTCCGGTAGGTGAAGACATATTGATGGCGGCCGGGCGAAAGCATCACGTCTTCCGAACCCGCATAGATGCGGATGCCGCCGGAGATCGATTCCGTTTTCCAGGGCTCGTCATTGCCGTCACGGGTCACCGAGACGACGTCGAAATCGACGCTGCGGAGGCGGCCGTTCTCATCGGTGAAGGTCAGCGGGAAATCGCGGAAGATGCCGCGGCGGATACGATTGCCCTCGGCATTGACGGTGATGGTTTCGGCCACCGTCATCGCCCCGCTCTTCTCGAGCCGGATATCGGAATTGAAGGAGGAGATGATCTCCGCGCCAAGTGCCGTGCGCACCGTCAGCGCCATCAACAACGCCAGGCACACGCCCAAAGACCGCAGGATCATTCCACCCCTCCCCGATCGCGGCAGATGCCGCTTTGTTATCTCAACTTTCGTTGGCGTAGGTGACGCCGAGTGCCGCCAGCATGCGCCAATAGGCCGGAACCGTCTTGCCGACGCAATCCGGATCCAGAATGGTGATGCCGTCGATCTTCAGACCGGCCAGCGCAAAGCTCATGGCGATGCGATGATCGGCAAAGGTATCGATCGACGCCGGCAGATGCCGACCGGCAAGCTTCGGATCGGCATTGACGATCAGGTCGTCGCCTTCCTCGCGTGCCAGACCGGCGCGGATCTGCGTCAGACCGGTCGATAGCGCGCGGATACGATCGCATTCCTTGACGCGCAGATTGGCGATGCCGACGAAACGGACCGGCGTGTTGTTGAAGGCTGCGAGAACGGCGAGCGTCGGCACCGCATCCTGCATCTGCGAGCCGTCGATTTCGGCCGGCAGGTTCGGGAACTTGGCGATGACGTCATAGGCCTTGGCATCCGGTTGGGTGAAGGCGGCATTGGGAACGCCGAGATCGATCTTGCCCGAGGTCAGCACTTCGGCGGCCCAGAAATAGGTCGCAGCCGACGCATCCGGCTCGATGACGTAGTCGGCAGCCGTATAGCCGGTCGGCTCCACGCGCCAGGTGACGTCGCTGGTCTTCTCGACCTTGGCGCCGAAGGCGCGCATCGCCGAGGTCGTCAGGTCGATATAGCCGAGAGCGCCGATATCCTCGCCGAGTAGCTCGATCGTGACGGGCTTGTCGCCGCCCGCCGCCATCATCAAGAGGGCCGAGACATACTGGCTGGACAGACCGCCATCGATCTCGATGCGGGTGGCATCGAACGTGCCGGTGCCGTTGACGGTCACCGGCGGGCAGCCTGTTGCCGTGCTGGCATCGATGCCGAGCGTGCGCAGCGCATCGACCAGCGGGCCGATCGGGCGCTTGCGCATGTGCTGGTCGCCATCGACGACAACGGTGCCATCGACGAGTGCGGCGGCAGCTGTGAGAAAGCGGGTGGCGGTGCCGGCGTTGCCGAGGAACAGCGGTTCCTTCGGCGCCTGCAGCTTGCCGTTGCCGGTGACGACGAAGCTGGTGTCATCGGGCTCGTCGATCTGAACGCCCATGGCCCGCAGGGCTTCGGCCATATAGCGGGTATCGTCGCTTTTCAGCGCGCCGGTCAGCCGGCTGGTGCCCTCGGCGAGACCGGCCAGCAGCAGCGCCCGGTTTGTGATCGACTTGGAACCGGGAGGCACCGCGCGGCCTTCGAGCGGCGCCTTGACCGGGATGATGGTGAGTTTCTTGTCTGTACCCATGACGATTGTATTCCGTCCATTACGCTTAAGCCGTGACCGGCCTGCTCATAGCAGCTTTTGCGCAAAGACAAACGTCAGAATTTGACTGTGGGAACGGCGCGATCGGCCTCGTTGGTGATCTCGAAATATTCCTTCTTCTGGAAACCGAACTGACCGGCAACCAGATTGGAAGGGAAGCTCTCGACCTTGACGTTCAGATCACGCGCGGCACCGTTGTAATAACGGCGGGCCATCTGGATTTCGCTTTCCATGGTTTCCAGCGAGGTCTGCAGCTCGGCGAAGTTCGTGTTCGCCTTCAAATCCGGATAGGCTTCGGCAAGCGCGATGACCCGGCCAAGGGCCGCGCCAAGCAGGCCTTCCGCCTGCGCCCTGCCCGCGACATCGCCAGCGGGAACCGCCTGCGCCTTGTTGCGCAGTGCAACCACCTCTTCCAGCGTGCTCTTTTCGTGGGTGGCGTAGCCCTTGACCGTCTCGATCAGGTTCGGGATCAGATCGGCACGGCGCTTCAGCTGAACATCGATGCCGGACCATGCCTCCTCAGCCATCTGCCGGGCGCGGACGAGGCCGTTATAGATGAAAATGGCATAGAGGGCGATCAGGACGATCAGGCAAAGTATGATGTACATCAAGAATCCCCCGCAACGGAAATAGAGTTGCGGCGAGACTATGCATGTTGCGAAGAATTGTCATCCGGGAACTCACGCGATCGTGAGCTCCCCAAAGCGGTTATTTACGCGGCGTCTTTCGCCAGGTTCACCCCACCGGCATCCGTCAGCAGGAAGGCCTCACCGCAGGCTTTGGCCAGCGTGCGGACGCGCAGGATGTAGCCCTGGCGTTCGGTGACCGAGATGACGCCGCGGGCGTCGAGCAGGTTGAAGACGTGGGAGGCCTTGATGCACTGGTCGTAGGCCGGGAAGACGCATTTGTGGAGGCGGTGATTGTCGCTGTCGCCGGGAGCGCCGGCGGCGAGAAGCGCCTGGCATTCCTTCTCGGCATCAATGAAGTGGCGATGCAGCATCTCGGTATTGGCGAATTCGAAATTATGGCGGGAATATTCCTGCTCGGCCTGCAGGAAGACGTCGCCATAGCTGATCTTCTCATCGCCATCGCGGCCGTTGAAGTTCAGGTCGTAGACGTTGTCGACGCCTTGGACATACATGGCGAGGCGCTCGAGGCCGTAGGTCAGCTCACCCGCGACCGGCGAGCATTCGAGACCGCAGACCTGCTGGAAATAAGTGAACTGCGAGACTTCCATGCCGTCGCACCAGCATTCCCAGCCGAGACCCCAGGCGCCCAGCGTCGGGCTTTCCCAGTCGTCCTCGACGAAACGGATATCGTGCAGCAGCGGATCGAGGCCGATCGCCGCCAGCGAGCCGAGATAAAGCTCCTGCAGGTTCGGCGGGTTCGGCTTCAAGATGACCTGATACTGATAGTAGTGCTGCAGGCGGTTCGGGTTTTCACCGTAGCGGCCATCGGACGGGCGGCGCGACGGCTGGACATAGGCAGCCTTCCATGGCTTTGGGCCGAGCGCGCGCAGCGTCGTTGCCGGATGGAACGTACCGGCGCCGACTTCCATGTCGTAAGGCTGCAAGACCGCACAACCCTTGTCCGCCCAGTAATTATGCAGGGTGAGGATCAGCGCCTGGAAGGAGCGCTTCGGGTTCATATGGTCGGGGATCGATGCAGACATTGGAAGTCACCGGTTGCTTATTTTGCCGGGACAGGTGCCACGGCGGGGGACAAGGGTCAATAGATAACGTATGATCGCAATGGTTTCGAACGGATGCAGCCTATGAACGTCAAGACGACCGTGACGCTATCGGATGAAGACCTCCGCTTTGCAGAAGAACTCGTGGAAGCGGGCCGCTTTCCGAGCGTGTCCGATGTGATCGGCGAAGGGCTGTCCCGGCTGCGGCTGGAGGAGAGCGAGAGCGATCCGGTTGCCGGGATGGCGGATGAGATCCGGCGGCGGATGGAATTGCCGCGGGATCAGTTTATCAACATGGAGGACGACGATCTTTTCGAGCGCGTCCGCAAGCGTCTCAACTCCAGGCCTGCGCGATGAGCGAGCGTTACCGCCTGCGGTATCATCCAGGCGCGAGCGACGACCTCTTCAATATTTTCACACTGATCGAGGACTATGCTGGAACGCAGATTGCGAACCGCAAGCTTTCTGAAATCGAGCGGGTGACCAAGGGACTGACCGACTTCCCGCACAAGGCCTCGCCGCGAGACGAAGTGCAGCCCGGCCTTCGCGTTTTGCCCGCTGCCGAAAAGGCGGTCATCTGCTTTACGGTTGACGATGCGGACAAGTCCGTCTTGATCCTGGCAGTCGGCTATGCCGGCTCGGATTGGGCCGCACGCGTCAAAGAGAGACGCTAGCGCGCCTACTCCTCCTCCCGCTTCACC
This sequence comes from Rhizobium sp. RAF36, assembly GCF_052114105.1. Classification (NCBI taxonomy): domain Bacteria; kingdom Pseudomonadati; phylum Pseudomonadota; class Alphaproteobacteria; order Hyphomicrobiales; family Rhizobiaceae; genus Rhizobium; species Rhizobium sp. RAF36. Next base: position 752,127 of record NZ_JBFREC010000002.1, on the reverse strand, counting down.
CGGTACTCCCCCGTCACCGGGTCCTTCACCAGCGTGCCAACAGCGCCCGTCTGGCGCTCTTTTTCGGCGCGGCGGGATTTTTCCTGCAGGCGCTGGGCGTCGGAGATGAAGCGGCGGTAGAGCCACCAGCCGGCGCATATCAGGATGATAACAGTAAAAAGCTGCGCCATTGCCCCTCGTTCCGCCCCTTCTTATAGTCCGAACCGGCTCCACAATGCCTTTTCTTCGGCTGCTTCGACAAGTCCCGTCGCGAGACCGGATGCCGCACCGTCGAGCGACATGCTGGAGATGCCGGGAACGCGGCGGCCGAAGAGACCGCGGGCAGCGGTGACGAGTTCCAGTTTGGTCTTGTGGCCGTAGCGCTTCTTCAGCTCCTGGCGCATGTCGCCGAGGCCATCGATCAGACCGAGTTCGAGGCCGCGCGTGCCGGTCCAGAACAGGCCGGAGAATACCGTCTCGTCATCCTTCAATTTGCCGGCGCGGCGCTCGCGCACCATCGCGATGAAGACCTGATGGATCTCGAGCTGCAGGGTCTTCAGGTACTCGATGTCCTTTTCCTTCTCCGGCTGGAAGGGATCGAGGATCACCTTGTTTTCGCCGGCGGTATAGACGCGGCGCTCGACGCCGATCTTCTTCAGGAGCTCCGGAAAGCCGAAGCCGCCGGAGACGACGCCGATCGAGCCGACGATCGAGGTCGGGTCGGCGATGATCTCGTCACCGGCCAGCGCGATCATGTAGCCGCCGGAGGCCGCGACGTCCTCGACGAAAACAAGCACCTTCTTCTGCTTCTCGCGGGCGAGCTCGCGGATGCGGGTGAAGATGAGGCGCGACTGCACCGGCGAGCCGCCCGGCGAATTGATCGAGATCGCGACAGCCGGTGCATCCTTCACGGAGAAAGCCTTTTCCAGCATCGGCGCGACCGAGGCCAGATTGAGCGCCGGGCGGAACTGGTTACCGCCGCTCATGATGGCGCCCTGGAGCCTGACGACGGGAATAACCACCCCTTCCTTTCGGAAGCGCTTCGGCATCAGCTTTCTCAAAAATCCGGCCATTTCAAATCCTTCTTCGCGTTTCGGCGTCGCAATCCATGTATGCAGCGGAACGGCAAACGCAATGGGTGCGTTCCGAAAAGACCCGGAATGCAGGCGAATGACCGTTGTTGCGATTTCTTGTTGCGAATGACTTGCATTATCATTCTAATCGGTCATAGTGCGAGAATAGGAAACAGGTGGAAATGACATGGATGTTTTGAATCCGCAGAGAAAAGGCGGCTGGCGGTTCGACCGCGAGGAGGCTTCGCTCTCCGACGTCTATCGCAGCGTCAACACGAGACGCGACGGATCGAAACTCCGCAGGATCGCCGCCTTCGCCGGTCCGGGCTACATGGTCGCGGTCGGCTATATGGACCCCGGTAACTGGGCGACGTCCCTCGCCGGCGGCTCGAAGTTCGGCTATGCGCTGCTGACGGTGGCGCTGCTGTCGAACCTGATGGCGATCGTGCTGCAATCGCTCTGCGCGCGTCTTGCCATCGCTTCCGGCCGCGATCTGGCGCAGGCCTGCCGCGATGCGTTTCCGAAGTGGGTATCCATTCCGCTCTGGGCCTTTGCCGAAATCGCCATTATCGCCACCGATATCGCCGAGGTCATCGGCACGGCGATCGGCCTCAACCTGATCTTCGGCGTTCCGCTGGAACTCGGCGTGCTCATCACCGCGCTCGACGTCTTCCTCATTCTCTACCTGCAGAAGATGGGCTTCCGCTGGGTCGAGGCCTTCATCATCACCCTGCTCGGCGTCATCGCCGTCTGCTTCGGCGTACAGATCCTGCTCGCCGATCCGCAGTGGGGCGCCGTGCTGACCGGCTTCTTCCCGACGACCGAGATCGTCACCAATCCGGAGATGCTCTATCTAGCGCTCGGCATTCTCGGCGCCACGGTGATGCCGCATAATCTCTACCTGCATTCGGGCATCGTGCAGACCCGCGACTTCGGCCACACGCTGCCGGAAAAGCGCGAGGCGCTGACTTTCGCGACGATCGACTCGACGGTTGCGCTGTGTTTCGCGTTGCTGATCAACGCCTCGATCCTGATCCTGGCTGCCGCCGCCTTCAATGCCAACGGCCAGACGAACATCGTCGAACTCGGCGAAGCGCATTCGCTGCTGGCGCCGCTGCTCGGTCTTGCGATTGCCCCGACGCTGTTCGGTATCGCCCTGCTCTGCTGCGGCCTAAATTCAACGGTGACGGCAACGCTTGCCGGCCAGATCGTCATGGAAGGCTTCATCAAGATGAAGGTGCAGCCATGGGTGCGCCGTCTCATCACCCGGGCGATCGCCATCATCCCCGCCGCCTTCGTCACCATCTGGTATGGCGATGCGGGGACGGCGGAACTGCTGATCCTGACGCAGGTGGTGCTCAGCCTGCAGCTCTCCTTCGCTGTCTTCCCGCTGGTAATGTTCACCGCCAGCAAGGCGAAGATGGGCGAGCTCGTGGCGCCCCGCTGGCTCTCGGCAATCGCCTATCTGATCGCCATCGTCATCGCCGGGCTGAATATCAAGCTGCTGCTGGATTTCATGATCGGCTAAAGCCGCTCATAGGCCGCGCGGCCATTGTTGAAATCATCGACAAGAGGGGAGAACTTGTGGCTCCCCTCTTCGTGCATGATCAGCGGCGCCCGCAGCGAAAGCCGCGCCCGCGAACCCTTGATCGCGGTCAGCAGGATACGGACCGCGATCTCACCCTGGCGCGGATGAATGGCGGTGATCTCGATGCCGCCGAAGCGGCGGCCGCAGGCGGCGATGATTTCGGCGATCGATTCCGGGCGGGCGATCAGCGACAGCTGGCCGCCGGGGACCATGATGGCGCCGGCGGTGCGGATCCAGCTCTCGAACAATCCCTCGGTCATCGCATGCGCCTCGGCCTTCAAGGCATCCGGCGTCTTGCGGTCTCCAGCATCGTTGAAGGGCGGGTTCATGATGACGTGGTGGAAGACTTCGTCGAGGAGACCCGCGTCGTTGCGGGCCTTGGCAGTCAGCGTCACATCGGCTTCGACCACGGAGACGCGGCCCGTCATATGGGCATTCTCCGGCAGCGCTATGCTGCGCCGTGCATAATCCGTCATTTCGGACGAACGCTCGAAAAGCACGGCTTCCGCCTTCGGCAGCCGTGACGCAACCGCCAGACCGGCCGCACCCGCCCCTGCACCGAGGTCGGCGACCTTGATAAACCTGTCGTCGGCAACCAAAGCGGCGAGCAGCATCGCATCCATGCCCGAGCGGTGCCCCCGGCCCTTCGGCTGAACGATATGGAAGCCGCCGCGGTGGAAGGCATCGATCGTTTCGGAAACCGCTGGCGTCATCGGCTCACTTTTCCGCGCGCAGCTCGTCGGCCAGACCGGCATCGGTGAGGATGCGGCGGGCCTGGGCGGCGCGCTCGTCGTCAACCAGCAGGCGGCGCGGCAGCATGCCGAGCGAACCTTCCAGAATGCTCATGCCCTGATCGGCCACGAAGCAGTGAATTCCGGCGTCCTTTAACAGGCTCTCCGCAAAAGAGAGCAGGACGGGATCGTTGGCGCGGATAAGTTCATGCATTTGCGGTCAATTCCGTTTCAAATTTGCGCTACGCGACAATTCACCCCTTGCCGCTTCTCCCGCCCCTTTCTATTGTCGAACTCAATGAGTGAACAGGAGTCCGGGTCGTTGGGCGTGGTCATACCGCTTGAAGAAAGCAAAAACAAACTGGCATCCGTCAAGCCGCTGGTCGATTTGACAAAGGCGGATATGGATCGGGTGAACCAGCTTATCCTTTCCAAGGCCGGTTCCGACGTACAGATGATCCCGGAGGTTGCCAACCACCTGATCTCCTCCGGCGGCAAGCGTCTGCGCCCGATGCTGACGCTCGCATCGTCCTGTCTGTTCGGCTACAAGGGCGAAAACCACATCAAGCTCGCGACCTCGGTCGAATTCATGCACACGGCAACGCTCTTGCATGACGACGTGGTGGACGAAAGCGATCTGCGCCGCGGCAAGTCCACGGCCCGCACCATCTGGGGTAACCAAGCCAGCGTTCTCGTTGGCGACTTCCTGCTCGGCCAGGCTTTCCGCATGATGGTCGATGTCGGCTCACTCGATGCGCTCGACGTTCTCTCCTCGGCTGCCTGCGTCATCGCCGAAGGCGAAGTGCTGCAGCTTTCTGTCGCCAAGAACATGGAAACCACCGAGGACGACTATCTCTCGGTTATCCGCGCCAAGACGGCGGCTCTCTTTGCCGCGGCGGCCGAAGTCGGCCCGATCGTTGCCGAGGCCGGCAAGTCCGGCCGCAACGCGATGAAGTCCTACGGCATGAATCTCGGCCTCGCCTTCCAGCTGGTCGACGATGCGCTCGATTACGGCGGCAAGGCTGCCGATCTCGGCAAGAATGTCGGTGACGATTTCCGCGAGGGCAAGATAACCCTTCCTGTTATCCTGGCCTACCGCCGCGGCACGCAGGAAGAGCGGGCCTTCTGGCGCGATGCGATCGAGGGCGGCAACAGCACCGATGCGAACCTCGAAAAGGCGCTCGGCCTGATCACCAAATACGGCACGCTGAACGATACGATCGCCCGGGCGGTCCACTATGGCACGATCGCGCGCGACGCCCTGGCGCCGCTTCCCGATACGCCCTGGAAATCGGCCATGATGGAAGTCATCGACTTCTGCATCGAGCGCGTCAACTAATCAAAGGTCTTTGATCGCGGGCTGATTTTGTTGCAGGGCCGCTTCAAAAAAGCCATCCTGTTGTGAATCAGTCATTGCCACTGATTTCGCGGCCGGAGCTTTGCCGGCCGCATTGAAGAGAGGTTTTCTAATGCGGCAGAGATTTGCCATCCGTCTTCTTTCGAGCGCAGCCCTTGCAGCCGTCCTTTCGCTCGGCGCATTGACCGGCGCGCATGCCGAAGACGCGGCGAAGACGGAAGAAGCCAACCCGACCGTGATGTTCGATCCGGATACGGTTTCCACCTTCTCCGGTGCCTTCCTTGCTGCCCGCACCGCCGATGTCGATCACGACTACAAGACGGCAATCGAGCTCTACAAGAAGGCGCTGCAGATCGAGCCGGGCAATCCGGAAATCCGCCAGCGCCTGATGATCTCGCTGCTGCTCAGCGGCGATTTCAAGGAAGGCGTCAAATACGCCAACGAACTGAAGCTCGACCCGAGCATCGAGCGCGTGACCACCGTCGTGCGCAGCATGGATGCCGTCAGCCGCGGCGACTACAAGGGCGCCGAAGCGATCCTGAAATATGATGGTCCGAACGATCTCGACCGGATGATGAACGACCTGCTGTCGGCCTGGTCGCGCCTTGGCGCCGGACGCGGCAAGGAAGCGCTGGCGATGGTCGAGAAGATGAAGGGACCGGACTGGTTCCGCATCTTCCAGAACTACCATGCCGGCGCGATCGCCATCGTCAACGGCAATATCGCCTCCGCTCGCAAGCATCTGAACGACGCGGTGCTCGACAAGGATGGCGGCGCTACCGCCCCCGACACGTTCATGCGCTCGATCATGGCGCTGGCCCGCCTCGAGGCATCGCAGGGCAACAAGCAGAAAGCGCTGGACGCCATCTCCGTCGGCGATAACCTGCTGCCGAACTACGCGCCGCTGAAGGCGCTGCGCCAGAGCATCGAAAGCGGCGAGAAGCCGAAACAGCAGGTCGAGAACGCGGCACAGGGTGCGGCCGCCGTGCTCTTCTCCGTCGGCGCCGCGCTGAACCGCGATGGTGCCGAAGACATCGTTTCGCTCTACCTGCAGACCGCCAATGCGCTCGATCCCGACAGCCCCGATACGCTTGTTCTGCTCGGCGGCATTGCCGAGAAGCAGGAACAGATGGATCGCGCCATCGAGTTCTATCAGAAGGTTCCGGCGGATTCGCCGATGCGCCGCATCTCCGAACTGCAGCTCGGCCTGGCGCTCGCCCAAGGCGGCAAGGTTGACGAGGCCCGCAAGCATCTGCAGCAGCTGATCACCTCCGACCCGAGCGATATCCGCAGCTACCTCGCCTATGGCAGCGTCCTCTCCGACGCCAAGGACTATCCGGCGATGGCAGCCAATTACGACAAGGCCGTCGAGGCCATCGGCGCGCTGCCGGGTCGCTCTGACTGGACCGTGTTCTTCCAGCGCGGCATCGCCTATGAGCGCCTGAAGAAGTGGGATCAGGCCGAGCCGAATTTCCGCAAGGCGCTGGAACTCAATCCGGACCAGCCGCAGGTTCTGAACTATCTGGGCTATTCCTGGATCGACATGAACAAGAACCTCGACGAAGGCCTGACGATGATCAAGAAGGCCGTCGATCTCAGACCTGACGACGGCTACATCATCGACTCGCTGGGCTGGGCCTACTACCGCCTCAACCGTTTCGACGACGCCGTTGGTGAGCTGGAGAAGGCCGCTGAAATCAAGGCTGGCGACGCGACGATCAACGATCACCTTGGTGATGCCTACTGGCATGTCGGCCGCAAGCTCGAGGCCGTCTACCAGTGGAACCGGGCGCTGAACTCGCAGCCCGAGGAAGCCGAGATCCCCAAGATCAAGGACAAGATCGCCAACGGCCTGAAGCCCGAGAACGACGACGCCAAGTCTGCCGACAAGAAGCAGCCGGACCCGGCGCCGGTCGCTCCCCCGCCCGTCGACAAGAAGTCCTGATAGCGCATGCCGGATGCGGAGAGCCGCCGTTTCACGGTGACTGAAGACGCGCCTGCGAAAATCAATCTGGCCCTGCATGTGACGGGCCAGAGAGACGATGGTTACCATCTGCTCGACATGCTGGTGACCTTCACGGCGCATGGCGACCGGCTGAGCTTTACTTCTGCCGATAGAGACGGCTTTACCTTGGGCGGCCGCTTTGCCGCTGACATCGGCGGCGAGCCGGGCAGCAATTTGGTACTGAGGGCGCGCGACCTCCTGCGCCAGGCGGCTTTCGCCCAGGGTGGCCACGCGCCTGCGGTTTCCATCCATCTCGAGAAGAACCTGCCTATCGCCTCGGGGATCGGCGGCGGCTCTGCGGATGCGGCTGCGGCACTGCGCGGCTTGCAGCGCTTCTGGAATGTGCGCGTGCCACCCGATATCCTTTCGGCGCTCGCCCTTCAGCTTGGTGCCGATGTGCCGATGTGCCTGGAAAGCCGACCGCTGATTGCCCGTGGCATCGGCGAGGAGATCGAGCGCGTCGCCCTCCCCAGGCTGTTCCTGGTATTGGCCAATCCGCTGAAGGCCGTCTCGACGCCTCAGATCTTCCGGCTGCTGACCGAGAAGAACAATCGGCCGCTCGATCTTGCGGCCGGAGACTGGATGGCGGCGATTGCCGCCAACCGCAACGATCTGGAGCCGCCGGCACGCAGCCTGACGCCTGAAATCGCCGAGATCTCCGCGCTGCTTGCGGAGAGCGGCGCAGGGCTCGTGCGGATGTCGGGGTCGGGTGCCACCTGCTTTGGCATCTTCCCGTCCTTTCAGGCGGCAGAGACGGCGGCCCAGCAGCTTAACAGGCTGCGGCCGGACTGGTATTTCCAGGCAACGGAAACAGCCGCGGGAGAGTGACATGCCTGGCATAGACGAAAACCGCCCGTTCATCCCCGTCGGCATCGCCGTGCTGACCGTCTCGGATACCCGCAGCCTAGAGAACGACAAGTCGGGCGATACGCTCGCCGCCCGCATCGCCGAGGCTGGCCACAAGCTCATCGACCGCGCCATCGTGCAGGATGACAAACAGGCGATCGCCGCGCGCGTGAAGGCGTGGACGAAGACGGATGGGATCGACGTGGTCATCACCACCGGCGGTACCGGCTTTACCGGCCGCGACGTGACGCCCGAGGCGCTGGAGCCGCTGTTCGAGAAGCGCATGGACGGTTTCTCGGAAGTCTTCCACCGCATCTCCTACGACAAGATCGGCACCTCGACGATCCAGTCGAGGGCGACCGCGGGCGTTGCCAATGCCACCTTCATCTTCGTGCTGCCGGGCTCTCCCGGCGCCTGCAAGGATGCCTGGGACGGGATATTGAAGGCGCAGCTCGACTACCGGCACATGCCCTGCAATTTCGTGGAGATCATGCCGCGGCTTGACGAGCATCTGAAGCGCCGCGGCTGATTCTAGCGAGCGGCGCGCGCCACCCAGGAAGGAATCAATTCACTGGAAAGCTGCCTGAGCTTCTGGCCCTTGGGGAATTCCGACAGCCGCATGCCGCTCTTTGCCGAGGCGATCGCCTGGTTCTTGGGGACAAGATAGGCAAGCTCCAGCGGCGGCACCGAGCGGCCGAGACGCTGCAGCAGCGGACGGCGATAGGCACGCGAGGCGGTGAAGCGGGCGGGCAATCTGTTCAGCGCCACATATTCGGCGATCTCGTCGATCCAGCCCACCTGCGGGCGTGCGCCGGGCTCGACGAAGAGCAGCCATTCGCCACGCGCCGAGCGCAATATGTCATTGATATCCCACTCAGAATGAAAGCGGCAACCGGCCGCGTCCGCCACCCGCGAGGTACCGTCGCGCGAGCCATGGTCGAGCACCACGACATCGCTAACGAGGCCTTCGACCGCGCCTGCGACCAGGACCGATAACGTCTGCGCCAGCTCCGGTTCCTGATCCTGGCACTCGAGAACAACTGTCAACATTGCCCATTTATAATGCGCCGCACAAAACTTTGCCAGCGCGACTTTCCTCATTTTGTTCTTGCATTGTTCTCATTTTCTGATTAGGAATTTAATCATCAAGAACGGGCGAAGGCAACGCCTCCGCTGCGGGAGAATCCGATGAACGAACAGTCCCTTGCAGGGCAGGCCGCATTCGCGCCTGCCAACACGGCAGATATTGCCGAAGCGCTGATCGCCCAGTCTGGCCTGCGCGTGGATGCCGAACGCCGCCGCGGACGCGGCGCCGGGCTCAATCCCGGCGGACGGTTCGAGCCGCAGAGCCGCGAGGCCTTCGACGACGGCTGGCAGACGCTGGAAGAACTGCCGCCCTTCAAAACCGAAGTGCAGATCGAAAAGCCACGCACGGCGATCACCCGCAACGAGTCGCCCGACATTCCCTTCGACCGGTCGATCAACCCCTATCGCGGCTGCGAGCATGGCTGCATCTATTGCTTCGCCCGGCCGAGCCACGCCTATATGGGGCTTTCGGCGGGGCTTGACTTCGAAGCCAAGCTCTTTGCCAAGCCGGATGCCGCCAAGCTTCTGGAGCGCGAACTTGCAAAGCCCGGTTACAAGCCGCGGGTGATCGCGATCGGCACCAATACCGATCCCTATCAGCCGATCGAAAAGGAATGGCGCATCATGCGGCAGATCCTCGAAGTGCTCGACAAGGCTAATCATCCCGTCTCGATCGTCACCAAGTCGGCGATGATCATGCGCGATATCGATATCTTGAAGAGCATGGCGGAACGCGGTCTGGTGCGCGCCTCGCTGTCGGTGACGACGCTCGACCGCAAGCTGGCGCGGACCATGGAGCCCCGCGCCTCGACACCGCCGCGGCGGCTGGAAGCGATCCATGCTCTGAGCGAAGCCGGTATCCCGACGTCTGTCATGGCGGCGCCTGTGATCCCGGCGCTGAACGACCACGAGATCGAACGCATTCTCGATGCAGCGCATGCTGCCGGTGCGCGCGAGGCGGGCTATGTCATCCTGCGGCTGCCGCTGGAGGTCTCGCCGCTGTTTCGCGACTGGCTGCTGCAGCATTATCCGGATCGCTACCGGCACGTCATGTCGCTGGTGCGCTCAATGCGCGGCGGCAAGGATTACGACGCCGATTTCGGCAAGCGGATGAAGGGTGCCGGCCCCTATGCCTGGCAGATCGCCCGGCGCTTCGAGATGGCCACCAAGCGGCTCGGCATGGTCAGGCGCAGCATGCCGCTGCGCGACGATCTCTTCGTGCCGCCCGATGGCAGCGGCGTGCAGCTGTCGCTGCTCTGAGACTTCCCGCCCGCTGGCACGGGCGCGAGGAGAAACGGCGCGTCCGTTTCGAACGGCAGGCAGACGATGCCTGCTGAGGAATTACCCGCAGGAGACCGCCGCCCTGGTCTGTTGCACGCCGCGAATGGGTCCCCTGCCCCTTCGCGGTCCTAGCCCCCGGCCCGCCGCCCTGTTCCGGGGGCTTGCAGGAAATCGGGTTGGCGTGCGAGGTTCAGCCGCATGAAACGTCGCACGCCACCCGATTCTCCTCTGCTTTTTGAAGACGCGCCGCTCACTCCGGATTTCAAGCTGGAACTGAAGGCCCGCAAGGCCGGTCACTGGCCGGTTGCCGGTGCCGACGAAGCCGGGCGCGGGCCGCTGGCTGGTCCGGTGGTGGCTGCCGCCGTCATTCTCGATCCCAAACGCATTCCCGAGGGGCTGAACGATTCCAAGCAGCTCTCGGCGGCCAAGCGCGAAGAGCTGTTCGTGCAAATCCTGGCGACGGCAACGGTCTCGATCGCCTCATCCAGCGCCACCCGCATCGACGGTACCGATATCCGCAAGGCGAGTCTCGACGCGATGCGCCGGGCAATCTGCGGCCTTTCCCTTCCGGCCGCCTATGTGCTGACCGATGGCCTCGACGTGCCCCAGGGGCTCGACTGTCCCGGACAGGCGGTGGTCAAGGGTGACGCGCGCTCCGTCTCGATCGCTGCAGCCTCGATCGTCGCCAAGGTCACCCGCGACCGGATGATGACCCGCGCCCACCTCGTCTTCCCCGACTACGGCTTTGCCGCCCATGCCGGCTACGGCACGGCCCAGCACCGGGCGGGGATAGAGCAGCACGGCCCGTGTTCGCTGCACCGGATGACGTTTAGGCCGCTCAGGAAGGATGGGGCGGAGCTTGCGGTGACGCAGGAGATGCTTGGGGATTGAGGGTGCGGTGCGGGCTGACTTTATGTCACCCGTTGAACTTCGCTTCCGCAGATCAACCCAAGTTCAACGCTCGGCGTAGCTACCAAGGTTCGATTCCATCAGCGAACTGGCCCGCCCCCTCACCCTACCCTCTCCCCGAGGGGAGAGGGGAAGTTGACGCTTCGGCTCCCGTCCCTTCGCCCCTCGGGGAGAAGGTGGCCCGAAGGGCCGGATGAGGGGGCTACGGGCACAGTTGTCCACCATTTCGCGGCAATCACCGCCCCACCAACGCCCAAAAAACAAAAAGCCCCGCACGAGGCGGGGCTTTTCAATCCGTAAACACACCAAACCTTAGTTCAGGCGAGTCTTCACTTCGCCGACGGCGGTCTTGAAGAGATCGGCCTGGACCTTGCCTTCGGCCTTCTGGGCCAGCACGGTCTCGGCAGCGGAGATGGCGAGATCGACGGCGGCTGAACGGACAGCCTTCATCGCTTCGACTTCTGCCTGCTTGATCTTCTGCTCGGAAAGCGCGGTGCGGTTGGCAACGAACTCTTCGGTCTTCTTCTTGGCTTCAGCGGTCAGCATCTCTGCTTCGCGTTCGGCGGCCGCGACGATGTTCGCAGCTTCGGCTTCGGCTTCCTTGCGCTTGCGCTGGTATTCGGCCAGCAAGTGCTGGGCCTCTTCGCGCAGACGCTTGGCTTCCGCCAGTTCGTTGCGGATCTGATCGGCGCGGTCGTCGAGCGACTTTGCCATCATGCCCGGAACCTTCAGGTAGACGACCAGCAGGATGAAGAGAACGAGGCCGACAAAGGCGAAGAAAGTTGCATCAAGAGCAAATTCCATCGATCAACCCTCCTTCTTGGCGGCTGCGACAGCCGCTGCAACGTCAGCCTTGGCAGCGGTGCCACCGATCAGCTGCTGAACGACGGCGACAGCCGTTTCCTCAGCGATCGTGCCGACGTCTGCGAACGCCTTCGCCTTGATATCGGCGATGCGGCCTTCGGCAGCCTTCAGCTTTTCGGCAAGGCTTGCTTCGACAGCGCGGCGGTCGGCTTCAGCCTTGAGCTTGGCGGCATCGCGAGCGGCGGTGCCGATCTGATTGGCCTTGGAGCGGGCTGCGGCGAGTTCGCCTTCATAGGTTGCGACCGCTGCGTCGGCTTCGGACTTGAGGCGTGCTGCCTCGTCCAGATCCTGCGCAAGCCGGTTATGGCGCTGCTCGAGGATGCCGCCGATGCGCGGTGCGATGACCTTTTGCATGAGCACGAAGAAAATAGCGAACGTAATCACCAGCCAAAGCAGCTGGGATGCGTAGGTCGACGTATCGAACGGCGGGAAAACGCCGCCATGATGCTCGCCACCGGCAACGCCGGTTTCGGTATGGACCTCGCCAGCAGCCGGAGCGGCGTGCGGATCCGTACCGGTGGCTGCACCCGTTTCTGCCGTTCCCGCCGGAGCTTCTTCAGCATAGGCCGGGGTCACAAAAAACATGCTCACCTCCAGGTGTACTGCAAATGCAAAGGATCACGGCTTGCGGTCTGCAGGCCGTGATCCTTCAATCCACCGAAATTAAACGGCGAAGAGCAGGAGGAGAGCGACGAGCAGCGAGAAGATGCCCAGAGCTTCCGTAACGGCGAAGCCGAAAACCAGACGGCCGAACTGGCTGTCAGCGGCAGACGGGTTGCGCAGAGCGCCGGACAGGTAGCTGCCGAAGATGTTGCCGAGGCCGAGAGCTGTGCCGGCCATACCAAAGCAAGCCAGGCCTGCACCGATGAACTTTGCTGCTTCCGCTTCCATGTTGAACTCCTTGAGATGGTTGTTGCGGCGAATGACTGACGCCCTTTGACGTCGATGTCGTTATCCTTAGTGCCCGCCGGGATGGATCGCGTCGTTGAGGTACATGCAAGTCAGTACCGCGAAGACGTAAGCCTGGAGGAAGGCGACGAGGAACTCGAGACCGGTCAGGGCGACGGTCATGATGAGAGGAAGAATGGCACCGCCGATACCGAGTGCACCAAGGGCTCCGAGCGAGGCGACGAAGCCTGCGAACACCTTGAGCGTGATATGACCAGCGAGCATGTTGGCGAAGAGACGAACCGAGAGCGAAATCGGACGCGACAGGAACGAGATGATTTCGATCGTCACGACCAGCGGCAGAAGAATGCCGGGGACGCCTTGAGGCACGAAGACATTCAGGAAGCCAAAGCCGTGCTTATAGAAGCCGTAGACCAGGACCGTGCCGATGACGAGAAGCGCCAGCGCGAAGGTGACGATGATCTGGCTGGTGATGGTAAAGAAGTAAGGGAACATGCCGAGCAGGTTTGCCGTCAGCACGAACATGAAGAGCGAGAAGACCAGCGGGAAGAACTTCATCCCCTTGGTTCCGGCGCCTTCCTTCAGCATCGAAGCGATGAATTCATAGGACATTTCCGCGACGGACTGCGAGCGGCCGGGAACGATGGCGCGGTTCGACGTCGAGAAATACAGGAAGCCGGCGGCAACGGCTGCCGAAGCCACCATAAAGAGCGAGGCATTGGTGAACGAGAAATCAATCCCGCCGACATCGATCGGCACAATCTTCTGGATCAGGAACTGATGAGTCGGATCGTTAGACACCGCTTGTTCTCTCTTCTTTGGCCCGCGGGCGCGGGATCATCACAATAAGCGAAGCGCTGGCGCGCCCTGCCCTATTTGCTGCCGTTTCCGTTTCCAGGCTCGGGTTTTGCAACCTTGCCCGCGGCACGGAGAACGTTCAGAACACCAGCACAGAATCCGAGAAGCAGAAGAATAATCAACCCCCAAGGCGCCGTGCCGACAAAACGGTCGAGGAGATAGCCAAGCAGGGCGCCAACGATGATGGCGGAGATGAATTCGCTCGAAAGCTTCATCGCCTGGGCATAGCCTTTACGGCTTTCCTCGGCGCGGGCCTCGCTCGCCTGTTCGTCTCTCGCCTCTACGCGCTTTGCCTTGAGCTCTGCTCCCAGCTGCGCGCGGCGCCTGTCCAGACTTTCTTCCCGGTCATCCGACATGGTTCCTCCTCCTATGCCTCTATCCCCAATCCCGCTACCCCGGTCCTGTGGACGTCAGAGACATGGAATATAGAACCTTTCGGCCCGTTCTGAAGTCGCGCGCAACATAGTTTTAGGGATTGGTATAGTCAAGGCATAGGGCGCCTGCGCTCAGACATAAAATAATCGAGTGAGATCAAATACTTGATCTCAATTTAGGCGGCCTGGCAAAATTCGAGCGGGAGAATCCGCTTTATAGGCGCTGCAAGCTGCAGAGAATCCACAGCTTAGGCAGCTTCCGGTCAGCTCCAGCCGCCGCCATAGGTGCGGTAGAAGACGTGCAGACCGATACGGCCGACCTTCTCCATGGTCTTTGCCCATTTCGGACGGACATAGACGGCGTGGTAGTGGGTGGCGGAGCCAACCTGCGGCAGCCAGATCTTGCCCGCTGTCACCGCCATCGCCACTTCGCGGGCCATGCGCCAGTGATATTGCGAGTTCACGCGGTCCCTGATGTTGTCGCAGGCAAAGGAGAACTGGCAGCGGTTGCGCCAGTCTTCGTTCTGATAGACGACGCCGCATATGGTTTTCGGATAGGCCGGATTGCGGACGCGGTTGAGGATGACCTGGGCTACGGCCGCCTGCCCCTTCACCGATTCGCCGCGCGCTTCGAAATAGATGCCGGAAGCCAGGCACTGCTGCTCGGCGGCCGAAAACACTGTCGGCGGAAGAATGCTGGCGGCCCAGGCATGATCTTTGGCACCGATCTGCGGAACGAAGCGGCCGTCATTGGCGCTCTTGTCGGTGAGGATCGAATCGAAGGGCGACTGACGCGAATAGTCCGGGGCGGCCGGCGCATAGGCGGTTGCCAGCACATCCGGCTTGTTGTTGTTGACGAGGTCGGCGAGGAAGGTCGGCACCACGGTTTCCGGCTTGACCGGCTCCTTCTTATAGAAGGCGGTGGCTATCTCGATTTCCTTGCCCTTGATCTTCGGCTTCACGAAAGCCGACTTGTCCTTGAGATTGAAGCTGGGTTCGAACAGCAGCTTGGTGCGCTGGAGGATGGAGCCGGCGGTGAAGTCCTTCGGCGGCTGCATCTTCTCCACAGCGACGACGCGGCCCTTCTTCAGGCTGCGGTTGACGCGTTCTTCATCGGTGGTGTCCTCATGCCCCTTCCCTTCGGCGACGAAGGCGACCTTGCGGCCATCGGGCAGAACCATGCCGGCGCCGGCTGCGACCGTGCCGGTGACGATCGGATCGGCGAAGGTCAACTCCGCCTGATGGATGGAGCCGGCCGGCGAATTGGTCATCACCATGCGCCAGTTCTCGCGGCTCTCATCGAGACCGGCGAGCATCGCGGCTAGATCCGCATGCGAAACGATGCTGGGGAACGCGAGCCACCCGCAGATACCGAAGATCGCGGGTGAGATCCAGTTTTTGGGCAGATAACGCAGCTTGCTGCTGAAAACGCTCTGTCGACGCAACGCCAGACTCCGGAACACGGGACGCATGAACACTGCATTGAAAATCTCTCATTAACCTTGATGCTTGGTTAATTCGCCGTCCCGGAATCTATCCGTGAGCATTTTTTCATATAGCGAAACGCAAGAACCCGGCGCGAAGGCCGGGTTCCCTGAATTGCGATCTGGCGCGAGGTCAGATGATGACGTGCGATCCGAGCTCGACCACGCGGTTGGCCGGCAGGCGGAAATAGTCGGATGGATTGGCCGCAGCATTGGCGAGCGCAATGTAGAGGCGGTCCTGCCAGTAAGGCATGCCCGACTTCGCATCCGGCACCAGCTTGCGGCGGCCGAGATAGAAGGAGGTCGACATGATGTCGAACTTCAGCCCGGTCTTTCGCAGCGTCGCCAGCGCCTGCGAGACGTTCTGGGTTTCCATGAAGCCGAACTGCAGCTCGACGCGCGAGAAGCGCTCGGAAATCGGCTCGACCTTGTAGCGGTCGATGCTCGGAACGCGCGGCTTGTTGACGGTACGGATCGTCAGGATGACGTTCTTGTCGTGCAGAACGTGATTGTGCTTCAGATTGTGGAGCAATGCCGCGGGCGCCGATTCCGGATCGCTGGTCAGGAAGATCGCGGTGCCCGGAACATGGGCCGGCGAGTGATCGCTCTTGCGCTCGATCGAGCTGACGAAGGAGGCCAGCGGAATATCCGTGTGGCGGGTCTTTTCGGTGAGGATCGCGGTGCCACGGCGCCAGGTCCACATGATGACGATGAAGGCGGTGGCGATCAGGATCGGGATATAGCCACCGTCGTGGATCTTCAGCAGATTGGCGCCGAGGAAGATCAGCTCGAGCGCAAGCAGCGGCAGCAGAACCATCGCCGCCACCGGGATCGACCAGTTCCAGCGGGTGCGAACGAATTCGAAAGCCATGATCGAGGTCACGACCATCGCGCCGGTGACCGAGATACCATAGGCCGTTGCCAGCGCATCCGAGGTCTTGAAGGTGATGACCAGGAACATGACGCCGAGGAAGAGGACGGCGTTGACCGACGGCAGGAAGATCTGCCCGGTATTGGTTTCCGAGGTGAAGAGGATTTCCATTCGCGGCAGGAAGCCGAGGTTGATCGCCTGACGGACCAGCGAGAAGGCACCGGTGATGACGGCCTGGCTGGCGATGATGGTGGCGCAGGTGGCCAGAACGACGCCGAACGGCAGCGCCCATTTCGGGAACATCAGGTAGAAGGGATCCGACATCGCCAGCGGATTGCCGAGAACGAGAGCGCCCTGCCCGAGATAGTTCAGCGTCAGCGACGGGAAGACCAGTGCGAACCAGGCCCATTGGATCGGACGGCGGCCGAAATGGCCGAGGTCGGCGTAAAGCGCTTCCGCACCGGTGATCGTCAGGAACACGGCGCCCAGCACGACGATGCCGTAGAAGCCTTCATTCAGCAGGAAACTGACGGCATAGTATGGGTTGAAGGCGGCAAGGATGCCGTAGTCATCCGAGATGTGCGAGATGCCGACCAGCGCCATGACGATGAACCAGATCGCGGTGATCGGCCCGAAGAAGCGGGCCATCGTGCCGGTGCCGCGCGATTGGAATGCGAACAGCCCGACAAGGATCGCCACCGAGATCGGTACGATATAGGGCGAGGCATTCGGCGCCACGAGCTTGATACCTTCGACCGCCGACAGAACCGACAGCGCCGGGGTGATCATCGCGTCGCCGAGAAAAAGCGCGGCGCCAGTGAGTCCGAGCGCGACGAGGATCGCCGTATGGCCATTCGCCGTTTTCATCAGCAAGGCGAGCAGCGACAGCGTGCCGCCTTCGCCTTCGTTGTCGGCACGCAGCAAAAGCAGCACGTATTTGAGGGTGACGATAATGGTCAGCGCCCAGATCATCAGCGAAATCAGGCTGATGACTTCGAAACGGGTGAGACCGTCCTGGGCAACCGGCTTCAGCGCTTCGCGGAATGCGTAAAGCGGGCTGGTACCGATGTCTCCATAGACGACGCCAACTGAGCCGAGCGCAAGATAAAAGAGTTTGCGCGGCGTCATGTGGCGATCGTGCGAATGGCTTTCGTCGGACATGAAGTTACAACAGGCTCCTCAGAGCCAGCCTTTCCATCGGAAAAAGAAAAACGGAATGATGGCGGATACGACCATCAGGCCCAGCGAATAGGGATAACCCGCGGCCAAGTGCAGTTCCGGCATGAATTCGAAGTTCATACCATAAATGGATGCGACGAGGGTCGGCGGCAAGAAGACCACGGATGCGATCGAGAAGATCTTGATGATCGAGTTCTGCTCGATGTTGATCAGGCCGAGCGAAGCATCGAGCAGGAAGGTGATGTTGCCGGCGATGAACGAGGCATGTTCGTTGAGCGACTGGATATCGCGCGACACCGTGCGGCAGAGTTCCTTGGTGTTCTGATCGTGCTGAACGGCAGGCACCGTATAAAAGAAGCTTGAAAGCCGGGAGAGCGATGCGAGGCTATCGCGCACCTTGGAGACCAGCCGGTGGTGGGCAGCGATGTCGCGCAGCTTTTCTTCCAGATAGTTCGACGGCTTGCGCACCTTCTTGGCGCGTTCGCCGAAGACATGGGTCGAAAGAATGTCGATGCGGGCAACGGACAGTTCGAGGATCTCGGCGGTGCGGTCAACGATCGTTTCGAGCAGCTTGGCGAGCAGGGCTGCGCCATTGCGCCACTGTTCCGGCACGCGATGAAGCGCCGCGATGAACAGCTTGAAGGATTTCGGATGGGCGTAGCGGATGGTGATCAGCCGGTTGCCCGACAGAATGAAGGCAACATCCGTCAGCGTCGGAGATGCGGTTTCGGCCTGCCAGACCAGCGACGCGGTCATGAATACGGCGTCGCCTTCGGTGTAGAGGCGTGCCGAGGGTTCGATGTCCTTGAGGTCGTCGCGGGTCGGCACTTCGATGCCGATCACTTTCTCGACATAGAGCTCCTCCTCGCGCGTCGGCTCGATCAGATCGATCCACACGACGTCATCCGGAAACTCGTCCATCTTCGACAGATCACGAATCTCGACGGACTTGCAATTGGAGCAATAGGCGGTGATCAACGGGCCTGTCTCCAGCCGCGCTCGCGCCATGCCATCATCGCCATCATCGAACGCCCTTCCATCACGCGGCTGCCAAGAAGGCAGCGCTGAGGCTGCAAGCCCTGGAGACTAACGGAAACGGATAAAAGTTCATACAACTCCGGCTGCGTCCGGCCGTTTGCCGGGTGCGCATTGTGCTCAACCGCATCGCAGTCACCAATCCTTCAACCGACAAGTCAACTCCGAACATGCAGGCTGGCCGGGAACCCTGGGGCAAAGGCGGCCGTCATCGAGCATCTGCAGAAACCGCCCTCATGGCGACGGCGGGGCATATGACGGAAAGCGGCGAAATAATCAAGACGTGTTACGTGAACTGCGCGTTTTCATCACATTTCCCCCGCAATTTGGGGTATGCGGCGGCCGCCCGAATCCGCCGTCTGTGCTATTCGAAGACAATTGCAGGCGCCGGACGCTGCGGCTGTCCGCCGACCTCCGCCCAGACCTTGGCAGCGATGTCCTTATAGATCCCGGCGACGATGCCGTTCGGCTCGGAAGCCACCAGCGGCGTTCCGGCATCCGACGTTTCGCGGATGTTGATCGTCAGCGGCACTTCGCCGAGGAACGGCACGCCGATGCGTTCGGCTTCCTTGCGAGCGCCGCCATGGCCGAAGATATCGTAGCGGGTGCCGGTATCGGGAGCGATGAAATAGCTCATGTTCTCGACGATGCCGAGAACCGGGACTTCGACCTTCTTGAACATGTTGAGACCCTTGCGGGCATCGATCAGCGCCAGATCCTGCGGCGTCGAGACGATGACGGCGCCGGCGAGCGGCACCTGCTGGGCCATGGTCAGCTGCGCGTCGCCGGTGCCGGGCGGCATATCGACGACGAGAACGTCGAGTTCGCCCCATGCGACTTCACGCAGCATCTGCATCAGCGCCGACTGCACCATCGGGCCGCGCCAGATCATCGCGGTTTCCTCATCGACAAGAAAGCCCATCGACATGACCTTGAGGCCGTAATTTTCCATCGGGTTGATGATGCGGCCGTCGATCTGCGTCGGACGGCCGGAGATCTTCAGGAGGCGCGGCATCGACGGGCCGTAGATATCGGCATCGAGGATGCCGACCTTGAGGCCGTTGGCCAGAAGACCGAGCGCCAGATTGACTGCGGTGGTCGACTTGCCGACGCCGCCCTTGCCGGAGGCGACGGCGATGATCGCGCCGATGCCGGGCACGCCGATTTTGCCGTTGCGCTGCTGCGGCTGCGGGGCGTGTGAATGAGAATGGCCATGGTGATCGTGGCCGGCATGGGATGCGGCCGGACGGGCGGCGGGCGCGGTTTGCGAGGCGGCCTTCTTGTCGGCGGTCAGCGTGACCAGCGCGCCCTTGACGCCCGGCATTTCCTTGATGACGCGCTCGGCGGCCTGGCGCAGCGGCTCGAGTTCCCTTGCCCGTTCGGCAGGCACGGTGATGGAGAAATAGACCTTGGCATCGGAAATGAAGACGTCGGACACCATGCCGAGCTCGACAATATTGTGTTCGAGATCGGGACCGCGCACGGTCTTCAGCGTTTCAAGAACCTGTTCCTTGGTGACCTCAGTCATGCATTCCTCACGCGTATCTTTGCAGACACGTAGATAGTGGAGGGCTGCGCCTTCGCCAAACGAAATCGGCAATGAGGAACGGAAAACGCGCGATCGAATTCCGTTGCGGCCATCTGGTCCGCCAGGCTTTCGCCTCGATGGCCGCAACGGTCTCCCCGAGAACCGGCGCGATCAGACCGACCTAGCGCAATGGCCAAAAATGACCAGAGACAAAATCACACTAATAATTGGGGGGTGGGCACGATGGCGAAGGCGCCGTCACATAAAAGCAACAACCGCCGCCAGCGACCGGATGCAAGAGAAACGCATCTACAATCGTGGGCGGCGGCTGGCCGAAACGGCGCCATTCTTGGCGCTCTTTTCAAAGTCCCCTCTGGACCTCTGCCAGATAAGAAGCAAGGTGCATGCCAAGTGCTGCGCTTGGCATTGCGCGAGCCCGGCTGTATGACGTGGGTGACCAGAATGGGCGACGACGATGGAACTGCCGAAGATCTTGCGTGAACGGGTGGAAGCGATGCTGGAGGGTCAGCCGCTAGATGCGCTGAAGCGTGCCTCGGCACGCCTTTCCAGCCGCTATCGGCAGGAGCTGCGTGATGGCAGCTTTCATATCAGCGACCAGCTGGCGGCCCATGCCTACCTCGCGGCACGGCTGCCCGCCACCTACGCGGCGATACGCGCCGCCATGGAGATGATCGCCGAAGTCCGCCCCGACTTCGAACCCCGCCAGTTCATCGACGTCGGCGCCGGTCCGGGCTCGGCATTGTGGGCGGCGACCGATTGCTGGCCAAGCCTCGATCAGGCGACGATGGTGGAAGCCAGCGCCGCGATCCGGCAAACGGGACAGAGCCTTTCGGAGGGGCTCGATTTCCCGTCGAACTGGGTGGATGGCAATCTTCTCAAGGAGTTGCCCTCACTGCTGCCTGCCGATCTCGTCACGCTTGCCTATGTTCTCGACGAGATCGAGCCGCACCAGATCGCTCCATCGATCGGCAAACTCTGGGCCTTGACCGGCGACACGCTGGTTATCATCGAGCCCGGCACGCCGGCCGGTTGGGACAGGATCCTGGCGGCCCGCGACGTTCTGCTTTCGAAGGGCGCCCATATCGTTGCGCCCTGCACCCACGCCCTCGACTGTCCGATCGCAGCACCGGACTGGTGCCACTTCTCCCGGCGCGTTTCGCGCTCGAAGATCCACCGGCTGGTGAAGGATGCGGAGGTGCCGTGGGAGGATGAGAAATACATCTTCATCGCCGCCAGCCGCTTCCCCGTCGCGCTGCCCGACGCGCGGGTGATTGCCCCGCCACAGGGCTCCGGCAGCGTCATCAGACTGAAACTCTGTCAGGACGACGGACGTGCAGCGGAACAGACATTATCGAAAAGAGATGGGGCCGCTTTCAAATGGGCGCGGCGGGCCGATTGGGGCGATGCCCGCGAAAAGGACAGCGGCTGATCGCGCTGCCCATCTTTGAAGCGCCGTGACGTTTTTTTCGGCAGGCTATTTGATCAGGCCGATGCGCAGCGCCTTGGCGACCGCCTGCGTGCGGTTGACGGTATCCAGCTTCTTCGTCGCCCGGTTCAGATAGTGGTTCACCGTATGCTCGGAGAGACCGAGGATATCGGCGATTTCGGCGCTGGTCTTGCCGGCAGCGGTCCAATTGAGGCAATCGACCTCGCGGTCCGTCAGCGTATCGGTCAGGCGGTTGTCGAGATTGCGGATCTCGGCCAGCCGGTCGAAGACATGGATGGCGATATAGGAGAGATTGCGCATCTCCTCCGGCGTATAGGGCTCGCGATCGCCAGCGAAGGAAACCGCGCCGCGCAGGCCCGAAGGCTCATGCGTCGGGAAATAGGCGCAACGCACCATCCGGAAGCGCTCGAACAGCCCGGCGACCATCGCCGACTTGCCGTCGTCGCGCACCCAGCCTTTTGACGTGTCGTGGAAGAACGGTATGGACGAGGTGCGTAACCGGCGCAGCACAGGGCTGTTCATCATCAGCCCTTCCTGATCGTAGAGCGACAGGAGTTCTGCCGGCCAGCTGGTGATGACGGTGGTGCTCTGCAGTTCGAAGGACGTGATCGGCGGCAGGTTGAGAACCATGAAGGCACGGCTGCCGAAGGCGTCCGTTACCCGCTTCATGAAGCGGAAGATATCGAACTGGGTCTTCAGACCCGCTATCTCCTGGACATACCCGTCCGTCTGATCGGACGCTTGTGACAAAGCCATCTACTTCTTCATCTTCCCGAGCTTGCGGTTCAGATCAACTGCGCTGCTAAATTGCTAAACCTAAAAAGAAAAATATGGTTCCCGGCCTTAAAATGCGCGGCCGGTCGAAACTTGTAACTATTTGACGAACTATCGCAGTTGGTGTGATTCGCCGGCAAATCTCAATATGGTCCTCATCATAAGCATGCTCTTCTTTTGCGTCCACCCGATGAAACCATCACGCCCGCGTTACCGGCGTGGACCAAGCCTGACGCGCATGCCTTCCATGATGCTTCCGGCTGCCTCGCGCACGGGCTCTGCCCATTCCGTCAGCCGCTCCATCGTCAGCCGGTAGGCGGGGCCGGTGATCGAGACGCCGCCGACCAGACTGCGATCGGGCGTCCAGATCGGCGCGGCGACGCAGCGGATACCCTGCTCGTGTTCTTCCCGGTCGAAAGCGCAACCCACCTTGCGGATGTCGGCGAGTTCGGCAAGCAGGCTTTCTGTGGAAGCCAGGGTGTTCTCGGTGAAGCGCTGAAACGGGATCACGGCGGCGAGCGCGGCGACTGATGCTTCCGGCAGGACGGACAGAGCCGCCTTGCCGACGCCGGTGCAATAGACCGGCGAGGCGTTGCCGATCTGCGAATACATGCGGACGGATTGCTGGCCCTCGACCTTGTCGAGATAGATGATCGAGGTGCCGCGGAGAACGCCGAGATGGACGGTCTCGCCGCTCATCGCCTGCAAGGCGCGCAGATGCGGCTCGGCGATCAGGCGGAATTCGTTCTTCGCCCAGCTGCGGGCGGCAAGATCGAGCAGGCGTAGTCCCGGCGAGTAGCGGCCCTCGCCATCGAGCTCCAGCAGTCCCTCCTCCACCAGATGCCCGAGTTGGCGATGCAATGTGCCGCGCGGCTGGCCGGCCTGCGCCAATATGTCCGTGAAGCGCAGTGGCCTTTCGGCATGGGTCACCAGATCGAGCAGAACCATGAGTTTGCCGAGCGTTCCGGTGTCGTTTTCGCCTTCTGTGCCTTTTCGCGGAACCATCGATCGCCTACCGTTGTGACCGCCTGCGGTCTTGACAGAGAGGCCAACGTAAAACGATAATTCCACATAGTCAAATTGAGTTCCAAATAATGGAACTATGGGAGGAATGCGGTGACGGGTGTATCGGCACGGTTTCCGGAATTCAGGGATCGG
The DNA here is from genome assembly GCF_052114105.1 of Rhizobium sp. RAF36. Lineage (NCBI taxonomy): Bacteria > Pseudomonadati > Pseudomonadota > Alphaproteobacteria > Hyphomicrobiales > Rhizobiaceae > Rhizobium > Rhizobium sp. RAF36. The sequence goes on along the minus strand of NZ_JBFREC010000002.1, from coordinate 728,770 downwards.
ACGGTTCTGGTGACCGGCGGCGGATCGGGCATCGGCGCGGCCATCGTCGAGGGTTTCGCGCGTCAGGGCGCCAAGGTCTCCTTCATCGACATCGCCGAGGACGAGAGCCCCGCGCTTTCGATGCGGCTGTCACGGGACAGCGAGCACCCGGTTCATTTCTTCAAGGCGGATCTGCGCGATATCGAGGCTGTCAGGCAGACAGTCGATGCAGTTGTCGCTCAGTCCGGTCCGATCACGGTTCTTGTCAACAACGCCGCCCGCGACGACCGGCATGATTTCGATGCGGTGACGCCGGAATACTGGGACAACAACCAGGCGACCAACCTGCGCCATGTGTTCTTCACCGCGCAGGCCGTGGCGCCGTCGATGCGGGAAGCCGGCGGCGGGGCGATCATCAACATGTCGTCGATCGCCTTCCTTTTGAACATGCCGGACTTTCCGGCCTATTCCACGGCCAAGGCCGCCGTCATCGGGTTGACCAAGAGCCTGGCGGGAAAGCTCGGGCCTGACAATATCCGCGTCAACTGCATCCTGCCCGGCATGATCGTCACCGAGCGGCAGATGAAGCTCTGGCTCACCGAAGAGGGGATCGCCAAGACCGTCGAGCGGCAGTGCCTGAAAAGGGTGCTGAACGCCGACGCGATCGTCGGCCCCACATTATTCTTAGCATCCGATTGCGCGGCCGCAGTGACCGCGCAGTCCATGATTGTCGATGGAGGCATTTTCTGATGGCAAATCCCGCTTACGTCGCGGTTGACTGGGGTACGAGCAGTTTCCGGCTCTGGCTGATCGCCGACGATGGCAGCGTGCTCGGCGAAAGCCGTGGCAGCGAGGGCATGACGGTGGCGGCAAAGACCGGCTTTGCCGAAGTGCTGGCCGCGCATCTCGACAAGGTCTCGGCACCGGCCGATCTCCCTGTCATCGCCTGCGGCATGGTCGGGGCCAAGCAGGGCTGGGTCGAGGCCGGTTATACCGACGTTCCGGCAACGCTTTCCTCGATCCTGACGGGTGCGGTCTCCGTTCCCGGCCAGAGCCGTGATATCCGCATCCTTCCGGGCCTCGCGCAGCGCGACAAGGCCTCGCCTGACGTGATCCGCGGTGAGGAAACCCAGCTGCTGGGAGCGCTCGGCGCAGAAAGCACCGGCGCGCAGGCGGTCTGCATGCCCGGCACGCATTCCAAATGGGTGCATGTGCAGGACGGCGAAGTCATCGGCTTCTCGACCTTCATGACCGGCGAACTCTTCGACGCGATCACCAAGCACACGATCCTCTCGCATGCCGTTGCCGGCGCCGACCAGTCTCCATCAGACAACTCGGCCTTCAAGGCATCGGTGACGGCTGCGTTCCACCAGCCGGCGATGGCGACCAACCTGCTGTTCACCGCCCGCTCCGGCCAGCTGCTACATGGACTGACGGCTGGCGGCGCGCAGGCGAAGATCTCAGGCACGCTGATCGGTCTCGAGATTGCCGGAGCGCTGTCGGATGCCGCCAACGATACGCCGATCGCGCTCGTCGCTTCAGGCCGCCTGCAGACGCTTTACGAAACCGCCTTCAAATCCCTGTCTCTTAAATTCACGACGATAGATGCCGATACGGCAGTGCTTCGCGGCCTCTCCGCAGCTGCTGCCGCCATCTGGTCAAAATAAGAAAGCTAAAGCCATGAACCGTGTTCCTTTCCCCTCCATGAAGCGCCCACTGATCGCCATCCTGCGCGGCATCAAGCCCGAGGAGACGGCAGGCGTCGTCGGCGCGCTGATCGAAAACGGCCTGACGGCCATCGAGATCCCGCTGAACTCGCCGGAACCCTTCAAGTCGATCGAGATCGCCGCCAAGATGGCACCATCGGAGGTGCTGATCGGCGCCGGCACTGTGCTGACGACCGAGGCCGTCGATAGCCTGCACAATGCCGGCGGGAAGCTGCTGGTGACGCCGAATGTCGAGCCTGACGTGATCATCCGCGCGCACGGCTACGGCATGGTTTCCATGCCCGGCGTCTTCACGCCGACGGAAGCGCTTTCGGCAGCGCGCGCCGGCGCCACCGGTCTCAAGTTCTTCCCGGCAAGCGTGCTCGGGCCGTCCGGCATCACGGCGATCCGCGCCATCCTGCCGCCGGAACTCGTCATAGCGGCTGTCGGCGGCGTCTCAGACAAGAATTTTGCCGAATACACCAATGCCGGGATCAAGGCCTTCGGTCTCGGCACCAGCATCTACAAGCCGGGAATGACCGTTGCAGAGGTTGCCGAGCGCGCCAAGGCGACCATTTTAGCCTATGACGCAGCCGTAGGAGCATAGGCATTATGACCGCTATTCATGAATTTGAAGGCAAAACACTTTGCGACACCAATTCCGTACTCGGTGAAGGCCCGACCTATGATCCGTCCACCGATACCGTGTGGTGGTTCAACATTCTCGGCAAGGAACTGCATGAGCTGACGCTTGCAAGCGGCAAGAAGAAGGTTCACGAGCTGCCGTTCATGGCAAGCGTGCTTGCCCGTATCGACGACAAGCGGCAGCTCCTGGCGACCGAAGAGGGCCTGTTCGTCCGCGATGTCGCCGACGGCAAGCTGACCTTCTACGCGGCGCTCGAAAACGACCAGCCGGAAAACCGTTCCAACGACGGCCGCACGCATCAATCCGGCGCGCTGTGGATCGGCACGATGAGCAAGCGGGCGGAAAACCAGGCGGGCTCGATCTACCACGTCGCCAAGGGCGGCGTCGTCACCAAGATCTTCAGCGGCATCAGCATTCCGAACTCCATCTGCTTCTCGCCCGATGGCACGATCGGCTATTATACCGACACGCGGATCAGCCGGCTGATGCGGGTGATGGTCGATCCGCAGACCGGCCTGCCCGCAGGCGAGCCGATCGTCATGGTCGACAGCATGGAGGATCCGGGCGGTATCGACGGTTCGGTCTGCGATGCCGACGGCTATATCTGGAATGCGCGCTGGGGTGCCGGTGTCGTTGACCGCTACAGCCCGGACGGATTGCGGATCGCCCGCTACAAGGTGCCCGCCGCCCAGCCCTCCTGCCCGGCCTTCATCGGCAAGGATGCCGACCGCCTGGCGGTAACGACCGCATGGGAAGGTCTCGACGAGACGGCCCGCTCCTCGCAGCCGCAGGCCGGTGCGCTTCTCGAACTCGGCGTCACCGTCAGGGGCGTCTTCGACCCGGCCTTCGTGGTCTGAAACGGGTCAAAATTGATGACAGGGGCATTCTTTGCGGAGTGCCCCTTTTCTCGTTGCGCGACAGGAAATCTGCAGCCTTTGCGATAAAAGTTCCCGAAAAATCGCGAGTTTTTCCAAGTTTTTCAGCGGAACCAATAACCTGCCCACCCATTTTCCCCTTCGAACCGGCACGGCATGGACACCAGAAAACGAGGCGTCCGCCGCGCTAGAGATCACACTAGGGAATAAAAAAGGTAGGTACGAAATGACACGCAAACTCCTGACGACCGTTGCTGCTGGCGCCCTGTTTGCCACGGCTTTCGCACCGGCAGCTTTCTCGCAGACGGCTCCGCAGCCTGCGGCCCCCGATGCGACCCAGTCCGCCCCGGCGGATGCCACCGCACCGAAGATGCCCGAAGTGACGGCACCGGCTGGTGATGCTGCACAGGCGCCCGCTCCGGCTGCATCGACTGACACGGCACAGGCCGCTGGCGGCACCTATCTGACCGAACAGGGTGCAGACCAGATCAGCGCCAACACCTATATCGGCCAGTCGGTTTATACCGGTCAGAACGAGAGCATCGGTAACGTCACCGACCTGATCATGAAGAAGGATGGAGGCCTCGTTGCTGCTGTCGTCGGGGTCGGCGGCTTCCTTGGTATCGGTCAGAAGAACGTCGCCGTGCCGATGGATAAGATCACCGTGGCACAGAACACCCAGGACGGCAGCGTCAAGCTGACGACCACGGAAACGGCCGATAGCCTGAAGGCCGCGCCGGAATTCAAGACCCTGCAGATGCAGGCAGCCGAGAAGGCTCCGGCCGCAACGGGTACAATGCCGACGGATAGCACGGCAACCGGCTCGACCACGGCCAAGTAACACCGCGCGGTGAGTATAGCGTAGATGGCGGCGTCCTCAGGGGCGCCGCTATTTTTATGAGGATCAGGCGGAGACGCGTTCGGCGCCGGCGGAATCGTAGTTTTCGTGCAGGTAGCGCAGCGTCGCGATGCTGTCGGCCGGTTTGCCGAAATGATAGCCCTGCCCCATCCCGCAGCCGAGGGCACGGAGCTTGACGGCTTCCGAATAGTCTTCGATGCCTTCGGCGACAACCTCGAGGTCCAGGCCTTCGCACATGGTCAGGATCGCCTTGATGATATGCTCGGAGGCGCGGTCGTTGTTGATGCGCGAGACGAAGGCGCGGTCGATCTTGACCTTGTCGAAGATGAAGTCGCGCAGGCGCCCGAGGCTGGACTGGCCGGTACCGAAATCGTCGAGCGAGACGCGAACGCCTGCCTGACGCAGATCGGAGATGATGCGGTGGGCAGTGTCGGCCGAACTCATGACCGCCGTTTCGGTAATCTCGAGCTCCAGGCGATGGGGATCGAAACCGACGCGGCCAAGGATCGATAGCACATTGGCGCTGGTGCCCGGATCCATCAGCTGCGCCGACGAAAGATTGAACGAGAGGAAAAGCTCGCGCGGCCAGGAGAGCGCTGCCTCTGCAGCCTTGCGCAGCAACGTTTCAGAGAGCGCGTCGATAAAGCCGCGCTCTTCGGCGAGCGGCACGAAGACACCCGGCGAGACGAAACCGAGATCCGGATCGTTCCAGCGGGCAAGCGCTTCGAAGCCGACGACCTGATTGTTGGCAAGCGATACGATCGGCTGGAAATGCACGTCGATCGCATCGGAGATGATGGCGTTTCGAAGCGCCTGCTCCAGCTGCGTGGCACGCTTCATTTCCTGCGCGATCTCGCGCGAATAGACGGTGATCTGGCTGCGGCCGCGGCGCTTGGAGCGGTAGAGCGCGGTTTCGGCGCTCTTCAGCAGCTCGTCAAATTCCTCGCCGGCAAACGGATAGATGGCAAAGCCGAAGGACGCGGACAAGCGTACGTTACGGTCGCCGAGATCGTAGGGTGCCGACAGCACTTCGCGGATCATCTGGCCGAATTTTTCGGCACTGGCGCGTTCGAAAATCAGCGGCAGCACGAAGGCGAACTCGTCGCCGTCGTGACGAGTCACAAGTGCGCCGTCAGGAATGCAGGCTTTCAGGCGGTGAGCCACCTGGCACAGAATTTCGTCGCCCGCGGCCGAACCGAACAGATCGTTGATCGGCTTGAAGGAATCGAGATTGGCGATGCCGATGGTAAAGGGCGCAGGATCACTGGCGCGCTCGGCGGAGATCTGCGTCACCCGATCGCGCATGCGGTGGCGATTACCAAGTCCGGTCAACGGATCGGTGTAAGCCATGGCCTGGAGCTCGTTCTGGCTCACGGGCAAAAAGGGTAAGTCCGCCGGCTTCATCATTTGACCTGAGAAATTCACTCCCTCCGGGGAGAATGGCGGCCAAGTCTTAATAAACCGATAGTGGAAAGGCGATGTTTCGGGTTGCAGACGCCCCAAAATCTAGGGAGTTGACCAAGCTTTTCGTTCAGCCGAGAGCCCGTACCTGCTCGGGCTGCAAGTGTTTCTGGAAGATCGTCTCCAGTATATCCGGGCTGACCGGCTTCATGATGACATCGTCCATGCCGGCCTTGGCGCATTCGGCGCGGTCGCGCTCGAATGCCTGGGTCAGGACGCCGATGATCGGGGTCTTGTCCATGCCGCCCTCTTCGATGCCGCGGATCATGCGCGCGGCCTCGAAACCGTTGAGACCTGGTAGTGAGATATCCATCAGTACGATCTGCGGCTTATGCTCTGTCCACAGCCGGACAGCCTCGTCGCCGCTAGAGGCGATCATGTAGCGGTAGCCTAGGCCTTCGAGGATTTGCGAGAAGACGATCTGGTTGATGTCGTTGTCTTCCGCGACCAGAACCTGCAGGCCGTCGCCATCTGCGGAAGTGGAGATTTCCCAGTCGGCTTCGGGCTCGCTGACCGCGCGATTGTTGCGGTTGAAATGACGGGCAACCTGGAAGGTAAGCTCGTTGGCAAGCTGGAAGCCGTCCATGATCAGCGCCGGAATGCCGTGCTGGTTTGCGAGCTCCAGGCAGCGCATGCCCATCTGGTTGTCGATGATGATCAGATCGAGATCGATTCCGGCAGACGCAGCGATCTCCAGGAAATGCTCCTCCTCATCCTCGCCGCGGATGGCGCAGGCTTCGAAGCCGTATTTGGCAAGGGTGCGCAATGCTGCGGTCTCGGCGGCGAGATCGCCGGTGACGACGAGAATCTTGCGGCCGGAAAAATTCTCCGGAACGATTGCTTCCATGGCGGCCGGCTCGCGCCGCGTCGCCTCGCCGTTCAGCGGCACATAGGCCCGGCGATAGGACTGGTGGCTGGAGGTGGTGACCGAAGTGGCGCGGTCGAACTCGTCGAGATCGGCGCCATCGCGCGGCAGATCCTGCATGGTCGAAACCAGGAAGTAGCGGCCCGGCTTGCCGATGCGGTGCTTGCGGCTAACGATATCGCGTTCCGAACCGTCGCGCGAAACCTGGCGCTGGCGGGAGATCGACATCTCGCCGGTCTCCAGCACATGGCGATCGCTCTCCTCGAAGCGGCTGGCGATCTCGGCGGAGAACAGGTCGCCGCTCTTGCGCCCAAGCACCTCGTCGGGTGTGGTCTGGAATTTCTCGCAGAAGGCGACGTTGACGGCGACGTAATTGAGATTGCGGTCCTTGACGAACAGCGGGAACGGCAGATTGTCGAGGATATCCTCGGTCAGCTGCACACGCTCCAGATCGGCCCGCCACTGTTCCTCACGCTTGCGCTCCTCGGAAATGTTGGAGATCATCGAGACGCAGTAACCGCTCGGCAGCCGGCGCTTGATCAAACGGATCCAGCGATCGGGACCATGGCGCTCGATGATTTCGAAACGTTCGCGCCAATGCGAGGCAATCTTCTGCGACAGCCAGTCTTCGCGCCCGAGCACACCGCCCGGTTGTTTGGCGGAATATTGCTGGCGCACGCCTGTGTCGAAGACGGCGCCGAGAAAATCGCGCAGCCGGGTACCGGCTTTCAGCATCGAAGGCGCGATCGGGAAGAAGTCGAGAACCTGGCGGCTGGCGAAAATCATCTGATCGTTCTTGTCATAGACGATGAGTGCGGCAGAGAGGCCATCGGAGACGGCATCGAAAAGTGATGCCTGGAGATCGGGTTCGACCGGCAATTCGTCGCTCACGGATGATGCGTCCGTCTTTTCGAAGCCGGCACTCATGCCCTAAAATCCCACATCTATCCGATTTAATAGCGCTATTTGGTGGTATGCGATTAAAATGCCAGCTTTCTCCTAACGGCGGCTTAACATTAAGCCACCCCAAATATGGGGGTCGGAAGCGCGGCTCCGGACGAGCGCTTTTTGCCCTTCCATCGGGCGGCCGAATCCACGAAAATGGCGCATGGCCATCAGACAGCTCTCCGAAACGCTCATCAACCAGATCGCCGCCGGCGAAGTCATCGAACGCCCGGCGAGTGCGGCCAAGGAATTGATCGAGAACGCGCTCGACGCCGGCGCGACCCGCATCGAAATCGCAACCTCAGGCGGCGGCAAGGGCCTGCTTCGCGTCAGCGACAATGGCTCCGGCATGGATGCCGCCGATCTCGAACTTGCGGTCAAACGGCACTGCACGTCGAAGATTTCGGATACGCTCGACGATATCCGCACGCTCGGCTTCCGCGGCGAAGCCCTGCCTTCGATCGGTTCGGTCGCCAAGCTCAGCATCTCCAGCCGCCGCAAGGACAGCGCCGGCGGCAGCGAGATCGCGGTTTCCGGCGGCAAGTTCCTGCATCTGAGGCCTTCCGCCTCGAACCCCGGGACGATCGTCGAGGTCCGCGACCTGTTCTTCGCCACACCGGCGCGGCTGAAATTCCTGAAGACCGAAAAGGCCGAAGCAGCGGCGATCACCGAAGTCGTCAAGCGCATGGCGATCGCCTTTCCGGGCGTGCGCTTCGTTCTCTCGGGCACCGACCGCAGCACGCTGGAACTGCCCGCCACAGGCGATGACCATCTGGCGCGCATGGCGCAGATCCTCGGCAAGGATTTCCGCGACAACGCCATCGAGATTGACGCCGAGCGCGAGGATGTGAGCCTGACGGGCTTTGCCGGTGTGCCCACCTTCAACCGCGGCAATTCCGGCCACCAATATGCCTTCGTCAACGGGCGGCCGGTGCAGGACAAGCTGATCCTGTCGGCGATCCGCGGCGCCTATGCCGAGACCATCCCGTCCGGCCGTTATCCAGTGGCCGTGCTCTCCTTCAGGCTCGATCCGGCACTTGTCGATGTCAACGTGCATCCCGCAAAATCCGATGTGCGCTTCCGCGATCCCGGACTGATCCGCGGCCTGATCATCGGCGCAGTGCGCGAGGCGCTCGCCCGCGACGGCAGCCGGGCGGCGACGACAGGGGCCGACGGCATGCTGCGCTCGTTCCGCCCGGGCTTCCAGCCGAATGCCTATCAGCGGCCGCAGGCGCAGGCGCCCTGGTCGGCGGACACCTCTCCTTCCCGCCCCTATCAGGCTGCCAATACAGGCTTTGCCGAACGGCCCCAGGCCTCCTTCGACGGGCTGGTGACGCCGACGGCGCGTTCCGAGCCGCAGCCGCAGAGCTGGCAGCAGCCGGTGGCTGCGCCGCGCGAGGAAGCGCCGCAGCGCTTCCCGCTGGGTGCTGCCCGGGCCCAGATCCACGAGAACTATATCGTCGCCCAGACCGAAGATGGTCTCGTCATCGTCGATCAGCATGCCGCGCACGAGCGGCTGGTCTTCGAGGCGATGCGCAAGGCGCTGCATTCGAAACGGCTGGCGTCGCAGGTGCTCTTGATCCCTGAAATCATCGACCTGCCGGAAGAGGATTGCGACCGGCTGATGGTGCATGCCGAAGGGCTCGGCGAACTTGGCCTGGCGATCGAGCGTTTCGGGCCGGGGGCGATCGCGGTTCGCGAGACCCCGGCACTGCTCGGCGAGGTCGACGCACAGGGGCTGGTTCGCCAGCTGGCCGACGAGATTGCCGAATGGGACACGGCCTCGGGCCTGTCGCAGAAGCTCGAATATGTCGCCGCCACCATGGCCTGCCACGGCTCGGTGCGCTCCGGCCGGCGCATGCGGCCGGAGGAGATGAATGCGCTGCTGAGGCAGATGGAAGTGACGCCGGGCTCCGGCCAGTGCAATCACGGCCGGCCGACCTATATCGAGCTGAAACTCTCGGACATTGAGCGACTGTTCGGCCGAAGCTGAAAATACTGGCAATGTCTTCCGCGCCGCTATATGGCAGGAGGATAAAGCCGCAGGAATGGAGCAGGATGAACTTGTTTGAAGGTCACGGAAACCGCGAGGCGAAAATCCGCTATCTCGACGCCGATTTCCAGATCCTGTCGCCGGGCTCCTATGTCGTCTGCGCCATGACCGGCAAGCACATCCCGCTCGACGAGCTGCGCTACTGGAGCGTCGCCCGCCAGGAGCCCTATGCCGACGTGATCTCCTCCTTCGAAGCCGACAAGCGCGCTGGCGTGCTGCCCAACCAGAGGCGCTGAACGCTAGCTCTGCTTTGCTTCCCGCAAACGGCGGGCGCGGCAGGCCTCGATGGCTCTGTCGATGATGAGACCCGGTGCCTGCGGGTCCTCGAAGGCCATTTCCACCTCGATCACCCTCGATTTCTCCGCCAGCTCCTGCGCCCTGCCGTGATGACCGGCCAGGCGGACAAAATCCTTCGACGTCGTGACGATCTGCAGATCTTCGCGGGCGGCAATTTCGATCAGGTTGCCGATCTCGTCGTCGCTCAGATGTTCGTGGTCGCCGAAGGATTTGGCGACAGCGATCTCGGCGCCGAGCGTCTCGACGGTGCGGAAGAATTTTCCGGGATCGGCGATACCGGCGAAGGCTAGCACGCGGCGGCCTGAAAGCTCGTTTGTGCCGACGGTTTTCAGAGCGGCGGTGAAATAGGGCTTACCGGCGCGGGCCGCCATGCGGACGATCGCGTCGGCGGCATTGCCGTTGCCGACCTTGAGGAGCGCGGTGGCATGGCGCATCTGCACCGGGATCGGCGCGCGGACCGGGCCGCCGGGAACGGTGTGGCCGTTGCCGAGACCGCGCGTTGCGTCGATGACCAGCAGCGCATAATCCAGCGCCAGCCGGGCGCTCTGGAAACCGTCGTCCATGATGATCAGGTCGGCGCCTTCCTTGACGAGGCGTTGAGCCCCTTCGACGCGGCGCCGGGAAATGACGGTGAGCGCCTCGCGGGCGAGCAGCAGCGGCTCGTCACCGACGGCCATCGCCCGGTGATGGGCAGCATCGACGACCGTCGTGACATCGAGTGATCCGCCATAGCCGCGGCTGAGAAAACCGGGTTTCAGGCCCTTGGCCTTGGCGGCGCGGGCAATGGCGAGCGCGGTCGGGGTCTTGCCGGCGCCGCCGACCGTGAAGTTGCCGATGCAGATGACGGGGATAGGCACGGAGGCGCGGCGCGCATGCTTCATGCGATAACCGGCGACACCGCCGTAAATCAGCGAAATGGGCGACAGCGTCCAGGCCCGCCAGTCGGCTTTCGTCCACCAGAATGGCGGCGCTTCGGATACCATGATGTGCCTGCCCTGTGCTTCCGGCACCCACGGCAACCGGCTATCCCCTTCGACTGGCGGCAAAGAAAGGGCAAAACCGAAGAAAAAGCAAGCCTTTGCCCAGACTACGCCGGCTGAAGTCCCGGCAGCAGCGGCTCGAGCTCGGTGATGTCATTGAGGCAGTAGTCGGATGCGGCGGAGAGTGATTCACGCGAGCCGGTGCCTGTGAGGACCGCGACCTTGAGGCCGGCATTGGCGTTGTGGCCCATATGCAGGTCGTGGTTGTTGTCGCCGACGACGGCGACCTGCGACGGTTCGAGACCGGTCGCCTTGCAGAAGCCGAGCACCATGCCGGCTTCCGGCTTGCTGCCGAAGCCGCTGTCGTAGCCGGCGATATAATCGACATATTGGGCAAAGCCGAAGCGCTGGGCGGTCTGGCGGATCGAGCGTTCGTTGTCGCTGGAGGCGATGCCGAGCTTGAAGCCGCGGGCATGCAGGCGGGCGAAGAAGCCGGCGAGATCGGTGACCGGCACCGAAAATTCGGCGGCGTTGGAGAAGAGCGTGTCGAGCTTGATGGTGAGCTCGCTGACCTCGACCTTGGAACCTGCTGCGACGAGGCCTTCGGCGATCTGGCGGGTGTTACCGGCTGCGAGCAGGCTGTCGGGCACGATGTGGCCGCTGATCGGGTCCATGCCGGTTTCGCGTAGCAGATGATCGGCAAGTGCGGCATCGTCTTCTGATGCGATGCGGGCGAGCTCGCGGTTAACAGGGAGCCAGCTCTCGTCGTAATCGAGGAGCGTGCCGTCCTTGTCGAAAAGAATGCCCCTGATACCCTCGAGTGCCATTGTAACCCTCAGCCTTGCGCTGTCTTCGGCAGCAGCCGCGCCTTGACCGTCAGCGGATTGATGTAGGGCTCCAGCGCCTTCACCGTCGCCGTCAATGCTCCGCGCATTTCTTGCACGGCGGCGATGCCGGCCTCGATCATATTGCGGCGTGCGTCGTCGTTGATGAGCAGATAATGCACGCCCTTGGCCAGCATCTCGGTGTCGCGCACCATGCGGGCACTGCCGCGGCGGGCGAGCTTCTGATAGGCCTCGCGGAAATTCTGGACATTGCTGCCGGAGAGAACCGCGCAGCCGAGCATGGCCGGCTCCAGCGGGTTCTGGCCACCTTCGGCATAGAGCGAGCGGCCAACGAAGACCACTTCGGTCAAGCGCAGATAGAGGCCCATCTCGCCGATCGTATCGCCGAGGAAGACGTCGACATCCGGCGAGATGATATCCTCGCGGGTGCGCCGCGCGACCTTGAGGCCCTGAGCAACCAGCATCTGCTCGATCTCGTCGGATCGCTCCGGATGGCGCGGCACGATAATCGTCAGCTGGTTGTTGCGCTCCTTCAGCGTCCGGTGGACGACGGCGGCGGCATTCTCCTCGCCATCGAAGGTCGAGATCGCGGCCCAGGTCTTGCGGTCGCCGATCTGTTGCTTGTAGCGGGCGAAGATGGCGGCGTCATAGGGCGGCGCGTCGGTATCGACCTTCAGGTTGCCGGAGGTCATGACATGGCGGGCGCCGAGATCGCGGAAGCGCTCGGAATCCAGATCGGACTGGGCGATCACCAACGCCAGGTTCTCGAACAGCGCCTCGGCGATCGACGGGCGGCGCTGCCAGCGGGCGAAGGAGCGGTCCGACATGCGGGCATTGACGAGGATCTGCGGAATGCGGCGGCGGCCGAGCTCCATCATCGTCGCCGGCCAGATTTCGGACTCGGCGATGATGGCGCAATCGGGCTGCCAATATTCGAGGAAGCGGCTGACGGCCGGCTTCAGGTCGAGCGGCACATATTGATGGATCGCCTCGCTGCCGAGCCGGTCGGCGGCGACCTTGGCCGAGGTGATGGTGCCTGTGGTCAGGATGACGTGGATATCGCGGCGGCGGATTTCGCGGATCAGCGGGATGACGGCATTGGTTTCGCCGACGCTGGCGGCATGAAACCAGACCAGCGGACCCTGCGGCCGGTTGGCGCTCGCATAGCCGAAACGTTCCGTCCGGCGGGCGCGCTCTTCCTTGCCCTTGGCGGTGCGATAGGCGAGATAGGCGCCGACCAGTGGCGTCGCCACGATGCCTGCGGTCCTGTAGACGCCCAGCGCGAACCGCGCTCCTGGCGAACTCATCTAAAACGTCTCCGATCGACAATGATCGACATCAAACCCATTCCCCAATTATTGTTGCGGCGGCAATGGCCGATTAATTTGTTCAGAATGCGTCATTCGACGGGGTGGGGCGTAACGCCCCGGCAGGAGACGGCGCCGCCACGAAGGCGGCTACCCTGCTGAAAAGCCTATAAAATCAGTTGCTGCCGGTCTTGTCTTGCGGATCGAGCAGGCGGTGCATGTGGACGATGAAGTAACGCATATGTGCGTTGTCCACAGTCGACTGTGCCTTGCCCTTCCACGCCGTCAGTGCGGATGCGTAATCGGGAAAAATACCGACGATGTCGAGATCCTTCAGATCGCGGAACTGAACGTCATCGAGACTTTCCAGTTCGCCGCCAAATACGAGGTGCAGCAGCTGCTTCTTGCCACCGGATTCCGTCATTTTCTTCTCTTTCTTTTCTGGTCTCCTCCGCGCCTTCATCTGCGGGATTTTGACGGAAACGTCAACTGCTTCGTATCGAAGCCAGCCCCTCCAGAAACTCGGCCAGGCGGGGCGCCGCAGCGCCGCAGAGCGCACCGTGGCTGACGGCAGCGCGGTTATAAATGACAGGCTTGCCATCGAGTCCGGTCAGCTGCCCGCCTGCCCGCTCGAGGATCAGATCGGCGGCGGCGAGATCCCAGTCATGGGAGTTCGGCTTGACGAACGTTCCTTCTAGGCGGCCATCGGCCACCATGGCGATGCGATAGGCGAGCGAGGGAACATGCTTGACCCGCTCGATGCCTTCGCGGAACGGAGCCGGGAAGGATTTCAGCACGTCCTCGGCGATGGCAAACCTGCTGACCGTTCCCGGGCCGCTTGCCGAAACCGCGATCGGTTCGCCGTTCTTCAGCGCCGTGCCGCCTTCGACAGCTTCGAACAGCTCCTCAAGCGCTGGCGCATAGAGCACACCCGCCACGGGGCGGCCGCGGTGGACGACGGCGGCGCTGACGCACCAGAGGTTCTGGCCGCCAAGAAACGCCCTTGTGCCATCGATCGGATCGATGATGAAGACGGTGTCGCTGGCAAGGCGAGCCGCACTGTCCTCGGTCTCTTCCGACATCCAGCCATAGGTTGGGCGGGCGGCGCGCAGGATCTTCTCGAGCGTTTCGTTGGCGGCGAAATCGGCGGCGCTGACGGGCGAGCGGCCTTCGTTCTTCCACCAGACCTCGGGCGACTGGTTGAAATAGCTGAGCGCGACGCGGCCCGCCTGCTGGGCGGCATCGGCGATCAATGCGAGATCGCTCTGCCAGCGGGCGCTTCTGTCGTCACTCATTCGTCAATCCAATCTTCAGCGCCCGGCGAGCGTCATACCCTCGATGGCGAGCGTCGGGGCGGCGACGCCGTATTTGTAGTCAATGTCGTTTGCAGGGGTCACCCGCATGAACATCTCCTTGAGGTTCGATGCGATGGTGACCTCGGAGACCGCGAAGGTGAGTTCGCCGTTCTCGATCCAGAAACCGGTGGCGCCGCGGCTATATTCGCCGGTGATCATGTTGACGCCCTGACCGATCAGCTCGGTCACGTAGAAGCCGTTGCCGACGCTTCGGATCAGCTCTTCGGGCGAGACGTCACCGGGGTTTAGCGCCAGGTTGGTGGAAGCCGGTGTCACCGAATTGCCGCCGCGCACGCCGCGGCCGTTGGTTTCCATGCCGATTTCGCGGCCGGTCGATGTGGAGAGGAACCAGTGCTTCAGCACGCCGTCCTCGATCATCACAAGCTTTTCGCCGGAAACGCCTTCGCCATCGAAGGGACGCGAGGACGGACCGCGGACGATCAGCGGATCGTCGGTGATCGACAGACCGGATTTCAGAACCTGCTGGCCCATCTTGTCGCGCAGGAAGCTGGTCTTCCGCGCAACCGAGGCACCGTTGATGGCACCGGCAATGTGGCCGATGAAGCCGCGGGCGATGCGCGGGTCGAAGACGACGGTGACATCTTTGCCTGTCGGCACCTGGCGCGGATTGAGACGCTTGACGGTGCGCTCGCCGGCGCGCCGGCCGATATCGGCGGGATCGTCGAGCTCGCTGTAGTAAATCCGGCTGTCGTAATCGTAGTCGCGCTCCATGCCGGTGCCTTCACCGGCGATGACGCTGACCGAGCGGCCGAAGCGCGAGCCCATATAGCTGCCTTCGAAGCCATGCGAGGTGACGAGGACGAGACCGCCCATGCCACCGGAGGCGCCGCCGCCGGAGGAATTCGTGACGCCCTTGACCTCAAGGGCCGCCGCTTCGGTTGCGAGCGCGGCCTCGCGCAGCATCTCGGACGTCACTTCCGTGCGGTCGAGAAGCTCGAGATCGGGATAGGATTTGGCGAGATTGGCTTCGTCGGCCAGGCAGGCGAACGGATCTTCAGGCGAGACCTTGGCCATGGCGACGGCCCGCTCGGCAAGTGCCGTGAGGTCGAAACCCGGATTGGCTGAAACGCTGGCAACCTTCTTGCCGACGAAGACGCGGAGCGAGAAATCGTCGCTTTCCGACGACTCCGTGCCTTCGACCTTGCCGAGGCGAACGCTGACGGATTGCGAGCGGGAACGGACGACCACCGCATCGGCGGCATCGGCACCGGCTTTCCTGGCAAGATCGATCAGCTGGCTGGCACGGGAAAGAAGTGTCGAGGAATCAATTTCTGAGGACATGATTTGGCCTTTCCTTCGGCTTCCATTTATTGTGCAGTTCGGAAAGCATCAAGGCCGCGGCCTGCGATTCTTTTTCCCGCCGCTTGCGCGCCTCCTGCCATTGAAAGAAACTCCGACGCATGTCCGCCCCCAATGCCTTCTTTTCCGAGACGATCCTGCTGCTTGGCGGCGCGGTCGTTGCTGCGCCGATTTTCAAGAAGCTGGGGCTTGGCACCGTGCTTGGCTATCTGGCCGCGGGCGTCGTCATCGGGCCTGTCTTCCATGGGATTACCGATGGCGAGCAGATCCTCGGCGTTGCCGAACTCGGCGTCGTCTTCCTGCTGTTCATCATCGGCCTGGAGCTGAAACCGTCGCGCCTTTGGCAGATGCGCCGCGATATATTCGGGCTCGGCACCGCGCAGGTGGTGGTCACCGGTCTGGCGCTTACGGCGCTTGCCTATCTCTCCGGCGTGCTTGAATGGCGCGGCAGCATCGTCGCAGGCTTCGGCCTTGCGCTCTCTTCCACCGCCTTTGCCATGCAGATCCTTGAAGGCACTGGTGAAGTGAACACGAGATACGGCCAGCGCTCGTTCTCGGTACTGCTGCTGCAGGATCTGGCCATCGTGCCACTGCTGGCGCTGATCACCGTCCTTGGCGGCGGCGGCAGCGAGGGTGGCGATCAACCGTTTCTCGACTTCGCGATTGCGATCGGCGCCGTCGTGGCGATGATCGTCATGGGGCGCTATCTGCTGACGCCGCTTTTCCAGGTGATTGCCCGCACCGGCGCCCGCGAGGCAATGATTGCGGCCGCGCTGTTCGTGGTCATGGGATCTGCAACATTGATGCAGTTTGCCGGTCTGTCGATGGCGATGGGCGCGTTTCTCTCCGGCATCATGCTGGCGGAATCCTCCTACAGGCACGAGCTTGAAGCGGATATCGAGCCGTTCCGCGGCGTGCTGCTCGCTATCTTCTTCATCGCCGTCGGCCTGTCGCTGCAGCTGCAGGTGCTGGTCGACAATGCGCTGTTCATCGTCGCTGCGGTCCCGATCATCATGGCGGTGAAGGCTGCTGTGATCTATGCGCTTTGCCGCGCGACCGGCTCTCCGCATAACGACGCGATCCGCATCGCCTTCCTGCTGCCGCAGGGCGGCGAGTTCGGCTTCGTGCTCTTTACCGCTGCGGCGACCGCGGGCCTGATGCCGTCGAGCACCGCATCCCTGCTGGTCGCCATCGTGACGCTGACGATGGCGCTGACCCCGATTGGTTCGGCGCTGTCGAGACGACTGCTCACAGGCGATGAGCATGAGGAGCTGGACGAGGATTTTGCAGGCGCAAATGCCGACGTGCTGATGGTCGGCTTCTCGCGTTTCGGGCAGATCGCCGCGCAGATCCTGCTTGCCGGTGGCCGCGACGTCACCGTCATCGACTTTTCCGCCGACCGCATCCGCCAGGCCTCGTCCTTCGGCTTCCGCATCTACTTTGGCGACGGCACCCGCAAGGACGTGCTGCGCTCGGCTGGTATCGACAAGGCGAAGATCGTCGTCGTCTGTACGCAGAAGCGCGAGATCACCGACAAGGTGGTGGAGTTGGTGCAGGCCGACTATCCACATGCCAAGCTCTTCGTGCGTTCCTACGACCGTATCCACTCGATCGCGTTGCGCAATCTGAACGTCGATTACGAACTGCGCGAGACGCTGGAATCAGGTCTGCTCTTCGGCCGCCGGACGCTGCAGGCGCTGGGTGTCGGGGAGGCCGAGGCCTATGAGATCGGCGAGGATATCCGCCGCCGCGACGAGGAGCGGCTGGTGCTGCAGGTTTCGGAAGGCTTGCAGGCGGGGCGCGACATGCTGTTTTCGCATCCTGTCCGGCCGGAGCCGCTGGTCAAGCCGAAGCGCTCGATGGAGATGGATGCCGATCCGCTGGCGGGTCCGGCGGATGTGACGGCCGACGCTTAAGCCTTAATGCGCGCTTCGAACTGGCGGTCCAGCTCGCGCTTCAGGTCGTCCTTGACGCCTGCGGACATGGCGAGCACTTCGCGGGCCTTCAGAAAGTCCATGACGCCGGTGCGGCCGACCGCCGGGCGCAGGAAGATATGCGGCGGCTGGATCTTCAGCTTCAGGGTGATCGCCGTCTGCATCATCAGCTGACCGGAGCCGAAGATGCTTTCCATGCGGTTCGGGATATGGGTGCCGTCGCCTTCAGGCGCGCCGACGACATCGATGCCGATGACGATATCCGCGATATCCATCAAGCATTCGTAGGGCACGGGATTGCTGATGCCGCCATCGATCATGACGCGGTCGTTCATGCGCACCGGCATGAAGACGGCGGGAATAGACGAGGACGCGGCAAGCGCCGGGAAGAGCTGCCCTTCCGTGATGATCACTTCGTTCTGGCCGTAATAATCGGTGGTGATGACCTGCATCGGCACGAGAAGATCGGCGAAGCGATCCGGCAGGTCCGCGGGCAGAAAGGCCTTGAGGATACGTTCCAGATTGAACTGGCCGATGCGGATACCCTTGGCGACGGCATCGCGCACCGTTTGGGGACGCATGCCCCAGATGCGGCTGACGACGGCGGTCTTGTTGCCGACGGTCATCAGCGCGTGTTCGCGGATTGCCTCGCCGCTCATGCCGGCGGCCATACCGGCGCCCATGATGGCGCCGATCGACGAGCCCGATATCGCCACCGGGCGGATGCCGAGTTCGTCCAAGGCTTCGATGACATGGATATGCGCCAGGCCGCGGGCGCCGCCGCCGCCGAAGGCGACCGCAACGGTGGGCATAGTGCCGCCGGTGGCAGGTATGACGCTATTCACAATACCTGCCTGCTGCACTGAACGCTCCCGGTGGCTTCGCCCCGCCCTAGACCGGCTGATAGCGGAAGAAATGGACCTTGGTGTCGCCAAAGATCCTGTCTTCGAGGAACAGATAGGAAGGATCGACCGAAACGGCAACATCCGAGCGCTCTTCGAGCACGGCGATCGCGCCCGGCACCAGCCAGCCACCCTTGGCAGCCGCAGCCATGGCCTTCTCGCCCAGACCCTTGCCGTAGGGCGGATCGGCGAAGAGCATGTTGAAGGGCTCGAGATTGCCGACCGAACCGAGATCCGTAGCGTCACGCCGCAGGATGCGCGTGCGGCCATGCAGGCCGAGCGCATCGATGTTTTCCCAGAGCAGGCCCCTGCCCTCGACGCTGTTTTCGACGAACAGCGCATGACGGCAGCCGCGCGAGACGGCTTCGAGGCCGACCGCGCCGGTCCCGGCAAAGAGATCGAGTATCCGGGTGCCATCGACGCATTCCGGATAGGCATGGCTCAGAATATTGAAAAGGCTCTCACGCGTCCGGTCGGCAGTCGGCCGGATGTCGTTGGATTTAGGTACGGCGAGCGACCGTCCGCGAAACTCACCGCCGACGATCCGCACCGCGCGTCATTCCCTTTCCTTTTGGTCCACCACGCGACGGCCCGCCCGAAGGCTTGCCTCCGCCATCGGGCCGGTCGCCTCTCGGCTTGCCGGAGAAATTCTTGGCACCGCCGGGCTTGGCGCCGAAGCTCTTGCCGCGCGGCTTGTCACCCTGCGGACGATCGCCCTGCGGCTTGTCGCCAAAGGAGCGTTCGCCACGCGGACGCTCGGAGCGGCCTTCGCCGGGAGCGCTGCGGGCGGCACGCGGGCGATCGCCATAGGAACGGGGACGCTCGTCACCCTCTTCGCGCGGACGGCGCGGCTTGTCTCCGAACGGACGGTCACCGCGGGCCGGACGATCGCCGGACGGGCGTTCGCTGCGGGCGGGGCGGTCACCATAGGGTCTGTCACTGCGAGCCGGACGGTCGCCGTAGGAACGCGGACGATCGCCATCTTCGCGGGGCTTGCGCTCGCCGCGCGGCTTGTCGCCAAACGGGCGGTCACCGCGGGCGGGACGATCCCCTGCCGGGCGGTCTCCACGCGGGGGACGGTCGCCATAGGGTCTGTCACCACGGGCGGTGCGATCACCACCGGAGCGTTCACCACGGCCCTCGCCGCGGGGGCGGTCACCGAAAGGCCGGTCGCCGCGGCCGCCGCGATCGCCACCCGGACGATCGCCGGAGCGCTTGCGGCCGCCGTCGTCATTGCTGACTTCGCTGGAACGGATCCATTCGCCCTCTTCATCGCGGGCACGGTTGATCTGGACGCGCGGGCCTTCGTCGTAGCTCACCGGCTGCGGCTTGGAGCGGCCAGGCTTCTCGCCGCGCTTCAGCGCGGTCTGGGCATTCTTCTCGGCCTTTGCGGCTGCCTTTTCGCCTAGCGGACGGGCGCCGGGCGCCATCCAGACATTGGCGTTGCGGCGGCTGCCCAGCGCCGGGCGCTTCGGACGGTCGTCATCCTTGCGTCCGCCATCGCGGCCACCGTCCCGGCGATCATCCTTGCGGTCATCGCGGCGATCGTTGCGACGGTCATCGCGCTTGGTGTCGAGGCTGCCGCGCGGGCGCTCGCGCTTTTCTTCCGGCTTCCATGCGCGCTGTTCGCGCCGTTCCGGCTTGGCCTGCTCTTCTTCCTCGGCTGCGGCAACGGCCGGAGCGTTGTAGAGCGGCGCATCGAAATTGGCGTTGGAGTCCTCGATGAGACGCGGGCCGAGCTGATCGCGCAACGTGCGGCCGCGCACTTCGATGACGTGGCCTTCCGGCAGGTCGCCCAGCTGGAACGGACCGTAGGAGATACGGATCAGGCGGTTGACGTCGAGGCCAAGCGCACCCATCACGTTCTTGATTTCGCGGTTCTTGCCTTCGCGCAGGCCCATGGTGATCCAGACGTTGGATCCCTGGGTGCGGTCGAGCGTCGCGTCGATCGAGCCGTAGAGCACGCCATCGACAGCGATGCCTTCCTTCAGCTTGTCGAGCGCGTCCTGATCGATCTCGCCATGGGCGCGCACGCGGTAGCGGCGCAGCCAGCCGGTCGTCGGCAGCTCCAGCGAGCGGGCGAGACCACCGTCATTGGTCAAGAGCAGCAGGCCTTCGGTGTTGATGTCGAGGCGGCCGATCGACATGACGCGCGGCAGTTCGTCCGGCAGATTGTCGAAGACCGTCGGGCGACCCTCGGGATCGGCATTGGTGGTCACCAGGCCAGCCGGCTTGTGATAGAGCCAGAGACGCGTGCGCTCGATGCCGCGGATCGGGATACCATCGACTTCGATCTTGTCCGTCAGCGTGACGTTGACGACCGGCGTCTCGAGCGGCTTGCCGTTCAGCGTCACGCGGCCGTCCATGATCATGCGCTCGATATCGCGGCGCGAAGCAACACCTGCGCGTGCCATGACCTTGGAGATGCGTTCCGCCTTGCCGTCGCCTGCGGTTTCGGCCGCTGCAGCCTTCGGCGCAGCGCTGCGTGCCGGCTTGTCACCGGTTTTCGGTCGCGTGTCGCGCCCTGCGGGCTTGCCGCCCGGCCGTTTTGGCTTGTCTTTGAATGTCATTTGTTGTTTGCCTGCCTTTTGGGGCTTCTCTATCAGGTCGCGCCCCTGCGGTTAAGTGGGAATTTGCCGGATCGTGAAGACAAATCGGTTTATGGAGATGGCGCTCGAAGAGGCGCGGGCGGCCGGTGAGCGCGGCGAAGTGCCGATCGGCGCCGTCGTGGTGCTCGATGGCGCGGTGGTCGGGCGTTCCGGAAACCGCACCCGCGAGCTCAACGACGTGACCGCCCATGCCGAAGTCGCCGCCATCCGCATGGCCTGCGAAGCGCTGGGACAGGAGCGGCTAACGGGCGCTGATCTCTATGTTTCGCTAGAACCCTGTACGATGTGCGCGGCGGCGATCTCGTTTGCCCGCATCCGGCGGCTCTATTACGGCGCCGAGGATCCGAAGGGCGGCGCGGTCGAGAGCGGCGTGCGTTTCTATGCGCAGCCGACCTGCCACCATGCGCCCGAGGTCTATTCCGGTTTGAACGAGACGGAGGCTGCGGATATCCTCAGGACGTTCTTTGCCGGAAAGAGGGAGATGCCATGAACCTCGCCATTGTCGCAGCGATGATCGCCATCGGCGCATTTGCCTATCTGCGCGTGGCGCCGGCGTTTCCACCATACCGATGCAATGGTCCTTGCGGGGAGAGGTCAACTGGTCGGCGCCACGCGCGGCCGCTTTCAGCGTCGTGCCGGGTCTCGCGATCGCGATCTGCGCGATCTTCGCCGCCAGCGGCATGACCGCGGTTTTCGCGATCACCGGCTCAGTTCTTCTGATCTGCCAGATCATCCATATTCTGCTCGTGCGCCGCTGGGCAGCGGTGCAGCAGATGTAAGCAAGCGCTTACTGCAGCAGGTTCCACCACTGCTTGCCGGTACCGGCAACCGCGGCATCCTTCTTGCGCTGCTTCTGCTTCTTGAGCTCCGGCTCGCCGAGATCATCAAGCTTGGACGGGTCGTCTGCCTGGCGGTACTCCGTCGGCGGATCGGAGATTGAGCGGCGTTCGGTCACAGCGCCGGCGCCCTTCTGCGCGGCGCGGGCTTCCCTGAACGCCTGAGCCTGTTCGGCTGCCGTCTTGCGGCCGCCTTCGATGCCATTCTTGGCGAGCGGCGAAACATACCGGGACTTGTCTTCGTTGTCGTCAGCTTCCTGGACGAGACGGGCGCGGGTCTCTTCGGGAGACTCGACCCATTCCGGATTGTCCTTGCTGGCAACCGTCTGCTGCGGCTCGACCAGCGTTTCCTTGGAGGCGTCAGCCGGGAGAACAAGCGTCGGACGCGGCTGGTACCTGACGCCCTTGTTCTTGGGCTCCTGCGGCGCGAGCGACACGGACTGGCCGATATCGTCGCCAAGCTGGGCCATTGCGCTCGTGCCGGTACCGTAGGTCGGGCTCGTGCAGCTGGTGGCCATCGAGCCTGCCGCCATAACAACCGTCAGGCAAGCGCCTACACGGAACCAACGCGTCGCTAACATGAAAACCCTTCCAGCCATGCCGGTGCAATTATCGCCCAACCGGACGTCCGTCCCCCTGACGTAAAAATCCGGCCATTTTCAGGCAGCTTTTACCGGATGAACCACTAAAGAGCAATTCACCCGGTAACTTTCTTGAGGATTTACAGTCCGAGTTCACGCAAAGCGACAGCATCGCGCGCCGAAACATCGGGATATTCAGGGTCGGACCCGACATCCTTGGTGATCCGCCAGGAACGGGCGCACTTGGTACCTTCGGCAAGCGTCGGCTCTACGGAGACACCGGGAACCTCGGGAAGACGGAACGCCTCAGCAGAGCCCTCGCCCGCGTCGATTGCGATATCCGAGGTAATGCAGATCTCGGAGAAGTCGAGACCATCGAGCGCTGCCTTCAGAGCCGCATCAGCGATGTGCACGGTGGGGGCGGCTTCGAGCGACGAACCGATCCGCTTGTCCTTGCGCTCGACTTCGAGGGCGCCCGTGACGACAGAGCGGATGGCGCGAACGGCTTTCCACTTCTCGGCCAGCGCCTCGTTCTTCCAGTCGGCGGGAATTGCAGGGAACTGCTCGAGATGGACCGAGACGGCTTCAGGATTGCGCGACAACCAAGCCTCTTCGGTGGTGAAGGGCAGCATCGGCGCAAGCCAGGTCACCATGCAATCGAAGATATTGCGGATGACATGGAGTGCCGAACGGCGGCGCAAGCTCGACGGGGCGTCGCAATAAAGCGCGTCCTTGCGGATGTCGAAATAGAAGGCCGACAGCTCGACATTGGCGAAATCGATCAGCGCGCGGGCGATCTTCTTGAAGTCGAAGGCGTCGTAATTTTCGCGCACCAGCTCGTTGAGCTCGGCCAGGCGGTGCAGCATCAGCTGTTCCAGTTCCGGCAGTTCGGCAAGCGCGATGACCTCGCCCTTGTCATGCGCCAGCGTGCCGAGCATCCAACGGATGGTGTTGCGCAGCTTTCTGTAGGCATCGACATTGGTCTGGATGATCGTCTTGCCGACACGCAGGTCATCAGCATAGTCCGAGGTCATGACCCAGAGGCGCAGGATGTCGGCGCCGGCATCCTTCATGATTTCCTGCGGAGACGTGACGTTGCCCTTGGACTTCGACATCTTCTCGCCCTTCTCGTCCATGGTGAAACCATGGGTGAGAACGGCGTTGTAAGGCGCGCGGCCGCGGGTGGCAGCCGATTCCAAGAGCGACGAGTGGAACCAGCCGCGATGCTGGTCGGAGCCTTCGAGATAGAGATCGGCCGGCCACTTCAGGTCCGGTCGGTCTTCCAGCGTGAAGGTGTGGGTCGAGCCCGAGTCGAACCAGACGTCGAGGATATCCATGACCTGCTTCCACTTGGCATGGTCGTGGTCATTGCCGAGGAAGCGCTCCTTGGCACCTTCGGCGAACCAGGCGTCGGCGCCTTCGCGTTCGAAGGCGTCGAGGATACGCTGGTTGACGGCTTCGTCGACCAGGACTTCGCCCTGTTCATCGGCGAAAACGGCGATCGGTACGCCCCAGGCGCGCTGGCGCGAAAGCACCCAGTCCGGGCGTCCTTCGATCATGGCGCGCAGGCGGTTCTGACCGGCGGCGGGCACGAAGCGTGTATCGTCGATCGCGCCCAGTGCGCGCGAACGCAGCGTCGTCCCGTCGGCCAGTTCCTTGTCCATGTAGACGAACCACTGCGGCGTGTTGCGGAAGATGACAGGCTTCTTGGAGCGCCAGGAATGCGGATAGGAATGCTTCAGGCGGCCGCGGGCGAAGAGCGCGTTGCGGGCGATCAGCTCCTTGATGACGCGATCGTTGGCATCGCCCTTCTTGCCGTTGTCGTCGATGACGCGGGCGCCTTCGAAACCGGGGGCATCGGCGGTGTAGAAGCCGCCGTCATCGACGGTGAACGGGATCTTCGTCGAGATGCCGCGGGCTTCCAGCTGGCGGGCAGCCGACATCCAGGCGTCAAAGTCTTCGCGGCCGTGGCTGGGTGCCGTGTGCACGAAACCGGTACCGGCATCGTCGGTGACGTGATCGCCATCGAGCAGCGGGACTGCGAATTCGTAACCGCCGCCGAGGTCTTTCAGCGGGTGGGCGCAGGTGATGGCGGCGAGATCCGCGGCGGAGACGTCGCCGAGACGCTTGTACTGCAACTTTGCCTTGGCGAAGGCGTCTTCGGCCAGCTTGTCGGCCAGGATCAGCTTTTCACCGGGGCGCGGGCCAAAATCGTTGGCCGCTTCGGTCACTTCGTAAAGCCCGTAGGACACGCGCGACGAATAGGCGATCGCCCGGTTGCCGGGGATGGTCCAGGGCGTAGTGGTCCAGATGACGACAGCGGCACCAGCAGCATGCACCGGGCCTTCAACGGCCGGGAATTTCACCCAGATCATGTCGCTTTCGATGTCGTGATATTCGACTTCGGCTTCGGCAAGCGCCGTGCGTTCGACGACCGACCACATGATCGGCTTGGAGCCGCGGTAGAGCTGGCCAGACTTGGCGATCTTCAGCAGTTCGCCGGCGATACGGCTTTCGGCGTGGAAGGCCATCGTCGTGTAGGGATTGTCGAAGTCGCCCTCGATGCCGAGGCGCTTGAACTCGTCGGCCTGGGTCTTGATCCAGCCGGAAGCGAATTCACGGCATTCCCTACGGAATTCGTTGACCGGGACCTCGTCCTTGTTCTTGCCCTTCTCGCGGTACTTTTCCTCGATCTTCCATTCGATCGGAAGGCCGTGGCAGTCCCAGCCGGGAACGTAGTTGGCGTCGAAGCCGCGCATCTGGAACGAGCGGTTGATGACGTCCTTGAGAATCTTGTTCAGCGCGTGACCGATATGGATATTGCCATTGGCATAGGGCGGGCCGTCATGCAGTACGAACTTTTCGCGCCCGGCGGCCGAGGCGCGCAGCTTCTTGTACAGACCCATCTGCTGCCAGCGGGCAACGATCTCCGGCTCCTTCTGCGGCAGGCCGGCGCGCATCGGGAATTCGGTTTCGGGCAGATTGAGGGTCTTCGAATAGTCGATCTTTTCGGCTGTGTCGGTCATGTCTGGCAATCGTTTCTGGCGGCCTCAGAAGGCGCAACGGATGTGGAATTGTTGGTGACGGAAGCGCTTGCTCGGCAAGCGCTGAAAACCCGGACCTTCCGGCCGCTCAGCGCGCGCGGAAGGCCGGGCCGATAATTCGTATCGCAATCGCCAGCCGGAATTTTGTCATCGGGCCGGTTCATAGGCGCTTTTGGCGGGAAAAGGAAGAGGGATTTGGGCTGACGGCATGGCGGCCGGGCATGCGTCGCGCGCACCTGCGTAACAGCCTGATCCTGCAGACAAAGAAAAAATCTCGTGGCAATGTCGAAATGGCGGCGTCTCGGCCGTCCTTGGAATGCGAGCCGCCGCTCGGGCGCCCGCGTTTCTCGGGTCCACAGGGAGTGAAGTGGATATGAGCAGTTCCTATCGTTGGGTCATCGTCGCCGCCGGCGCCCTGATGACATGCGTTGCGCTCGGCGCGATGTTTTCTCTCGCCATCTTCCAGACACCGATCGCCACCGAGACCGGCTGGTCGCATACCGGCATTGCCAGCGCCATGACGCTGAATTTCATCGTCATGGGCATCGGCGGCTTCATGTGGGGTGCGTTGAGCGACCGTTTCGGACCCCGGCCGGTGGTGATGATCGGTGCCGTGCTTCTGGGACTGGCACTGGTTCTGGCGAGCCGCGCCGGATCGTTGATGCAGTTCCAGCTCACCTATGGCGTCATCGTCGGCATTTCGGCCAGCGCTTTCTTCGCGCCGATGATTGCGGCGACCACCGAATGGTTCGACGAGAACCGCGGATTGGCCGTGTCGCTGGTTTCAGCCGGGATGGGCGTTGCGCCGATGACGATTTCGCCGCTCGCCCGGGCGCTGATCTCTGCCTACGACTGGCGCACCGCGATGCTGATGATCGGCATCGGCGCCTGGATCCTTCTGATCCCCGCAGCCCTCCTCATCCGCCGCGCGCCAGCTCCGGCAAGCGATCCAGGCACTGTGGAAGTCACAAGCGGCGAGCGGCCCTCGCTCGGCAAGATCTTCCGGTCACCGCAGTTCCTGGTCCTCGGCGGCACCTTCTTTGCCTGCTGTGCGGCCCATTCCGGCCCGATCTTCCATATGGTGAGCTACGCGACGATCTGCGGCGTGGCGCCGATGGCGGCGGTCAGCATCTACAGCGTCGAGGGACTGGCCGGTCTCGGCGGGCGGCTGCTCTATGGCAGCCTTGCCGACAGGTTCGGCGTCAAGCCGGTTCTGGTCGCCGGGCTCTTGGTGCAGGCGGCGGCGCTGGCCACCTATCTTGCCGTCAGCGAGCTCGGGCAGTTCTATGCGCTCGCAGTGATCTTCGGCAGCGCCTATGGCGGGGTCATGCCGCTCTATGCGGTGCTGGCGCGCGAATATTTTGGGCCGAAGGTGATCGGCACGGTGTTCGGCGCGGCGACGATGCTGTCGAGCATCGGCATGGCCTTCGGGCCGCTGATCGGCGGTTGGATCTTCGATACCTACCAGAACTATTCGTGGCTGTTCATCGGCTCGGCGCTGGTGGGGCTCGGTGCGGCAGCGATCGCGCTCGCCTTTCCGCCGCTGCCGCGGGGGAAGCAGGCGCCTGCATTGGGTGCTGCCTTGCTGGCGTCGAGGACTTGGCCCCCTCATCTGCCTGCCGGCATCTTCTCCCCGCTGGGGAGAAGGTGCCCGAAGGGCGGATGAGGGGGCTACGGGCAATTAGGTCAGCTGAAGCAGAGCAGCCGGTCGAGTTCGCCGAGCGGCTGTACCCCTGAAAGCAGCGCCCTCGCCTCTTCCTCGTCGCGCTTGATCTGCGCGACGAGCGGATCGAGCCCGTCGAATTTCAGTTCCGGCCGGAGATAGCCGAAAAACGAGACTGAACAGACCTGGCCGTAGAGATCGCCGCTGAAATCGAAGACATAGGTTTCGAGCAGTGGCGCACCATTGTCCGTGACCGTCGGGCGGCGGCCGTAGCTGGCGACGGCGTCGTGGAGCGTGCCGTTCTGCAGGCGGAAGCGGACGGCATAGATGCCGGAAGCAAGTTCGACTTCGGGCGGCAGCTGCATGTTGGCGGTCGGGAAGCCCAGCTGGCGTCCAAGCTTTTCACCACCGATAATCTCCGCCTCGACAGTGTAGTGATAGCCGAGCTGAGCCGCCGCCTCGCTGACTTCGCCATTCTTCAGCTGCGCCCGAATGCGGCTCGAGGAGACGACGTCGGCATTCTCATCTCGGTAGGCGTCGATCAGCGTGACACCGAAGCCATACTTCTGGCCGGCATCCATGAGGAAGGCCGGACCGCCCTCGCGGCCCTTGCCGAAATGGAAATCGACGCCGGTGACGACTTCCGAGGCCCCCAGCCAATCCTTGAGGACGCCGTGGATGAAATCGTCGGGCGAACGCTGCGAGAATTCGCGGTCGAAGGGGTATTCGATGACGGCGCTGAAGCCGAGAGCTTCGAGGATGCGGGCTTTCAACGGCGCCGGCGTGATGCGGAAGACCGGGCTCTCCGGCCGGAAGACGGTGCGCGGGTGCGGCTCGAAGGTCAGCACCAGGGCCGGAACGCCGCGCGACCGGGCAATCTCCAATGCTCGCATCAGCACCGACTGATGGCCGCGATGCAGGCCATCGAAGTTGCCGATGGCGATCACCCCGCCCTTCAGGTGGGCTGGCAGCGGTTCACGGGTTTCGTTGCGGTGAAAGACGGTCATCGGTGGGCTTCTTCTTATGCGAGACGCGGCATCCACCACTTGGGCGCTGCCTTTTCACGCTCGAGATAGGCGTGCAGGATCGCCTCGTCCGTCTCGCCGTTCAGCGTGTATTCCTTGGCGTGGATGCCGCCGCTGATATAGAGAAGGTCGAGGCCGTAATCGAGAGCGCCGCGCACATCGGTCGGCATGCCATCGCCGATGGCGAGGATGCGGCTTTTCGGGAAGTCGCCGCGCAGTTCCTTCGCCGTTTCCAGCACGGCTTCATAGATCGGCGTATGCGGCTTGCCGGCAATGCGGGTGGCGCCGCCGAGCTGGTTGTAATAGGCGGCCATGGCGCCGGCGCAGGGGATCATCTTGTGACCGCGCTCGACGACCAGATCCGGGTTGGCGCAGATCATCGGCACGTTTCGCGACTGAAGTTCCTTCAGCATTTCCGTGTAATCTTCCGGTACTTCCTTCTCGTCATCGAAGAAGCCGGTGCAGACGACGGACTCTGCTTCCGCCGCATCGACGCGCTCGACGCCGAGGCCTTCGATGATGGCGATGTCGCGCTCGGGGCCGAGCAGGAAGACCTTCTTCGGGCCTTCGGCGATCAGGCCGCGGGTGACGTCGCCGGACGTAATGATCCGGTCATAGGCGCCGTCCTGGATGCCGATATGGCGGAGCTGATCGACGACCAGAGGCGCGATGCGCGGCGAATTGGTGATCAGAACGACGGTCAGGCCTTCGCCGCGGGCGGCTTCGAGGGCGGCAGCCGCCTTCGGGAAGGGATCGACGCCATTGTGCAGGACGCCCCAGACATCGCAGAACACCGCGTCATACTGGCTGGTGATTTCTGCAAAACTTCCGATGCGCTTGGCCATTCCGATATCCCATTTGCGTTCAGTCAGGCGTGACATTGCAAAGGCCCGGCGGGATGGCAAGGTTTTTTCGCCCCGGCAGCGCAAAAACAGCCGGATGCGCTAGAGAAGCAGCTCGACGCCGCGCACAGCCAGCCCGGCTGTAGCCGCGAAGCCGAGAATGCTGACGATGCCGAGCTTGAAGCGGAAAAGCATGATGCAGGCAGCCACGAAGATCAGCGCCGCGGCAATGTTCAAACTGCTCCAGACCGGCCAGGCGAGGCTGACGAGCGGCAGGCCGGTGGCGCGGGAGAGAAGCGCGATATTGCCGACATCGGCAAAGAGAACATGCAGGCCAAACCAGAGGGCCAGATTGAGGATGACGCCGACGACGGCGGCAGTGATCGCCGACAGGGCCGCCGACAATATCTTGTTCTGGCGGAGCTTCTCCACATAGGGCGCACCGGCGAAGATCCAGATGAAGCTCGGCACGAAGGTTGCCCAGGCGGCGAGGCTGGCGCCGATCACGCCGCCGAACAGCGGATCGATGCCGAGCGCATTGCGGAAACCGGCCATGAAGCCGACGAAACAGAGGACAAGCACCAGCGGACCCGGCGTCGTCTCGGCCAGCGCAAGACCATCCAGCATCTCGCCGGGGCGCAGCCAGGCATAATGCTCCACCGCTACCTGCGCGACATAGGAGAGCACGGCATAGGCGCCGCCGAAGGTGACGACCGCCATCTTGGAGAAGAAGACGAAGACGGCGGCGAAGACATTGGTCTCGCCACTCAGCGCCTCGGCAATCAGATCCTGCGGACCATGAATCTCGCGGACGATCAGCAGCGGAAACTGCCAGACGATCACCCAGAAAGCGAGGATCAGGAACGGCCTGGCGATATTTCGGCTGGTCAGCCCTGACAGCATTTCCCTGGCGGGCTTCGAGGCTTCGGCTGGCGCCACGCCCTCCACCTTTCTCCTGCGGCGCTCGACGAGGAAGCCGGCAATGCCTGCAGCAAGGACGACGAGCGGGAACGGCAGATTGAGCAGGAAGAGCGCCACGAAAGAGGCAGCAGCCACATAATAGTGAAAGCGCGATTTCAGCGCCCGGCCGGCCACCCGCATCAGCGCTTCGATGACGACGGCGAGCACGGCCGCCTTGAGGCCGAAGAACAGAGCGAGCAGCCACTCGGCATTCTGGAAATAGGCATAGAGACCGGAGAGGACCAGGATGACCAGAAAGCCCGGCAAGATGAAGAGAAGGCCGGCGACGATGCCGCCGCGCACGCCATGCATCAGCCAGCCGATATAGGTGGCAAGCTGCTGGGCCTCGGGGCCTGGCAACAGCATGCAATAATTCAAGGCATGCAGAAAACGGTCTTCGGAAATCCAGCGCTTTTCCTCGACCACGGTCTTGTGCATCAGGGCGATCTGCCCGGCAGGACCGCCGAAGCTCAGACAGCCGATACGCGCCCAGACGGCAAATGCCTCGGAAAAAGCAGGCCGTGGCAGGGGCTCGGCAACCACGTCAGACAAATCCCCTCACCTCTCCACAATTCCGGCGCAAAAATCCGTGAATGGTTTCCTTGACTCTTTCTGGAGCCATCCCTAAATGCACGTCGCTAGCACTCCTCAACGGAGAGTGCTAACATTCATCCATGTGGACCCCGGTCCGCGAATGTCATTTGATCGAGGGATTAGACAATGGCAAGCACCAACTTCCGCCCCCTTCACGATCGCGTCGTTGTTCGCCGCGTTGAGTCCGAAGAAAAGACCAAGGGTGGCATCATCATCCCGGACACCGCCAAGGAAAAGCCGCAGGAAGGCGAAATCGTCGCCGTCGGTTCGGGCGCTCGTGACGAGTCCGGCAAGGTCGTCGCTCTCGACGTCAAGGCTGGCGACCGCGTTCTGTTCGGCAAGTGGTCGGGCACCGAAGTCAAGATCAACGGCGAAGACCTTCTGATCATGAAGGAAGCCGACATCATGGGCATCATCGGCTGATCAGCCGGTTATCCCGTTCAGATTATCGCTGACACCCCTTTTCAGGAGTTCTCAAAATGGCAGCTAAAGAAGTAAAGTTCGGCCGCTCTGCGCGCGAAAAGATGCTGCGCGGCGTCGACATCCTCGCTGACGCAGTGCAGGTCACCCTCGGTCCGAAGGGCCGTAACGTCGTTATCGACAAGTCCTTCGGCGCTCCGCGCATCACCAAGGACGGTGTTTCGGTCGCCAAGGAAATCGAACTCGAAGACAAGTTCGAAAACATGGGCGCCCAGATGGTCCGCGAAGTTGCTTCGAAGACCAACGACATCGCCGGCGACGGCACCACGACGGCAACCGTTCTGGCCCGCGCTATCGTTCGTGAAGGCGCAAAGGCTGTTGCAGCCGGCATGAACCCGATGGACCTGAAGCGCGGTATCGACCTCGCTGTTGCAGAAGTCGTCAAGGACCTGCAGGCGAAGGCCAAGAAGATCTCCACCTCGGCTGAAGTTGCCCAGGTCGGCACGATCTCCGCAAACGGCGACAAGCAGGTTGGCGAAGACATCGCTGAAGCCATGCAGAAGGTCGGCAACGAAGGTGTTATCACCGTCGAAGAAGCCAAGACCGCTGAAACCGAACTCGAAGTCGTCGAAGGCATGCAGTTCGACCGCGGCTACCTCAGCCCGTACTTCGTGACCAACCCGGAAAAGATGATCGCCGACCTCGACGACGCTTACATTCTCCTCCACGAGAAGAAGCTCTCGAACCTGCAGGCGATGCTCCCGGTTCTCGAAGCCGTCGTTCAGACCGGCAAGCCGCTCCTCATCATCGCTGAAGACGTCGAAGGCGAAGCTCTTGCTACGCTCGTCGTCAACAAGCTGCGTGGCGGCCTGAAGATCGCTGCCGTCAAGGCTCCTGGCTTCGGCGACCGCCGCAAGGCCATGCTGGAAGACATCGCTATCCTCACGGGCGGCACTGTCATCTCCGAAGACCTCGGCATCAAGCTCGAATCCGTAACGCTCGACATGCTCGGCCGTTCGAAGAAGGTTTCGATCTCCAAGGAAAACACCACGATCGTCGATGGCGCAGGCGCCAAGTCCGACATCGAAGGCCGCGTTGCACAGATCAAGGCTCAGATCGAAGAAACCTCTTCCGATTATGACCGCGAAAAGCTGCAGGAGCGCCTTGCCAAGCTCGCTGGCGGCGTTGCCGTCATCCGCGTTGGCGGCTCCACGGAAATCGAAGTCAAGGAAAAGAAGGACCGCATCGACGACGCTCTGAACGCGACGCGCGCTGCTGTTCAGGAAGGTATCGTCCCCGGCGGCGGTATCGCTCTGCTCCGTTCCTCGACGAAGATCACTGCCAAGGGCGTGAACGACGACCAGGAAGCTGGCGTCAACATCGTCCGCAAGGCTCTTCAGTCGCTGGTTCGCCAGATCGCTGAGAACGCTGGTGATGAAGCTTCGATCGTTGTCGGCAAGGTCCTCGACAAGAACGAGGACAACTACGGCTACAACGCCCAGACGTCTGAATATGGCGACATGATCGCCATGGGCATCGTCGACCCGGTCAAGGTTGTCCGTACGGCTCTGCAGAACGCAGCTTCGGTTGCTTCGCTGCTGATCACCACGGAAGCCATGATTGCCGAGCTGCCGAAGAAGGACGCTCCTGGTGGCATGCCTGGCGGCATGGGCGGCATGGGCGGTATGGACATGATGTAAGACCTTCGGGTCTGACATCTGAGCCAACCGGTTCAGTTACGGAAGGGCGGTCTTCGGGCCGCCCTTTTCATTTGGCGGATAGCGATTCGGCCTTACCAATTTTTAGAGTCTGAGCGACGGAACTGATAAAACGTTTAAGCGTCTATTCTGCACCAAAATCAGACTCCGAAGCTTTCGCGAGCCTTACCAAGCTGTGTTTTTTATCAGCAGCTGATATTTCTTATTGAAATTGGTTTCACTGCGATAATGTGAAAATTTTGCAAAGCGTAACCGTTTACATCTCGCGAAACGGGCAACTTTTTACTTTGATTTCTTCTACCTTTTATAGAAGCATTCAATATATCGCATCCTTCGCGTTGCGGATTACCCCCGAAAAAGCATTTGCCGCCTCTCAAAAACTGCCTATAAATCCGCGCTGCGAATTGCAGTGCATGACGATATTTTTCCGCCCGCCAGCGGAAGACCGTATTTTGCAAATGACACCGGCTGCAGAGCATTCCGCGCCAGAATTTTTGAGAAGAGCATGAAAGGGGTTCCGCACCGGCGGCGCCGTAATTCTGCTCACGGCCGGACATGATGACCGGTGCGCATGAAGATGTTTTCGTCACACCGCACGAGTGCGCTGCATTGAACTGCGCCCGACACGGGGAACCCCATTTGTTCAAGATCGCCAAAGCCAATGTTGCCGCCCCGCTCACGCCTGGCTCCTTTGATCTGACCCATCACAATCAGGAAATGCTGGCGCAGTTTTCCGTCTCCGAGGCCTGGAACGGTGACTTTTCGAGCGGCATCATCCGGCTCGGCGAATGGAGCTCGATGCTTCACGGTCTGGCCGGCCAGGAATGCGGGCTGCTGAGCCTTATGCGCTGTTATGACGTCAAGGACCGTGCCCATATCCTGGCGCTGTTCGAACAAGCAGCAACGCTCTCCTCCTCCTTCTGTTTCTCGACGACCATCGTCATGCCGAACGGCTTCCGCCAGCCGCTGTTCTGCATGGGCGAGTCCGCCGGACTTGAGGAGAAATACGCCGGCAGCATGGTCGGCGTCTTCATCTTCCCGCGCTTCAAGCTTGAAAACACCAGTCAGGCCGCCAGCCGCCAGTAAAGCGGCAAAGCCCTATGAAAAAGGCCGGTCTCGCGACCGGCCTTTTTGTTTGCGCTACTACTCCGGTTTCACCGGAACGTTGAGCCCCTTGGCGCTGGCCGGGCGGGCAATGCAGCGCTCCAGCCAGGCCCGAACGGCCGGGAACTTCTCATATTCCAGAACCTCGCCACCGCCATAGAACAGATCGGCGCCACGGATCCATGGGAACGTCGTGATATCGGCGATCGTGTATTCATCGCCCATGATCCACTGGCGGCCCTGCAGACGGCCTTCCAGGATGCCCAGCAGACGCTTGGCCTCGTCGCGATAGCGCTCCATCGGATAGGAATTGTTGGCGACCTTATCGGCCGCAAACTTGTAGAAGTGGCCGAACTGGCCAAGCATCGGGCCAAGGCCCGACATCTGGAAGAACACCCACTGAATGGTTTCGTAGCGGCCAGCCGCATCGGCGGGGATCAGCTTGCCGGTCTTCTCGGCGAGATAAAGCAGGATGGCGCCGGATTCGAAGATACCGATCGGCTTCCCGTCAGGACCGTTCGGATCGATGATCGCAGGGATACGGCCGTTCGGATTGAGGGAAACGAATTCCGGCGACTTCTGGTCGTTGTTAGCGAAGCCGACATAGTGCGGCTCGTAGGGCAGGCCGAGTTCTTCCAGTGCCACCGAAATCTTCACGCCGTTCGGCGTCTGCAGCGAATAAAGCTGGATGACATCGGGATTTTTTGCTGGCCAGCGCTTGGTGATCGGGAAGCTTGAAAGGTCTGCCATTGAAATCTCCATGGGGTTTGGACCCTGACCATAGACAGGCGGGCGGCGCCAAGACAAGCGGCGGGAGACGGATCGTCGTTTCAAAATACTGAACGAACCGTCCCCTTTCGTTTATCTTTCCAGCTGCGACAAAATGCGCGACAAGTGGGTCAACGAGATCAGCCGATCTCACAGTGATTCAAACGGAGATTACTTCCATGTCGAATACGACCAACATCATCGTTCTCGTCGCCCGCATTCTTCTGTCCTTCATGTTCATCCTTGCCGGCTTCGGCAAGCTCACCGACCCGGCTGGCACCGCCGGCATGATCGCAGGTGCTGGCCTTCCGGCCTCCACCGCCCTCACCTACCTCGCAGGCCTCTTCGAACTCGTGACCGGCCTTGCCGTTCTCGTCGGCTTCCAGGTTCGTATCGTCGGCTGGCTGCTGGCTGCCTTTTGTATCTTCACGGCCGTCGTCTTCCACCTGCCTGCCGTCAACGTTCCTGATTTCCCGGCTGGCGCAAACGGCTGGATCAACGCTCTGAACCAGATCATGGTCATGAAGAACTTCACGCTGGCCGGCGCCTACATCCTGCTCGCCACCGTCGGCGCTGGCGCTTATTCGATCGATGCACGCCGCGGCGCATATCCGGTCGCTGCCTAAGCGAAATCGGCCTCCCAAGCATAAAGAAACCCGCCGTCGCGAGACGGCGGGTTTTTTCGTTTCCGAAATCCGGAAGAAATCAGAGCGCGCCGCGCACCGCCGCGACGATCTTCGCCACCGACGGCTCGGCCGCATGGCTTTCCTTGCGGGCGCGAACGAGGCAGGCCTCGGAGCGCAGGATGACGCCGTCATTGAGGACGCGCAGGTGGTTTGCCCGCAGCGTTGATCCGGTCGAGGTGATATCGACGATGACATCCGCCGAACCGGAGGCGGGTGCGCCTTCCGTGGCCCCCAGGCTCTCGACGATGCGATAGAGCTGGATGCCGTGCTGGCTGGAGAAGAACTGCTGCGTCAGCCGCCAGTACTTGGTGGCGATCGTCAGACGGCGGCCATGGCGGGCGCGGAACTCAGCCGCGACGTCGCCGAGATCGGCCATGGTATCGACGTCGAGCCAGATCTCCGGAACGGCGACGACGACATCGGCATGACCGAAGCCGAGCCGGGCGCAGAATTCGACGCGCTTATCGGTTTCGGCCAGACCCTCGCGCACCAGATCTTCCCCGGTAACGCCGAAATCGATCGAGCCGTTGCCGAGCTCGCGGGAGATTTCCGACGCCGACAGGAAGGCGACCTCGACATCATCCCAGCCTTCGACGCGGCCGCGATAGGAGCGGTCGTTGCCGACGGCGGTGATTTTCATGCCGGCGCGCTCGAAAATGGCGGAGGCATCGTCCTTCATGCGGCCCTTGGAGGGCAGTGCAATAGTGATTGTCATGCCGCTGCCCTTTCCGTTTCGATGCGATCGAGCCAGAGCGAGAAGCCAACGGCGGGGATGCGCTCCCGGGCGCCGAGGAAGTTCAACAGCCTGTCAAAGCGCCCGCCACCGGCAAGCACGGCGGAAGAGCCCTCGACGCTGACCTCGAAGACGAGACCGGTGTAATAATCCAGCGGGCGGCCGAAGGCGGCGCGGTAATCCATCGACGAGAGATCGAGACCAGCATTGGCGAGTGCGGCCAGCCGGCTGTCGAAATGCGAGAGTGCCGTGCCGATCTTCAGCCCTGCGGCATCGGCAAAGCCTGCGAGCGCCGAAGATGCATCGGCCAGCGGCACGTTTAGCGACAGGAATTCTTCCAGCACCCGGAAGGCATCGTCATCGAGCCTTGTTTCCGATAGCACCAACTTTTCCCTGAGGCGGCGGGCGATATCGGCAGGCGAGCGGCTGGCATTGGTCGAATAGCCGGTCGCTTCCATCGTCTGATCGATATGGGCGATGAGCGCCCGGTCGTCGCCTGCTGCCACGAGACCGGCGATCTCGTCATCGAGGCCGGTGACGAATTGCGGGCTGACGAGGCTGGCCAGCAGTGCCTCGATCTGCGTCATGTTGCCGAAGGCGTGGATCAGCCGCTTCTGCCAGCCAAGCGGCAGGCCGAGCGCCTGCACCACCGCCTCGAAGACGGCCTGATCGCCCAGAACGGTCGAGACCGTTTTTCCGGGGATCAGCCGCTGCAGGATGGCGATGGCATCGCCGATGGCGCGCGCATCGGCACTCGCCGTATCGGTCTCGCCGAGATCTTCGATCCCCGCCTGATAGAACTCGTTGCTGCCATCCCGCCGCTGGCGGAAGACCTCACCGAGATAGGAATAACGCTTCGGCGTGCCGGTCGCCGTTTCGATGTGGCGGAGGCAGACGGGAATGGTGAATTCCGGGCGCAGGCAAAGGCTGGCGCCTGTCTCGCTTTCCGTCATGAAGATACGGCGGCGGAGGTCTTCGCCGGCGATATCGAGGAAGGGTTCGGCCGGCTGGATGACGGGCGTGTCGATGCGCTCGGTCTTGCGGGCGGCGAATTCGGCGAGGAGATCGGTTGAGAAGGCCGGAAGGTTTGTCAGGGGCATGGCGTCGAAGTCTCCGGGGATACCCCCCTCTGTCCTGCCGGACATCTCCCCCTCAAGGGGAGAGATCGGCTGGGCTCACACGCCCGCTCCACATTCACTGTTTGGCACAGACGCAACCACGCGTCGATCTCCCCCCTTGAGGGGGAGATGGCCGGCAGGCCAGAGGGGGGTGCGCCCCGCTCAAACATCCGACGCCCGCTTCCGATCTTCCGCCTGCGCCGCCAGGATTTCCTTCACCTTGGCGACGAGATCGGCTTCCGGCACGGTTTCCTGCGCCACGCGCGCTTCGCGCCAGCTGGCATTGTCTTCGATCTCACCGGACAGGCGCTTGCCCTCGATCAGGTCCTTGATCTGCACCACGCCGGTGGCGCGCTCGTCGCCGCCCTGGATGATGGCGACGGGGCAGCCGCGGCGATCGGCATATTTCAGCTGGTTGCCGAACTTCTTCCAGTTGCCCTGATACATCTCGGCGCGGATACCGGCGGCGCGCAGCTCTTGGGTAATCCGCTGGTAGCGGCCCATGGCATCGACATCGCCATCCATGACAGTGACGAGAACCGGTTCGATGACCTCGGACTGGCCAAGCTTTCTGAGGTTCTTCAACGCCGTCATCAGGCGCGACACGCCGATCGAGAAGCCGGTTGCCGGAACCGGCTGGCCCATGAAGCGCGAGACGAGGCCATCATACCGGCCACCGCCGCCGACAGAGCCGAAGACGACCTTTTCGCCCTTCTCGTTGGTCACGTCGAAGAGTAGCTCGGCTTCGTAGACCGGGCCGGTGTAATATTCGAGGCCGCGGACTACTGAGACGTCGATTCGAACTCTTTTCGTTCCGTAGCCCGCTGAACGAACGATGTCGCTGATAAATTGTAGCTCAGCCACACCCTCTTTGAGCTTCTCGCTCTCGGGGAAGAGCTCCAAGAATAGTTCGAGAACCCTTGGATTTCCAAGTACCATCTTTCCCGGAAGGACTTGCTGCGGGCGATCTTGCGAAGTGTCAATAAGCGTATCGTCCTCAAGCACTTCGCTATCAGACATGAACATAAAATAATCGCGACGGCCTTCTTCTCGAATCACATACAGCTTCTCGAGACGGTCGATTTGGTCCTCAGAGAGCCCTGCACCTTTGGTAAAATCTCCTGAATCATCTTTCCGGCCCGTTCCCAGCAGCTCGCGAACTCCATCCGGACCGAACTTGTCGAGCTTGTCGATGGCACGCAGCACGTTGAGGCGCTGGGCGGCCTTGTCGTCACCGCCGAGCCCGATGGCTTCGAGAACACCGTCGAGAACCTTGCGGTTGTTGACGCGGATGACGTAGTCGCCGCGCTTGATGCCAAGGGCTTCGAGCGTATCGGCCATCATCATGCACATTTCGGCATCGGCCTGGA
Organism: Rhizobium sp. RAF36; assembly: GCF_052114105.1. Lineage (NCBI taxonomy): Bacteria > Pseudomonadati > Pseudomonadota > Alphaproteobacteria > Hyphomicrobiales > Rhizobiaceae > Rhizobium > Rhizobium sp. RAF36. The sequence continues at coordinate 690,370 of NZ_JBFREC010000002.1, read as the reverse complement.
CGCCGGGCGCGCCGACCGTATCGGCATCGAACTGCATGAACTGGCGGAAGCGGCCCGGGCCCGGCTTCTCGTTGCGGAAGACGTAGCCGGCGCGGTAGGTGCGGTAGGGCAGCTGGATATCGTTGAAATTTTCGGCAACATGGCGGGCGAGCGGCGCCGTCAGGTCGTAGCGCAGGCTCATCCACTGCTCGTCGTCGTCCTGAAGCGAGAAGACCCCTTCGTTCGGACGGTCGGCATCCGGCAGGAACTTGCCGAGGGCATCGGTGTATTCGAACAGCGGCGTTTCGACAGGATCGAAACCATAATGCTCATAGACTTCGCGGATCTTCGCGGTCATTTCATTGACGGCGCGGATATCGGCAGCCGAGCGGTCAACGAAGCCGCGCGGCAGGCGGGCCTTGAGCTTTTGCGGTTTCTTCTTGGTGTCGTTCATTTCAGGGGATTTCCACAGTGTGACAGTGGCGGTTTCCTAGCGGATTGGGCGGGGAGCGGCAAGGGCGAAGGGTGGCGAAGCCTATGGCGAACTGTTATATATTGGCCGATTGAGGATCGTTCGATGAACAAGCGCGTCACCATTGAAATGCCGGATGAAATTCATCGGCTGATCGCCGAGCACGCCGCCAAGGCCGGCGCGGCGACGGATGCCTATGTTCTCGAAGTGATCGAGCAGCATCTCGAAGACCTTCACGACATTGCCGCAGCGGATGCGGCGATGGATCGTATCGAACGCGGTGAAGAGGAAATCGTCAGCGCTGAGGAGTTCTGGCGTGGCATGGACGATTGAATATCTGCGCGCCACGCAGAAGAGCCTCAAAAAATTCAGCAAACAAGACCGGGACCGTATCCGCGCGTTTCTTGACGTGAGGCTTGCTGCACTCGACGACCCGCGCCAGCTGGGCGCGGCCCTTCAGGGCGACAAGCTCCGGCAATATTGGCGCTATCGCGTCGGCGACTTTCGCATTATCTGCGATATCCAGGACAACCGGCTCGTCATCCTGGTGATCGAGATCGGTCATCGCCGTGAAATCTATCGTTAGACCTTCATGATACTCGAAGCCCTTTTCTATCTCGCAACGCTGCCGGTGACAGCAAAGCCGCACCGCAAGTTCATCCGCTATTCCGTCAACCTCTGGTCCCGCGCGAGGCGCTGCAGCGGCCAATGGGCGGAGCACGAGGAAAAGAGCCGGGCGGCGATGCTGGCCGCAGCATCCGGCCTCCGCCAGAAGCGCACGGCAGTGGTGCTCGGCTCCGGCCTGCTGCGCGACGTGCCGATCGAGGCACTAGCGAAGACCTTCGATACCGTGGTGCTTGTCGATCTGGTTCACCTCGCCTCCGTCCGTTTCTGGCTGAAGGCGAAAGGGTACCGGAATGTCCGCCTGATCGAGCGCGATCTTTCGGGCTATGACGCGTTGCGGGCGGCGGGCACTGCCGAGCCGCTCGGCTTTCTGCGTGGCGTGCCCTACCTGGACTTGGTGATTTCAGCGAACCTGCTGTCGCAAATCGGCCGCGGCGTGAAGCGGCGCTTCGAGGCGGAGCAAAACAACGCCATGCCAGAGGACACCGTCCAGCGGCTGATCGCGGCGCATATCGATGGCTTGCAGGCCCTGCCCTGCGCCACCTGTCTGGTGACCGATATTTCCTATGCTGTGAATGACCGGACCGGAAAAACCCATGAGACGGCCGATCTGCTGCAGGGCGTTCAGCCGCCAGCGGCGACCAAGGCATCCTGGGTCTGGCCGGTGGCGCCGCTTGGCGAGGAGAGTAGCGACTACCAGATCGTTCATCAGGTGATTGCCGTCTATTGAGATGCAGATTATTCTGGTTGCAATCCAGGATTTATTGTATCACTTTTAATATCGGATATCATTGCGGTGAAGATCGTTTGGGATGAGCCGAAGCGGTTTCGAAATCTCACCAAACATGGTCTGGATTTTCGCGAGCTCGATCTCGAATTCTTTGCCGACGCCGTGATCCTTGAAGCCCGAGACCGGCGACTGAAAGCGATCGGCTTCGCTATCGGCGACATTCTTGCAGTGGTCTTTGCAGCATTGGGCAGCGAAGGCATTTCAATCATCTCGATGCGGCCCGCGAGCAGGAAAGAGAGAAGGCTCTATGAAAAGCTCCAAACGGACAGTTCCCGCCCTCACTGACGAGGAGGAAGCCCGGATCCAGCGCGGCATTGCCGAGGACCCTGACAATCCCGAATGGACCGAGGAAGACTTCAAGAATGCACGGCCTTTCGCGGAGGTGTTTCCCGAGCTTGCAGAGAGCATTCGACGGGCGCGCGGCCGGCCGGTGGTGGAGACGCCGAAGCGGCAGATTTCGCTGCGGCTCGATCCTGATGTCATCGATGCCTTCAAGGCCACCGGCAAGGGCTGGCAGGGGCGGATCAACGATGTGTTGCGCAAGGCCGCAAAGCTTTAGGCGGGAGCCCTTGGCTGAAGGCCTGCCATAACCTATGTCTCTGTCATGCGGTTTGTTGCGATCATTGCGATGCTTCTCGGCTGGCTGACCTTCAGCGCGTCCGCCTGGGCGGTCTGTCCAATGTGCGCAGCGATGAGCCAACCGTCGGCATCAGAGATGCAGCATGGCATGCATGGTATGGCCGACATGCCTGACTTGGTGGCGGAGCACAGTGGTCACGAGATGTCGAAGGACCCCTGCTCGCCGGGCAACCCAAGCCATATGGCGACTTGCTCCTACTGCCTGGTAACGCCCGCCGCCGTGATGATTGGCGATGGCGGTAAGCATATCTTTGCCTATCCCGCACCGGCTGCCGCAAAGGCGCTTGCCGATCTGCGTTCCGCCCCGCGGGCGCCCCCTCCCCGTTTCATCTGACAATCGCGCGATACGGCCGCACGAACATGATCGTGCAATCCCTTTTGTCAGACAGAGGAAGGACCTCGCATGTCTATGAAAATCATCGCTCTGATCTCCACTCTCGCCTTTGCCGCTCCGGCCTGCGCCGAGGATCTGCAGATGGACATGAGCAAGCCGATGGGCGACCACGGCGCCTCCAGCCATGCCTTTGCCGAGGCCAATGCCAAGATGCACAAGGACATGATGGTCGAGATGACCGGCAATGCCGATGTCGATTTCGTCCGCGGCATGATCCCACATCATCAGGGCGCGATCGACATGGCGAAGATCGAGCTGCAATACGGCAAGGATCCGGAGATCCGCAAACTGGCCGAAGCCGTCATCAAGGCTCAGGAAGCTGAAATTGCCGAGATGAACGCATGGTTGAGTGAAAATACCAAGTAATCAATCATGAAGCGAGGCGCCAGTTCTAAAACTGGCGCCTTAGCCGTATAGATTTCGCGCTTAGCGATACTTCTGAAATCACAATGCTATTATTGCGTTTTATTTAGAACGACTTGGTAATGTTTTGATTACGAAATTCTAATTTATCTAAAATACAAATCGTCTCATCAAGTTAGGGAAATCGATGAGACATGTTCTTTCACAAGCGCGCAGGCTCGCCCGCGAGACCAACGGCAATGTCGCCATGGTCTTCGCCCTGCTGCTCGTTCCGCTGATTGCCATGGGCGGCGCCGGCATCGATCTGGCGCGCTATGAAGCGATCCGCGTCGAAATGCAGGATGGCCTCGATCGCGGCGTGCTGGCTGCCGCTTCGCTTTCCCAGAAGGAAAAGCCCGAGGATACGCTGCGCAGTTTCATGAAGAACCTCGACTACGCACAGGACATCGCCCTCAGCTTCACCGAGACGAAGGGGCTGAATTCGCGTAAGATCAATGCCAGCGCCGCCTATGTGATGAACACCACCTTCATCCACCTTGTCGGCGTCCGTCAGCTGAGCGTCGCGGCTGTCTCCACCGCCGAGGAAGCCAAGCAAAATATCGAGATGTCGCTGATGCTGGATATGTCCGGCTCGATGAACGGCAACCGCATCAAGAACCTGAAGAAGGCGGCCCAGCAGTTCATCGATCAGGTGCTGACCGACGAGACCAAAGATTATACGACGATCACCATCGTGCCCTATGCCGGGCACGTGAATATCGGCGCGGCTGTCTTCGACAAGCTCGGCGCCAAGCGCGACCACTCGAACTCTTCCTGCGTGGAGCTCAGCACCACCGGTTTCGGCGGCGGCGTGCCGAGCTTCAAGGATGCGGGCCAGGTTCCGCATTTCACCCAGTGGAACTACGGACGCACTGATCTGAAACCTTGGTGGTGCCCGGTGGAATCGACGGCGATCACCTATTTCTCCAACGATGCGACCTATCTAAAGAACCGCATCACGCAGCTTGAACTGCATGATGGCACGGGTACGCAGAATGCCATGCAGTGGGGCTACATGCTGCTCAACCCCGGCGCCAAGACCATCGTCAATGCAGCGATCGACGCCAAGATGATGGATGCGAAATTCGCCAACCGGCCGGCGGCCTTCGGCGATCCGGATACGATGAAGGTCATTGTGCTGATGACGGATGGTGCGATCACCGAGCAGTACCGCCCGAAGGATTACAGCCGCCCGGTCTCGCAGGCGCCTGACAACAAGCAGATCATCAACTCCACAGATACGGCGAAGATGCTGTCCTCGGTCTGTACCGCAGCCAAGACCAACGGCATCACCGTCTTCACCATCGGTTTCGAAGTGAGCGGCAATGCGACGACACAGATGACCAACTGTGCCACCAGCCCCGGCCATTACTATCCGGCGTCGGGCTCCGGCATCGGCGATGCCTTCAAGTCGATCTCGACCTCGATCAAGAAGCTGAGGCTGACACAGTGACCCGCATTCTCAATCGTCTCAGGCGTGACCGCGGCGGCGCAGCGGGCATCGAATTCGCCATCCTGGCGCCGATCGTCTTCTCGCTTGTTTTCTCGACCTTCGAAGCGGGCTGGATCATGACGCAGTCGATCATGCTCGATCGCGCCGTCAGCCGCGGTTCGCGCGCGCTGCAGGTGGCGGGTTCGAACTTCACCTATGATGATTTCAAGAAAAAGGTCTGCGACGAGGCGATAATTCTGACCAATTGCCTCAAGTCGATCCGCATCGAATTCACGCCGATCAGCAAATCGACCGACTTTCCGACATCGGAGACATCCTGCGTCGACCGCAGCGTCAATATCGACCCTGTCACCACCTATACCGGCGGGCAGCGCTCGCAAATCGTTTTCGCGCGTGCCTGCTATGTGGTCGATCCGATCGTGCCGGGGCTTGGCTACGGCCTAGCGATGCCGAAGGACAATACTGGCGGCGTTCGCCTGACATCCCGCTTCGCCTTCGTGAACGAGCCTGGCTGATGATCACGCTTCTCAAAGACTTGCTGAAAAGCCGCTCCGGCGCCTCGGCGATCGAATTTTCCTTCGTCGCGCCGGTGATGATCTTCTTCTTCATCAGCAGCGTCGCCGTCTTCGACATGTTCCGGACCTATCAGAACATCGTCGAGGCCAATGGCGTTGTCGCGGACGTGATCTCGCGCCAGACCTCGATCGATGCCACGTTCGTTTCCAATATCTACGGTGTTTTCACCAACCTGCAGCAGAACAGCACGGCGCCTAGCGCGCTCAGGATTTCCAGCATCAAGAAGACGGCTGGTGTCTACAAGCTGGACTGGAAGAAGGAGAGCGGCACCGTCAGCCTGTTGAAGGCGCAGGTGCTCGACAGCTCGACGCTGCCGCAAATCACCGACGGCGACTCGATCATCTATGTCGAGGGAGCCACGACCTACACGATGCTCTCCAACATTCTCGGCTTCGGGCAGATGACTTTCGCAGAGCGGGCATTCACGCGACCGCGCTTCATCAGCGCGGTCGCATTCAACTAACTTAAAATCAAGCCTTCGGCTCGAACGGTTCCGGGCGGCGGCCGGCGCCCTGACGGGCAACCATCCAGCCGGGATATTCAGGCGCCAGCGCGCTGACGTCGTCGAGCTTCTTCAAGTCGTCGGCATCGAGCTTGAGGCCGGTGGCCGCAAGGTTTTGATCGAGCTGCTCGATCCGCTTGGCACCGATGATGACCGTCGTAACGAAGGGCTTGGCGAGCACATAGGCGAGCGCCACAGTGGCGACGCTGACGCCGTGCTTCTCTGCGACTTCGCGCATCACGGCGACGCAGGCCCAGGCGCGGTCCTTGTCGACAGGCGGGAAGTCGAAGGTGGCGCGGCGGCCCTCACCGTTGCCGGGGGCGCCCGGACCGTACTTGCCGGAGAGCAGACCGCCCGCGAGCGGCGACCAGACCATCAGGCCGAGCTTCTCCTCGTTCATCAGCGGCACGATCTCGCGCTCGAGGTCGCGACCGGCGATCGAGTAGTAAGCCTGGATCGTCTCGAAGCGGGCGAAACCGCGGCGTTCGGAAATGCCCAGCGCCTTGGCGATCCGCCATGCCTGCCAGTTGGAGACACCGACATAGCGCACCTTGCCCTGGGCGACGAGATCGTCGAAGGCGCGCAGGGTTTCGTCGATCGGGGTGACGGTATCCGTCGCGTGGATTTGGTAGAGATCGATGTGATCGGTCTGCAGCCGCTTCAGACTGGCTTCGACCGAATCCATGATGTGGCCGCGCGAGGCGCCGCGGTCGTTGGGCTTGCTGCCCATCACGCCGTAGACCTTGGTGGCGATGACGACGTCCTTGCGGGGGACATTGAGGTTCTTCAACGCCTGGCCGAGGAGCCGTTCGGCTTCGCCGAAGGAATAGACGTCGGCGGTGTCGATGAAATTGACGCCTGCGGCCAGCGAGCGCTCGACGATCTTGTCGGCGGCGGCCTGATCCACATCGGCGATGGCGCCCCAGGGGCTGCCTTCATTGGCTTCACCGAAGGTCATCGTTCCCAGGCAGATTTCGGAAACGAAAAGGCCGGTATTTCCAAGCTGATTGTATTTCATGAGGAAATTTCCTTGTGACTGCCACAGGCGGGGGTGCCCATGGACTGCTGAACGCAATCTTTTGATTATTGGCCTGCATGGCAGGCACAGCCGGGGCTGGCTGCTGCTGAGGCACTTTTTACGTAAGCGCGCCCGGCAGCATTTCAACAGCATGCGGCATCCCGTCCGTCAAAAAACAAAGCCCTTGTCTCGAACGGCCACGCCGATAGATTCAGGGCGAGGGAATTGCAGGAGCACCCGATGGGCAAGCACGCGCTGACGACGATCGGCTTCGATGCTGATGATACGCTCTGGCAGAACGAGCAATATTACCGGCTGACGGAAGCACACTTCAGCGAGCTGCTGGCTGATTTTGCCGAGGGACCGAAGATTTCGGAACGGCTGCTGGAAGCCGAGAAGCGCAACCTCGCCCATTACGGCTTCGGCATCAAAGGCTTCACGCTGTCGATGATCGAGACGGCGATCGAGATGACGGACGGCAGCGTCCCGGCTGGTGTCATCGCACAGATCCTCGATATCGGACGCGATCTGCTTTCCCATCCGGTCGAAACCATGCCGCATGTGCAGGACACGCTGGAGGCGTTGGCCGGAAACTACCTGCTGGTGCTGATCACCAAGGGCGACCTGTTCGACCAGGAGCGCAAGCTGGCGCAATCCGGCCTCGGCGATTTCTTCGATGCCGTCGAGATCGTCTCGGACAAGACGGCGGTCACCTACCGGCGGATTTTCTCGAAGGTGGGCGACGGGCCGGAACGGGCGATGATGGTCGGCAACTCGCTGAAATCGGACATCGTGCCTGCCATTGCCGCCGGGAGCTACGGCGTGTTCGTGCCGCATGAGCTGACCTGGGTGCTTGAGCATATTGACGAGCCGTCCGACGCACCGCGTTTCCGCAAGATCCCGCATCTCGGGGAGTTGCGCGGGCTTCTCGATCAGTTGGACTGACCTATTCCTCTTCGTCCGCGCCTGATTTCGGCGGAAACAGCGACGGCCGCTGCGGCTCTTCAGGCTTGGCTGCAGGCGGCGCGGTGCCGGGCGCCTGAGGCTCGATCATCAGCGTATAGGGAGCACCGAGGCCGCGCCGGGGAGAGACCTTCGAATAATAGGGCCGCAGCATCCAGGTCGTGTCTTCCTTGGCGATGGTATCGAGGACAGAACCGTCCTCATCCGTGCCGAAGAATGCCTCGTCATCGCCCTTCGACAGATCGAAGATCGCCAGAAACGCAAACTGGCTGCGTGTCGTGAAGCTGATCTTTACATGCTGACCGGCTTTGACAGGCAGCGTAAAGACATGGCTGTTGCCGAACTTCGTCCAGCCCTTGATCTGCATGGTCACCGCCGGAAACTGAAGCTTCTCCAGCTTCTCGCCGGGATCGAGCTGCGGCGCCTGGGCGAAGGCGGGAAGCGCTGAAAGAACCATCAGAGCGCCTGTCGCAAGCAGTTTCCTCATGGACGCACCAGTGCCTTCCGTATCGCTTCCACCTCTGAGCGGCAGAAGCAGCCCTCGACGTGATCGTTGACGAGCCCCATCGCCTGCATGAAAGCATAAACTGTGGTCGGGCCGACAAACGTCCAGCCGCGCTTCTTCAAATCCTTGGAAATGCGGACGGAAACCGGCGTCGTCGGGTTGGCGGCGATGTAGGCGCGATCAACCATACCGGGACGATCGCCAGTGCCCGGCTCATAGCTCCAGAAATAACGGGCAAGCGAGCCGAATTCCTGTTTCAGCTCAATGGCGCGTCTGGCATTGTTGATCGTCGAAACGATCTTGCCGCGATGGCGGATGATGCCAGCATCGGCGACGCAACGCTCGATATCCGGGCCGTCGAAGAGCGCGACCTTCTCGAAATCGAAACCGGCAAAAGCGGCGCGGAAATTCTCGCGCTTTCGCAGGATCGTCAGCCACGAAAGGCCCGACTGGAAGCCTTCGAGGCAGATCTTTTCGAACAGGCGGATGTCATCGGTGACAGGCCTGCCCCACTCCTCGTCGTGATAGTGCATATAGTCAGGAAGATTGGCGTGCCAGTGGCAGCGGCTCTTTCCGTCGTCACCGGTCGTGATGCCCGTATCGCTCATGCTTCCCCGCTGATTTTACGCTTCAATTGCGGCTTTACCATTTAGAAACCCCGTTTCCAAACCGAACAGTAACCCTGACGAAAAGTTTATCCGGTGCTTCGCAGTTTAATGAATCGATCTTTACCATTCGCTGGCCGGAGCGGTGGCAGCATCCGGCCAGGCGGAAATGCCCGCCCCAGCATTTTCGGTCATATGTAGAGAGTTCCGTCCGATGATGAAATCCGTTTTGATTGCCGCAAGCCTGATTGGCCTGCTTGCCTCGCCTGCCCTTGGTGACGATCGCTATGCGACCCGCCCGCCCGTCGTCCTCAGCCCCGATCTGACCGCGCCCTGGCTCAACCAGCTGGGCGGCAGCAACGTGCGCCCTGTCGTCTATCAGCGCCCGGTCATTCAGCCGCAGCGCCGCGGGCTGTTCCAGTATCAGCCGCGCATCGTACGCCGCGCAGCCCCTGCCGGTATTCAGCAGGTTGCGGTCGTGCGCCCCGGCGCAATTCCTGTTGTCCGCGAGCAGTTCGATCCGCAGTTCCTGCCGCAGATGGTCGATTACGACACCAAGGAAAGGCCAGGCACGATCGTCATCGATACCAACAACCGCTTCCTCTACCTGGTGATGGCGAATGGCAAGGCCCGCCGCTACGGCGTCGGCGTCGGCAAGCCGGGCTTCGAATGGGCCGGCGAGCACCGGATTACCCGCAAGGCCGAATGGCCGGACTGGACCCCGCCTTCCGAAATGATCAGCCGCGAAGCTGCCAAGGGCCATTATCTGCCCGCCCGCATGGATGGCGGCCCGGAAAATCCGCTCGGCGCCCGCGCCATGTATCTCGGCTCGACGCTCTATCGCATCCACGGCACCAACGCACCCTGGACGATCGGCAATGCTGTGTCGTCGGGCTGCATCCGCATGCGCAACGAGGACGTGACTGACCTTTACGAGCGCGTCAATGTCGGCACCCGCGTGATCGTGATCTAAAGGTCGCAAGGCTGCGGCGGGCCGTTGCAAGAACGGCGCGCCGCGGCACAAAAACACGCGCAAACCCCTCTAAAGCTTGAAATCCAGGGCAAATTGGCTAGCTTGGCGGTCATCCTGGATAGAGGGGAATTGAGAATGAAGCATATCATACGGCTCGCGGCCGCCTCTGCGATTGCGCTGGCCTGCTCAATGAGCCTCGCGCATGCCGAGCCTCAGTTGACGGCAACCGATGCCGTTCGTGGCGTCAAGCAGGTGAAGACGGTCAAGCCGCAGTTCAAGAAGCGCGTCGTCCGCCTCGTCACTGACGAAGCCCCGGGCACCGTGATCGTCGATACGACCAACAAGTTTCTTTACCTCGTCGAAGGCAACAACCGCGCAACCCGCTATGGCATCGGCGTCGGCCGCGAAGGCTTCGGCTGGTCCGGTGTGGTCAAGGTCGGCCGCAAGGCGGAATGGCCCGGCTGGACGCCGCCGCCGGAAATGCGCGCCCGCGAAGCCAAGGCCGGCCACAAGCTGCCTGCCTTCCAGCCCGGCGGCCCGGACAATCCACTCGGCGCGCGCGCCATGTATCTCTACCAGGGCGGCCACGACACGGCCTTCCGTATCCACGGCACCAACCAGCCCTGGACGATCGGCCTCAACCTGTCTTCGGGCTGCATCCGCATGGTCAACAACGACGTGCAGGATCTCTACGAGCGCGTCCCCGTCGGCACCAAGGTCATCGTCGTCGGCCCCGGCAACAAACAGGGCAACGTCGCCTTCCAGGACCGCGGCATCGATGTTCTCAGGACGCTGTTTGGCGGGTGAAAACTGTCAGGTTGATGGAATTGAAGAGGGCGCTTTATGGCGCCCTTTTTTGTTTCAGCGCCTACCATCTTCCTCATCCCTGTGCTTGTCACAGGGATCCAGCGCGCCCAAGTCTTTGGGCGCAGGAGAATCCCTCGCCTCATAGTGAGTCATTCACCGCGCAGACGCGCGGTGGCCTGGATTCCTGTGACAAGCACAGGAATGAGGGTAGAGAATGGGAAGGGCTCTCCACCCACCATAAATCTCACACCCCACCGCCCTTGCAATAAGCCTGTTACAAAACGCGGGATAGATGGGCGGTACTGCCATCCGGGGATAATCCATGCGCCGCGCCGTTCGCCTGTCCGTGTTTGGGCTTGCCGCCCTTGCCTGTCTCGCCTCGCCTGTCCTTGCCGAGGATCTGCAACTCTCCGTCTATGGCGGCTACCAGACGGCGCCCCATAGCGGCGTCGATCTGTCGGACGGGACGCATTTCACGGCGGGGTGGGAGGGCAAGTCCTTCGGTTCGCCACCTTATTACGGCGCGCGGGTGACGTGGTGGCTGGAGGATTTGGGCCATCCCAATCTCGGCCTGTCGATCGACTATACGCATGACAAGGTCTATGCCGACGACAAGACGCTGGCGGCTTCGGGCTGGTCGCATTTCGAATTCACCGACGGGCTGAACCTTCTGACGGCGAACGCGCTCTACCGCTTCCCGCAGGACGGCGGGCGATGGACGCCCTATCTCGGCGCCGGCGTCGGGGTGAACATTCCGCATGTCGAGGTGACGCGCCCATCCGGCACGACCTTCGACTACGAATTCGGCGGCGTGACGCTGCAGGCGCAGGCCGGTGTCGATTTCCGCGTCAGCGACCACTGGTCGACCTTCGTGGAATATAAGGGGACCTATTCCAAGGTAGATGTGCCGATCGACAGCGGCGACCGGTTGAAGACCGATATATTCACCAACGCCGTCAATCTCGGCGTTTCGTTCCACTGGTAAGCAAGAGGCTTACTTCGAGCCGCAGCTGACCTTGCCGCTTGCGGTGAACGGCTTGGAACCGCCTGTTACAGTCATCCCATAGGTGCCGCTGAAGGCCTTGCCGTCACCTTCGGCCATGACCACCATGTTCAGCGCCTGGCCGGATGTATCGTCACCGCCGTCATCATAGATTTCCATGCGCAGCTCGCCACCGTTCGACCAGCGGTTCGTCAGATGGCTGGAATTGAAGACGCGCTTCTTGAACTGGTCGGGCACAGAGCCGTCCTTGATCATCAGACCGCCGCGGAAGTGGTTCAGCACATGGCCGCCGTCCGCTTTGAAGCCGATCTCTACGGTGAAGCGGGTGGCTGCATCGTCGGCGGAACAGAAGTAACGGCTATCGGCATGCGCGGTGCCTGCGGCACCGAAAAAGACAGAGAGCAAAAGAAGTGTACGCCGCATAGCGCTGAATCCCATGACCGGCCGACAACCGGCCAAAGTCAGGCTATATGCAAATCCATTAATTTTTGAGGAACAGGACCACCATAGGCCCAATCGATCAATTCTACGGTATGGACGATCGGGATACCGGTGCCTGAGGCAATCTGGGTGACGCATCCGATATTGCCGGTGGCGATCACATCCGCCTTCGTTGCCTCGATATTCTTGACCTTGCGGGCCTTCAGCGCAGCTGAAATATCCGGCTGCATGATATTGTAGGTGCCGGCCGAGCCGCAGCAGAGATGGCCTTCGGCCGGATCGCGCACGGTGAAGCCGGCAGCCTTCAGGAGCTGCTTCGGCGCCATGGTGATCTTCTGGCCGTGCTGCATGGAACAGGCCGAATGATAGGCGACGGTAACACCCTTCGGCATATGCGAGGGCAGATCGAGCGTTGCCAGATATTCGGTAATGTCCTTCGCCAGGCCGGAGACGATGGCGGCCTTTTCGGCATAAGCCGGATCGAGGCGCAGCATGTGGCCGTAATCCTTGATCGTCGTGCCGCAGCCCGACGCGGTGATGATGATCGCATCGAGGCCACCGTTTTCGATCTCGCGCATCCAGACATCGACATTGGCGCGGGCGCTGGCCAGCGCCTGTTGCTCGCGGCCCATATGGTGGACCAGCGAACCGCAGCAGACTTCGCCTGATGGCGCCACGACCTCGATGCCGAGGCGGGTCAGAAGCCGGATCGCCGCCTCGTTGATGCCGGGATCAAGCACTGGCTGGGCGCAGCCGGTGAGGATCGCCACTCGCGCCTTCCTCGCCCCCTCGGCCGGATGGCTGCCGGGACGTGAATAGACCGACGGTGCCGGCACGGTGCGCGGCGCAAGCCCCAGCATCGCGGCGAAGGGTTTCAGCGCCGGGGCGCGCATCAGGCTGCGGAACGGACGGCCGAGACGGGCAAGCCGCAACGCCAGGCGGAAGCGGCCGGGATAGGGCAGGACGGCGGCAAGGATGCCGCGCGTCAGCCGGTTCATGAACGGCCGCTTGTAGGTCTTTTCGATATGGGCGCGGGCGTGATCGACAAGATGCATGTAGTCGACGCCCGACGGACAGGTGGTGACGCAGGCCAGGCAGGAGAGACAGCGGTCGATATGGGTGACCACCTCGGCATCGGCCGGGCGATCGTTTTCCAGCATGTCCTTGATCAGGTATATGCGGCCGCGCGGACTATCGAGCTCGTTTCCGAGCGTCACATAGGTCGGACAGGTGGCGGTGCAGAAGCCGCAATGCACGCATTTGCGCAGGATCTTTTCGGATTCGGCGACGTGCGGGTCAGTCAGTTGCTCGGCGGTGAAATTGGTTTGCATCAGTGGTGTCCCGTCGAGGGGGTGTGGGTGGGGGCACCCCCCTCTGTCCTGCCGGACATCTCCCCCTCAAAGGGGGAGATTTGCAAGTGGCGCCCGCTCGCCAAGGCTATGATCGTTGTGAGGGTGCGCCTAGCCGATCTCCCCCTTTGAGGGGGAGATGTCCGGCAGGACAGAGGGGGGTGTGACACACACTCAAAGCTAGCCATCACCACCCCATCTTCCCCGGATTGAAAATCCCGGCCGGATCGAACTTTTCCTTCACCCGCGCCGAGAGCATCGCCACCGCTTCCGGCTGCGGCTGGAAAGCGGGGATGCCGGCGCGGGCCGCTTCCGAGGCGCGCATCAGCGTTGCATGCCCACCGCCGAGCGCCGTGATGAAGCGGCGCAGGAGACCGGCTTCGGGATCGGCCTCCATGCGCATCCAGACGAGGCCGCCCTGCCAGTCATAGTAAGCATCGACCCCGGCTTCGAGCCTGAGGGCGGCAACCAGCTGGTGACCCGCGGACGGCGCGACGGAGACGCGCCAGACGGGGCGCATCGTGCCGTCGGCATAGGGATAGACATCGCGGATTTCGCGCCAGAGGCCGCGGCTCATCTGCTCATCAATGCGGGAAACGGAGCCGAAAGCGGACATGGCGCTGGCGAGCTTTCCGGCGCGTGCCTCAACAGAGCCCGGCAGGCCCTCGAGGCGCATCACCGTCGCTTCGCCTTCCGGCAGCGTGCCGCCTGCAAAGCGCCAGGTGACCGTCATCGGCAAATGCGCCGCACCCGAGACCTCGACAGATAGCGCCATGGCGGCAGCCATCGCATTGGCCGCTTCGGCATCGTTGAGGCCTGAGACGACGACGGTCTGCTCGGCCTTCGGGCGCGGGGGAACGCGGAAGGTGACTTCGGTGAGGAGGCCGAGCGTGCCGTGCGATCCGGCCACCAGCTTCACTAGATCGAGACCGGTGACATTCTTCATCACCCGGCCGCCATTCCTGACGATCTCGCCACGGCCATTGACGAAGCGGATGCCGAGCAGGCTGTCGCGCGCAGCACCCGAGACGAAACGGCGGGGACCGGAGACATTGGCGGCGAAGACGCCGCCGATCGTCGGCTCGCCCGAGGTGCCCATGACCCCGCGGTGATCCATCGGCTCGAAAGCCATCATCTGGCCGTTCTCGGCAAGGGCGGCTTCGATCTCGGCGACAGGTGTTCCAGCGCGCGCGGTCATGACCATCTCGCCGGGATTATAGGCGACAATGCCGGAGAGACGGGTGGAGCGGAGCGTGTCTTCGGCTTCGACCCGGTTGCCGAAACCGGCGCGGGTGCCGCCGCCCGATATGGCGAGTGGTCTGCCTGCGGCGGCACGGTCGCGGATCAGCGATGCGGCCTCATCTTCGCTCTCAGGAAAGAATTCGCTCATGCGGCCGGCCGTCCATCGAGCGGGAAGACTTTTGACGGATTGAGGATCCAGCCGGGATCGAAAGCAGCGCGTGCTGACATCTGCTGCGCTAGGTCCACCTCGGAATATTGATGACGCATCAGGTCGCGCTTCTCGATGCCGACGCCGTGTTCACCGGTCAGGCAACCGCCAGCATCGACGCAGAGCTTGAGGATGTCGTTACCCGCCGCTTCGGCGCGCGCCGCATCCTCGGGGTCGTTGGCATTGAAGAGGATCAGCGGATGCATGTTTCCGTCTCCGGCGTGGAAGACATTGGCAACGCGCAGGCCGTAGTGATCGACGATCTCGGCGGTCTTCTTCAACACGTAGGAAAGCTGGCTGAGCGGCACGGTGCCATCCATGCAGATATAATCGGCGATGCGGCCGGTGGCGCCGAAAGCGGATTTGCGGCCCTTCCAGATCAGCGCGGCCTCGGTCGCCGACTGGCATTCGCGCACGGTTTTCACCCGATGCCTGCGGGCGATCTCGACGACGCTCTTCAGCATGTCGTCCATTTCGGCTTCCGACCCCTCGACCTCGACAATCAGAAGAGCACCGACATCGAGCGGGTAGCCGGCATGGGCGAAGGCCTCGCAGATCTCGATCGCCGGCTTGTCCATGAACTCGATGGCGACGGGGATGATGCCTGAGGCGATGACATCAGCAACGCAGGAACCGGCATCTTCGGAGCTATCGAAACCGAAGAGCACCGGGCGGGCGCCTTCCGGCTTGGCGATCAGGCGGACCGTCGCCTCGGTGACGATGCCGAGCTGGCCCTCGTGGCCGCAGACGAGGCCGAGCAGGTCATAGCCGCCGGCATCCAGCGCCTTGCCGCCGAGCTCGATCACCGTGCCATCGGTCAGCACCATCTTGACGCCAAGCAGGTTGTTGGTGGTGACGCCATATTTTAAACAGTGGGCGCCGCCGGAATTCATGCCGATATTGCCGCCAATGGTGCAGGCGAGCTGCGAGCTCGGATCGGGCGCATAGAAAAAACCGTCCACGGAGATGGATTCAGAAATATTGAGGTTGGTGACGCCCGCCTGGACGACGGCAACGCGGTTGGTGAGGTCGATTTCCAGGATGCTGTTCATCTTCGACAGGCCGATGACGACGGCATCTTCCTGCGGAATGGCGCCGCCCGAAAGCGATGTACCGGCACCGCGCGGCACGACGGGAATGCCATAGCGATGGCAGTATTTCATCACGGCCGCGACCTCTGCGGTCGAGCGCGGCAGGGCGACTGCGAGCGGCAGGCGGCGATAGGAGACGAAGGCATCGGTCTCGAAAGGCACCAGTTCGCGCGGCTCATGCACCAGACATTCAGGCGGCAGCAGATCGATCAGATCGCCGACGATCTGGCTGCGGCGGGCAAGCACATCGGCGCGCGGAGCAAGAAAGGAAATGGTGTCGGACATGGCGCGCTTCCTTCGAAGATGGCGGCAGGACCGGCTCGTCCTCCACGGATACCGGCATGTTCGGCTTAACACTTTCCCGAAACCGGCGCAAATGCTAAGCACTTATGCCTAAAGGGGAAACAGTGCCGCATCATGACCAATCTGGGTGATCTCGAGATATTTGCCAAGGTCGTTTCGACCGGCAGCATGTCGCTTGCCGGGCGGGCGCTCGGCTTTTCCCCTGCCGTTATCTCGAAGCGCATCAAGCGGCTGGAAGACCGGCTCGGCACACGTCTCCTGCAGCGCACGACGCGGCAGATTTCGCTGACCGAGGCGGGCCAGGGTTTCTACGACCGGGTGCTCGGCATTCTGGCCGGGCTTGAGGAAGCCGAATATTATATTTCCGGCCGCTCGGCGCAGATGCACGGCACGCTGAAGATCTCGGCACCGACTTCTTTCGGCCGCATGCATATCGCCCCGCATCTGAAGCGCTTCATGGAGGAGCATCCGGAGCTGGCCATCAATCTGGTGCTGACAGACGAGTTTAGCGACATTGTCGGCGGCGGCTTCGATCTGGCGATCCGCATTGCCGAGCTCACCGATTCCAGCCTAGTCGCCAAGCGTCTGGCGCCGGTGCGCCGCCTGCTCTGCGCCGCACCGTCCTATCTCAAGAGCAATGGCATGCCAGCGAGCCTCGACGACCTCAAGAGCCATCGCTGCCTGCCCGCCCATAACAACGATATCTGGCGGCTGGAAGGCCCGGACGGCGCCATGACCTTAAGGCCCGAGGGCATGCTGATCACCAATTCCAGCGAGGTGATCCGCGAGACCGTGATATCCGGTCTCGGCATCGCGCTGCGCTCGACCTGGGATATCGGTGAAGAGCTGAAGAGCGGCAGGCTGGTGCAGGTGCTGCCCGAATATGAGGGATCGCGCAACGTCGCGCTCTCTGCTGTCTATCCAAGCCGGCAGTTCCTGCCCGCCAAGGTGCGGCTGTTCATCGATTATCTGGCGGAACTTTATGGGCCGGTGCCCTACTGGGAGCTCTGACGCCTCCCCCGCATATCATCTTCTGGAGCCCGACATGACCGCTTCGCCTCCCTTCCTCGGCCTGCCCGACCGTCTCGATGATGGCGGCGCGCCACGCATGGTGATCTTCGGTGCCGGTCACGGCACCACCTATCCCGGCAAGGACAGCAGCGGCTATGCCGGTGCGGCAAACGCCATCCGCGCCGCAAGCCACGAGGATGCTGCGCTCATCGAGCATTGGGATTTCGATCTCGGCGGGCCGCTCTTCAATGGGAAACGGGTGTGCTGCATCGATGCCGGGGACCTGCCGACGAACCCGCGAGACAATGCCGGAAACCGAGCGATGATCGAGGCGAAGACGCGCGAGGTGCTGGCAATGTCAGCCGTGCCTATCCTGCTTGGCGGCGACGATTCGGTGCCCATTCCCTTTTTTGCGGGTTTTGCCGGCCACGGACCGATCTGGATCGTGCAGATCGACGCCCATATCGACTGGCGCGACGAGCTTCACGGCGAGCGCCTCGGCTATTCCAACCCGATGCGACGCGCGAGCGAGATGGCACATGTCGCAGGGATGGTGCAGATCGGCATCCGCGGCGTCGGCAGTGCCCGCCGCCAGGAAGTCGAAGCGGCCAAGCGCTATGGCAGCCATCTCGTTACCGCCCGCGAAATTCATGCGCTGGGCGTCGAAGCGGCGCTGCGGCATATCCCTGATGGTGCGCAGGTCGTCATCACGCTCGACTGCGACGGGCTTGACCCCAGCATCATGCCGGGCGTCGCCGCCCGCACGCCGGGCGGGCTGACCTACACGCAGGTTATCGACCTTGTCGCGGGCGTCGGACGCCGTGGCCGGATCGTTGGCTTCGACCTCGTCGAGCTCTATCCGCCTGCCGATATCGGTGGCATTTCGGCTCTGACAGCGGCTCGCCTGCTGGTGAACGTGATCGGCACGATCGTCCGCCAGGATTGAGGCTAGCGCGCGAGATCGAGATAGGCGCTCGCGACCATTGCATCGATATCTCCGGGCACCGGAACGATACAGGATTCCGGGCCGGCACCGCGCTTGGCGACGCGTTCCAGGCAGCGGGCCTGCAGGGTGAAGCCGAGGTCCATGGATTCGACGGAATTGCCGAGGGGGCGTGGTCCTGCGAGGTTGGCCATATGGCCGCCACCGAGGATGTGGATCGAGCGGCCGTCATTCAGATGCAGCGTCTCCATGACATCGGTCTCGTAGCGATCGATGGCGATGACATCGGAATGAGCGCGGAAGCCCGATACGTCGATCTCCAGCGGGAAATGGCCGCCGTTCATCAGGATTGCGCCGTCCTTGATCAGCGGCAGGTCGGCGACCGTGACGATGCCGGGGAAGCCGGTGACGGTGATCAGGATATCGGCCGAGCGGATCGCATCTTCGCGCAGTGGCGTGACGAAACCATCGAGATGCGCTTCCAGCGCCGTCACCGGATCGATATCGACGACGCTGACGGTCGAGAAGGCGTTGCGGAAACTGGCGGCCGTGCCCTTGCCGCAGGCGCCGTAGCCGAAGACGGTCACGCGCTTGCCGTTGGTGGAGCGGTTGGTGAAGCGCATGTAGCTTTCGAACAGGCTCTGACCGACGGCATGCTTGTTTTCGGCGAATTGCTTGATCGGGCTGTCGTTGATGACAAGGATCGGCATGTTCAGCTTTTCACGCATCGGCAGCAGGCGCGTGCGGCCGGAGGTCGTCTCTTCGGTGCCGCCGAGCAGATTGGCATAGGGGCGTTCCGCGGCGATGGCGAAAAGATCGCCGCCGTTATCGAGCAGCAGGTCGGGCTTGGCATCGACAACGGCTTCGAGGCTGCGGTGATGCTCGGCGGGATCGGTCGTCTGCGTTGCGAAAACGGTGATGCCCTGGGAGCGGAGATAGTCGACCGTCGATGGCTGGGTGCTGTTCAGATTTCCGGTGCAGACGAGCTTGGCGCCGCCGGCACGCAGCGTCGTCAGGAGCGCCACCGTCTTCGGCTCCAGATGGATACCGGTGCCGATCGTCAGGCCTTCGAAGGGGCGCGTGCTTTCGAACTCGGCGGCCGTTGCCTTCAGCAAACGGCAGCTGTTTCCGATCCAGTCGATGCGGGTGGCGGTATTTTCCATGATGTTCTCCTGTCGCTGGCGACCGTCATAACGCCCACCGCGACCGCGCGGCATGGATAATCCACTGCCGATACGGCAGTAAATCTGCCCTATTCGGTTCCTTCGCCTGCCTTGACCAGCCAGTCGCGCAATGCGGTGAAATGCGGCTTTCTAAGATCGGTCGCGCGGCAACAGAGGCTATAGCCTGCCGGACGGCGGATGAAGCCGAAGGGAGCCGTCAGAATATTGCGCGCCAGATCATCCTCGATCGACGCGCGCGGGGCGAGCGCCACACCGAGCCCGGATCGGGCAGCACCGAGCGCCAGCAGCAAATCCTCAAACTCCTGACGGCGGGCGAAGCTGACTGCCGGCGTGCCGCTTTCGGCAAACCATTCGTCCCAAAGCTTCGGCACGCTGCGGCTGACGAGCATGGCAGCCGGGGACATGTCCGCGGGATCGCTGCCGAAGGTGGCGGCGAGTTGGGGCGCTGCCACCGGGCCGAACTCGTCCTCCATGAAGCGGATGGCGGCGACACCGGCCGAGGGGCGGTATTCGCCACCCATGATGACGGCATCGAGCTCCGGATGCTGCAACAGCGGCTCGGCGACCGCCATCGGCACGATATCGATCTCGGCATCGCCAAGCGCCCGTTGCAGGCTGCCGATGCGCGGCATCAGCCACCAGATGCCGAAGGCGGAGGGAACGCCGAGACGGAGCCTGCGGCTATCGTCTTTCTGCAGGTCACCGGCGGCATGCTGCAACAGGGAGAAGGCCGCCGTTGCCGCTTCGGCAAAAGCCCTGGCCCGGTCTGTCGGCACCAGGCGGCGGCCTTCACGGGTGAAGAGCTTCTCGCCGAAATAATTCTCGAGCGCCGCGATCTGCAGACGCACCGCGCCGCGCACGACACCGAGCTCTTCGGCAGCCCTGAGCACGCTGCCCCGACGGCAGACGGCTTCGAAAGCTCTGATTGAATTGAGTGGCGGAAGGCGCATGGCGGTCATCAACAGGAAACGATATCCCCAGATTGATATGGGCATTGAACGAAAGGCAAGAAGGCCCCATATTGAACACCTGTGCAAAGGCGGAAACAGAACAGGTTTTGCCGGAATTTCGACCCGCTGCGGCGTGAGATTTGCCTATTAAAAACCATAGCCGCGTTATGCACCGTTAAATGGCGCATGGATCGCGCAAGCTTTCCAGCACATGCTAATATTAATGATTCTTTGAAACGACTCGAAAGGTGACCCGACAGTTGACTCTTCTCTCCCGCCTAGCCTCCGACATGCAGCTGATGTTCCGGCGTCCGCCGAGACAGCAGTATGCTGCGCTGTGCTACCGGATGAAGAAGAAGGGCACCGAGGTCGAGGTCCTGCTGATGACCAGCCGTGATACCGGCCGCTGGGTCATCCCCAAGGGCTGGCCGATGAACGGCAAGTGCTCCTATGAGGTCGCCGCCCGCGAAGCCTATGAAGAAGCAGGCGTGCGCGGCAGCGTCGAGCACGAGACGCTCGGCGCCTACAGCTATCCGAAGGTCCTGAAGGATGGACTGAAGGTGAGCTGCAAGGTGCAGGTCTATGCGCTCGAGGTTTCCGAGCTCGCCAAGAACTTCAAGGAAAAGGGCGAACGCACGATCGAGTGGGTTTCCTGCGACGAGGCCTGCAAGCGGGTCCGTGAGCCGGAGCTTCGCGACCTGTTCTTGCAGTTCAAGCGTCGCATCGACGAACATCTTCAGGCAAGCCGCGCCAAGCAGATTCCGGCGGAATGATTCCTGCCATCTTGCGCTGTTAGGAATGACAGCGTTAAAGCAGGATTCCTTCCAGGAAAGAGCATGGCCGAGAAGACACCTGTCCTTACAAAACGCACGCTCGACAAGGACCTCGACAAATATAGCCATGTCGAGGATGCCTCGAAGTTCGTTGCACGCAAGCTGATCGCGCCGGGCATCGGCCTGGTGTTCCTCGGTCTCGCGATGCTGTTTGCCGGGGTCTACGTCTTCGACCGGCCGAGTGCGGTGCTGATCATCGCCGCTGCCGCGCTTGCCGCCTACATGGCGATGAATATCGGCGCGAACGACGTGACGAACAATGTCGGCGCCGCCGTCGGTGCACGCGCAATGACGATGGCGCAGGCGCTGGTGATTGCCGCGATCTTCGAGATCCTGGGCGCTACGATCGCGGGCGGCGAAGTGGTGAAGACCATTTCGTCCAGCATCGTCGATGCCGTGCAGGTTCCGGAAGGATTACTTGCCTGGATCATGATGGCGGCGCTCATGGCGGCCGCGTTGTGGATCAACCTCGCGACCTGGCTCAACGCACCTGTTTCCACCACCCATGCGATCGTCGGCGCGGTCATCGGCGCCGGCATCGCTGCCGTGGGCCCGGAGCCGGTCAACTGGCGGGTGATGGCGGAAATCTCGTCGAGCTGGGTGACGTCGCCGATCATCGGCGGGGTGATCGCCGCCGGCCTGCTGTTCCTCGTCAAGACCTTTGTCATCTACCGCGACGACAAGATCGCGGCGGCCCAGCGCTGGGTGCCTGTGCTGATCGCGGCAATGGCCGGCGCATTTACGGCCTATATGATCCTGCAACTCACGACACCGGACCGTTTTCCGGCAACGACGGTGCTGGCCTATGGGCTGGCGACAACCGTTGTCTGCTGGCTCATCGCCCGGCCGATCGTACGCCGCCAATCCGAGGGGCTCGAGAACCGCAACAGCTCGTTGCGCATCCTCTTCAAATATCCGCTGATCGGCTCTGCTGCCCTGCTCTCCTTCGCCCATGGCGCCAACGACGTTTCGAACGCGGTCGGCCCGCTTTCGGCAATCGTGCGCTCGACGACGCTTCTGCCTGTTCACGGGGAGATCGCCCCGCCGCTCTGGGTGATGCTGATCGGCGCTCTTGGCATCTCAGTCGGTCTGCTGCTGTTCGGCCCGCGCCTGATCCGTCTCGTCGGCGAGCAGATCACCAAGCTCAATCCGATGCGCGCCTATTGCGTGGCGCTGTCGACCGCCTTTACGGTCATTCTTGCCTCCTGGTTCGGCCTTCCGGTCAGCACGACGCATATCGCAGTCGGCTCGGTCTTCGGCGTCGGCTTCTTCCGCGAATGGTACACCCGCAACTCGAAGCGCCGCATCGCCTATATGCGCCATAAGGCGGAGAGCTGGGCGATCGACGAACCGGCCGATCCGAACGTCCATGAAACCCGCCGCCGCTATCTGGTGCGCCGGTCGCATTTCATGACGATCATCGCCGCCTGGGTGATCACCGTTCCGGCCTCGGGCGCGCTTGCGGCGCTGCTCTATTGGGTTATGTTCGCCCTCTTCGTTTGACCGGGAAATCTAGAATGCGCGCCAATTTCCGCATGCAGCGGCTGTTCATCGACGCACCGCTTGCCACTAACGCCGCCGTCGAAGCCAGCTCCGACCAGTATAATTACCTGGCGAATGTGCTGCGCCTGACCGACGGCGCGGAGATTCTCGTTTTCAACGGCCGGGATGGGGAATGGAAAGCCACCCTCGCCTTCCCGACCCGCAAGCGCATCCTGCTGAAACCGGTCGAACAGACGCGGCCTCAGCCGGCGCCATCCGATCTTCACTATCTCTTCGCGCCGCTGAAAGTGGGGCGGCTGGACTATCTGGTGCAGAAGGCGGTGGAGATGGGAGCCGGCGTTCTGCAGCCGGTCATGACCCAGCATGTGCAGGGCAAGATCACCAATCTCGACAAGCTCAGGGCCAACGTCATCGAGGCGGCCGAGCAATGCGGCATTCTCGGCATTCCCGATGTCGCCGAACCCGTGAGACTTTTCGATCTTCTGGACGGCTGGAAGGCCGATCGGCGGATCATCTATTGCGACGAGGGCGATGCCGGGCAGAATCCGCTGCCGCTGCTCTCGGCGATCACCGAAAGGAAGCTCGCGCTTCTGGTCGGCCCGGAAGGCGGATTTTCGGAAGAGGAGCGCACCCGGCTGCGCAGCCTCGATTTCGTCACCGCCATCCCACTCGGCCCGAGAATCCTGCGTGCGGATACCGCTGCGGTGGCGGCAATGGCCGTCATCCAGGCAGCGATCGGCGACTGGAATTAACCTTGCGCCTATTCACTCAAGATACAGGATGCTATTTTTTTGAACCGGCGTTGAAAGAATTTCACTTGCAACATACCTGAGAGCGGTCCTAATCACCCTTCCATTGCCGCGCCCAAAAGGCGTTCCCCCAGAATACAGGTTAGATTTGCATGGCTCGCGACACCACCGACCAGACACCGCTCTCTTCGGTTCAGGAGCTGACCGATTATCTTGCTGCGGGGAACAAGCCGACGGAAAAATTCCGCATCGGCACCGAGCATGAGAAGTTCGCCTTCTTCCGCGCTGACAACAGCCCCGTTCCCTATGCCGGCGATGCCAGCATTTCCGCGCTGTTGAAGGGCCTGCAGGAACGTTCCGGCTGGGAGCCGATCATGGACGGTGAGAATATCATCGGCCTTGGCGAACAGCACGGAATGGGCGCGATCTCGATCGAGCCCGGCGGCCAGTTCGAACTGTCGGGTGCTCCGCTCGAAACCATTCACGAGACCTGCAGAGAATCCAACCAGCATCTCGCCGTCCTGCGCGAGATCGCCGAGCCGATGGGCATCCGCTTCCTCGGCATCGGCGGCAGCCCGAAATGGACACTGGCGGAAACGCCGCGCATGCCGAAATCCCGTTACGACATCATGACCCGCTACATGCCGAAGGTCGGCAGCAAGGGTCTCGACATGATGTACCGGACCTGCACGATCCAGGTGAACCTCGACTTCTCTTCCGAGGCCGACATGCGCAAGAAGATGCGCGTTTCGATGAAGCTGCAGTCGTTCGCGACTGCGCTCTTTGCCTCCTCGCCGTTTACCGAAAACAAGCCGAACGGCCTGCTCTCCTGGCGCGGCGACATCTGGACGGATACCGACAACCGCCGCTCGGGCCCGCTCGATTTCACCTTCCGCGACGATTTCGGCTTCAAGGACTATGCCGAATGGGCGCTCGACGTGCCGATGTATTTCATCGTCCGCGACGGCCGCTACAAGGACTGTACCCACGTCACCTTCCGCCAGTTCATGAACGGCGCTCTGAAGAGCGAGATCAAGGACTGGGAGCCGACGATGGGCGACTGGACCAACCATCTCTCGACGCTGTTCCCCGACGTGCGCCTGAAGCGTTTCCTGGAAATGCGCGGCGCCGATGGCGGCCCGTGGCGCCGGATCTGTGCGCTGCCCGCCTTCTGGGTCGGCCTGCTCTATGATGAAGCGGCGCTCGAAGCTGCCGACCAGTTTACCAAGGACTGGACGTTCGAAGAGGTCGTGGCCCTGCGCAATGCCGTGCCGGCCGAGGGCCTGAAGGCTTCGTTCCGTGGCCATGCCTTGTTCGACGCAGCGAAGGATGTGCTCGCCATTTCCAAGGCCGGCCTGAAGTCGCGCAATCGCCTCAACAAGGAAGGCCAGGACGAAACGATCTTCCTGTCGCCGCTCGATGAGGTGATGGCCAAGAAGGCGACGCTCGCGGAAGACCTGCTCGCCCGCTTCAACGGCCGTTGGAACGGCTCGGTCGAACCTGTCTTCGAGGAATATCAGTACTAAGGTCTCCGGCAAAAAGCCGTTTGCGCATTCCTATTTCCGTTTATAGTAGCGATTCAACGCACTAAACAGCGGAAGGACTGCCCATGCTGCCACTCTTCGACATGATGATGCAGGCGCAGAATGGCGCGGCGATGGATGCCATCGCCAAGCAGTTCAACCTTGCGCAGGAACAGGCGACCAAGGCGATGGCTGCGCTGATGCCGGCCTTCTCCGCCGGACTGAAACGCAGCACAAGCAATCCCTATGATTTCATGGGGCTGATGCAATCGGTTTCCTCGGGAAATTACGGCAAGTATTTCGAGGACATGAGCAAGGCCTTCACGCCGCAGGGCGTGACCGATGGCAACAATGTCCTCGCACAACTGTTCGGCTCTCAAGAGGTCTCCCGTGCCGTCGCGGCTCAGGCGGCACAGATGACCGGCATCGGCCAGGAGATCTACAAGCAGATGCTGCCCGTGATCGCCAGCACGCTGATGGGCGGGCTGTTCAAGCAGTCGATGGGTCAGATGTCATCGCCGGTCAATCCCTTCGTCAACACGGCGATGGGCGAGACGATACAGACATGGCTGGAGAGCACCGGTTTTGCGCCGAAGCAGAAGGCAGCACCCGAACCCAGCATCTTCGACAATCCCTTCACGCAGGCGATGCAGCTGATGTTCAGCGTGCCGAAGCCTGAACCGGAGAAGGCCGCAGCCAATCCATTTCTCGACAATCCCTTCGCCAAGGCATTCCAGGACATGATGGCGGGGATGAACCAGCCGCAGCAACCGACCAAGGCGCCGGAGCCTCCGAAAGACCAGGCGAAGGAGCAGACGGCGGGTTACATGGATATGCTGAACACCATGTTTGACAGCGGGCTGGAAGTGCAGAAGAACTATCAGAAGAACCTGGAATCGATCTTCGACGCCTACCGCCCGAAAGCACCCTCCCCCTCCTCCAAACCATAAAAAAACCCGGAGACGGCTTGGGAAAGCGGTCACCGGGTTAAGAGGCAGGGCTATTGGCTATCACCCTGCGGGGAAAAAGGGTCCGCTCCTAATCGATATAGGAGCGGAAGATCGACAGGCGCCAGCGGCGGCGGGCGGAGTCGGTCAGCTGCGGTGACGGGTCCTCGAAGAAGGTCGATGTCAGCAAGGCGGAGGCGATATCGGCGCGGGTCAGGCCGATATCCCGCAACTGATAGTCATCGAGTTCCGTAAGGCCGTTGATTGCTCTGCGATTGCGGTAGCCGCGAAAGAGAGCAGCGAGCGGCGCAAGGATGCCGGCAAGGCGTGCGGACACGCTCACAGGCTGCTTGGCACAGTCGAGTTCTAAAGTCTGGTCAATCACGCGCATCGAACTCTCCTTTCTTTCGGGCGCAACAACCCACCCCTCCCGCGAGGTCGAGCGGGAAGGCATGCGGGCTGGAACTCAAGGCGGACAGAAGGGTCTCTGTCCTTCACTTTGCTTGATTTGCACGCTGAAGATGCCAAAGGCCTATTGATCAGTCCAACGAATGTTTCTAATGGTTATTATCAGAGATCGTTATAGGTGAGCCCATGTCAGCGCCTCTTGATATTGACCAGTTGCAGACCTTCATCGCCATCGTCGATTCCGGCAGCTTCACCAAGGCGGCAGATCGCGTCTACAAGACGCAGTCGGCGGTCTCGATGCAGATGCGGCGTCTGGAAGAGCGGATCGGCAAGCAGCTTTTCATCAAGGACGGCCGCGGCAACCGGCTGACGGCCGAGGGCGAGAAGCTGCTCAACTACGCGCGGCGGATCATCCGCCTGAATAACGAGGCGATGGCGGCCTTCGACGACAACCGTCTCGAAGGCATGCTGCGCATCGGCACGCCTGATGACTATGCCGACCGCTACATGCCTGAGATCATCGGCCGTTTCGCCAAGACGCATCCGAATGTCGAGCTCTATATCGTCTGCGAGCCATCGGTGGATCTTGCCGAGCGCATGCACAAGGGCGAGCTCGATATCGCGCTCGTCACCCATAACCCGCGCGAACGCATGTCGGATGTGGTCAGAACCGAACCGCTCTGCTGGGTCGGCTCGGCCAACCATCCGATCCGTGACGACGCGCCGGTGCCGCTTGCCGTCGGCCGCCGCGACTGCCAGTGGCGCCAGCTTGCCTGCTCGGCGCTCGATGCCGTCGGACGCGAGCATCAGATCCTGTTCACCAGCTGGTCCTGCACGGTCGTTGCCGCTGCCGTGCTGGCGGGCATGGCCGTCTCGGTGATGCCGGAATCGGCGCTGAGAACCGGCATGAAGGTGCTCAGCCAGGCAGACGGCTTCCCCGCCCTGCCCCCGGTTCAGATCGGCATCATGAAGCGTCCTGGCGTTTCGATCTCGCTGATGAATGCGATCACGGCCCACATCACGGCCTGCCTCGACAACATCACGCCTGCTGTCGTCGACGACAATCTGGAAGCCGATCTGAAGACCGCCTATGCGCGGAACTACCCGCGGCTGAAGGCTGCCAACATGGTGCCGAGCTGGTAAGTTTCAGCTTGCCTTGGAGAAGAGCGAAGCGCGGATCACGCGCTTCCACTCGCCGAGCATGCGCAGCGCCAATTCTTCCTCGCTCTTGACCGCAAGACGGATCGAGGCGCCAATCAAGTGGCTGAAGAGATAGGTGCGTGCCTGCATGTCGATCGCTTCGAGTTCCGGCGCTACTCGCTTGACGGCTTCGTAGAAGATATCGGCAACCCGATTGCTGTGATCGATGTTCAACCGCAACAGATCCTGATCGGTTTCGGTGCCCATCCAGACGCCGAGATAGGTCGGGTCGTTGCGATAGGCATCGTAGTACCAGTCGATCATCCCCTCGATGAGATGAAGGGCGTCTTCCAGTGAGTGGACATTGGCGAAGACCTGCGCGGTCTTGGCCTGTACCTCGCTGGCATGACGATCGAACAGCGCTTTGACAATCGCCGCCTTTTCGGGAAAGTACTGATAGACTGAGCCGATCGGCACCTTGGCGGCGACGGCGAGCTCGGTCATGCGCATGGCGCTGACACCCTTTTCGGCAATGAGCTCGGCGGCGGCCGAGAGGATGAGGTCGAAACGCTGAATGCTGCGCTCCTGCTTCGGTTTCCGGCGCAGGCCGATGCGATCCACATTGTCTATGCTCATGCCGACCCGCCCCCACAGCTTATTCTTGAGCGGCGGCAGCTGTCTCAAACCGGCGCATCCGAGCGATATGGCATGCAGGTCTTCATGCGCCGTGAAGGGAAAACTTCGCATTTTATCGAACTGTCAAACTCGACAAAAATCGGAGCAAAATGCCCCGATTTTTCATGTCTAACCCTGTGGATGACTTGGCAGCCGAAAGATCAGGCCAGGTTCTTCTTGAGGAAATCCACGGTGCGGCTCCAGGCCAAATCAGCAGCCTTCTTGTCATATCGCGCAGACGACGTATCGTTGTTGAACGCGTGATTGACGCCATCATAGACGAAGATCTGGAAATTCTTGCCGTTGGCCTCCAGCTCCTTCTTGTAGGCATCGATGCCGGCATTGATGCGATCGTCGAGACCGGCATAGTGCAGCATCAGCGCCGCCTTGATACCGCGCACCTGATCCGCCTTCGGCTGGGCGCCATAATAGGCGACACCCGCCTTGAGCTCCGGCGATTTGGTGGCGAAGTTGTTGACCGTGCCGCCGCCCCAGCAGAAGCCGATGGCGCCGACATTGCCGTTCGCATTGGGCAGCGTCTGCAGATATTTCAGCGTCGCTTCGGCATTAGCCGCCGTGGCTGCGGCATCGAGCTTGCCGAAGAGCTCGCGGGCCTGATCCTCGTTTTCAGGCGTGCCGCCGAGCGGCGATAGAAAATCGGGGGCCAGCGCGATGAAGCCTTCCAGAGCCATGCGGCGGGCGACATCGCGGATATGCGGGTTGAGGCCGCGGTTCTCATGAATGACGATGACGCTGCCGATCTTGCCAGATGTGGCCTTCGGCTCGACGAGATACCCCTTCATCTCGCCGCTGCCGCCCGGATAAGTCACGTCTTTCGCCGTCAGCCGCCCGTCGCCGGCCGGCACCATTTCGGCTGCGGCCTTGTTTGCCGCCAGCATCGGAGCGATGACGGCGGCGGCGCCTGCGGATCCGGCAAGCTTCGTCAGCTTGTCCATGAAGCCGCGGCGGTCCAATGTCAGATGTGTGTATTCATCATAGGCGCTGATCATCGCCTGTGTGATTTCCGGCTTGTCCATATCGATCTCCTCTTCCCTACCCGGGCCATGCCCGAGCAGGAAGATAGGTCAGCGCAAAACAAGCGGTGTACAAATATGCGTTACCCGCTGAAGGCCATCCAGCCGATCAGCCAACCCCACATGCCGAGCAGAGCGGCGCAGCCGAGCGCAAAGAGCGGGCTGCGGATGCGCATGTTGTTGCTGGTCACGTGAACATAGGCGTGTGCGTAGCGCAGCACGACGAAGAGCCAGGCGAGCACGAGCGACGGAAGATTATCGGCCTCGGTGATGTAGAGGAGCACGCAGCAGACATAGAAGAGAACCGGCAGCTCGAACTGATTGGCGATGCTGTTCTTGACAAAAAGGCTCTCGGGCGGCTCATCCCGGTTTTCGCGGTATTCGGAAATCCTGATCTTGCCCTGCCTCACCATCCGGCGGCGGCGGTAGCCGAGCAGGCCGTAAAGGATGAAGACCAGGACGACTTGGCCGACGATCGGCCAGAAGATCTCGAAACCGGTCATATGGGCATTTCCTTTCCGCTTCTTTCAAATTTTTCAGAGCAGTAAAGGAAAAGGAAAGCGCTTGCCAGAGGAATGCCCGCCGCGAAAAGACGCAGCGGGCCTGAGGTTCAGACTTGGGCGATACCGCCATCAGCAAAGAGCTCGGCACCGGTGACGAAGCTCGAGTCGTCGGAGGCGAGGAAGAGTGCGGCAGCGGCGATCTCATCTGCATGGCCGACGCGGCCCATCGGGACCTGACCGGCCAGAAGATCGAGCAAGCCCTGCTGCTGCGCCTTGTCCTGACCGGCAAGTTCGACGAGACCGGTGGTCTCGGTCGGGCCGGGGCTCAGCGTATTGATGCGGATGCCGCGATCCTTGAGGTCGAGGATCCAGTTGCGCGAGAAATTGCGGATCGCAGCCTTGGAAGCGGCATAGACGCTGAAGGCTGGCGTCCCGGTCGATCCTGCCGTCGAGCCGGTGAGGATAACGGAAGAGCCCTTGGCGAGCAGCGGCAGCGCCTTCTGCACGGTGAAGAGCACGCCCTTCACATTGCGGCCGAAGGTATCGTCATACTGCTCCTCGGTGATTTCGCCGATCGGTGCGAAAGAGCCGCCGCCGGCATTGACGAACAGCACATCGATGCGGCCGGCCTCAGCCTTCACCTGCGCGTAGAGCCTGTCGAGATCGGCAAGCTTTGCCGAGTCGGCCTGAATACCGGTGGCATTGCCGCCGATTTCGGCGACGGCCTTCTGCAGCACATCGGCACGGCGGCCGGTGATAAAGACGCGTGCGCCTTCGGCGGCGAAACGTTTGGCGGTGGCAAGGCCGATGCCCGAGGTGGCGCCGGTGATGACGGCAATCTTTCCATTCAGTCTCTGGGTCATATCAGTCGTCTCCTTGTGTTCGACTGATGATGAGATATGGACGACCAGATCATTTCGGAATAGAAAGAAATGAAAGTCATCCTTGCAGATTTGAAACGATGAAATTGCCCGATTTCGAAGGCCTCGCGATGTTTGCCAAGGTGGCGGAAGAGCGCTCTTTTGCCCGCGCGGCAAAGACGCTCGGCGTCTCGGTTGCCACCGTCTCGCGCGGTGTCGCAAGGCTGGAAGAACGGCTCGGCGCGCGGCTCTTCAACCGCACCTCCAGGCAGCTCTCGCTGACCGAGTTCGGAGCACGGCTCGCCGACCGGGCAACGCGCATCTATTGCGAAGCAGAAGAGATGGAGAATGCCGCCCGCGAACTCTCCAGCCGTCCGCGCGGGCTGATCCGGCTGGCTGTGCCGATGTCCTTCGGCCTGCGCTGGGTGGCGCCGATCCTGCCCGATTTCTTCGAGCAATATCCTGACATCAGCATCGACCTGCATATGAGCGATGCCAGCGTCGATCTCGTCGGCGACGGCTTCGATGCGGCGCTCAGGATCGCCGTGCTGCCCGACTCATCGCTGGTCGCGCGGCGGCTGGCGCCGGTTGCGCCGTTCATTCTGGCCGCACCCGCCTACCTTGAGAAATACGGCTGCCCCGACCATCCACGCGATCTCGCCGCCCATCATCTGCTCGGCTACTCCTACCGGCCGAAGCAGGATGTCTGGCGCCTGAAGAACCGGCAGGGCGATGAGGAATATGTGACGCCTAGCGGGCCGTTGAGGGCGACCAATTCCGAAGCTCTGGTGCCGCTTGCGCTGCGCGGTCTCGGGATCTGCGAACTTCCGGAATTCCTGGCCAGCGAATATCTGGCGGACGGGCGGCTGAAGGCGATCCTGCAGGACTGGACGCTGCCGAGCGGGGCGCTCTATTTCGTCACGCCATCGGCGCGGGCACGCCCGGCGAAGATCGAGGCACTGTCGGAATTCATGATTGCGCGGCTTTCTAACCCGCCCTGGCGCTGGCCGCGCTAGGCTTCGTCCTTCGGCCCGAAACGGATCAGCGCGAAGCGGATGATGGCGATCACGGTGACGGCGAGCGAGGCGAATTTCAGCTTGGTCAGCCAGGGCAGGATGGTGACCGCGGTGGTCGAAGACGGGCTGCCGCCGAAGGCAATCAGGCTGGATATGTTTTCGGCATAATCGGAAAACGCATAGATGAGCGGCAATGCCAGGACGGCTTTTACAAGGGCCGGGTGAACCGGCTTGCCGAAATATCGCCCTGTCGTCTCGAGCTTGAGGATGAGGCTCAGGAGTAGCATCGCCAGCAAGGCGGGAAACACCAGCTCGGGGCCGAGATACATGGAACGGAGAATTCCATAGGCGGCAGCATTGTCCTTCAGCAAGGACTGCATGGCCGCGACAGTCGCCTCGTCATAGCCTGCGACATAGGTATCGAGCATGGCGCGGCCGGTTTCGTGCTGAAAGGGCAGGACGAAACCGAAGAGCGCCCAGCCAAAAGCGGCAATGCAGAGAACGGCGAGCAGCCCGATGATGCGGAGCGGTATCCGGCTGCCCGCTGTCATTATCAGACGCCGGAGCCCGGATAGTTCGGGCTTTCGCGGGTGATCGTCACGTCATGCGGATGGCTTTCGCGCAGACCGGCACCGGAAATGCGCACGAAGGTGGCGCGTTCCTGGAACTCCTTGAGGTCCTTGCCGCCGACATAACCCATGGCAGCCTTCAGGCCGCCTGCGAGCTGGTGGAGCACACCCGATACCGGACCCTTGTAGGGAACCTGGCCCTCGATACCCTCAGGCACGAGCTTCAGCGTGTCGCGGACTTCGGCCTGGAAGTAGCGGTCAGCCGAGCCGCGGGCCATGGCGCCGACGGAGCCCATGCCACGATAGGCTTTGAAGGAACGGCCCTGGTAGAGGTAGACTTCACCCGGGCTTTCGTCGGTGCCGGCGAGCAACGAGCCGATCATGACGGCCGATGCGCCCGAGGCGATCGCCTTGGCAACGTCGCCGGAGAACTTGATGCCGCCATCGGCGATCACAGGGACGTCCTGCGCCTGCGCTGCTTCGACAGCCGACATGATGGCTGCGAGCTGCGGAACGCCGACACCGGCGACGATACGCGTCGTGCAGATCGAACCCGGGCCGATACCGACCTTGACCGCATCCGCACCGGCATCGATCAGCGCCTTGGTGCCATCAGAGGTGGCGACGTTGCCGGCCATGACGCGAACCGAGTTGGACAGCTTCTTGACGCGCGCCACGGCATTGAGAACGCCCTGCGAATGACCGTGGGCGGTATCGACGACCAGAAGGTCGACGCCGGCTTCGATCAGGCGCTCGGCACGCTCGAAACCGTCATCACCGACGCCGACGGCAGCGGCAGCGCGAAGACGGCCCTGCGCATCCTTCGAAGCGTTCGGGTTCAACTGAGACTTCTCGATATCCTTGACGGTGATCAGACCGACGCAGCGGCCTTCGCCATCGACGACCAGCAGCTTTTCGATGCGGTGCGCGTGCAGAAGGCGCTTGGCCTCCTGCTGATCGACATTTTCCTTGACGGTGATGAGGCCTTCGCGGGTCATCAGCTCGTAGATCTTCTGCGAAGGATCGGAGGCGAAGCGAACGTCGCGGTTTGTGAGAATGCCGACGAGGCGGCCGGACTTCTCAACGACCGGGATGCCGGAGATCGAGTACATCTTCATCAGGCCCAGCGCATCGGCGAGCGTCGCATCGGGGCCGATGGTGACGGGGTTGACGACCATGCCGCTTTCGAACTTCTTGACCTGGCGGACCTGCTCGGCCTGCTCGACAGGCGTCAGGTTCTTGTGGATGACGCCGAGGCCGCCGGCCTGGGCCATGGCGATCGCCAGACGGCTTTCCGTGACGGTGTCCATGGCAGACGAAATGATCGGGATATTCAGTTCGAAGTCGGTTGCGATACGTGTCGCGACGCTGGTCTGGCCCGGCAGAACTTCGGAATGACCGGGCTGCAACAGCACGTCGTCAAACGTGAGTGCGTCCAAACCGGTCGGCGTTTCAATGATGCGAGCCATGGCCAATTTCCTTCAAATAAGAAAAATGCGACCCCACCCGGAACGAATCGTCCGCACCGGCGGTGTGCAAGGGTTGCTTTGGAAGTTGGCGAGGGCTGGTAACACGTCTATGACAGGTTGGGAATAGCAAAACGCGAATGCCTGATGCGCGTCCAGGGAATAGGACGATGTGGCGCATTCTTAGGGCTGGCGGCCTTGTTTGCCGCTTTCGCGGCTCCCATGTCTCCACGGGCTGGACCGCATTCTTTTCAAGACGTCACACTTCCACCTTTCAACGGACCCTGGAGCCTGCACGCCGTGAACACCTCCTGCACCTGCACATCCTCCGATACTTTCCTGTTTCTGCGCGCCTGGTTGCGAAATCCGCTGCGCGTCGCCTCCGCCATTCCGTCGGGCCACTCACTGGCCCAGCTGATTACCCAGGAGATCGATCCGGCGGCCGGGCGCGTCATCGAGCTCGGGCCGGGCACCGGCGTCTTCACGCGCGCCCTGCTCGGCCGCGGCGTTTCCGAGAGCGATCTGGTGCTGATCGAGAAAGGCCGGGAATTTACCGGCATGCTGGCAGAGCGATTTCCGCAGGCGGCGATCGTGGAAAGCGATGCGGCGAAGATCGGCCAGCTTGAGCTTGGCGGCCCTGCGGGCGCCGTCGTCAGCGGGTTGCCGTTGCTCTCCATGCCACCGCGCCAGGTGATGGCGATCCTGGCCGGTGCCTTCAGGCATCTCGGCAATCAGGGCAATTTTTACCAGTTCACCTATGGGCCGCGCTGCCCGGTGCCGAGGCCGATCCTCGACCGGCTGGGTTTGAAGGCGGTGTTCGTGGGACGAACGATCCAGAATTTTCCGCCGGCAGCGGTCTACCGCATTTCCCGGCGCAATCCGCTGGCCTTCTGGCAGCGCAGCGCTCTTTGATATCAACGGGGAGCGGCAAGCACCGCTCCCCCTCTTCTCTTCGTCAGATATCGAACTGATAGCTCTTCGGGACGAAGCGGTAGCCAGCCCCCTGCTTCTCGACGAAACCGACCGCCGGGAACGGCATGTGATAGCCGAGGAAAGCGATCTTGTCGGTGGCGATCAGGTCGAACACCTTCTTGCGCGAGGCGGCGGCCTCGGCCTTGTTCATGTCGAAGCGCACTTCCCATTCCGGATGCAGCAGCGACAGGATGTAATGGTTTGCCGTATCGCCTGTGAAGACCAGCTGCTTGTTGTCGGACTGCGCATGGAAGACCATGTGGCCGGGCGTATGGCCGGGCGCCAGCATCGCGGTGATGCCGCTGACGACGGAATCGCCTTCCTTGATGAAGGTGGTCTTTTCGGCAAAGGGCACGACATTGGCGAGAACCGCCTTGTGCCCACCTTCGGCAGGCGTGCCCTCGCGGGCCTTGTCGGTCCAGAAATCGTATTCCGCCTGACCGGCGACATAGCGAGCATTCTTGAAGGCTGGCGCGCCGTTCTCCATCATGCCGCCGATATGGTCGCCGTGCATGTGGGTCAGCGCCACGACGGTGACGTCATCAACGCTGTAGCCCGCAGCCTTCAGGCCATCCTGCAGCTTGCCCATGCCACGCTCCCGGCCGCCGGCACCGAAGCCGGTATCGACGAGGATCACATCGGAACCGGTGTCGATGATTGCGGGCGAATAGCTGTTCACGAACTTGTCGGCAGGCAGGAAGTTTTCGGTGAGCAGCGCCTTCACTGCTTCCGGGTCCTGATTGGTGCCGAAGGTTTCGAACGGCTTCTCCAGTACGTTGCTGCCGTCGCGGACGGCGGTGATCTTGAAGGAACCCAGCTTGAATTGATTGATCTCTGGCAATGCTGTCGTCATCTTTGCTTTATCTCCGGTCTCGGCCGCCTGGGCCGGTATTCTCAAAATGGCCGGCGCCGCCAGCAGGCCAAGACCTGCGGCAAAAAGCGTGCGCCGCTTCATCCCCAATGAAACTGCCATATATCCATCCTCCGGCAACGTGCGATCTCTATTCGCACTCATCCCCACGTGCTTGCCGGGCATTTCTGGCCGCGGCGGCGTAAGCATATGTCAATGTTGAAAGGAGAAGTTGTCGAACAAGCCGTCTCACGCAGACGTGAAGCGGATGTGTAGACTTCAGCATTTCCGGGATTGGCAGAGACCGAGCCCGGGACTAAACAGCAGCCGCCCCCAAGACCATTCAAGGCTTTCGCCTATGAACCGCATCGTTCCGCTGATCCTTGCCGTCGCGCTCTTCATGGAGCAGATGGATTCGACCGTTATCGCAACCGCACTCCCGGCGATCGCCAATGACCTGCATGTCAACCCGATCACCCTGAAGCTGGCGCTGACCTCCTACATGGTATCGCTTGCCGTCTTCATTCCGATCAGCGGCTGGATGGCCGACAGGTTCGGCGCCAAGAATATCTTCCGGCTGGCCATCTGCGTTTTCGTCGTCGGCTCGATCTTCTGCGCCAGTTCGTCCAATCTCGTCGAATTCGTCTTCGCCCGCTTCCTGCAGGGTATCGGCGGCTCGATGATGACCCCGGTCGGCCGCCTCGTGCTGGTGCGAACGACGCAGCGCAGCGATCTTGTCTCTGCCATGGCGCTGCTCACCATTCCGGCGCTGGTGGGCCCGCTGGCCGGACCGCCGCTCGGCGGTTTCATCACCACCTATTTCAGCTGGCACTGGATCTTCCTCATCAATGTTCCGGTCGGCGTCATCGGCGTGTGGCTGGCGACCATCTTCCTGCCGCATGTCGAGGCAACGCGGCCACCGAAACTCGATGTCATCGGGTTTATCCTGACATCCGTTTCCGCGGCTGGCGTCGTCTTCGGCCTTTCGGTCGTCAGCCTGCCTGCGCTGCCGCCGGTCATTGGCATCACGGCGACAATCGTCGGTCTCATCTGCGGCTGGCTTTACGTCCGCCACGCCCGAAGCCACCCGGCGCCGATCCTGAACCTCGACCTCTTCAAGAACGCCACCTTCCGCGCCTCGACCACGGGCGGCACGCTGTTTCGCATCTGCGTCGGCGCCATGCCATTCCTGACACCGCTGATGCTGCAGCTCGGCTTCGGCCTGACGCCGTTTCAATCCGGCCTCATCACCTTCTCGGGGGCGATCGGGGCGATCACCACCAAGTTCATGGCGCGCCGCGTCTTTGCCGCCGCCGGTTTCCGCTCGACGCTGCTGACTGCGGCGTGCGTGACGACCGTTGTCACCGCCGCAACGGGCTTCTTCACGCCGGAGACCCCGCATCTGGCGATCGTCATCATTCTGCTGATCGGCGGCTTCTCGCGATCGTTCATCTTCACCGGCATCAATGCGCTGGCCTTTGCCGACATCAAGGATTCGGAGGCCAGTCAGGCGACGTCGATGAGTTCGGTGATGCAGCAGATCAGCCTGGCGCTCGGCGTTTCCGTTGCCGCCATGATCCTGGAAACCTGCATCTATTTCCGCGGCGAAGCGCTGCAGGTGGCCGATTTCCACGTCGCCTTCTACGTCATCGCCGCGCTGACGCTCATCGCGATGATCCCGTTCATCCGCATGGACAGGAATGCCGGGGCCGTGGTCTCCGGCCATCGTGGCAAGCCGATCACGCCTGCCGCCATCGAGGCCGAGCAGCAGGCGGTGAAATAGCCTATTCCGGCAACTCGCAGACGGCGCTGAGCTTGTTGCCGTCAGGATCCCTGACATAGGCGGCGTAGAAATTGTCGTGGAACGGGCGAAGGCCCGGTTCGCCTTCGTCCTTGCCGCCAGCGGCGATCGCCGCCGCGTAGAAGGCATCGACATCGGCCCGGTTCGCCGCAGACAGTGCGGCCATCGTGCCATTGCCATTCGACGCGCGGCGCCGGTTGAACGGTGTGACCACCCAGAGCCGGCAGCGGGTATCGCCATCGGCCGAATAGCCGATTTCTTCTTCCGAATAGCGCTGGCAGCGATAGCCGAGCGGCGGCATGATGGCATCATAGAAATGCCGTGCCCGCTCGATGTCATTGGTTCCGAGGGTCAGATAGAGAAGCATGGGTCTGTGATATTCCAAGTCTTGGGACTGTCATAATCGCCCCAGTTCACCTGAAAGATCAAGCTTCCGTAACGTCAACCTGTTTTTGACGGCCTTTGAAGCCCTTGGCGAGCAGGAACATCTCGACCGATTCGGCGCGCGACGATGCCGGCTTGACGTGGACGACCTGCTTGAAATGCTGCTTCAGCATGGTCAAGAGCTCGCGCTCGGTGCCGCCCTGGAAGGTCTTGGTCAGAAAGTGACCGCCTTCACCCAGCACCTCGATGGCGAAATGCGCTGCGACCTCGCAGAGATGCATGGTGCGCAGGTGATCGGTGCGGTGATGGCCGGTGGTCGGCGCCGCCATGTCGGAGATGACGAGATCGGGCGTGCCGCCGACGGCTTCCATCAGCGCTTCAGGCGCCGATGGATCCAGGAAGTCGAGCTGCAGAACCTTGACGCCCGGAAGCTGCGTCATTTCCAGGAAGTCGATGGCCGCGACGCGGATATCCTCGTCGGTCGAACCGGTGACCTTGGCGGCGATCTGCGACCAGCTGCCCGGAGCGGCGCCCAGATCGATGATGCGGCGGGCGCCCTTGAGGATGTTGTACTTCTCGTCGATCTCCAGCAGCTTGAAGGCCGCGCGGGCGCGATAGCCCTCGAGCTGCGCGCGCTGCACATAGGGATCGTTGATATGGCGCTGCAGCCACTGGCGCGACGACGCCTTCATCTTCTTGTTCTTGACGCGCTGGCCGAGCTTGCGGCCGGTGCGGTTGCCCGCAATGGGTGCCTTGGTCATTGTTCTCTTACCTTCCACGCTGGCCGCGGCGATTGCGGTGACGGCGCCAGACGCCATCATCCGCCATCATGTCGGTCAACAGGCCTTCCCTCAAGCCGCGATCGGCAACGCGCATGCGCGGGCTCGGCCAGCGGCGGCGGATGGCTTCCAAAATGGCGCAACCGGCCAGAACCAGATCGGCCCGGTCGGGGCCGATGCACGGATTGGCGGCGCGGCTTGCAAAATCCCACGACAGGAGCTTCGCCTGCATGGCCGAAACTTCGTCATCCGACAACCAGATACCATCCACCTTGCGGCGGTCATAGCGCGGCAGATCGAGATGGACGCCGGCAAGCGTCGTCACCGTGCCCGATGTGCCGATCAGATGGAAATCGGTCGACTGGGCAACCTCGATATCGGGGCAATCGAAACCGGAGAGCATGCCCGCGACTTCGCTGACCATGCCTTCGAAGAC
Organism: Rhizobium sp. RAF36; assembly: GCF_052114105.1. Taxonomy (NCBI): domain Bacteria; kingdom Pseudomonadati; phylum Pseudomonadota; class Alphaproteobacteria; order Hyphomicrobiales; family Rhizobiaceae; genus Rhizobium; species Rhizobium sp. RAF36. The sequence continues at coordinate 651,495 of NZ_JBFREC010000002.1, read as the reverse complement.
ATCAGGCGTCACGTCCCTGCCGCCATGGCGCTCGGACAGCGTGACGACGCCGACCGGCAGCGAGGTCCAGTGGGTGATGTGATTCGCGAGACGGCTGAATCGGTTTTCGCCGATGCGGATGACGGCGATCTCGGACGAGCCGCCGCCGATATCGAACAGCACGACTGAGCGGGTTTCACGCCCGACAAGCGACGAGCATCCGGAGACCGCAAGCCGGGCTTCGGTTTCGCGGTCGATGATTTCGAGATCCAGACCGGTTTCGGCAACGACGCGCTCCAGGAACGCTTCGCCGTTCGATGCCTGGCGGCAGGCTTCGGTGGCGATCAGCCGCATACGGCGGATTTCGCGGTTCTTCAATTTGCCGGCGCAGACGCGAAGCGCATCGACGGCGCGATCCATCGCTTCGTCGGAGAGACGGCCGCTGGCCGCCAGCCCCTCGCCGAGGCGGACGATACGCGAGAAGGCATCGACGACGCGGAACTGGCCGGGGCGTGTCGGCTGGGCAATCAGCAGGCGGCAATTGTTGGTGCCGAGGTCGAGCGCTGCATAGAGCTCGTCCGGCCAGGCATGTTCGAAGCCGTGATGCTCGCGTTCGCCGGCGCGATGCGGGCGCGGCTGGTCGCCGCTTCGTGCATCGGCGTGGCTGTTCGCCCGGGCGGAGGGCTGATTTGCAGCAGACGATGGCTGGGAAGCGGTCTTCTCCGGCGTCAGCGGACGGCCCTGAAGGCCGCGCTTGCCACGGTGCTTGCGCCGGTTGCGGCGCGAGGCATGCTCCGAATCGCCAGCCGGGTTGGCCGCACCATCGGCAACCTTCTGATGCTGAACGGAGGCCTGCGGCGCCGCGCCGGTCTGCGGCACAGTATTGCCACGGCGGCGGCGCTTGCGCTTGCGGGACGGATTCCCTGCGGTGTTTTCCGTTGGGCGCGCAGCGTCTCCAGAGGGTCCGGAGGCGGTCTGCGAAGCGGCCTGGGGCGCGTTGCGGTTCTGGCCGCCACGTTTTCCCTTGCGGCGCCTGGACTTTTTACCGTCCTTGCGCTGTGCCGCTGGCGCCCCGTCAAATTGCGGCTTGGCGCCGCCTTCGGGGTCTTCCACGTTGTTTTTCCACGCGCCGCGCAAGGCCTGAACGGTATGCTGCTGGCGCTCATTAGATTTTTGCGTTGCCGCAAGAATACCAGCGCATGCCAAAATCACCAAATTCTTTTTGAAAACAGTTTTAGAAGCCCCTGAAACGCATCATCCACATGCCCTGAAATTTTTTCAAAACAGCTATTTGCATTCCGCCGCGATTTGGTTATAAGCCCCGCACGACAGCGAAGCGGCCGACGCGCCGCTCCTGCTGGGGAATAGTTCAATGGTAGAACGACGGACTCTGACTCCGTTAATCTTGGTTCGAGTCCAGGTTCCCCAGCCAAATTTTCTTCTAGTCGTTGGCAATTCGTGTTCGAAGAGTATTTCCAATTTGGAAGTTTATTCTAACTTCGAGCTTCCCGAGCGACACGTCTTGGGAGTTTATGCGCGTAGGACGGATGTAAGGAATATCCGGTTCGGACGACCCATAGACTGAGCGCGATGCCGCAGAGGTGACAGAGGAACTTGCTAGGCTAGATATTCGAAACTGACTTGTCGTTAACAAAACGTCATTTTGAGAACTCGGATAAAATTCCTAGAATAATAGGCGGTAGGTTCGCCGAAGTATCCTGATGCCTAGGTATCTTATTCGGGGTATGGCTGCACTGAGGTAGCCTGCAAGCGCCGAACGAAACGGGAATCGGGGCCTACCACCTTTTTACGAAATGATAGCCGTAGTAACGGAATATTTTCTTCTGATCTTCGGAAATGCCTGCGCTCCAATCGGGCGTCGGCTGTAAGATTACGCTATAATCTCGTCTTTCTCCGTGTGCGTCGAACGCCAATCGATCTTCTAGAGCAATCGCATATTTGGGCTCGCACGGCCCGTATCTAAGTTATCTACGGCTTGGTAAAACGCGCTCGCCACTACATCCGCGAGCTGGAGGCCTGCCCGTTTGTAATGCGGGAAATGTTCAACTAATTTAAAACTCATCACCTCCCATCGCGGCACTCTTTTATTCAACATCATGCTGCCACCGCGCGACTGGTATTTCAGGAGTTCATGATAAGCGGCGGTCTGGCTATAAGAATGTCCTCCCGTCTGCGAAAAGACAAACTTGACATGACGGCGAACCAATCCATTCCGGACGGCATATCGAAAACAGTAATCGGTAACGCGTTCGATCAGCAGTCGCACAAGCCAATTATAAAACCATTGCCTTGATCCGGCTTTTTCTGCCCGCTCATTGCGGTATCCGCGCATGTTCTTCTTGTTTGATGCAACCACAAACAGGCGAACCGGTCGCTGACTGAGATCCGCGCACACGGCTAGTTTCTGAGAATCAGTCAAATCTTTGAAATGAATGATCTGGCTATTAGCACTGCCGATCGTTTGCAGTACCTCAGATACCCAGGCTTTTAGGTCGTCGTCATAGCGCCGACGCACTAGCACAGCCGAAATGGTCATCCATTCGGTGCTGCCAACCTGATCGAGCGGCCGTACCCGCTTGAGGCCAGGGTCTCCCGCTTCGTCGATGTATGCCACAAATTCGTAATCCGGATCGCTCAAAGTCAGCCCTCAATCGACGTTGCCACGCGTCGAACTGTCGAATCAGAGGATATGGAAAACTATTACTGGTTGAAATAGCGAGAAGGATGATGCGCTCCCACTTATCCGGCCTCGAGCGCGACGACGTCCATGGCATTGTCAGTCTCTTCACGAATTCGGCCGTAGGCAGCAGCAGGATAAACCGACGGCCGGCGCAACCGATACTTCGACATCGATTTTGCTGGGTGATTGGGGAGGAACAGTCCTCATAGAAAACTGGCCGTCCCCCCTCACCCCTCCCGAGGCGCCGCGAACTCATGCCACTCCGCTTCCGACCCATGGAACACGTTCAAATCGATCTTGCCCTGAACGCCCTGGGAGAGCCCTGAACCCGAATACTGCCAGAGCATCCACCGGCGGCCGGGATAGACTTGGGCCGGGTGGGCGGCGACGGAGCGGAGCCAGAAGGGGTGGCTCGGGAACTGGCCGCGCAGGTTGTCGCGGTAGAAATCGGGCGCCGTGTAGATGATCGGGCGCTTGCCGTAGTAGCGCTCCAGCTTGTCCATGAAGACCTGCATCTTTTCGACGACGCGCTCCGGTGACGGGCGGCGCTTGCAGCTGGATTCGCCGTTCCACTCGACGTCGATAACAGGCGGCAGGGCGTCAGGATCGCGCGGCACGTTGCGCATGAACCAGTCGGCCTGTTCGCCGGCGGTGCGGCACCAGTAGAAGAAGTGATAGGCGCCGCGCTTCATGCCTGCGGCCTTGGCGCGCTGCCAGTTGGTGCGGAACATCGGGTCGAGATGGTCGCCGCCGTCGGTGGCCTTGATATAGGCGAAGTTGGCGCCCTGGGTTCTGAGCGTCGCCCAATCGATATTGCCCTGCCAGCGCGAGACATCGACGCCGTGGACGGCGAGCTTGCGCGGTGAGGCGCGGCCGAAATTGATCGGCTTGGCATCGCGGAACTGATGGGCATAGATCCGCGAGCGAGTGCGCGGGGCAAAGGCGGGTTCGGCCATCGGCACCGGTGCCGCCATCAGCGCTTCCGGGCGCTCGGCGGGAACCGGCGCGCCGACGACGCGATTGACGGGCTCGAAGGCCTGCGGCTGCGGCACCTGGCCTGCCCAGGCCAGCTCTTCCTGATGCGGCATGGGAGCTGAGGGCGCGGCCTGCGCATAGACGGGCGCGGCCGAAACGGGCGCCGGTGGCGGGGACACCGAGCTCGTCGTTTCCTTCGACACTACGCCGGAAACCAGACCCTCGGGGGTCGTGCTGGATGCGCAGCCCGACACAGTCAGGCAGGCAAGAAAGATCGCAGGAACAGCCAAAAAACGCATGGAACCCGTACACAACACAGAAAACGACATTGGCTTCATCAGGCCCGAACGGGGCCGGAAGAATGGCTAACGGCAGTTTACCGGGAAATGTTGAATCCAATCTTTACGCCGGAATTTTCCGGGCGGGCGTGTCATTTTCGCACGCAAGCACTTGTTAAAGATACAGAAAACCCGGCGTTTCACCGCCGGGCCGGGATGCGATCCTGTTCGTTCGCTGCCGTCAGCGGCGCATCAAGCGCATGACGAGCGAGACGACGAAGAGAACCAGGAATATGAAGAAAAGAACCTGCGCGATGGACGCCGAAGCGCCTGCAATGCCGCCGAAGCCGAGCACGCCGGCAATCAGTGCCACGACGAGGAATACCAGAGCGTAATACAGCATGGCGATCTCCTATGCGTTGGACTGACATAATAACGGCCGCCCAAGGACTTAGTTCCATGGGCGGCCATTTCAGAATGAGATTTCGCGTGAGCTGTCAGCCGAAATTGAAGAGCGCGCGTTCGGCGCGGTCGCCCTGATCGGGCGCGGGCGGCTCGGCGGCATCCAGATAGAACTTGACCGGCGCCGTCAGCACGAACCAGACGCAGGCGCCGGCCATGAAGGCGTGTCCAACAGGATCGTCGCTGCCGGCGAGAAACGGCAGGCCGCCCGATACCGAAAGCACCGTCATGCGCAGCGACCATTCGGCCTCGCGCTTGGAAACGGCGCGGGCGCGAGCCGACTTGTATTGGCGGGCGTCATAGGGGTTGGATTTCTTCAGCCGCAGAAGCTTGCGCAGCGATGGTAGAGCGAGCGCCAGGAGGGCGGCGAGGCTGAGCGCCAGCGGCATGCCCGCGAGCCCATACCAGCAGCCTGCCGTCAGAAGCGAAATGACGATGAGATTCCAGACCGGCTCCAGCCGTTCCGGCGCCTGGCCGGTGCGGATATGCCATGCCCTGAGCACGCTCGCCGCGCCTTCCAGCAACGGCTCGTCGATATAACGATTGATCCAGTTCACGCTGATGCGCCCCTTCATTCGGAGAGGCTCACGCAAAACCACGCAAAATCGGCATGAAGATGGCGAGACAGCTTCAGGCCGTCAGTTTTGGCCTCACCGCATCGGCAATTTCGCGCATCCGATCGACCGGCGCGTGGCCGATCAGCATGAAGGCATGGGTCGCCGTCGACCAGTAGATGACGTTCATGCCCTTGCGCCCCTCGATATCGGGCTGCTTCGCCCCTTTGTCGGAACGGATGATGCAGAGCGCCAACGGCCCGCTCTCGGGATCGAGATAGGCGATCTGCGCCAGGGGATGATCGTCGTATTCGAGCAGCTGGGCGCGCTTGAAATCGACGCCCGGCAGGGCCACCGTTTCAGGCGAGAGGTTCAGCCCAAGCTTGCCATCGACGCGGGCGAGCTGCGCGGTCTGGACATCGGCCGGCGGCACCGGGCCGGCCAGCGTATCCGGGGTATAAAGGGCGATATATTCGGCAACGACGCTGCGCCACTCGCTGCCCTCGTCCCTGCCGATGCTGCGGCCGATGCCGAGATAGGCGCGGTCGGCGATGATGCCGATGGCAAGCGAAGCGGCGAGCGCGCCGAAGAGGCCGCGGCGGGTGATGGTGGAGCGCTCCGCGCTCGCAGCCGCAGCGGCGGGAGCCGGGATCGCGGCAAGCATCGCCTCGAGCCTCTGCTTCGGCGCCTCGTCGAGCAGCGGTGCGAAAGCTTCGCTGAACGGCATGCTGCCATTGGCCAGAAACTCGATGCGGGCAGCCACTTCCTCGTCTTCATTGGCCAAGGCTTCGATGCGCGCCATCTCCGGCTGCGGCAGTTCGCCGTCAAGAAAGGCGGTCAGCTCTTCGTCGGAAGGCATGCGGATATTGCTGGTCATGGGCGCCCTCCTTCGGCTGTTTCGGCGGAGAGCTTGGCGCGGGCGGCGGCAAGGCGGCTCATCACGGTTCCGATCGGTATGTTCAAGATTTCCGCGACCTCACGATAGGCGAGCCCTTCGACATAGGCCAGGAAGACGGCGCTGCGCTGGGCCTCCGGCAAGGCATCGACCTTGCGCAGCAACTGGGCGGCGGCGACATGCGTTTCGGTCGCCCCTGCCCCATCGAAAACCAGGGTTTCCTCGGCATCGGCAAAGCCTTGGCCCTGCCGAACCTTGCTGGCCCTGATCTCGTTCAGCCAGATGGAATGGAGGATGGAAAACAGCCAGCGGTCCAAGCGTGTGCCCGGTTCGAACTGGGCGGCGCGCTCAAGCGCCCGCACGCAGGTCTGCTGCACCAGATCCTCGGCGACATCCCGCTTGCGCGACAGCACGAGACCGTAACGCCAGAGCCGGGAGAGGTGCTCCGTCAGGCCCGTCCTGATATCCGCTTCGCTCGCGATGGCCGCCTCCGCGCCTGCTGTTTTCGGCGGCGCCGCCGGGATGACCGGCGACTCCGATTTTTCGCGACTATAGGCAAGAAACGGGGCGTGTGCGACCGCCATCAGAGCAATCCTTTGCAGCCGGCTTCGCCCATTTGCCGATCCTCAGATTTTCGAGGGGTCGATGATCGCGGCGTTCAGATCCTGGTACTCTTCGCAATCCGTGCCGCAGATCGTCTTGATCGTTGCCAGCTGGTCCTTGGCCATGTCGAGCTGGCCCTTGATGACGTAGGCTTCGCCGAGATATTCGCGGACCTTCGCATATTGCGGATCAAGCTTCACCGACTGCAGGTAATAGGAAATGCCTTCATCGGTGCGGCCGAGCTTGCGGGTGGCATAGCCGCGGTAGTTCAGGACTTCGGCGTTGTTCTGATCCTTGACAGTGTCGAGCATGGCGAGCGCCTCATCGAAACGGCCGCTCTTTGCCAGCGAATAGGCATAGTCGGTGCGGTTTTCGTCGGTGATGTTGGCGCTGCTCTGCTTCACGCACTTCTTGACCTTCTTGTCGTAGACCTCGCCCTTCTTGCAGACCGGCATAGTCTCGCTGTCATCGCCTGCGGCGAAGACCGGGACGGAAAGTGTTGCCGCGGCAATGAAGCCACCGAGGATGAGAGAAGCGATACGGACAGTTGTGGTCGTCATGGGAACATCTCCAGGAAAATGACGTTGCACACCGAGAACACCGGTCATCGGGATTTTATTCGGCGGGGTCATTCATTTTTTCGCATCACCTTTTCGTGACGGCGGGAGCCTGAATAAAGCGGCTCTAAGTAGTGTTCTCCAGCGCCGGGTGCATAAAGGAGAACTCCGTGAACGAACGGGTGACATTGCTTAGCGTTGCGACTGCCGTGCCTGAAGCCATCATCACGCAAAGCGAGGCGGCGGCGACGTCGGCGCGCCTTTTTGCGCACCGGTTCAAGGATTTCAGGCATCTCGCCGGGGTTTTCGAGAATGCCGGGATCAATAAGCGCCATGCGGCCCGGCCGCTTTCCTGGTTCGAGGACAATCACGGCTGGCCGGACAGGATGGCCGCCTATGCGGAGGTTGCCGGTCAGCTCTTTGCAGAAGCGGCAGCAAAGGCTCTCGCCGGCGCCGGGCTGAAGGCAGGCGACATTGATTGCGTCGTCACCGTCTCCTCGACGGGGATCGTCACCCCGAGCCTCGATGCTCGGCTGGCACGGCAGCTTGGATTTCGCGCCGATATCGAACGTGTTCCGGTCTTCGGTCTTGGCTGTGCCGCCGGTGTTTCCGGGCTTGGTATCGCGGCGCGGCTGGCGGCGGTGCGGCCCGGCAAGACGGTGCTTTTCGTCGCCATCGAACTCTGCACACTGGCCTTCCGGCTGGACGAGCTGACACGGCCGAACATTATAGCGACCGCGCTTTTTGCCGATGGCGCTGCGGCCTGCGTGCTGCAGAACGGCGAGCGCGGGATTGCCGAGGTGGAGTCGTCAGGCGAGCACCTGTTTTCCGATACGCTCGACATCATGGGCTGGAAGATCGACGACACCGGCTTCGGCATCATCCTGGCGCAATCGCTGCCACCATTCGCCGAGCGCGAACTGGGGCCTGCGATCAACGGCATTCTCGATCGCAACGGGCTGGCACGCGCCGATATCGGCCGCTTCATCTGCCACCCGGGCGGCACGAAGGTTCTGGGTGCGATGGAAACGACGCTGGGGCTCGAACAGGGCTCTCTTGACCATGAGCGCGCCGTGCTTTCGGAATACGGCAACATGTCCTCGCCGACAGTACTTTTCGTGCTGGACCGCGCGATTGCCACCGGTCTGCCGGAGCGCGCGGCGATGATCGCCATGGGGCCGGGCTTTTCGGCAAGCTGCGTGACCTTGCGGAGGATCGGCTGATGGGCGTTTCTTTGCTGCTTCTTGCTTTCGTCACGCTGCAGCGGCTGGCGGAACTGCTGATTGCGAAGCGGAACACGCTTGCCCTCTTTGCCCGCGGCGCACGGGAGGCCGGGGCGGATCATTATGCCTACATGGTCGCCCTGCATGCGGCATGGCTTGGCGGCCTTTGGCTGCTTGCGCCCGGCAAGCCGGTTCAAGCGGGTTGGCTTGCACTCTTCCTGGTGCTGCAGGCCTTGCGGATCTGGGTGCTCTTCACGCTTAAGGGACGCTGGACGACGCGGATCATCATTCTGCCCGGCGAGACGCTGGTCAGAGCCGGCCCTTACAAGCTCCTCAACCATCCGAACTATGTGATCGTGACCGGCGAGATTGCCGCCCTGCCGCTTGCCTTCGGCATGCCCGCCTACGCGATCCTGTTCTCGGTTTTGAACGCCATGATGCTTGCCGTTCGCATCCGCGTTGAAAATGCAGCATTGAGAGGGCAATGAAATTGAAATGAAACGCGATTTTTCATTTGCACCATCGCCAGCCTAAGGGCATTTTCGGGCTTGGGAACTCATTGGGTTGCAAGGAAAAATGACAAAGACTGCAATCGTGCTTGGTGCCGGCATCATCGGCGTTTCGACAGCCATCCACCTGCAACGCCGCGGCTGGCAGGCGGTGCTGGTTGATCGCAAGGCACCGGGTAACGAAACGTCCTTCGGCAATGCCGGCCTCATCCAGCGCGAGGGCGTCGTTCCCTACGGTTTTCCGCAGCAGGTCGGGCTGTTGCTGCGCTACGCGCTGAACAACCGCATCGACGCGCATTATCACCTGAAGACGCTGCCGAAGCAGGTCGCCTTCCTCGCCCGTTACTGGTGGAATTCCAATGCCCGCCGGCACGACGCCATCACCCGCGCCTATGCGCCGCTGATCGAGAATTCGGTGCTTGAACACAAGGACCTGATCGAGGCGTCGCATGCCGAAGCGCTGATCCGCAAGGATGGCTGGATGCGGGTGTTTCGCACCGCCGAGAAATACGACCAGGCGATTGCCGAAGCCGCACTCTGGGAACGGGAATTCGGCGTCGAGTACGACAAGTTGGGTTCAGCCGATGTCGCGCGCATCGAGCCGGGCCTGATCCAGAATTTCACCGGCGGCCTGCGCTGGCGCGATCCGTGGTCGGTTCTCGATCCGCATGCGCTGACGGCGGCTTACTGCACCTATTTCGAAAGCATCGGCGGCCGTTTCGTCAGCGGCGATGCAAACTCGCTCGGACAGGCCGGCTCGGGTTGGCGCATCTCCACGGCGGAAGGCCCGCTCGATGCCGATGATGCGGTTCTGGCGCTCGGCCCCTGGGCTGAGGTCGCGACCAAGCGGCTCGGCTATTCCTTCCCGCTCGGCGTCAAACGCGGCTACCACATGCATTACGCCGCGCAGGGAAATGCCGTTCTCAACAACTGGACACTGGATGCCGAGCGCGGCTACTTCCTGGCGCCGATGAACAAGGGCATCCGCCTGACGACGGGCGCGGAATTCGCAACGCTCGACGCCCCGAAAACGCCGGTGCAGCTCGACCGCGCCGAGAGGGTGGCGCGCACGATCTTCCCGCTCGGCGAGCGGCTGGACCCCGAACCCTGGATGGGCGCGCGCCCCTGCACGCCTGACATGATGCCCATCATCGGCAAGGCGCCACGGCATAATGGATTGTGGTTTGCGTTCGGCCATGCGCATCACGGGCTGACACTCGGACCGGTCACCGGCAGAGTGCTGGCGGAGCTGATGACCGGCGAAAAGCCGTTTATCGATATCTCAGCCTACTCGCCGCAGCGTTTCAATCCTTAAGCACTTGCGCAGACTGGCCTTTTTCCGCCAGATGAATCCGCATCAGGGGCTTTTCAGGAAACAGGATTCCTCCAAAACCGGCACCTGAAGTTCTAGTATTGCGCTAGAATTTCAGGAGAATCCCATGTCTATCGCTTCACCCAGCATCCCCGGCATCAAGGAGCCGTCGCTCGGCACGCCGGGGCTCGGCTCGATCATCGTGCTCGTTCTTGGCACCCTGCTGCTCGGTTATTTCTACGGCCCGGCGCAAGGCGCCCTCTTCCTCGTTGGCGGCGCTCTCGGTATCGCGCTCTACCATGCCGCCTTCGGCTTCACCTCCGCCTGGCGCGTGCTGATCCTCGATGGGCGCGGCCGGGGCTTGCGGGTGCAGATGATCCTGCTTGCGATCGCCGTCGTGCTGTTCTTCCCGTTCCTGGCAAGCGGCACGCTGTTCGGCCATGAGGTGAAGGGCTCCGTCTCGCCGGCCGGTCTCGGCGTTATCGTCGGCTCCTTCATGTTCGGCATGGGCATGCAGCTCGGCGGCGGATGCGCGTCGGGTACGCTGTTCACCGCCGGTGGCGGCAATGCGCGCATGCTGATCACGCTGCTGTTCTTCATCATCGGCTCGGTGCTCGGCACGGTCAATTTCGACTGGTGGGTGAGCCTGCCGTCGCTGCCGCCGGCCTCGCTGGTGCAGAGCTTCGGCGCTGTGGGCGGTATCGCCGTATCGCTGGCGATCTTCGCAGCCGTCGCCTGGATCAGCGTTATCGTCGAGAAGCGCTGGCATGGCTCGCTCGAGCAACCGGCCCCCTCGCCGCGCCAGGGCCTTTCGCGCTTCCTGCGTGGTCCCTGGCCGCTCGTCCTCGGTGCGGTGGCACTGGCGCTTCTGAACTTCGTGACGCTGGCCATCGCTGGCCGTCCGTGGGGTATCACGTCAGCCTTTGCGCTCTGGGGTGCCAAGGGCGCCGTGCTGCTCGGCATCGATCCGACCGCCTGGGCCTATTGGCAGACGCCTGCCAATGCCAAGGCGCTCTCCGACAGCGTCTTTGCCGACATCACCTCGGTCATGGATTTCGGGATCATAGCCGGCGCCATGCTGGCCTCCTCGCTCGCCGGCCGTTTCTCTCCGAGCTGGGATATTCCGCTGCGCTCGGTCGTTGCCGCCGTCGTCGGCGGTCTGCTGCTGGGCTACGGCGCGCGCATCGCCTATGGCTGCAATATCGGCGCCTATTTCTCCGGCATCGCTTCGGGCAGCCTGCATGGCTATCTCTGGGCGCTGTCAGCCTTTGCTGGGAATATTGTCGGCGTGAAGTTCCGTCCGTTCTTCTTCCTGGAGAAGAAGAACCTGCGCCGCATCGACGGCTAGGAAATACCGAGCGGCGCGAGCTTCATTCGCGCCGCTTCCGCAATCGCGTCGATGGTGCCGTCGATATCGACCGTGACCACGCCGGGCTCGCCGGTTGGAACCTCAAGCGTTGCAAGCTGGCTTTCCAGCAGCGATGCCGGCATGAAATGGCCGGTGCGATGGCCCATGCGGTCCATCAGCAGTTCTTTCGAACCTTCAAGATAAACGAAGAAGAGATTGCCGCCGGCGGCTTCGCGCAGCCGTTCGCGATAGATACGCTTCAGCGCCGAGCAGGAGACGATGACACCCTCGCCTTCGGAGAGCGCGGACCTGATCGTCTGGCCGATCACGTCCAGCCAGGGCATGCGGTCCTCGTCTGTGAGCGGAATGCCCTTCGACATCTTCTCGACATTGGAGCGCGGATGAAGTGCATCGCCTTCAACGAAACGGAGGCTCAACGCCTCCGCCAGTTTCTCGCCGATCGAGGATTTGCCGGAGCCGCTGACGCCCATGACGATGATAGCATGGGGCTTGCGGTCATTCTCCGGCATCTCTGATCCTCTGTGTTCCGGCTATTTCCATGCCTCAGGAGGCAGCAGCAGCCTTGCGGGCCAGACGCGCCCGGATGGTTTCGACATCGGCCCGCGGCGTCGCCGCAAACAGCGTCTTGGTGTAGCTGTGCTGCGGATCGCTGAAGACCTGATCGCGGCTACCGTATTCGACGGCTTCACCGAAATACATCACCATCACGTCGTCTGCCATGTAGCGAACGACCGAGAGGTCGTGGCTGATGAAGACGTAGGTGAGGTTCAGCTCGTCCTGCAGGTCGGCGAGCAGGTTCAGCACCTGTGCCTGCACCGAGAGGTCGAGGGCGGAGACCGGCTCGTCGAGAACCAGAAGCCGCGGGTTCAGCATCAAGGCGCGGGCAATAGCGATACGCTGACGCTGGCCGCCGGAGAACATGTGCGGATAGCGGTTGAAGTGGATCTCCTGGAGACCGACCTTCTTCAACATCGCCATCGCCAGTTCCTGCCGTTCGGCAGCGGGCGTCTTGGTGTTGATGATCAGCGGCTCCATCAGGATGTCGCCGATCTTCTTACGCGGGTTCAGCGAACCATAGGGGTTCTGGAAGACGATCTGCACCTTGCGGCGGATTTCCGGCGTCAGATCGCCGGCGGCGATATCGACCTTCTTGCCGTCGATCATCAGTTCGCCTGCCGTGGCAGGGTCGATCATCGTGACGATACGGGCAAGCGTGGATTTGCCGCAGCCGCTTTCGCCGACGATTGCCAGCGTCTTGCCCTGTTCGACCTTGAAGCTCACGCCCTTGACGGCATGAACGGTCTTTGCCTGCTTGAAGAGGCCGCCCGGGAGATAGTAGTCGCGGACGATGTTCTTGGCTTCGAGGACTGGCGTCATTGTGCCGCTCCCTGATTGAAAAGCTCGCCGATGGTCGGCAGGCGATCACCGGTGGCGTTGTCTGGAAGAGCGGCGAGCAGAGCGCGGGTATAATCGCTCTTCGGCGCTTCGAAGAGCGACAGGACGTCTGCCTCTTCCATTTTGCGGCCCTTGTATTGGACGATGACACGATCGGCGGTTTCAGCAACCACACCCATATTGTGGGTGATCATGATCAGGCCCATGCCGTGCTCACGCTGCAGGCGCATCAAGAGATCGAGGATCTGCTTCTGGATCGTCACGTCGAGCGCGGTGGTCGGCTCGTCGGCGATCAGGAGCTTCGGATTGCAGGCGATCGCGATGGCGATCATGACGCGCTGGCACTGGCCACCCGACATCTGGTGCGGGAAATGGTTGAGCCGCTCCGCCGGGTTCGGAATACCGACAGCTTCGAACAGTTCGATCGCACGCTTGCGGCGCGCGGCCTTGTCGAGGCCGAGGTGGATCTTCAGAACTTCCTCGATCTGGAAGCCGACCGTGAAGCACGGATTGAGGCTGGCGATCGGTTCCTGGAAGATCATCGACATATCCTTGCCGATGATCTGGCGGCGCTGGGCGCCGGACATGCCGAGCAGGTTCTGGCCGTCGAAGACCATCTTGTCGGCTGTGACCTTGGCGGTCCAGGGCAGAAGGCCCATGGCAGCCAGCATCGAGACCGACTTGCCGGAACCGGATTCGCCGACGATGGCGAGAACTTCGCCCGGATCGACCTTCAGCGAGACGCCGTCCACAGCGCGGAAAGCACCAGTCGACGTCTGAAACTCGACGACGAGATTTTCGATTTCGAGAAGTGCCATATCAGGACCTCTTCAGCTTGGGATCGAGCGCATCACGCAGGCCGTCACCCATCAGGTTGATGGCAACGACGGTGATGAGGATCGCCAGACCCGGGAAAGTGACCACCCACCAGGCGCGCTGGATGAATTCGCGCGCTTCGGCAAGCATCGTGCCCCATTCGGGTGTCGGCGGCTGAGCGCCCATGCCGAGGAAGCCGAGGGCGGCGGCGTCAAGGATCGCCGCCGAGAAGGCGAGCGTTGCCTGAACGATCAGCGAAGCCAGGCAGTTCGGCAGGATGGTCTTGAACATCAGGCGCAGCGTGCCGGCACCGGCAACGCGGGAAGCCACGACATATTCCTTCTCGCGCTCGCTCATGACGGCAGCGCGCGTCAGGCGGACGAAATGCGGCTGGTTGACGATCGAGATGGCGATCATCGCATTGGTCAGGCCCGGGCCGAGGACTGCGACCAGCACGAGGGCGAGCAGCAGCGACGGGAAAGCCAGGATGATGTCCATCAGGCGCATGATGACGATATCGACGCGGCCGCGGAAATAGCCAGCAACAAGGCCGATCAGCACGCCGGCGACAACCGACAGAGTGACGACGACGACGCCGATGAACAGCGAGAAGCGTGCGCCGTAGATCAGACGGGACAGGATATCACGGCCGACGGCATCGGTGCCGAGCGGATAGGTGAAGCTGCCGCCGTCCATCCAGAACGGCACCGACAGCAGCAGCTGGCGGTTCTGCTCATCAGGGGCATGCGGCGCGACGATTGGCGCGCCGATGGCGATGACCAGGATGAAGAGGAAGATGAAGAGGCCAATGACGGCGCCCTTGTTTCGCGAGAAATAGTACCAGAACTCCGCAAGGACGGATGGCTGGCCGGTTTTTGTGCTTACCGTGCTCATGAGCCGCTCCTAATGACGAATACGCGGGTTGATAAAGCCATAGGTGACATCGACAAGCAGATTGACCAGCATGATGATGCCGGCGATCAGCAAGAGACCACCCTGGACGACCGCATAATCACGCTTGAACACCGCATCGACCATCCACTTGCCAATACCCGGCCAGGAGAAGATCGTCTCGGTGAGGATCGCACCTGCCAGGAGCACGCCGACCTGCAGGCCGATCGTGGTGATGACGGGGATCATGGCGTTGCGCAGCGCATGAACGCCGACGACGCGCAAAGGCTTGAGGCCCTTGGAGCGTGCCGTGCGCACATAGTCTTCGCCGAGCACTTCGAGCATTGCCGAACGCGTCTGGCGCGCGATGACCGCAAGCGGGATCGTGGCGAGAACGATGGTCGGCAGGATGAGATAGCTGACGGCGGACTTGAAGGCGCCGGCCTGGCCGGACAGCAGACTGTCGATCAGCATGAAGCCGGTGACCGGCTTGAAAAAATACATCAGCGAGATGCGGCCCGAAACGGGGGTCCAGCCGAGATAGCCGGAGAAGAAGATGACGAGCAGCAGGCCCCACCAGAAGATCGGCATCGAATAGCCGATGAGGGCGACGCCCATCACGCTCTGGTCGAACCACGTCCCTCGCTTGACCGCGGCGAAGACACCAGCGGGAATGCCGAGCGCGGCCGCCAGAATGATGGCGCAAAGCGATAGCTCGAGCGTAGCGGGGAACAGTGTGAAGAATTCGCCGAGAACCGGGCGCTTGGTGACGATCGAGGTTCCGAGATCGCCGTGCAAGACCTTACCGAGGTAATCGAAATACTGCACATACATCGGCCTGTCGAAGCCGAGATCATGCATGATCTGGGCGTGACGTTCAGGCGCCATGACTCGTTCGCCCGACAACAGCATGACGGGGTCGCCCGGCAGCAGGCGGATAAACGAAAAGGCGATGAGCGAAACGCCGAGGAACGTTGGGATCAGCACCGCAAGGCGGCCGATGAAGAAACGTAACATGGCAGGTGTCCAATAGTTTCCGGCGGTCAGGATGATCCCGACCGCCGGCCAAGCCCGGCTTTCACCGGACAGTTTACAGATTTTCTATTATTCGGAAATGTCCACGCCGTCGAAGCGGTGGATGCCGAGCGGGTCCATGTGGAAGCCCGTGACCTTCTTGCTCATCGGAACGAAGACGACAGAGTGGTCGATCGTTGCCCAAGGAGCTTCCTTCTTGAAGATCAGCTGAGCCTGCTCATAGAGCTTCGTACGCTCTGCGACGTCGGCCGTCTGCTTGGCCTTCTTCATCAGATCGTCGTAGTCCTTGTTGCACCACTGAGCACGGTTGTTGCCGCCAACAGCGGTGCAGCCGAGCAGCGTGTCCATGAAGTTGTCCGGGTCACCGTTGTCGCCGGTCCAGCCGAGGATGACGGCGCCATCGCGCTTCACGTCGGAGGAGAGCTTCAGGTATTCGGCCCATTCATGGGTGACGATTTCGACCTTGACGCCAGCCTTGGCGAAGTCGGCCTGCATCAGTTCAGCTGCGCGGCGTGCGTTCAGCATGTAAGGACGCGAAACCGGCATTGCCCAGATCTTCATCGAAAGATCCTTGACGCCTGCAGCTTCGAGAGCCTTCTTCGAGCCTTCCGGATCGTACTTGTCGTCAACGACGGCATCATTGTACGACCACATCGTCGGCGGGATCGGGTTCTTGGCAACGGTTGCGGCGCCCTGGAAGACGGCGTCAACGATGGCCTGCTTGTTGATCGCCATGTTCAGAGCGCGGCGAACTTCCGGCTTGTCGAACGGGGCCATCTGCGTGTTGTAGGCGAGGAAGCCGATGTTCAGGCCCGGCTGTTCGAGAACGGTCAGGTTCTCGTCCTTCTTAAGCTCGGAAACGTCAGCTGCGTTCGGGTAAGGAAGGATGTGGCATTCGCCGGCCTTCAGCTTCTGAGCGCGAACCGAAGCGTCCGTGGTGATCGCGAACACGAGATCGTCGATCTTTTCCTTGCCCTTGAAGTAGGTTTCGTTGGCCTTGTAGCGGATGACGGCATCCGGCTGGTAGGCAACGAAGGTGAACGGACCGGTGCCGAGCGGCTGCTGGTTCAGCTGAGCCATCTTGCCATCAGCAGCGAGCTTGTCGGCATATTCCTTGGAAACGATCGATGCGAAGTCCATGGCCAGGTCGGCAAGGAACGGCGCTTCCGGACGGTTCAGGGTGAACTTGACGGTCAGGTCGTCAACCTTTTCGATCGACTTGACGAGATCCGGGAAGCCCATGCCGGCAGCGTATTCATAAGAACCGCCTTCGACATACTTGTTCCACGGATTGTCAGCGCGCAGCTGGCGCTCGAACGAGAAGACGACGTCGTCGGCGTTCAGGTCGCGGGTCGGGGTGAAGAAGTCGGTGGTCTGGAACTTGACGCCCGGATGCAGCTTGAAGGTGTATTCCTTGCCGTCGTCAGAGACGGTCCAGCTGTCGGCGACGCCCGGCTCGATCTCCGTACCGCCATGCTTGAACTCGACGAGACGGCTGTAAACCGTACGCGAGGAAGCGTCAAAGGTCGTGCCTGCGGTGTAGAGGCTCGGATCGAAGCCTTCCGGCGATCCCTCAGAGCAATAGACAAGCGTCTTGGAGTAGGCGGCGGTGGCCATGACGGAAGCCAGGGCAGTCGCTGCCAGCAGGACAGAGAACTTTTTCATGATGTTGTTTCCCAGGTTTGTTCTTTTTGATCTTTGGAGATCGGCGCTAGTTATCCCGATCAGCGGGCCGATGGAACGATATTTATTTGCTGAAAGCAACGGCGTAGGCAGAAAATTTTTCCAGAAAACCAACTTTAGAAATTTTAGGTCAAAAATAGGCCTGAATTTGCAAGATTGAGGCACATTCGACCGCGATTCTGTCGCATTTGGTATAAATTCGCGTCTGCGGACGGCATTGGAAGCGGTTTCAATGCGCTGTGATATATCAACACTGCGTGAGCCGGAACTAAAAAGCCACGGCTACCGAGGGTAGCCGTGGCTTCATGATGACTTTCGACTATTCAAATATTAAGCAGCCGGAGCGGGTATCGCCGCCTTGCGATAAGGCTGCTCGCCGGTGATGCCGAGCAGGAAATTGATCTGCGGACGCGCTTTGACGAGGTCGTCGATCGAGTATTCGGTCAACACGTCGAAGAAGGCATTCAGCGCCTTGCGAAGCGCGGAATTGAGACCGCAGCTATCGACCAGCGGGCACTCGACGGCGCCGTCCTCAAAGCATTCGGCCATGGCGAAGCTGTCTTCAGTGACGCGGACCACGTCGAACAGGCTGATGTCAGCTGCCGGCTTGCCGAGACGCACGCCGCCATTACGGCCACGAACGGTTTCGACAAGGCCAGCCTTGTTGAGCGGCTGCAGAATCTTGAAAAGGAAGAGCTCGGACACACCATAGGCTCTGGCGATTTCCGGAATCCGGCTCAAGTGTCCGTCATTGGCAGCGCAATACATCAACATGCGAACCGCATAGTTGGTCTGCTTCGTCAATCGCATGCCGGTCTCCTGACTCGAATGGGGCTGAAGCCTATATAGTGGGTAAGATAGTTTTGAACAATTCCAAAATATGAAAATCGGAGTCACGTTTATGCGGCCCCTCGCCGCATCGTCTCAAACGAAAAACGGGCCCGCCGAGGAGCCCGTTTTCCAAGTCTTTCAGGATGATGCGCTTACTTCATCGTCGGCATGACGAACTCGGCGCCGTCCTTGATGCCCGACGGCCAGCGGCTAGTGACCGTCTTGGTGCGGGTCCAGAACTTGATCGAGTCGGTGCCATGCTGGTTGAGATCGCCGAAGGAGGACGACTTCCAGCCACCGAAGGAATGGTAGGCGAGCGGAACCGGGATCGGAACGTTGACGCCGACCATGCCGATGTTGATGCGCGAAGCGAAGTCGCGGGCAGCATCGCCGTCACGAGTGTAGATCGCAACGCCGTTGCCGTATTCATGCTTCATCGGCAGGTCGAGGGCTTCCTCGTAGTTCTTGGCGCGGACAACCGACAGAACCGGTCCGAAGATTTCGGTCTTGTAGATATCCATGTCGGGCGTGACGTTGTCGAACAGGCAGCCGCCGACGAAATAGCCGTCTTCGTAGCCCTGGAGCTTGAAGTCACGGCCATCCACGACGAGCTTTGCGCCTTCATCGACACCCTTGTTGATCAGGCCCATGATGCGCGCCTGGGCTTCCTTGGTAACGACCGGGCCAAGATCGGCCTTGTCATCGGTATAGGGGCCGATGCGCAGGGATTCGACCATCGGGGTCAGCTTGGCGATAAGACGGTTGGCGGTTTCCTCGCCAACCGGAACAGCGACCGAGATCGCCATGCAGCGCTCGCCGGCGGAGCCGTAGCCTGCGCCCATCAGTGCATTCGCAGCCTGATCGAGATCGGCATCTGGCATGATGATCATGTGGTTCTTGGCGCCGCCGAAGCACTGGGCGCGCTTGCCGTTCTGGGCAGCCGTGCCATAGACGTAGCGGGCGATCGGCGTGGAGCCGACGAAGGAAACGGCCGAGATATCCGGGTGCGTCAGGATGGCGTCGACCGCGCCCTTGTCACCGTTGACGACGTTGAGGATGCCGGCAGGCAGGCCTGCTTCGATCATCAGTTCGGCAAGACGGATCGGCACGGACGGATCACGCTCCGACGGCTTCAAGATGAAGGCGTTGCCGCAGGCGATCGCCGGGGCAAACATCCACATCGGGATCATGGCCGGGAAGTTGAACGGGGTGATGCCGGCGCCGATGCCGACAGCCTGGCGGATCGAATACATGTCGATATTCGGGCCGGCGCCTTCGGTGAACTCGCTCTTGGCAAGGTGCGGAATGCCGATAACGAACTCGCAGACTTCGAGGCCGCGAATGAGATCGCCCTTGGAGTCTTCGATCGTCTTGCCATGTTCCTTGGAGAGCAGTTCGGCGAGCTCGTTCATGTTCTCATTGAGAAGCTGCACGAACTTCATGAACACGCGGGCGCGGCGCTGCGGGTTGGTGGCAGCCCACTTCGGCTGGGCAGCCTTGGCGTTCTGAACCGCTGCGTCCAGTTCGGCATCGCTGGCGAGCGCGACGGCCGCCTGCACTTCGCCGGTTGCCGGGTTGTAGACGTTGCTGGTGCGGCCGCTGGTACCCGCGACCTGCTTGCCGCCGATGAAATGTCCGATCTGACGCATGAAGTGCTCCTCCTGTATTTTCTCGATGGCAAACAATCGCACTTCAATTTGCACAAATCAATGAGCTGGGATAAGCAACCGTTGTGCGTAAATTGAAGTTACAAGACTGGAAAGCCGCCTTATGAACGATAGATAGGTCCGCTGCCGCGTTGGCAACCGGCATCCCAGAGGAGGCGAATGAGCGATGGGAGAAAATCGTATCGTCAGAATGGCGGAGATCGAGGTTGATCCCGAGCATCTCGAAACCTACCGCGCATTGCTCGCCGAGGAGATTGCGGCATCGGTTGCCGTAGAAGAGGGTGTCTTGTCGCTGAATGCCGTGGCGATCAAAGGCAGCCCGACCAAGATCCGCATACTCGAGGTCTATGCCAACCAGGAAGCCTATGAAGCCCATCTTCGGGCGCCGCATTTCCTAGAATACAAGACCGGGACGGCAGGAATGGTGACATCGCTGACACTGCTGGAGGCCGATCCGATCATGATGTGCAGCAAGCCATGAACTGGGACGACGTCCGCATCTTCCTCGCCGTCGCCCGCACCGGGCAGATCCTTGCCGCGTCGAAGCGGCTGGGGCTGAACCACGCAACGCTGTCCAGGCGGCTGACCTCGCTGGAGGAAGCTTTGAAGACGCGCCTCTTCATTCGCCGCACCAATGGCTGCGAACTGACTGCGGAGGGCGAAATCTTCCTGTCGTCGGCGGAGCGGATGGAAACCGAGATGCTGGCAGCGCAGGCCAATCTCGGCCGGACGGATACGGCGATCGCCGGAACGGTGCGCGTCGGGGCGCCCGATGGTTTCGGCGTCTCGTTCCTGGCGCCGCGCATGGGGCGGCTGATCGAACGGCATCCGGAACTGAAGATCCAGCTGGTGCCGGTGCCCCGCTCCTTCTCGCTGTCGCAGCGCGAGGCGGACATCGCCATCACGCTCGAGCGGCCGGAACAGGGCCGGCTGATTTCCGCGAAACTCACCGACTACACACTTGGGCTTTACGCGTCGAAAAGCTACGCGGCGCAAAACGGCCTGCCCGCAGATGCCGAGGCTTTGAAGCAGCACAGGCGGATCGGCTATGTCGAAGATCTGCTGTTTTCGCAGTCGCTGAACTTCACCGGCGAAGTGATGCGCAACTGGGATGCCGCCTTCGAGATCTCCTCGGCGACGGGTCAGACGGAGGCGGTGCTTTCTGGCGCGGGGATCGGTATCCTGCACGACTATATCGCCCGGCAGCATGCTGAACTCGTCCGCATCCTGCCCGGCACGTCCATCCGCCGTGCCTATTGGACGACATTCCACGAAAGCGCCCGCGAACTCGTTCGCGTGCGCACCGTCTCGGATTTCCTGCAGGAACTGGTCAGTGCCGAGCGGCACATCTTTCTATAGACGCTTCGCCGGCTCTTCGTTCTCATCCGGATTGGGGTTCGGAACCTCGTCGGGAAGCCTGTCCGGTTCCGGCTCCTCGATCGGCGGCTCCGGCATCCAGCCGGGTCCCGGCATCGGCGGCTGATCGGGGATAGGTTCGTTGGGTACGGACATATCCTGCTCCTTCCGTCTCTGTTGGTTTCAATTTTCCGGTTTCGTAGACTCGGCAGCGCGCATCGGCATGCTGTCTATAATGGCGAATAGCTCGCCATTGCTCACAGGCTCGCTGACCTTGAGCTTCACCGTGCCGTCCTTGCCGATCAGCGCCGCATGAAAGGTACCGGCATCAGAAACGTCGAGCGCTTCGCGCAATGCGCCGGCATCGACCGGTTCCGCCGCGCCGAAGACGGCCCTCAACGCATTGCCCGACACCTTGAGGACGATCATGTCGCGCTCCTCAAGCGCCAGACGATCGGCAAGCAGCTGGTTTTCCTGGCGAGCGGCGCGGCTGTTGTCGCTGTCTGAGAAAATCACCAGAACGCGATTCTTCCACTGAAATTGCGAGAGGCTTTCGATTGCCGCATAGGCGGCGTTCGTCTCGTCGACCTTGGTCGCGCCATATAAAAGCGTCTTCGACATTCTCGTTCTCCCGTCCGCTGATAGAACGGCTGGGAGGATCGGACAGTTCCATAGGGCAATAGAACAATGCCCCTGAAATGAAAAAAGCCGGTCAGATCGACCGGCTTTTTAGTTCGTTCCTGCGTCAGTTACATCGGAACGAAGGCAGACAACGGGACCTGCAAGGCAGCTGCAATGCGCTTGAGCTTTGCGGGGTCGGCGTTTTCCCCATTTTCAATTTCCGTAATTTCACTCGGCACGAGACCACAGGTCACCGCCAGATCGTCGATGCTGTAGCCGACGGCTTCGCGCGCAGTCTTGACCTCGGCCGCGACGTTGATCGCAGACACCACAGTCGCCTTGGATTCATCCAGATTGTTGAGAGAAATGGACATGAAGTCTCCTTCGATAAGCAGCTCTGAAGTAACCCCCGGCACAAAATGGCACTGCCGCTCACATTTTGCAACGCAATATAAGAGAAAGTTTACCTGTGCCGGTACGGGTAGATAGGCGGACGGGCCCGGACGGCAAGACCGGTAGAATGTGATGGTCCCTGCTGTGCTTCAGGGTCCGCTTCGGGATCATATATAGAAGGAAGAATGGTACGGTTGGGGGGTCTCGAACCTCCGACCTCAGGTGCCACAAACCTGCGCTCTAACCAACTGAGCTACAACCGCACAATGCCGCGCTCGGCGCGACGGGGGTCACATACGAGGACTTGAAAATTAATTCAAGCCCTATCTCCCCTCAATGTACAAAAAGGCCGGACGAAGCGTCCAGCCTTTTGTTCTATGTGCCCGAAATCGATCAGGCAGCCTTGAAGGACGCCATGACCTTTTCGGCGGCTTCCTTGGAAGGCTTTGCGAGCTTTTCGGCAACCTGCTTGGAGGTTTCCTGCATCGACTTCGCCTGCTCGACGGTCAGCTCTGCCTGCTTGCGGAAGAAGGTGGTCTGGAGTTCGAAGAACTCGGCAACCGACTTGACGCCAAGAAGCGCTTCCATGTGCGAGAGAGAGTTTTCGGCATTGGTGCGGAGCGCATCGATAGCCTTGAGGCCGATCTCAACGCTGCCGGCCTGTGCCGTCTGAACGGTGGCTTCAAGCGTCTTGCCGGCGTCTTCGCCAGCGGACTTGATCTTGCTATAGGCTTCGCGCGACTGCTGAGCGCCCTTTTCAGCAAAATCGCGGAACGATTCTGCGAACTTGGACGGGTCGAATGCGGCCATTGAAAAAACGTCGTCGGTCTTTATGGTAGCCATTGGATGCGAGCTCCTTGAGTCCGGGCGTTTGACGCCCTTTAGTTTGGATAGAGCTTATATAGACCAACTTATTGTGCATTGCAACATAATTGTGCGACGCACAAGGCGTTAACCTTTCCGCCCGAAAAGGCGGCCTGAAGCTGGACCCTTTTCCGGCGCATCGTTATTAATAGACCGTTAATTAAAAGAGACCTAAGGCAACAAGGTTCCCCATGCCCGCTGTCCAGTATCCGTTCATCGACATTGCCGTGCATCAGCGGGTGCGGGAGCGTTTTTCGCGTGGCGAAGCCCTGGTGCTTTTTTCCGCCGACCTCGGCCGCCTGCTCTGGGCAAATGGCGCGGGTGCCGAGCTTTTTGGCCATTCGGCAGTCTATGACCTGCTCGACCAGGGCGTCGGCCACGGCGACATCACCTTCCGGCAGCTGGAGACGACGGCGCGTCAACTGAGCGCGACCGGCGACAGCCGCAGCCTGATGATCCGCATCGTCAAAGGCTTCCAGCGTGTTCCGGTTCAGGCAAATGCCGAGTTGATCGGGCTTTCGAGCGGCGAGCGCGCTATCTTGTTTTCGGTCCCCGTCGCCGGCAAGGCGCTGAGCCCGGCCGCCTCGGCTGCGCAGATGCTACAAGGTCTCGACGATCCGGACACGCACATGGCCGTCATCGGCGCCGACGGCGAGGTCATCGCCTCGTCGCCCGGATACGCCTCGCTCGGCATCACCCAGCAGACGGCAAAGACCCTGACGGCACTCGCATCCAGCCATCCCGATCGCCTCGTCAAGCGGCCGGTCGCCACCGGCAAGGGATATCTCCCGGCCGCCGTCGGAAAGCTGAGCGACGAACCGGTGCTCAATCTGCTTTTTGCCGTCGAGACCGTGCTCGGGCATCTCGATCCGATCGACCCCGCGGCCCCGGAAGAAGTCTTATCCACAGCCGCCGTTAACCATATCCCTCCCGCGAAATTCGACGAGGCGCTGAGCGCTGTCGCCGGGATCGAAGAGGTCGAGGAGACGCTGGAAAGCGTTGGCGACCCTGAAGAGGCGCCCGCCGAAGAACCGCGCGCTGAGGAATTCGTCGGTAGCGAACCGCAGAGCGAAACAGCAGCGGACGAGCCAGAACAGCAGGCCGCCGCCGAGGATGTGACTGACGAGACGCCCGATGAGCTGCCGGAGCCGTCCGTCGAAGCAGAGCCCGTTACGATCGAACCGCAGCCGAATGTCGTGCTTCATAACGAGGCCGACGAGGCCGTTGCAGATGACGCGCCGGCAGAGACCGTGGAAACGCCGCTGATCGACGCCGCCGCTGCAGAGATTGCAGACGAACGGGTAGCCGATGCTCCGGCTGCAAAGGAAGCCGTCGCCGGCGAACAGACACCTGCCGCCGCCTTCAGGTTCCAGCCGAACAGCCGGGCAACGCGTTTCGTCTGGAAGATCGATGCGCAGGGTTGCTTCAGCGAGGTATCGAACGAGTTTGCCGAGGCCGTCGGCCCGAACGCCGCCAATATCATCGGCGTCGCCTTCAGCGATATCTCCGCGCTCTTCAATCTCGATCCGGAAGGCAAGATCGCCGAGGCGCTGGAACGCCGCGATACCTGGTCCGGCAAAACGATCAACTGGCCGATCGAAGGCACAAGCCTCGTCGTGCC
The DNA here is from genome assembly GCF_052114105.1 of Rhizobium sp. RAF36. NCBI lineage: Bacteria > Pseudomonadati > Pseudomonadota > Alphaproteobacteria > Hyphomicrobiales > Rhizobiaceae > Rhizobium > Rhizobium sp. RAF36. The sequence goes on along the minus strand of NZ_JBFREC010000002.1, from coordinate 626,905 downwards.
GGTCGATCTCGCCGCGCTGCCGACCTATACGCGCCACCGCGAGTTCGACGGTTTCCGCGGATTTGGTGTCGTGCGGCTTTCAGATGCTGCGGAAGATCCACTGGCCCTTGGGCTGACGCTCGGGCCGGATGGTATCGGACGCGATGCCGCAAGTCTCGACCAGCCATTGGAAGACGTTCATGCCGAGGCGCCCTCGCCCGCCGAGGACGCACCGGTGGCGGCGGCCGTTGAAGAAGCGCCCGCCCCAACTGAATTGCCCGCGCCGCGGGAAGAGCCTCCGGCGCTGCGCCTTGCCGAAACACCAAGCCGCCGCCTGACCGACAAGATCGTGCAACTGCACAATGCCGGACCGGGACTGAGCGCGTCCGAACAGGCCAACTTCCGCGAAATCGCCAAGCGGCTCGAGGCCTTCGGCGTGCGTGAAGACGGCTCCGCCGAAGACGAGCCCGCAGGTGCTGACGCGGTCGAAGCCATGACACCGGTCGAAGATATCCCGGTTGCGGCGAATGATTCCGTACCGCCGGACGAAGAGATCGCCGTGGTGGCCGAAGAACCCGCCGAGCCTGCGGAAGCGGAGACCGCCGAAGCTGCCAGCGACGGCGAACATCCTACCGCGGCGGCACCTGACGCCGACAGCGATGACGACGCCACCGAAGGACTGCCGGAAACATCCTTCAGCCCGATGGAAATGCTGAGCACCGTCATCCCGCCCCGCGTGAAGATGGTCGATGGGCTTTCCTCGGCGACCGTCGATCAGCTGCCCGTCGCGGTGCTGATCCATGCCGGCGACGCGCTGATCCATGCCAATCCCGAATTCATGCGCCTGACCGGCTACACGTCGCTCGGCGAGCTGAACGAGGTCGGTGGCCTGGATGCATTGCTGCAGCGGCACGAGCTGGACGAGAATGCCGGCCGCCCTGGCGCGATGATGCTTGTCACCGCCGATGACCGCGTGGTGCCTGTCACCGCCCGCCTGCAGTCGGTTCGCTGGGAAGACGCCAGTGCGCTGATGCTGGCGCTGATGCCGGTCGAGAACAAGGAAGCTCCGACCGGAAAGGCCGAAGATGCGCGCCACGACAACCGCTCCGAACGGATGGTCGAGAAGGTTGCCAAGCTGCAGGTCGAAGTCGAAGAACTCCGCTCGATCCTGGAAACCGCGACCGACGGTGTGGTCGTCATCGGTGCCGAGGGCGACATTCGCTCGATGAACCGTTCGGCAAGCGCGCTGTTCAACTATGACGAAGAGGAAACGCGCGGCAAACCCTTCGTCATGCTGTTTGCGCATGAGAGCCAGAAGGCTGTTCTGGACTATCTGAACGGCCTTTCGGGCCACGGCGTTGCCAGCGTGCTGAACGATGGACGCGAAGTGATCGCCCGCGAAGCCGCCGGCGGTTTCGTGCCGCTGTTCATGACGATGGGACGGCTGACGTCCTCCAGCGGTTACTGCGCCGTCATCCGCGACATTACCCAATGGAAGCGCACCGAAGACGAGCTGCGAAACGCCAAGGGCGCCGCCGAAACGGCCAATGCCCACAAGACCGACTTTCTGGCGCGCATCAGCCACGAGATCCGCACGCCGCTCAACGCCATCATCGGCTTCTCCGACATGATGGCCGGCGAGCGCTTCGGACCGATCGGCCACCCGCGCTATATCGAATATGCCAACGATATCGGCCGCTCCGGCCGCCACGTGCTCGATATCGTCAACGATCTGCTCGACATCTCGAAGATCGAAGCCGGCGAGATGGATCTCGACTTCGCCTCCGTCGGACTCAACGATGCGATTTCGGAGGCCGTGGCGCTGGTGCAGCCGCAGGCCAACGGCCAGCGGGTGATCATCCGCACGGCGCTGTCGCATTCGGTGCCCAATGTCGTTGCCGATCTGCGCTCGGTGAAGCAGATCGCCCTGAACATCCTTTCGAACGCCATCCGCTTCACGCCTTCAGGCGGGCAGATCGTCGTTTCGACCTCGTATGAAAGCAATGGAAGCGTCGTCCTGCGCGTTCGCGATACCGGTATCGGCATGACCCGCAGCGAGCTCGATCAGGCGATGAAGCCGTTCCGTCAGGTTTCGGCGCAGTCGCGCCACCGTGGCGACGGCACCGGCCTCGGCCTGCCGCTGACCAAGGCGATGATTGATGCCAACCGGGCGATCTTTGCGATCAACTCGGCGCCGAACGAAGGCACGCTGGTGGAGATCACCTTCCCGTCCCAGCGGGTGCTTGCCGGCTGAGGCGTATCCCCGCCGAATTGAACCGCTCGAAACGAAAAAAGGCAGCCCGAGGTCTAGGCTGCCTGGAGTTTGGTGCTGTTCAACAAGGGCTTAGTCGCTCAACGTCATGTCACGGGAGCCAAGGGCTCCTAGCTGCCTATCATCCACAGCTCCAAGTTGCTTCACCTTTGACCAACCTTTCTTAACGAAGGGTTGCCGCGGCTGGGAAGCTATCAAAGGTGAAAGCTTGTAGTTTCGGGCGCCTTTTATTGAAATTAGCCGTTTAGTTCAGCCAATCCGGCGAAAAGCTCCAGCGCTTCCGGGTTTGCAAGCGCCTCTTTGTTCTTGACCGGCCGGCCGTGGACGACCTCACGCACGGCGAGTTCGACGATCTTGCCAGACTTTGTGCGGGGAATATCTGTGACGGCGATGATTTTGGCTGGCACGTGGCGCGGCGATGCACCCGTGCGGATGCGGGTCTTGATCGTCTTCACCAGATCTTCGCTCAGCGACACGCCCGGTGCGAGACGGACAAACAGCACGACGCGGACGTCGTCATCCCAATCCTGGCCGATACACAGCGCTTCCGCGACTTCTTCCATCTGTTCGACCTGATTGTAAATCTCGGCGGTGCCGATGCGCACGCCACCCGGATTGAGCGTCGCATCGGAGCGGCCATGGATGACCAGACCGCCATGCTGCGTCCATTCGGCGAAGTCGCCGTGACACCAGACATTGTCGAAGCGTTCGAAATAGGCAGCGCGATACTTGGCACCGTCAGGGTCGTTCCAGAAGCCGGCAGGCATGGACGGAAAGGCCTTGGAGCAAACGAGTTCGCCCTTTTCCTGGCGCACCGGCTTGCCTTCGTCGTCCCAGACATCGACGGCGAGGCCGAGGCCTGCGCCCTGGATCTCGCCGCGCCAGACCGGCTGCAGCGGATTGCCGAGGACGAAGCAGGAGACGATATCCGTGCCGCCCGAGATAGAAGCGAGCTGGATGTCTTCCTTGATACCTTCGTAAACGAAGGTGAAGCCTTCGGGCGACAACGGTGAGCCGGTCGAGGTCATCAGCCGGAGGCTCGAAAGGTCGTGGCTGGTGCGTGGCGTCAGGCCGCTCTTGCGAACCGCGTCGATATATTTCGCCGAGGTGCCGAAGACCGCGAATTTCTCTGCCTGGGCGTAATCGAAGAGCACGTTGCCGTCAGGCGCGAAAGGCGAGCCGTCGAAGAGGCAGAGCGTGGCGCCCGCGGCCAGGCCGCTTGCCAGCCAGTTCCACATCATCCAGCCGCAGGTGGTGAAATAAAACAGCCGGTTGCCGGGCTTGATGCCGCAATGCAGGCGGTGCTCCTTCAGGTGCTGCAACAGCGTGCCGCCCGCCGAATGGACGATGCATTTCGGCACCCCCGTGGTGCCCGACGAGAAGAGGATATAGAGCGGATGGGAGAATGGCAGCGGCGTGAACTCGACCGGCTTTGCCTGATAGGGCGAAAGGATTTCGGCGAAGGTCTTGGCGCCGGGTGTCGCTCTCGCCACGGCCTCAGCATCACCGGCATAGTGAACGATCATCGACGGCGCCTGCAGCTTGGCAGCGACGGCAGAGATCTTGGCGGAGACATCCTGCAGCTTGCCTGAATACCAATAGGCGTCGCAGGCAATGAACAGCTTCGGGCCAATCTGGCCGAAGCGATCGAGCACGCCCTGTTCGCCGAAATCGGGGGAGCAAGAGGACCAGATGGCCCCGATCGAGGCAGCCGCCAGCATGCAGGCGATGGTCTCCGGCATGTTGGGCATCATTGCGGCAATGCGATCGCCTTCGCCGATGCCGAGTGCACGATAAGCCTGCTGCAGCTTCGAGACCGTCTCATGGAGACGGTTCCACGACCAGCGATCCCCGACCCTATCCTCGCCGCGAAAGATCAGCGCATCGCCTTCGCCCTCGGTCGACAGCAGGTTTTCCGCGAAGTTCAGCCTGGCATCGGGAAAGAAGCGGGCCTTCAGCATGAGATCGCCATCGGCAAGCACACGATCGCCCCGGTCGCCGCGAACGCCGCAGAAATCCCAGAGAGCTGCCCAGAATTTCTCGCGCTCGGCAATCGACCAGGCGTGCAGGCCGGCGTAGTCGTCAAGCGCCAATCCGAAGCCAGCGTTGCAATGCTGCATGAAGGCATACATCGGGCTAGCTTCAATGAATTCCCGTGACGGCGTCCAGAGCGGCCCAATGTCGTTCATCGCATTTTCCTCCCGTTTATTCGCTATATAACATGCTGCACTGCATTATAAAGCGTGCATTGCGCCAACTGCACGGCCAGCCGAATTGCATATGGCGCGTATTTCATATATCCGGCAAACTCAGCGCATAACCGGTAAGCGACTGAAAAGACTGGCGGAGCTGATGAGTACGTCAAGACAACCGAAGTGGCGTAGAAAGATGGCCCCCGTTTCGCGCTGGCTACCGGGTATCGCACGTCTGGCGACGATGCTCTTGCTTGTTTCCGCCGTCATCTTTGTCTCCCTGCGCGTCGCCGCACCTTTCCTCGTCTCGACCGGCATGGTGCGCTCCGGCATCGAAGATGCGCTGTCGCGCTGGACCGGCTACAAGGCCGAGATCAAGGGCAGCCCGGGGCTGGAATTCTGGCCGACGCCGCGCATCACGCTGAACCAGATCACCATCCGGCAGCCGCCAAACGCGGGCAACAAACTGCTCGGCACGATCGAGAGCCTTTCGGCTGATTTCAGCCTGATCGATGCCCTGCGCGGCAGGGCAAGCTTCCACGAATTCCATCTGCTGCGTCCCAACCTGTCGCTGACCCGCGACCAGCAGGGCCTGATCGACTGGACCTATGCCGGCCAGCTTGCCAAAGCGATCGATGGCGCCCACCAGGATGGCAATGCCGAGCTTCTCGATCCGAAGCTTGATGCGGAGGTCGGCGCAATTACCGTCGAGGACGGCACATTCAACATCGCCGATCTCTCGACTGCCAAGACCTATCATTTCGATGGGGTGACTGCCGATATCAACTGGCCAAGACTGTCGAGCGGAATGTCGGCCGTGCTGATCGCGCGTACCAGCGGCCAGGACCTGAAGATCGACTTCTCGTCGCGCACGCCACTGCTGGTGTTCGATGGCAAAACCGCCGAGATCAAAGCGTCGCTGACATCAGGCCTGATGACGGCGGCATTCTCCGGACTCGGAAGCATATCCAAACTCGACGGCCTGTCAGGGAATGTCACGGCCAATATTGCCGATGTCCCTGCCCTATTGGCATGGTCGGGCAAGTCGATCCCCGGTACCGAGAGCCTCAAATCTTTTTCGATCGGCAGCGACGTGATCTCGGCAGCCAATGGGCTTCGTTTCAACAACGTCACGCTCGGCCTCAACGGCTCTACCGCAACCGGCGTGATGGACGTCTCCAACGTCCGCAACAACCGTGCAAAGCTCGGCGGCACGCTTGCCTTCGACACGATGAACCTCAAGCCCTTCTTCGACGCTTTCGCACTGCGGCTTGCGGCTGGCGAAGAAGGAGCGACGCCTGATGGCGGGCCGCTACAGAGGCTGGATCTCGATCTGCGGTTCTCGGCCCGCGAAATGCAGCTTGAGCCTTTCGCCCTGTCGAATGTCGGCGCCAGCATCATCGTATCCAGCAACGAGGCGAAGTTCGATATCGGCGACAGCCAGTTCGAGGGCGGCGAGATGTCGGCGCATCTGGAAGCAACGCGTGGCGACTTCGACGGTGGCGGCAAGCTGCAGATGTCGATCCGCGGCGCGGATTTCGGAGCGCTGGTCGAGCGGCTGCAGCTGAAAGGTCCGCTGCCGCTGACCACGGGTTCGCTTGACGTTTCGCTGAAAACCGCAAAGCCGCTCTGGACGGCCGGGCTTGAGGATGTCAACGGACAGGTCGTGTTTCAGGCCGGGGCCGGGTCGATCGCCAACTTCGATGTGGAGGCGATCCGCAATCAGGCGGCGCAGCAGAGGTTCTTTCCGCTCAATGCTGCCGGTGACCACTCCTTCCCATTCACGCGGGCCGAGCTGACGGCAAACCTCTCCGCCGGATCCGCCGATCTTGAGAACGTGCGGGTTCAGGGCACGGTCGAAACGCTCAGCCTGTCGGGTCTCATTCCTCTGCAATCCAGCGGGCTCGCGCTTTCCGGCTCGCTGCAGGCGACCGACGATACGCGGGCAGCGGAGCTTCCGCTGCTACCCTTCTTCATCGGCGGCTCCTGGCCCAATCCGGTGATTTCGCCGGTGCCGGTGGTTGCTCAGCCGGCACCGAACGCGCAGTAATCAGGGCGCATTGGCGGCAGCGCGCTCATCGCGCTCCCGCTGGACTTCGCGACGTTTGGTGATCACCGAAGCTGCGATGACCCCGACGGCAACGACGGCGATCAGCAGGGTGCAGACCGCGTTGATCTCAGGCGTCACGCCCAATCGCACCTGGCTGTAAATCCGCATCGGCAGCGTCGTCGCCCCCGGACCGGAGGTGAAGCTGGCGATGACGAGATCGTCGAGCGACAGGGTGAAGGCCAGTATCCAGCCGGAAAAGACGGCGGGTGCGATGATCGGCAGCGTGACCTCGAAGAAGGTGCGGACCGGCGGGGCGCCGAGATCCTGTGCCGCTTCCTCGATCGACTGATCGAAGGTCATCAGGCGGGACTGAACGACAACAGCCACGAAGCACATGGTCAGCGTCGTGTGCGCCAGCGTGATCGTCCAGAAGCCGCGGTCGAGACCGATTGCCACGAAGAGCAGCAGCAGCGACAGGCCGGTGATGACTTCAGGCATGACCAGCGGCGCGTAGACCATGCCCGAAAACAGCATACGGCCGCGAAAGCGCGTGTGCCGCACCAGCGTGATGGCCGCCAGCGTGCCGAGAATGGTCGCCGCCGTCGCCGACAGGACGCCGACGCGGACCGTCACCCAGGCGGCATCCAGCAGCGCGTCGTTGTGCATCAGCGACACATACCATTTGGTCGAGAATCCGCCCCAGACGGTAACGAGTTTGGACTCGTTGAAGGAGAAGATGACGAGGAGCACGATCGGCAGATAGAGGAAGGCGAAGCCGAGCGTGACGGAGATGATGTTGAAGCGTGTCCAGCGTAGCATCTCTTATCTCCCCTGCTCGTCGGCTTTGGCCTGGGCATTCTGGAAGAACACGATCGGCACCACGAGGATCAAGAGAAGGATGGTCGCCACCGCCGAGGAAACCGGCCAGTCGCGGTTCGAATTGAACTCGTTCCACAGCGTCTTGCCGATCATCAGCGTCTGCGATCCGCCGAGCAGATCGGGGATGACGAACTCGCCGACAGCGGGGATGAAGACCAGCATGCAGCCGGCAACGACGCCGGGCAGCGACAGCGGGAAGGTGACGCGCCAGAAGGCGCGGATCGGCGTGCAACCGAGATCCTGCGCCGCCTCTATCAGCGTGCCATCCATCTTTTCCAGCGAGGAATAGAGCGGCAGCACCATAAACGGCAGGTAGGAATAGACGATGCCGATATAGACGGCGACGTTGGTGTTCAGGATGATCAGCGGCGTATCGATGATCCCCGTTCCGATCAGCACCTGGTTCAGCAGCCCTTCCGGCTTGAGAATGGCGATCCAGGCGTAGACGCGGATCAGGAAGCTCGTCCAGAACGGCAGGATGACCAGCATCAACAGCGTCGGGCGGATACTGCGCGGCGCCTGCGCCATGCCATAGGCGATCGGATAGGCGATCAGCAGCGTCAGGAAGGTCGAGATCCCGGCGATGACAAGGCTCGAGATATAGGCGTTGAAGTAGAGCGGATCGTCGATCAGGTAGCTGTAATTGTCGAAGGAGAAGGTCGACATCTTGTCGAGGATGCCACTCCAGCCGTCGGCAAACGAGAAGGACGGCTCGTAGGGCGGCATGGCAATCGCCGTTGCAGACAGCGATATGCGGAAGACAATGAAGAACGGCGCCAGGAAGAAGATCAGAAGCCACGCATAGGGGATGATCATCACCAGGCGATTGTAGACGGCTGAACCGAGCTTGCCCATGATCAATCCTTCAACAGCACGCCGGCATCTTCGGCGAAGGTGACCCAGACGTCCTGATCGTAGGTGAAGGGATCATCGACGGCGCGCTGCGCGTTCAGCGACGACGCCTTTACCACCTGGCCGTTCTTCAGCTTGACGTGGAAGACGGTCATGTCGCCGAGATAGGCAATGTCCCAAAGCTCACCCGAGGAGGCGTTGACCGTGGGGTTTGCGGGCGGCTGGCGGGTGACCCTGAGCTTTTCGGGACGGATCGCGAAACCGGCGCTGCTGCCCTTCGCGGGCATATCCGATGTTGCCACCTTGATCGTCAGACCTGCATCGACGGCGAGCTCAACGCTCGTGCCATCGGCGGAGACCACCTTGCCGTCGAAGATATTCACATCGCCGATGAAGTCGGCCACGAAGCGGCAGTTGGGCGCTTCGTAGATTTCGGCAGGCGTCGCGACCTGAACGACCTTGCCATGGCTCATGACCGCGATGCGGTCTGCCATGGTCATCGCCTCTTCCTGGTCGTGGGTGACGACGACGAAGGTGAGGCCGAGATTCTGCTGCAGGTCCATCAGCTCGAACTGGGTTTCCTCGCGCAGCTTCTTGTCGAGCGCGCCAAGCGGCTCATCGAGCAGCAGCACCTTCGGGCGCTTGGCGAGAGAGCGGGCGAGAGCGACGCGCTGGCGCTGGCCGCCGGAAAGCTGGTTGGGCTTGCGGGAAGCGAACTGCTCGAGCTTCACCATTTTCAGCATCTGCGACACGCGCTCGCCGATCGCATCCTTCGACATGCCGTCCTGGCGCAGACCGAAGGCGATGTTCTTTTCGACCGTCATGTGCGGGAAGAGCGCGTAGCTCTGGAACATCATGTTGACCGGGCGCTTGTAGGGCGGCGTGCCGGCCATGTCCGTGCCATCCAGAATGATTTCACCTGCAGTCGGCTGTTCGAAGCCGGCCAGCATGCGCAGCAGGGTGGACTTGCCACAGCCGGAAGCGCCAAGGAGAGCGAAGAATTCGCGGTGATAGATATTCAGACTGAGATCATCGACGGCGGTGAAATCGCCGAAGCGCTTGGTGACGTTCTTGAAGGAGATAAAGGGTTTTGCTGCCGGATCGGTCCACGGCGCGAAGGAGCGGCGAATATTGCCAAGAGACTTCATGGTTTTCCCCGAAATTATGATTTGAAAACCGGCGCTCCCCCGACGGCCGGCACGTCAATAAAAGGCCCGGACGTTGCCGTCCGGGCCGAAGTCTCGATTACTGGCCGGTAACGACCTTTGTCCAGATTCGTGTGACGATGCGCTGCGTCTTCGGATCGAGCGGCGGCACCGTGAACAGCTTGGCCATGACTTCAGGCGTCGGGTAGATCGCCGTGTCGTCGATCACCGCCTTGTCGAGGAACTGCTGCGACGCCTTATTGCCATTGGCATAATAAACGAAGTTCGATGCCTTGGCGGCGACTTCAGGCTTCATCATGTAGTTGATGAAAGCATGCGCCTCTTCGACATGCGGTGCGTCCTTCGGGATACCGAAGACGTCGAAGAAGATCTGCGCACCCTGGTTCGGAACCGAATAGTCAATGGTGACGCCAGCCTTGGCTTCCGCCGCGCGGTCACGCGCTTGGAACATATCGCCGGAATAGCCGAGCGCGATGCAGATATCGCCGTTGGCGAGCGCGCTGATATACTCGGACGAGTGGAACTTGCGCACGAACGGGCGGACCGCGAGCAGAACTTCCTGCGCCTTGTCGAGATCGGCCTGCTTCTTGCTGTTCGGATCGAGGCCGAGATAGGCAAGCACAGACGGAATGACGTCGGTCGGCGAATCCAGCATGTAGATGCCGCAATCCTTGAGCTTGGCAGCCTTTGCCGGATCGAAGAGCGAATCCCAGTTCGGCTTCTCGTCCGTTCCGAGGGCGGCCTTCACCTTGTCGACATTATAGCCGATGCCGGTGGTGCCCCACATGTAGTCGACGCTGTATTCGTTGCCCGGATCGAAGGTGGCAACGCCCTTCATGACGACGTCCCACATATTCGACAGGTTCGGGAGCTTCGACTTGTCGAGCTTCTGATAGACGCCCGCAGCGATCTGGCGCTGCATGAAGGAAACCGTCGGAACGACCACGTCATAACCGGTGCCACCGGCCAGGAGCTTGGTTTCCAGCGTCTCGTTGGAATCGAAGGTGTCGTAGACGACCTTGATGCCGGTTTCCTTGGTGAAGTCCTCTAGGATCGAGCTGTCGATATAATCGGACCAGTTGTAGACATTGACGACGCGCTCCTGGGCGTAGGATGGCGCTGCTGCAAAAATAGCCACGGCGGCTGATACCGCGAGCTTTGCGATGACTGACCTCATAATCTCTCCTGTGCCTTTATAATTATTAGGTATCACGCCCCCGGACACCCATTCCCTCTGGATTTTTGGCTAGACTAGAAAGGAATTTGGGAGGCGACAAGCGCTAAATCCGGGTGCTCGCAATGATTTCACCGGTCACTGGAAATCGAAGGCGCTGAGGCCGGTCACCATCTCGTCTAGCCCAAGCGGGCGAGTGACCGGCGGCTCGGCGCGGGCAAGACAGCCTTTTCGCTCACAAAGGCGGCAGGCTGGGCCGATTGCAACTGCATGTGGCGAAGATGACGTGGCCTGGCTGTAGACGGTCGCATCCCGGAACTGCGCGTCGCAGCCGACGAGCACGGCGGTGCGCCTGATCCTTTCGCCGAAGGGCGCTGCCGGGCCCTCAAGTGTTCTCGACACCGTGAGAAAACCGGAGCCATCGGGCGTTTCGGCCGTTTCCGCGATGATCTGCCCAGGCTGAAGCAGAGCGGCGTGTATGCCGAGCTTCGGACAGCCGCCGCCGAAGCGGGCATGCGGGAAACCGGCAGCCCCTGCCCGGCGCAGTCGGTTTCCCGCGGCATCGACCTCCATCAGGAAAAACGGAACGGCGGCATTGCCGGGACGCTGCAGCATGATCAGCCGGGCGGCGGCCTGACCGAACGAACAGCCGTAGCGGCTGCGCAGCAGATCGAGATCGTAGCGCACCGTCTTTGCGGCGCCGAGAAAGGCTTCATAGGGCATCATGATCGCCAGCGCCGCGGAGCGCGCCAGCTCGAAGCGGGCAATGCGCTGGGCCTCCGGTGTGGAAAGGCCGAGACTATCGAGTTCCTTGCCGATCGCGGCACGCAGGGCCAGCGTTGCCACCTCGATGGCGATTTCCTGCAGCTGATCGGATGTCGACAACCGCTCGGAGATGAAAAGGCGCATCGAATGCCGGTCGAAACGGCGGCGCAGATCCGGCATGACATGAACCGGCATGATGCGCACGGTGATGCCGCGCTCCTTCTGCAGCCAGTCCTTCAGCACCTGCTGGAGATCGCCAGATGGCAGCGACATGAAGAATTGCTCGGCGGCATCCTCGATCATGGCGAAATAGGCCGGGCGCCGCTCCAGCACATCGCGGACTTCGTCCGCCGGAAGCCTGGCGCCGGCGGCCGGGACATGGGCGTCGCCGGCCATGAGGGCGCTCAGATCCGACAGCCGCGCCGCCTGTTCGCGGTAGGCGCGGTAGAGCTTCACCATGCCGCTTGCCGCGTTCGGTGCCGCCTCGGCGATTTCGACGAGCTCCTGATCACCCGGCAGCTCACCCGATAACAGCGCATCGGCAAAGACCTCGCGCAATCCGGCGAGATTGTTGCCGGGTTCGCTTTGGAGCTCGTCGAGATCGACCTTGTAGACCGAGGCGAGCTTCAGCAGCAGTTGGACCGTCAGCGGCCGCTGATTGCGCTCGATGAGGTTCAGATAGGAGGGCGAGATGCCGAGCGCCTCGGCCATCGCCGTTTGCGTGACGCCCAGGCCGTTGCGGATACGCCTGACTTTCGGCCCCGCGAAGATCTTCCGTTCCATATGCCAACCTTTTACAAATCTTTACAATTTGACAGAGCGACCTTGTAAAACCCGAGGCAATATAACCTCTTTCCATGCCTAATAATCAAGTATTTTCTGGCTATTTTCGCGTAATTTGTAAATTCTGTCACACAGGCAAACGACGCCAAAGGAGGATACTGTGACTGAGTTTGACAAGCTGATCCGCAACGTACCGGCTGGCCGTTTCGACGGTATCGAGCGCCCCTATTCCGCAGAGGACGTCCGGCGTCTGCGCGGTTCCGTGGCGATCAGCCATTCGCTGGCGGAGATCGGCGCCAACAGGCTCTGGGAGCTCTTGCGCCGGGATGATTTCGTCAATGCGCTCGGCGCCCTCTCGGGCAATCAGGCGATGCAGATGGTGCGCGCCGGGCTGAAGGCGATCTATCTTTCCGGCTGGCAGGTGGCGGCCGACGCCAATACGGCGTCCGCGATGTATCCGGACCAGTCGCTCTATCCTGCCAATGCAGGCCCCGAGCTTGCCAAGCGCATAAACCGCACGCTTCAGCGCGCCGACCAGATCGAGACCTCGGAAAACAAGGGATTATCGGTCGAGAGCTGGTTCGCGCCGATCGTTGCCGATGCCGAGGCCGGCTTCGGCGGGCCGCTGAACGCCTTCGAGATCATGAAGGCCTATATCGAGGCGGGCGCGGCCGGCGTCCATTTCGAGGATCAGCTGGCATCGGAAAAGAAATGCGGCCATCTGGGCGGCAAGGTTCTCATCCCGACAGCGGCCCATATCCGCAACCTCAATGCCGCGCGTCTGGCAGCCGATGTCATGGGCGTCCCGACACTGGTGATCGCCCGCACTGACGCCGAGGCGGCGAAGCTTTTGACCTCGGATATCGACGAGCGCGACCAGCCTTTCGTCGACTACGATGCCGGACGCACGGTCGAGGGCTTCTATCAGGTGCGCAACGGCCTGGAACCCTGCATCGCCCGCGCCGTCGCCTATGCGCCCTATTGCGATCTCATCTGGTGCGAGACCTCGAAGCCGGATCTCGATCAGGCGCGGCGCTTTGCCGAGGGCGTGCACAAGGTTCATCCTGGCAAGATGCTCGCCTATAACTGCTCGCCATCGTTCAACTGGCGCAAGAACCTCGACGAAGCGACGATCGCCCGGTTCCAGCGCGAGCTCGGCGCCATGGGCTACAAGTTCCAGTTCATCACCCTTGCCGGCTTCCACCAGCTGAATTTCGGCATGTACGAGCTGGCGCGCGGCTACAAGGACCGGCAGATGGCGGCCTATTCCGAGCTGCAGCAGGCGGAATTCGCCGCCGAGGCCAATGGCTATACGGCGACGAAGCATCAGCGGGAGGTCGGCACCGGTTACTTCGATGCCGTATCGCTCGCCATCACCGGCGGCCTGTCCTCGACGACCGCGATGAGAGAATCGACCGAACACGCACAGTTCAAACCCGCTGCGGAATGACCGCGCAACAGGAGGAGAAGACAATGGCTTCCATCTCACGTGTCCGCGAACGCGCGGAAGAACAGTCATCGACGATGACGCCGGACCAGCAGAGCATGATCCGCATGCTCGCCAACGATCTGCACCGGCTCAACGCGTCGGTCATGAAGGCGGTCGAGTCCGGAGTTTCCGTAGAGCTTGTCCGGTCTGCCCGCCATCACGGGGGCGACGGCAACTGGGGCGATCTGATGATCCCGGTTGTCGTTGCCAACCGCGCCTAAAGGAGGAGAAGGCGCCGGAAAAACCGGCGCCTTCTGCGTCATTTGACGCAATTGTCAGTCCCGGCAAAGGCGAGCATAATGTCTTCAAGCTCTTATGGGACATCATATGCCTGCAATGATACGCGCGGACGTGCAGTCCCTGACCGACTTGGTCTATGGGGCACTGCTCGGGGAAACCAGCTGGCAGGATTTTCTGGATACGCTGAACACGCGCATGCCGGATGGAAAATCGACGCTGTTTTTTCACGATGCCGTTCTCGGCTCCGGCGGGCTGTCGCTTTCGTCGGGGCTCGATGGCTCGGCAGCCGAAGCCTACAACACCCATTTCAGTACCGTGAACCCATGGATGGCGAAGGCGGCCGTACGGCCCGTCGGGCTCGGCGTGATCGCCGATCAGATGCTGCCGCATGAAGAGCTGCTGAAAACCGAATTCTATCACGACTACCTGCGCAGCATCGATTGCCGCAGCAGCATCGGCGTGACGATCATGCGGGAGAAGGGCCGGTCCTTCAATCTCTCGACGCTGACCTCCAGCACCGACACCGGCTATAACCGTACCAATGCGCAGGTACTGACCGAACTTGCCCCGCATCTTCGGCGGGCCTTCGACTACCTGCGCCGCGAGCGAAGCAACGAGGCAGGCGGCAAGCCGCTGCTCGATGCGATCGGCGTCGGGCTGATCTATCTCGGCGAGGAGCGCAAGGTGCGCTCGATGAATGCTGCCGCACAAAGACTGCTCACCGAAGGCTGCGGCATCAGTGTCACGCCAACCGGGCGGCTCAATGTCAACGACGCAGGTATCAACGAGCAGCTGCGCGCGACCGGCCATTCCAGCGAGCCGCTGCAGCCGGTTTGCAGCGGGCGCATCGGCAATGTGAAGTATACGCTGGTTCGGCTGCAATCCGATTTCATGAGCGAGTTCCTGCAGGAGCCGACATCGGCGCTGATCATCGAACGCTCCGGCGGTACCTGCGCCCATTTGAACGACAGGCTGAACGGCAACGAGCACCTGACCGCCGCCGAACTGCGCATTGCCTCCTCCATCGCCAGCGGCCTGTCGCTGCGCGATACCGCCAAGCTCAACGACATCAGCTACGAGACGGCGCGCTCGCACCTGAAGAACATCTTCTCCAAGCTTGGCGTCAACAGCCAGGTGGCGCTGGTGCGGCGGCTGATCCCTTAACGCTAGCTGCGGCTGGCGCGCTTTCCGGCGAAGAGGTCGGAATAGCTCTTCAACAGCTTCGTCATGCGATCGGCAACCGCGCGGATTTCCGGCCGGTGGCGGTCTTCGTTGTTCATGACGATCCACTGGCGATGCCGCAATTCCAGGATTTCGGCGCCGAGACGCTGTAGCTCGGGATCGAGATCGCCGACGAAACAGGGCAGGACCGCCCTGCCCGCACCCGCCCGCACCAGATCCGGCAGCGATCGCGGCCGGTTGACGGTGGCGGCGATCGGGCCGGATGCGTTTCGATAGGGCCAGCGCAGATAGCCGGAGATCGCTTCGTCTTCGGCAACGGCCACCCATTGCTCGGCGGCCTCGGCGGCATTGCGCCTGACATAGACGGCATAGGCGACCTCGCCGAGCAGCCGGGCGGCAAGGTTCGCCTCTTCGGGCTCGAAGGCGCGAATGCCGATATCGCTTTCGCGGTAAGAGAGATTGGCCCGCGTTTCGCCGATTGTAAGCGAAACGGAGAACGCATCGCCGGGCATGCGGATCGCTGAAAAGTTCTCAGTCAGCAGCCAGGCCACCCAGGTTCCGGCAGCCACCCTGACCGTTGCCGCACCCTCGCCCGATTGCCGCCAGGCATCGATCTTGCGGGCAGCGGCTTCCATTTCCTGCAGATGGTCGAGCAATGCCTGTCCGTCCGGGGTCAGGCGATAACCGGTCTGGCTGCGGACAAACAGCGTCCGGCCGGTGTCCTGTTCGAGTTCGAGCATGCGGCGGCCGACGGTAGCCGGGCTGAGGCCGCTGGTACCGCTCGCGCCCGTCAGCCCGCCGAGGCGCGCCACCTGCAGGAAAAGCTGATAGGAATCCCAGGTCGTATTTTTCATCAGTGAAAATCGTATGCCGATTTCGCGTGTTTAAGAAGCGATTTTTGATGTGTATCTGAAGTGATGTCTCTTGAAACGGAGGACATCACCATGATCGACCAGATCGCCATCGCCAACATGATCGGGCTGTCGCAGGGCGGGCGTATTTGCCGCCAGACGTCGGAAGACGAATTCTACGAGCAATATGGCAACTCGCGGATTGTGCGGGCCATCACGTGGCTGACGGATATTGGCCTCAAAAACAAAGGCCGCGCTGGTGAGGCGCGGCCCGGAAACATTCATTCAATGCATGCCGATCAGGCGGCCCGTCTTACCGGACGGTGAGCTGCGGCACCGTTGCCGATGCGGAACTGCTGGAGCAGGCCCATCAGCGCGTCGGCCTCGTCGGCGAGCTGGCGGCTTGCCTGCGTCGTCTCCTCGACCATCGAGGCATTCTTCTGGGTCATCTGGTCCATGGCGTTGACCGAACCATTGACCTCCTGAAGGGCGGCCGACTGGTCATGGCTGGCGGTGGCGATCGTCTCGACATGCTTGCTGATGACAATGATTTCCTGGCTGATCGAGGCGAGAACGTTGCCGGTCTTCTGCACCAGCTCCGAACCTGCCGTGACTTCGCGGGTCGATTTTTCGATCAGGCCCTTGATCTCGCGGGCGGCGTCGGCCGAGCGCTGGGCCAGTTCGCGGACTTCCTGCGCGACAACGGCGAAGCCCTTGCCCGCTTCCCCCGCACGGGCGGCCTCGATACCGGCATTCAGCGCCAGAAGATTGGTCTGGAAGGCGATGTCGTCGATGACCTCGATGATCTGTTCGATCTTCTGCGACGCTTCCTCGATACGGCCCATGGCAGCCACGGCATCGCCGACCACGGCGCCGGAGCTGTCGGCGGTCTTCTTGGTCAGCGCCACAGTGTTGTTGGCCTCGCGGGCCCGTTCCGCGGAAGAGCGGACGGTAACGGTGATTTCCTCGACGGCTGCAGCCGTCTCTTCAAGATTGGCGGCCTGCGCCTCGGTGCGCTTCGAGAGCTCACCGGCAGAGGCCAGCATCGCGCCGCTGTTGCGCTGGATGGCGTTGGCATTGTCGCGAATGCTCGACAGCGTGTCCTGCAAACGCAGCAGCGAGCTGTTGAAGTCAACGCGCAGCTGCTCAAGACGGCCGACGAACGGCGTTTCGATGGTTTCCGAAACATCGCCCTGCGCCAGACGGCCGAGACCGGCGGCGAGCTGGTTGACGGCGAAGTCGATCTGGCCGTCGAGCGTGCGCTTGTCGGCGTCGTTGCGGGTGCGCTCGGCTTCCGTCAGCGCGCGCTGTTCGGCGGCCTGGGTTTCCAGATCCTGGCGTGCCTTGGCGCTGTCGCGGAAGGCTTCCAGCGCGCGGCCGATCTCGCCGAATTCGTTGCGCTTGTCGACGCAGGGAATGGCACCGGAGAGATTGCCCGAGGAGATCGCATGCACCGTCTTCGTCAGCGCCTGGAGCGGGCTGACCGTGCGGCGGATGGCGAAGAAGGCCAGCAGGCTGACGGCCAGCATGACGGCGGCACCTGCGCCGATGACGAGGACCTGCAGATGCTGCAGGCGGGCGAAATAAACCTCCATCGGAATGCCGATGAAGAGGATACCGGTATTGGCGCCGGCGGCATTCTTCACCGGGAAATAGCCGGTCATGTAGTTCTTGCCGAACAGGACAGCCGGGCCATAATAGGCGTCGCCCTTGGCAAGCACCGTCTGCGCCGGATGATCGGCGGCAAGTTTGGTGCCGACGGCGCGGCTGCCGTCTTCCTTCTTCACATTGGTCGAGACGCGCACATAGTCGCTGCCCTGCTTGTCGAAGATCGTGGCGACGCCGGCGATCGACTGAGCGGTACGATCGACCAGCGAGTGGTCGGTGAATGCGGGTATCTTTTCTTCGGTGACGGTGGCGAGCTGCGAATCCGTGACCGTGATCGTGGCGCTCTGGTCGCCTGCGCCATAGAGGATGGCCATGGTGCGGTTTGCGTCCCTGGCATCGGAGACGGCGTTGTCCATCACATAGCGGCTGAGGTCGTAATAGGTCACGGCAACGATCGCGCCGGTGCTGACCACAAGCAGACCGAGTGTGATCGCGACCGCCTGGCGGACGATGGATGTCGAGAAAAAGCGCAGCATGAGGGCCCTCTGCAAGATGAATTGCAGATACTCTATGCGTTAAACGTTAAAGAAAATTTTCCTCTAATTACCTGAAAAAATGCAATAAATTTCATAAGTATGATAATTTACCTATGTCTTTTCCCACATCGGTAGAAAATATGGCCTGCCGCAGCAAGAACACAACCATGGCGGATATTTTCCAAGTCATTGACGTTGTTCGACAAACAGAAAACGGCGCCACGCGGCGCCGTTTTCTTCATCTGGTTTTCGGCTGGGATCAGGCAGCGCGGTAATAGGCCGTGTGCGATTCGCCTTCGATCTTGAACTGCTGCACGAGAGTAAGCAGGCTGTCTGCCTGGGAAGCGAGTTCGCGGCTTGCTGCCGTCGTCTCTTCCACCATGGCGGCGTTCTGCTGGGTCATCTGGTCCATCGAGTTGACGGTGGCGTTGACTTCCTGCAGTGCGCCCGACTG
Source organism: Rhizobium sp. RAF36 (assembly GCF_052114105.1). Taxonomy (NCBI): domain Bacteria; kingdom Pseudomonadati; phylum Pseudomonadota; class Alphaproteobacteria; order Hyphomicrobiales; family Rhizobiaceae; genus Rhizobium; species Rhizobium sp. RAF36. Next base: position 608,433 of record NZ_JBFREC010000002.1, on the reverse strand, counting down.
ATCGTGGCTGGCGCGGGCGATCATTTCGACATGCTGGCTGATGGTGACGATCTGCGCGCTGATCTTCGCCAGCACTGTGCCGGTTTCCTGCACCGACTGCGAACCGGAGCTGACTTCCGTCGTCGACTTGTTGATCAGGCCCTTGATCTCCTGCGCGGCAGCGGCGGAGCGCTGGGCAAGCTCGCGAACTTCCATCGCGACGACGGCAAAGCCCTTGCCCGCCTCACCAGCGCGCGCAGCTTCGATACCGGCGTTCAGCGCCAGCAGGTTGGTCTGGAAGGCGATCTCATCGATGACACCGATGATCTGCTCGATCTGTCGCGACGCATCTTCGATACGGCCCATGGCATCGATCGCCTTGCCGACGACGGTTGCCGAGTCATCGGCGCTGCGCTTGGCCTGACGGACGATCTGGTCGGCATCCTTGGCGCGCTCGGCAGACGAGCGGACGGTAACGGTGATCTCGTCGACGGCAGCAGCGGTCTCTTCGAGCGAGGCAGCCTGCTGCTCCGTACGCTTGGCGAGATCCTCGGCCGACTGGGCCATTTGGTTGCCGTTGCCCTGGATCATCTGCACATTATCGCGGATCTGGCTCATGGTCTCCTGGAGGCGGAACATCGAGCCGTTGAAGTCTTCACGCAGCTGCTCGAGACGGCCGATGAACGGCGTGTCGATCGTCGTGGAGATATCGCCCTGCGACATGCGCTGCAGACCGGCGGCAAGCTCGTTGACCGCGTATTCGATTTGGCGGTCCATCTCGCGCTTTTCGGCATCGTTGCGCTGACGCTCGTGCTCGGCTGCCTGCCGCTCCTCGTCGCTCTGCTCCTCGATGCGGATCTTGGAGATCGCATTCTCCTTGAAGATACCGAGGGCGCGGGCGATGTCGCCGATTTCGTCGTAGCGCTGTTCACCGGAGATGTTGGTGTCGAGCGCACCATCGGCGATGCGGCGCATGGCGGCGGTGATCTGGCCGATTGGACGCTGCAGGGTGAGAACCAGGGCGATGCCGCCGATGATCGAGACCAGAATGCCGAGGCCTGTGGTGCCAACGGAGATGCTGTTCGCCTGCTCGCGCTCAGCGCCGGCCGTCTGCTTCTGCAGTTCGGCGAAGCTGGTCAGCTGACCCCAGACACTGTCGAGCTCCTGGCGGGCAGCGGCGTAATCGCTGATGCGCTGATTGATGACATCGACGAGGCTCTGCGCGTCCTTGTCCATCGAGACGAGCGCAGGGGTAATCGCCGAGATGATGTCACCGGCAAAGTCCATGCCCTTGGCGCTGGCCTGCAGGGTGTTCAGCATGGTGTTGAGGGTCGAGATTTCCTGGTTCAGGCGAACCCGGTTCTCCTTGGTCGGCTTGGCGCTGAAATCGGCGAGCACCAGCTGTAGCGAATAGATCGACGTTTCCAGACGGCGGGTGTCTTCCAGAACCGAGTTGGTCTGGGCGATACGGCTGTCGAGCTGAACGAAGGTGGTCGTCGCTTCGCGCATCATCTGCGTGGCGGTCAGCTGCGTGTAAGTGGACATCTGGCGGAAGCGGGAAACGAGACGGCCGAGATTGGCAACGCCGTCATCGGAGCCGGCATCGGGCGCGGCGGCCTGCGTCTTCAGATCGCTGATGGTCTGGGCCATCGACTGCGTCATGCTCTTCTGGTTCTGCGGAACCGAGATTTCGATCATCCGCTGAGCCTTGATGATCGTCGGCAGCGCCGTCGTCACGACCTTCAGCTTGTCGGCAGGAAGCTGCGCCTTGTTGAAGTCGTTCATGGCGGTTGCCAGCGTATCGCCGCCCTTCAGCAGACGGTCGGCGGCGCGAAGCGTTGCGGTCGCGTTGCCTTCGTCCGTGCGTACGCTCTCTTCGAGCTGACGCGCGTCGTAGCTGACGTTGAAGCGGTTGGTGATCATCACCTTCTGGGCGTCGTCGATCTGCTTGCGCAGCGCGACTTCCTGGTCGTGCAGCGTCCAGAGCTTGCCAACGGTGCCCGAAATGGCGCTGGTGCCGTCCATCGCAGCCTGCAGATTGTCGCGGCCGGCATTCTCGCCGATCTGAGACAGGGTGGCGTTCAAAGTTTCGCCCTGTGTCTTGATATCCGCGTAGAGCTTGTCGCGAGCCTGCTCGTTGGTGTTCTGCAGGAAGTCATCCATGGAGCCATAGAGATCCTTGAAGCCGCTCAGCGACTGAAGGATGCTGTTCGAGATCTCCATGCGCCCTTGCAGCATGCCGGAGGCATAAAGGCCGGTGAGGCCGACCGCCGAGATGGCGACGACGAAAGGCAGAACGAAGATCAGGACCTTCGTCTTGATCTTGAAGCGCGACAGGATCTTATCAATGAACATGGCTATACCGGCCTTCCATACACCACTCCTCCCACCGGCTGCTGTTGCGGCGCCGGTCGAGTGCATCGAGCTGACTTTTTTGGAATAATGGGAAACCCGAGGGCTCAGGCGGCAATCATTGCCAAGTCATCGCCGCGCGAAACGGGATGCCCATAGTTTCAGCAAGTGTGACAGAAGAGATATTAATTTTCGGATAAGCCAAATCGTTTGAAATGGCCTTTCCGATCAAGGCCATGCGGCTGCACGCCAAGGGCAGACCGCAAATTATATGATAATTCGGAAAGGTCAGACGGCGTGCGCGATCACCAATGCGATAATCGCAGCGGTTGCGCCGGTGGCGAGCATGAGAAAGCGGAGCATCGCGAGTTTCGTGTCAGGCTTTGCCTGGGCGATTGCGATGGCGCGGGCGCGGCGTGTGTTCCTATTCATCTAAAGGACCTCACTTTTCTCAATAGTGTAACAATCCATCAAAATGGCTGTACGGTAAAGCTTTAAATGGGAAGCTTGTTCCATCGTTGCCATTGAGACACGATGGCGCACCCGGCTTAAGAAGTCTTGAATCTATTTGCCCGGATTCGAGCCTATAAGGATTCACCTGCAGCAAAACCCGAGGCCCAGGCCCACTGGAAGTTATAGCCGCCAAGCCAGCCCGTGACATCGACGCATTCGCCGATGAAATAGAGGCCCGGAACCGTCTTGGCTTCCATCGTCTTCGAATCCAGCGTTGATGTGTCGATGCCGCCAAGTGTCACTTCCGCCGTGCGGTATCCTTCGGAGCCGGACGGCTTGACCGTCCAGTTCTGGGCGGCATCGGCAAGCCTCGCCAGCGCCTTGTCGGAGAGGTCGGCCATGTTGCCGGAAATGCCTTCGCGCTCGGTCAGATATTGGGCAAGACGCTTCGGCAGGATTTCCGCCAGCGCCGTCTGAGCCGACTGGCGGCCATTCGCCTGCTTGGCTTTCTTCAGATGCTGGAGCAGATCGACATCGGGTTCGATATCGACGGTGATCCCCTCGCCTTCGCGCCAGTAGGACGAGATCTGCAGGATCGCCGGGCCGCTGAGGCCACGGTGGGTGAAAAGCAGCGCCTCCCGGAACGCCGTCTTGCCGTGGCGGATTTCTGCCGGGGCGGCGATGCCCGAGAGCGGTGCAATCGCTTCCAGCAGCAGCGGATCAAGCGTCAGCGGCACCAGGCCTGGGCGGGTCTCGGTCATCGCAAGCCCGAACTGCTCGGCGATCCGATAGGCAAAGCCGGTGGCGCCCATTTTCGGGATCGACTTGCCGCCGGTGGCGATTACCAGCGAGGCGCACTCGTAGGCGCCTTCCGAGGTATCGACGCGAAAACCTTCGTCGGTCTTCTCGACACCGAGGATTTCCGTGCGCAACTGCCACTCGGCACCGGCCGCCCGCATCTCGTCGAGCAGCATATGGATGATGTCCTTGGCGCTGTCGTCGCAGAACAGCTGGCCGAGCGTCTTTTCGTGCCAGGCGATCTTGTGCCTATCGACCATGGCGACGAAATCGGCAGGCGTGAAGCGGGCGAGCGCCGACTTGCAGAAATGCGGGTTGGCGGAGAGAAAGTTCTTCGGCCCGGCATGGATATTGGTGAAATTGCAGCGGCCGCCGCCAGAGATACGGATCTTCTCGCCGGGGGTCTTGGCATGGTCGAGAACCAGAACGGAGCGGCCGCGCTGGCCGGCGCGGATGGCACACATCATGCCGGCGGCGCCCGCGCCGATGACGATCACATCGCTCTTCCGTCTCAAGCCGGTTTCCTTCCGTAAAGTGTGCCTTCTTTTTCTATCAAATGGCGAAAGTCAACGCCTCTACCCCCCTCGCCAATTGCCAAACTCTGGCTATTATGGCCTTCCGATCAACGTAACCGGTGTGTCATGTCTCCAAAAAAGACAACGCTTAAGCCTGCCAAGAACGTTAGCCCCACGATCAAGACTCCCCCTGACCCTGGGTCGTCGCGCGGCGTAGCGAACTGGAAGGAAGCGGCACAGTGGCTACGGGCACGCGGCATCGAAGACATAGAATGCATCACCCCCGACCTCGCTGGCGTTCCGCGCGGCAAGATGATGCCGACATCGAAATTCACCTCCAACACCTCGCTTGCCCTGCCTTCGGCGATCTACCGCCACACGATCTCGGGCGCCTATCCCGAGGAGACGGAAAGCTTCCGCTATGAGCCGCGCGACAGCGACCTCAAGCTGGTCCCCGACCTTTCGACGCTCTCCGTCGTGCCCTGGGAAACAGACCCGACGGCGCAGGTGATCTGCGATATCGTCAATTCCGATGGCGGCGAAGTGTCCTACACGCCGCGCAATGTGCTCAAGCGCATCATGGGCCTTTACAGCGCCCGCGGGTGGAAGCCGGTTGTCGCACCTGAAATCGAGTTCTATCTGGTCGCCACCAACGATGACCCCGACTACCCGCTGCATCCGCCGAAGGGCCGCTCGGGCCGTTCGATCCTCGGGGGACAGGGCTATTCGATCGCCGGGATCAACGAGTTCGACGAACTGATCGACGATATCTACCATTTCTCGGAGAAGCAGGGTCTCGAGATCGATACGCTGATCCACGAAGAAGGTCCGGCGCAGCTCGAAATCAACCTACGCCACGGCAATCCGATCGAGCTTGCCGACCAAGTGTTCATGTTCAAGCGCACGATTCGCGAAGCGGCGCTGAAGCATGGCATCTTCGCGACCTTCATGGCCAAGCCGATGCAGGGGCAGCCGGGTTCGGCGATGCATATCCACCAGTCGGTGGTCAACGAGGAGACGGGGAAGAATGTCTTCTCCAATCCGGATGGCTCACCCTCGAAGGAATTCTTCCACTTTATCGGCGGCATGCAGAAATACGTGCCGAGCGCGCTGGCGATGCTGGCACCCTACGTCAACTCCTACCGCCGCCTGGCGCCGAACATGTCCTGTCCTGTGAACAACGCCTGGGGCTACGACAACCGCACGACGGCCTTCCGCGTTCCGGTTTCCGATCCGCAGGCGCGCCGCGTCGAGAACCGGCTGCCGAGCTCGGATGCCAATCCCTATCTGGCGCTGGCGGCTTCGCTGGCTTCGGGTCTGCTGGGGATCATGAAGGAAATCGAGCCGACGGCACCGACGGAAGATGCCGCCAACGAAGGCTCGATCGACCTGCCGCGCGGATTGCTGGAAGCCGTGGCGCTGATGGAAGACGAGCCGGCCTTCGAAGAGGTGTTCGGCGCGGAGTTCATCGGGCTCTATGCCGGCGTCAAGCGCGGCGAGTTCGAGACCTTCATGGAAGTGATCAGCCCCTGGGAGCGCGAGTTCCTGCTGCTCAACGTGTGAGGAGGCATTCCTCATGGCGGTGAAGCAAGACTGGCAGAGCCCGATCGCGCCCGGCGTTTCCTGGTATCAGGCAACGGCGGGGGAGCGACCGACCTATCCGGAGCTAGACGGATCCAGAACCTGTGACGTCGCCATTGTCGGCGGCGGCTATACCGGGCTGCAGGCGGCCTACAATCTCGCCAAGGCGGGGGTATCGGTCGTGCTCATCGATGCCAACCGCTTCGGCGACGGTGCATCCGGCCGCAACGGCGGCCAGCTCGGCACCGGCCAGCGCTGGTGGCCGGAGGAACTCGAAGAGAAGATCGGCTACGAGCGTTCCAAGGCGCTGTTCGACCTGGCGGAAGGCGCAAAGAAGCACCTGCTCGATTTTGCCAACGAACATCAGATCGACATCGAGTTCATGCCCGGGCAGATGAACGTGGCGCACAAGGAGAGCTACAAACGCTCCTATGCCGAAAATGCCGAAATCGCAGCCTCGCGTTACGATTATCCGCATGTGCGTTTCATGGACAGGGAAGAGACGCAGGAGCGGTTGGGGTCGAAGCGCTATCATTGTGGCGTGCACGACACCGGCACCGGGCATATCCACCCGCTGAAACTGCTTGTCGGACTTGCCCGCGTCGCCGCCAATGCCGACGCTCAAATCTTCGAGATGACGCCGGCAACCGCCGTCCGCAATGACGGCGGCAAGGTAAAGATCGATACACCGAAGGGGATGATCACCGCCGACAAGGCGCTGATTGCCTGCAACGGTTACATCGGCAATCTGGAGCCGGTGACGGCCAGCCACGTCATGCCGATCCGCTCCTTCATCGGCGCCACCGCGCCGCTGGAGAACTTCCCGTCGGTGCTGCCGGGCGGCGAGGCGGTCGCCGACTCGCGCTTCGTGGTGCGCTATTTCCGCAAGTCGAAGGACGGGCGGCTGCTGTTTGGCGGACGCGAGGCCTATACATCCGACAACCCGCGCGACATCACGGAGCATATCCGCCGCCAGATCGCCGAGATTTACCCAGTGCTGAAGGACGTCGAGATCACCCATGCCTGGGGTGGTTCAGTCGGCATCACCCTGCCGCGGCAGCCTTTCGTGCGCGAAGTGATGCCGAATGTGACCTCGATCGGCGGCTATTCCGGCCACGGCGTGATGCTGTCAAACTACTGCGGCAAACTTTATGCAGAAACGGTTCTTGGAAAATCCGGGGAACTCGACCGCTTCAAGGCGCTCGATATCCCGGCCTTTCCCGGCGGACCAGCCATGCGGGCACCGCTGCTTTTCCTAGCCTTGTCCTGGTTCGCGCTGCGCGACAAGTTTTAGGGCGATTGCGGGATTTCCTCTCGGGTCAATTCGCTTTAAAACCGGGACCCGAGAGATTCATTGCATCGCACACTGGCTTTTTTAAATCGATTAGATTAAAACGGCCGCCAACCAGACTGATTGAGAGAAAAGCTCATGAGCAGCCAGATCATTCCCGTTGAACCCTTTGATTATGTCGTCTTCGGCGGCAGCGGCGACCTTGCCGAGCGCAAGCTCCTGCCTGCCCTCTACCACCGCCAGATCGAGGGACAGTTCACCGAACCGACGCGCATCATCGGCGCTTCGCGCAGCCCGCTGACCGACGAAGAATACCGCAAGTTCGCCCAGGACGCCCTCAAGGAGCACCTTAAGAAGGGCGAATATGACGAAGCGGAAGTCGAAAAGTTCTGCAAGCGTCTGCATTACGTATCGGTCGACGCCCGTTCGGACGCCGGCTGGGACAAGCTGAAGAAGCTGCTGGACGATGGCAAGGATCGCGTCCGCGCCTTCTACCTCGCGGTTGCGCCTGGCATCTTCGGCGACATCTCGCAGAAGATCCACGAACACAAGCTGATCACCAAGTCGACCCGCATCGTCGTTGAAAAGCCGATCGGCCGCGACCTCGCATCGGCGCTGTCGTTGAACGACAGCATCGGCAAGGCCTTCAAGGAAGAGCAGATCTTCCGCATCGACCACTATCTCGGCAAGGAAACGGTTCAGAACCTGATGGCGCTGCGCTTTGCCAATGCCCTCTACGAGCCGCTGTGGAACGCCAACTACATCGACCACGTGCAGATCACGGTTGCCGAAGCCGTCGGCCTCGAAGGCCGCGCCGGTTACTACGACACGGCGGGCGCGCTGCGCGACATGGTGCAGAACCATATCCTGCAGCTGCTTTGCCTGACCGCGATGGAAGTTCCCTCCTCGATGGATTCCGAAGCCGTGCGCGACGAGAAGCTGAAGGTGCTGCGCGCACTGAAGCCGATCAACGCTTCGAATGTCGAGCAGATGACCGTTCGCGGCCAGTACCGTGCCGGCGCCTCCGGCACCGGCCCGGTCAAGGGCTATCTCGAAGAGCTCGAAGGCGGCGTTTCCAACACGGAAACCTTCGTCGCCATCAAGGCCGAGATCAACAATTGGCGCTGGGCCGGCGTTCCCTTCTTCATCCGCACCGGCAAGCGTCTTGCCGGCCGCATGTCGGAAATCGTCATCACCTTCAAGCCGATCCCGCATTCGGTCTTCGACCAGTCGGCCGGCCGTATCAGCCAGAACCAGCTGATCATCCGCCTGCAGCCTGACGAAGGCGTCAAGCAGTCACTGATGATCAAGGATCCGGGTCCGGGCGGCATGCGCCTGCGCAACGTTTCGCTCGACATGAGCTTCGCCGAAGCGTTCCATGTCCGTAACCCGGATGCCTACGAACGTCTGCTGATGGACGTCATCCGTTCCAACCAGACGCTGTTCATGCGCCGCGACGAAGTCGAGGCGGCATGGCACTGGGTCGACCCGATCCTGAAGGGCTGGGAATCCACCGGCCAGCTGGTTCAGGGTTACACCGCAGGCACCTGGGGCCCGAGCCAGGCTATCGCGCTGATCGAGCGCGACGGCCGCACCTGGCACGACAACATCTAGGATTGATAGCGATGGCAGCGACCATGCATGCTTTTGCCAATGCCGCGGAACTGGCCGCCAACCTTGCAGACAAGGTTGCGGACACGCTTTCCAAGGCGATCGCAGCGAAGGGAACGGCTACGATCGCCGTTTCCGGCGGTTCCACGCCGAAAGCCTTCTTCCAGGCGCTTTCGACGCGCGACCTCGACTGGCCGAAGGTAACGATCACGCTCGTCGACGAGCGCTTCGTGCCTGAGACCAGCGACCGCTCGAACCATCTGCTGGTTGCCAGCAACCTGCTGCAGAACAAGGCAAAGGCAGCGCGGTTCCTGCCGCTCTTCCACGACACGGGCTCCGCGGAAACAGCCGCGAAGCTTGCCACCACGGAGACGGCATCGGTCGGCAATCCGTTCGATATCGTCATCCTCGGCATGGGGGGCGATGGCCATACGGCTTCGTTCTTCCCGGGCGGCAACAATCTTGCGGTCGCGCTCGATCCGAAGACGCCGCGCGGTATCATCACCATGGAAGCGCAGGATGCCGGCGAGCCGCGCCTGACCTTCACCTTCTCCAGCCTTCAGGACGCGAAGCTCCTGGTGCTTCATATCGAAGGCCAGGGCAAGAAGGACGTGCTGACGAAGGCTGAAGGCGCCGGAGACGAGGCAGAGATGCCGATCCGGGCCGTGCTGCGGCGGGCGGCAACGCCGGTCGATATCTACTGGGCTCCGTAAGACCAAGCCTTCGGGCGAGCCGCGAACAGACAATTTGAACAGCAACCAAGGCAGGATAACTCCCATGTCCGCTAACGCACGCATTTCTGCGATTACCTCCCGCATCGTCGAGCGATCGAAGCCGACACGCGAGCGATATCTGGAGCGCCTGCGCGGCGCGGCATCGAAGGGTGCCGTCCGGTCTATCCTCGGCTGCGCAAACCTTGCGCACGGCTTTGCGGTCTGTTCCCCCGCCGAGAAGGATGCGCTCGCCGGCGACCGCGTTCCGAACCTCGGTATCATCACCGCCTATAACGACATGCTTTCGGCCCATCAGCCGTTCGAGACCTACCCGGCGATCATCCGCGCGGCGGCTGCCGAGGCTGGCGGCATTGCGCAGGTCGCAGGCGGCGTGCCTGCCATGTGCGACGGCGTTACCCAGGGCCAGCCGGGCATGGAGCTTTCACTCTTCTCCCGCGATTTGATCGCCATGTCGGCAGGCGTCGGCCTGTCGCACAACATGTTCGATGCGGCACTATTCCTCGGCGTCTGCGACAAGATCGTTCCTGGCCTTGTCATCGCCGCCCTCTCCTTCGGCCATCTGCCGTCGATCTTCGTGCCCGCGGGGCCGATGACGACGGGACTGCCGAACGACGAGAAGTCGCGTGTCCGCCAGCTCTATGCCGAAGGCAAGGTCGGCCGCGCAGAGCTGCTGGAAGCCGAATCCAAGTCCTATCACGGGCCGGGCACCTGCACTTTCTACGGCACTGCCAATTCCAACCAGATGCTGATGGAGATCATGGGCTTCCATATGCCCGGCTCCTCCTTCATCAATCCGGGCACGCCGCTGCGTGAAGCGCTCACACGCGAAGCCGCCAAGCGGGCACTCGCCATCACTGCGCTCGGCAACGAATTCACACCGGCAGGCGAGATGATCGATGAGCGGTCGGTGGTCAACGGCGTTGTCGGCCTGCATGCGACGGGTGGTTCGACGAACCACACGCTGCATCTCGTCGCCATGGCGCGTGCCGCCGGTATCCAGCTGACGTGGCAGGATATCGCCGAGCTCTCGGAAGAAATCCCGCTGCTTGCCCGCGTCTATCCGAACGGCCTCGCCGACGTGAACCACTTCCACGCTGCCGGCGGCATGGGCTTCCTGATCAAGGAACTCCTGAAGCAGGGCATGTTGCATGGTGACGTGCGCACCGTCGCCGGTCAGGGCCTTGAAGCCTATACGATCGATGCCCGCCTCGGCGACAACAACACGGTCGTCCGCGAGCCCTCCCCCGAAAAGAGTCACGACCCGAAGGTGCTTGCGAGCATCGAGACGCCCTTCCAGGCGAATGGCGGCTTGAAGATGCTACGCGGCAATCTCGGCAAGGCGGTCATCAAGATCTCGGCCGTAAAACCGGACCGTCATATCATTGAGGCCCCTGCAATCGTCTTCCACAGCCAGCAGGAGCTGCAGGACGCCTTCAAGGAAGGCAAGCTCAACCGCGATTTCGTCGCCGTCGTGCGCTTCCAGGGTCCGAAGGCCAACGGCATGCCGGAGCTGCACAAGCTGACGCCGCCGCTCGGCGTGCTGCAGGACCGCGGCTTCCGCGTCGCACTGTTGACTGACGGGCGCATGTCCGGCGCATCGGGCAAGGTTCCAGCAGCAATCCATGTGACGCCAGAGGCTGTCGAAGGCGGTCCGATCGCCCGTATCCAGGATGGCGATATCATTCGTCTCGACGCCATTCGAGGCACGCTCGAAGTACTCGTCGATGCCGCGACCATGGCCGAACGCGAGCCGGTGACGGCCGATCTCTCGGAAAACGAATGGGGTATGGGCCGCGAGCTCTTCGCGCCGTTCCGCCGCGCGGTCGGCGCCTCCGATCACGGAGCGAGCGTCCTCTTCCACTAAACGAAAAGCCCGCGATCAACTCGCGGGCTTTTCTCTTTTCAGGTCCTGCAGCTCGATCAGCCGCGAACGTCGAGGACGTAGTCGCGATGCGCCGGATGCGTGCTGTAGACGAAGATCTTGTTGAGTTCCTTCTGCGTCAGCAGACGCAGGAAGCGGACTTCCACAGTATTGTTGGCATTCACCCGCATCAGCATGCAGCCGACTTTGGTGATGCGTGCATCCGGGATGTCCAGATAGAACTGCTTGGGCAGATTGAACTGCGTCAGGATGGCGAGGACCGCCGAGCTCATCGAGATGCGAACGATATCGCAGCGGCGCGAGGCCATGTGCATGACGCCTTTCTCGGTATATTCGAGACGCGCCGCGTTCATCGTGTCCTCCATTTTGAACCGCTGTTCGCGGTCATACATGAAGGATTCTTCCTTGTTCAAAAAATGCCCTGATGGCGATGGATTTGATACACCCACGACCTTATTCCCCACTCGATACAATGGGGAAATGCTAGCAGCGCCGACTTAACAGAAAGTGTCGAACGGAGGGCTTCGGGGGCTTCGTGAAAAAGCCCCCAATTTTGGCTGTCAGCGACGGTAGGTGCGGCCTTCGGCATCGAAAAGATGCAGCTTCTGGCGATCGGCCGAGAAGCGCATTTTCTGGCCCTTCTTGATGTCGATCGTGCCGGGCAGCTTGACGATGATCGGCTCGCCCGGAACCAAGCCTTCGATGTAAAGCAGCGTCACTTCGCCGAGCGCTTCGACGATCGAGACTTCGCCTTCGAAGAGGTAGGCATCACCGCTGGCGATCTCAAGATCCTCGGGGCGGACGCCGAAGCTGGCGGATTTGCCCTTTTCGGAAGCAGCGGTCGGGATGTCGAGCGTGACCGACTTGCCGCCGGTGAGCGTGACCGTGGTCGTACTGCCCGCTTCGGCAATCGTTGCCGGGATGATGTTCATGGCCGGAGAGCCGATGAACTTGGCGACGAAGAGGTTTGCCGGACGCTCGTAGAGTTCCAGCGGTGCGCCGACCTGCTCGATATGGCCGGCCGAGAGCACGACGATGCGGTCCGCCAGCGTCATCGCCTCGACCTGATCGTGGGTGACGTAGATCATCGTCGTATCGGCCATCTGCTCGTTGAGCCGGGCGATCTCGATGCGCGTTGCAACGCGCAGCGCGGCGTCGAGGTTGGACAGCGGCTCGTCGAAGAGGAAGACTTTCGGATTGCGGCAGATGGCACGGCCGATGGCAACGCGCTGGCGCTGGCCACCGGACAGAGCCTTCGGAAGACGGTCGAGATACTTGCCGAGCTGCAGGCTGTCGGCGGCAGCGCGAACGCGGCGATCGATCTCCTGCTTGTTCTCACCGGCGATCTTCATGCCGAAGGCCATGTTGTCGTAAACGGTCATATGCGGATAGAGCGCATAGGACTGGAACACCATGGCGATACCGCGCTTCGACGGCGGCACATCGTTGACCAGCTGGCCATCGATATACATGTCGCCGCCGGTGATGTTCTCGAGGCCAGCGATCATGCGCAGCAGCGTGGACTTGCCGCAGCCGGAGGGACCGACGAAGACGATGAATTCGCCCTGCTTGATCTCCAGGTCGATGCCGTGGAGCACGTCCACGGAACCGTATGACTTGCGAATTTCCTTAAGCGACAGTCCTGTCATCAGTGCCTCCCTCTGATTTCTTAGGCGAGCCGGGCGAAATAAGCGCCCCACGCCGGAATATCGATCTTCCCACCATAGTTATTGCTGGCGAAGCCGTGACCCGTCAACGCCTGCCAGTCGCCCTCAGGCAGAGTGACGAGCGTTTCGGCGGCACCCATGTTGAACACGCAGAGCAATTTTTCGTTGCCGTATTCGCGCGTGAAAATCAGGCCGTCACCCTGCGGCTCCTCAAAGGCGATCTCGCCCTTGGCGAAAGCCGGGAACTGCTTGCGGAAGGCGAGAAAGCGCCGGTAGTGCTCGAGCACCGAGTTCTCATCGCCCTGCTGGACGCTGACGGCGCGCAGGATGTGCTCGACCGGCACCGGCAGCCATGGCTTGACAGTGGAGAAACCGCCCTGCGCGACCTGGCTGTCCCAGACCATCGGGGTGCGGCAACCGTCGCGGCCCTTGAACTCCGGCCAGAACTGGATGCCGTAGGGATCCTGCAGATCCTGATAGGCAAGGTCAGCCTCGGTGAGCCCCAGCTCTTCGCCCTGATAGAGGCAGACAGAACCGCGCAGCGTCATCAGCAAGGATGCGTATTGTTTGGCGAAAGCGTCGTGGTCCGACACCAGCGAGCCCCAGCGGCTGACATGGCGCATGACGTCGTGGTTCGAAAACGCCCAGCAGGCCCAGCCATCGGGCGCCGCAGCGCCGAAATCCTTCATCACCTCTTCGACGCGCTCAGGCGAGAGCGGATCGGGCGCCAGGAACTCGAAGGCGTAGCACATGTGCATCTTGTCATTGCCGGACGTGTATTCGCCGACGATCTCAAGGCCGCGCTGGCTGTCGCCAACTTCGCCGACGGCGGCGATTGCCGGAAACTCTTCGAGCACGGCGCGGAAGCGCTTCAGGAAGTCGATATTCTCAGGGCGGTTCTTGTCGTAGAGGTGTTCCTGGAAATTATAGGGGTTCACGGCCGGTGCCGTGGACGCATTGCGGCGCTCGGGCGCCAGCGCCGGGTTATCGCGCAGTTGCTTGTCGTGGAAATAGAAGTTGATCGTATCCAGACGGAAGCCATCGACGCCGCGCTTCAGCCAGAAACGGACGACATCGAGCAGGCGGTCCTGAACCTCCGGGTTGTGGAGGTTCATATCCGGCTGCGACGTCAGGAAGTTGTGCATGTAATACTGCATGCGCGTCGGATCCCACGCCCACGCGGAACCGCCGAAGATCGACAGCCAGTTGTTCGGCGGCGTGCCGTCGGGCTTGGCATCGGCCCAGACATACCAGTCGGCCTTAGCGTTGGTCTTGCTCGACCGGCTTTCGACAAACCAGGGATGCTGGTCCGACGAATGCGAGATGACCAGATCGATCATCACCTTGATACCGAGGCGATGAGCCTCGGCGATCAGGGTGTCGAAATCCACGAGCGTGCCGAAGATCGTATCGACGTTTTCGTAGTCCGATACGTCATAGCCGAAGTCGCGCATCGGCGAGGTGAAGAACGGCGAGATCCAGATGGCGTCGGCGCCGAGAGCAGCGACATGCGGCAACCGGGCGGTGATGCCCTTCAGGTCGCCGATGCCGTCGCCGTTGGAGTCCTGGTAGGAGCGCGGATAGATCTGATAGATCACCGCGCCACGCCACCAGTCCTTGTCGTCAGCCAGATTGGGTTGAGATGCCACGCTCATGTCTTTTCCTATGCGAAGTCAGGTCTTGGGATTGGATCAGCCGCCCTTGACCGAACCCGCCAACAGGCCGCGCACCAGATAGCGCTGCAGCCCGAAGAACACGAGCAGCGGAACGATGATGGTGACAAAGGCCGACGCCGTCAGGATTTCCCAGTTGCCGCCGCGCGAACCGAGCAGCGCATTGAGGCTGCCGGTGAGCACGAGATGCTGCCTGTCGGTGCCGAGGAAGACCATGGCGACGAGCAGGTCGTTCCACACCCACAGGAACTGGAAGATCGCGAAGGACGCGAGTGCCGGGAAGGACAAGGGAAGAACGATTTTGACGAAAATCTCGAAATCGGTCGCGCCATCGACGCGGGCGGATTCGATGATCTCCTTGGGCAGCCCCGCGATATAGGCGCGGAGCAGATAAATGGCGAGCGGCATGCCGAAGGCGGTATGCGCCAGCCAGATGCCGGGATAAGTCTTCGATGGCGCATCGAGTGCGGCACCGACGATATTGTAGAGCCGGAGCAGCGGGATCAGCGACATCTGCAGCGGCACGACGATGAGGCCCACCACCAGCGCGATGATCAGCGCGCGGCCCGGAAACTCCATCCAGCTCAGCGCGTAGGCCGCAAAGGCCGCGATGAGGATCGGGATGATCGTCGCCGGGATCGTCACCGTCAGCGAATTGATAAAGGACTGGCCGATGCCCTCGCCCGTCAGAACCGTCTTGTAGTTATCAAGCGTGAATTCCGGCGGCGTCGAGATTGCAACGTAAACACGGCGGCCGGCATCGTCGTCGGTGAAGGCTGCGGTCTTGGTATAGCGATAGGTGCCGTCGGTGTTGACTTGCAGGTTGAGACCGTCGCCGAGATCGGCATTCTCGCCAACCTTGTAAGCAGAAGGCTGCTGGATGCGCGTTCCGAAGGCGCTGATCGCGCGGCCGGCGAGATCCCCTTGCAGCACATTGCCGGCGATGACGTAGAGCGGGCCTTCCTGCTTCTGATCGGCAGCAGCGCCGACGCGGGCGGCCACCGTGCGGGTGGAGCCAACGAAGGACGTCCACCAGCCCGACACGACGATCTGATCCTTGTCGCGCAGCGCGCTGACGAAGATGCCGAGGGTCGGGATCAGCCAGATGATGACGATCAGGAGAACGCAGGCGTGAACGAAGAGACGGGCCGGACCGATCTTGAAGAAGCTTCCTGACAAGGTCATCTCAGTGCCCTCCGAGTTCGCGGTTGGCGCGGCGGACGTTCCAGACCATGATCGGCGTCACGGCCAGCATGATGATCAGCGCGATAACCGCACTTCGGCCGGAATCCCCGCCTCCGCGGAACATCCAGTCGAACATCAGGTTCGCCAGCACCATGGTCTGCCACTGGCCGTTGGTCATCGTCAGCACGATGTCGAAGACCTTGAGGACGAGGATGGTAATGGTGGTCCAGACGACGGCGATTGTGCCCCAGACCTGCGGCACCATGATGCGCCAGAAGATCTGCCAGCCATTGGCGCCATCGATGACAGCGGCTTCGATCGTTTCTTCCGGAATGCCGCGAAGAGCGGCCGACAGGATGACCATGGCGAAGCCGGTCTGGATCCAGATGAGGATGACCATCAGGAAGAAATTGTTCCAGAAGGGTACCGAGATCCAGACCTCGGGCGTGCCGCCGAACATCTGGACGATGGCGTTCAGAAGGCCGATCTGCACGTCGTTGCCGCCGCGGTATTCGTAGATGAATTTCCAGATGACCGAGGCGCCGACAAAGGAGATCGCCATCGGCATGAAGACGATGCTTTTGGCGATATTGCCCCACCAGATACGGTCGGTCATCACGGCGATGACGAGACCGAAGAAGGTGCAGGCGGCCGGCACGACGGCGAGCCAGAGAATGTTGTTGAAGATCGACTGGCGGAATTCGCGGTCGCTGAGCGCCCAGGTGTAATTGGCGAAACCGACGAAATTCGACCCTGATCTGTCGTAGAAGGATAGAATGAACGTCGCGATCACGGGATAGACGAGATAGACGATCAACAGGAAAAGCGCCGGGCCGAGAAACAGCCAGGGGCGGATCATGCCGCGAAGATTGAGATTGCGCGCGGCGGAATGGATATCACCATCCCTGACCGGCAGCGCCAGATCCAAAATCTTGTTCGAGAAATAGAAATAGGCCGAGCAGGCGAAAACCGCCACGACCACCACGCCCAAAGCGGAAACTATCTGCGATAGCATTCGTCCCTCCCCTGCTACCCTAGTCTATCTGAAGGGCTTACACCGGCCTGCGTCAACTTCTTCAAGGCGTTTGACCACAGTTCCGGTGCCGGCCGGATCCTTTTGCGAATCCGGCCCTGCATTCCGGGCTGCCGCGGGAAACCCGCAGCAGCGTTCAAGGATGATTACTTGATGGCGTCCCAGGCAGCCTGGATTTCCTTGCCGGTGTCTTCGGCAGACTTGCCGCCGACGAAATCGACCATGCCGGTCCAGAAGGCGCCAGCGCCGATCTTGCCGGGCATCAGGTCCGAACCGTCGAAGCGGAAGGTCGTGGCCGTCGTCAGGATTTCGCCTTCGCGCTTCATCTGATCGTTGGCGTAAGCCGCGGTGCTGACACCCTTGTAAGGCGTCAGGAAGCTCGACTGGGCCATCCAGACTTCATGTGCGATCGGCGTCTTCAGGAAGTCGACGAAGGCACGAGCCGTCTTCGAGTCCTTGGTGATCGACACCAGCGTGCCGGCACCCAGAACCGGCTTGCCGAGATCGGCATGCGCAGCATAGGTCGGCATGTAGAAGAAGTCGGCATCGGTGCCGAGCTTCGTGCCTTCAGGGAAGAAGGACGGGATGAACGAAGCCTGGTGGTGCAGGTAGCACTTCGGCGGAACGGCGAAGAGACCCTTCGGGCTATCGCGGAAGTCGGTCGAAGCCACGGCTGCGACACCGCCATCGACATACTTCTCGTTCTTGGCGAACTTGCCGAATTCGTCGATCGCAGCAACGACGGCCGGATCGGTGAACTTCACTTCGTTGGTGGTCCACTTGTCGTAGACGTCAGGCTTCTGCGTGCGCAGCATGATGTCTTCGATCCAGTCGGTTGCCGGCCAGCCGGTCGCACCGCCGGAACCGAGACCGATGCACCACGGTACGCCGCCGTCCTTGACGATCTGATCCGTCAGCGCATGGAGTTCTTCCATGGTGGTCGGCACCTTGTAACCGGCTTCCTTGAAGTTTTCAGGCACATACCAGACCAGCGACTTCACGTCGGCCTTGTAGGGGAAAGCGTAGAAGCCTTCCTTGCCGTCCTTGCCCTTGTAGGTGCCGTAGCCGACCCAGCTGTCGCCGGCGCCGTAATTGTCCTTGACCCACTTGGCCGTGTCGTCGCCGAGCGGCGTCAGAAAGCCCTTGCTGGCCAGATCGGCGAAGAGGCCCGGCTGCGGCAGGATCGCGACATTCGGCGGCGAACCGGCCTGGGTGTCGATGACGATCTGCTGTTCGTAGTTTTCCGAAGACGAATAGGTGGCTTCGATGCCGGTCGCTTCGGTGAAGTAGGCAAGAATACTGCGGAAGAAGGCTTCGTCCTCACCGCGCCACGGTCCGAAAATGGTCAGCGGCTGACCCTTGAGGTCGGCATGCGATGCCTTGAATTCGTCGTAGCTCTTCCAATTGAACTTGGCGTCTTCGCCCGGAGCAAATTTCAAATCAGCGGCAGAAACACCACCTGCAAAAAGCGCCGCCGCGGCGACGCTCATCAAGAAAGTCTTTTTCATGTGATCAACCTCCCATCACAATCCCAACGGCACTTTCAACCTCTCACCGGAGGACTTCAAAGCGCTTTGACAAACAACTCATCTCACTCTCGCGTGAAAGGAGTCAAGCCATTTCGCGAATACCGCTAAAAGAGACGCAAATATCGCAGTGCAGCAACGCTTAAACGGGAATATGGAGCGATTTTTCTTGAGTCAAGCACGCCAGGTGCTACATAGTTTGAAAGCGCTTTGGGCGGTCTGGGAGAAACCGCAGCGTGCGCTGATCCCGGGAGGAAGCATAACACGTGAATCTCAAACAGCTATCGGAATTGCTTGGTCTTTCACAGACGACTGTGAGCCGCGCCCTCAATGGCTATCCCGAAGTCAACGAGGCGACGCGTGAGCGCGTGCTGCAAGCTGTGCGGGAAACCGGCTACCGACCGAACAAGGCGGCGCAGCGTCTGGCCACCGGCAAGGCCGGCTCGCTCGGCCTGGTGATGCCGACCGCTCCGGGGCATCAGTCCGACGTGCATTTCGGCGAGTTTCTCGCCGGTCTCGGCGAAGAGGCTGTACGCCACGATTTCCATTTCGTGATCATGCCTGCCGATCCCGACGACGAGGTTGCCGCACTCAGGCGCCTGGCGATCAGCGGCAATGTCGACGCGCTGTTCGTTGCCTACATGCGTGGACACGATCCGCGCTTGCCTATGCTGAAATCACTGTCGACGCCCTTCGTCGTCCATGGCCGCTCGCATGGGACGGAGCCAGATTATCCCTATCTCGATATCGACAATGAAGCGGCGTTCTACGATGCCGCCAAGCTGATGCTCCAGCTCGGCCACAAACGCTTTGCGCTGATGAACGGCCCGGAGCATCTGGATTTCGCGATCCGCCGGAAACAGGGCCTGGTATCGGCGCTTGCCGAGCGCGGCCTGCATCTGAACGAGGACTGTATCAGCCATACGCTGATGACCGATGAGCAGGGACTGGTGGCGATGGAGCAGTTCCTGCAGCTGCCGGACCGCCCGACCGCGATCCTGTGTTCCAGTACGGTTCTCGCGCTCGGCGCCATCCGCGCCGTCAATCAGGCTGGACTGAAGCTCGGCGAGGATATTTCGCTGATCGCCCATGACGACGTGCTGCCGCTCTTGAAGCCCGAGAATTTCTCGGTGCCGCTGACGACGACGCGTTCGTCGCTACGATCCGCCGGCGCGCGCATTGCGCAGCGGCTGATCGGAACGGTCAAGCAGACCGGGAGTTTCCCGGAGCAGGAACTCTGGAAGACCGAGCTGATCGTCAGGGGCTCGACAGGCCCTGCCCCGAAGCCCTGATCAGAACTTCGGCGGCGTCTGGCCGGCGGTGCGGTGCGCTGCGATCACGGTATTCGCCATCAGCATGGCAATGGTCATCGGACCAACGCCACCCGGGACGGGCGTAATCACCGCAGCGACCTGTTCTGCCTCAGCGAATGCGACATCGCCGACAAGACGGGTCTTGCCTTCGCCCTTCTCGGGTGCGGCAATGCGATTGATACCGACATCGATCACCGTGGCGCCGGGCTTGACCCAGTCAGCTTTGACCATCTCGGGACGGCCGACTGCGGCGACGAGAATGTCGGCGTTGCGGCAGACGGCGGGCAAATCCTTGGTGCGCGAATGAGCGATGGTCACCGTCGCGTTGGCATTCAGCAGCAGCTGCGCCATCGGCTTGCCGAAGAGGTTGGAGCGGCCGATGACGACCGCGTTGAGACCGGACAGGTCCTCGCCATGGGTGCGGCGCACGAAGACCATGGCACCGGCCGGCGTGCAGGAAACCAGACCGGTTTCGAGATCGCCGGTGGCGAGCTTGCCGGCGTTGACGACGTGAAGGCCGTCGACATCCTTTTCCGGCAGGATCGACTGGATGATCGGCTCGCTGTTCAGCGGCTTCGGCAGGGGCAGCTGCACCAGGATGCCGTGAATCGATGGATCGGCATTGAGCGATGCGACGAGGGCTGCGAGTTCTTCCTGCTTCGTTTCGGCAGGCAGCGTGTACTGCACCGACTTGAAGCCGCATTCCTTGGCCATCTTGCTCTTGGAATTGACATAGGCATGGCTCGCCGGATCGTCGCCGACGATCACCACGGCAAGACCGGTTTTCACGCCACTCTGCTTTTCAAGCGATCCCGCCGCCATCTTCACGGTTTCGATTACCGAAGCGGCTACCTGCTTGCCATCGATCACTGTCGTCACGCGTCTCTCCCGCCTGTGCGTTCGTGCGCAAAGCTAGGACTTTGCCAGCAGCGCCGTTTGCCTCAGAACGCCCTATCCTGTTTAAAAGCGGCAAATGCAAGGGCAATGATGCCGCCAGTTGCCAAGAAGCTGAAGGTTAGCGGCCACTTGCCGCATAGGTCTGGAACTTGCTGCGCAGTTCTGCAAGCTCCGCACGCAGGCGGTCGAGCTCATCCGGCTCAGCCGCCGCTTCCTCGACCTGGGGCTCCTGGAGCACCACAGGCTCTACCGTCTCTGGCAGAACCGGAATATCGAATGCATCCTCGTCGCGCCTGCGCACGAGCGACAATGCCAGCGAGATGGCAAGCCCGACAAGCAGACCGATTCCGCCGCCGACTGCCGAACGTACCGGCGTTGGGTAGCCAGCCTGCGCCGCAGTCACCTTTGGGGGGGTCTGGACCGTAACCGATGCAGACGGCGTTGTCGCGGATGGCAAGGCATTGTCGAGGCGGGCTTTGGCGGCGCTGGCCTTATCACGCAGTTCCGTCAGCCTGGCCAGATCGACACCGGTGTCACGGCTCTGGGCGATCATGCCGTTGCGCTCGTCGCTGAGCTTGCGACGCGCATCGACGGCGGCCTTGGCATCCGCAGTAGCATCCTTGGCTTGCAGCGACAGTTCCTGGGTGAGCTTGTCGCGTAGACCATCGACGATCGCCTGCTGCGCAAGCAGCTTCGGATGGCGGGGGCCGAGATCGATGGAGAGCTGTGACAGCGACGCCTTTTCGACCGCATATCTGTCGCGTGCATCCAGCAGGACCGGTGACATCATCTCCGCAGGCAAGACGCCATTGATCACGTCGTTTGCCTTTGCAGTCTTAAGACGATCGGCACGCTCCTTCGAGATGGTGATACGCTGCTCGGCGATCTTGAGATCGGCATCGCGCTGATTGATGCGCTGCTGAAGATCGGCGGCGACTTTGACATTGCCCTCCCCGGCCTTGGCCGTGAAGGCATCAAGTTCGGCGCGCGCCTGATCGTAGGCGTTGCGAAGTGTGCCATTGGCCTCAATGGCATTGCCTGCCGGTGCACCGGTCAAGATTGCCGAGAGCCGGTTGGCGATCTGCCCGGATTTTTCGGCGCCCGAGGTGGCGATCCTGAGCGTCACAAGACCAGTGCTGCCATCCGGCACGGCGTCGATCGCAGCGGCGACGGCCGTTTCTGCGCGGGATGCCGCGTCTGCCGCAGCACCGCTGCCAGAGAGCAGATCGACAGCGATGCCAACCGCATTTGGCTGGCCGCCTGCAAATTCGGGATCCCGGTCAAGTTTCAGGGCGGCGACCGTGGCGGCAATGGCCGGCGCCGAGACGAGCTTCTTAGCTGCAGCCGATGTCAGCGCCGGGCGTGTGGCGGTATCAGCTGCAACACGCAATGCCGTTTCGGCCACATAGCGTACCGGCGCCTGCGGCAGCATCAGCGGAAAGGCGGTGCCCAGCATCAGGCCGAGCATCGCGAACGCAACCGGCTTGACCGGAAGGCGGCGCGGCGCATCGCCGATCTCAAGGGCGGCGATATCGTTGGTATTGGCGGGAATGAAGGCCGGTTCGTGCGGCACCGATGCCGGCTGCATCACGGCCGGCGCGGCTGGCGGCGGCGTCTGGATATCGTTGGCGGCTTCGAAACGGGGGGAGAGAATGGCTTCGATGCGGCTTGTCAGCGGCGCTGCAGCCGCCGCCCGCGCGCGGCGCTGCTCGTCAAGCGCCTTTTCGATGACACGAAGAAGCTCGGCTTCCGAAGGAAGGACAGCGGCGCCCGAATTTGGCGCATACGGTGCCGCACGGTGATCCGTCGCGCTAACGCGTCTGCCGTTCAATGCCTTGTTGTCATACATGGATGCCATTTCTCATGCACGTGATGATCCGGCTGGTTGCCCGCACTCGCGCGAGTATTAATCCAGCCTAAAGATTCATGGCAAAGAAATGGTTAACAGAAGACCGAGGTCGCGGTCAGCGCTGTGAGCCGCTGCGCTTCTGAAGCGGCAGCTGACTGCTGCGGTCGCCTTCCAGCTTCATGATCCGCTCGCGGCGGCTGAATCGGTATTGCAGCACATGAAACAGGAAGACCGGGATACCGATAACGTAGCGGCGCCAAAGGCGCGACGGCTCCTGAACAAGCCGGTAGGCCCATTCGAGGCGCATCATGCGGATGGTATCAGGCGCTCGCGGTATCTCGCCCGAGACGAAGTCGAAGAGAGCACCGACCGTCAGCACCAGACGTGCATGCTCCGGACGTATATGGCGATGCGCCCACTTCTCCTGAAGCGGCGTGCCCATGCCGACGATCAGCATGTCGACTTGCTGGGCATCGAGTTCGCTGATGACATCGACCGGATTATCCTTGTCGAAATAGCCATCCGAAATGACAATGAACTCGTGCCAAGGCGCGTGTCTGGCAAAGTTCTCAGCCGCCCGCTCGACGACATCGCGCTTGCCGCCGATCAGGCCGACACGCCGGGGCGTTTCCATGAACGTCAGCAGCGCTGGCACGAAATCGGTGCCATTGAGATTGGCCGGGAACGGACCGCCATGCGAGACCTGCGAAGCGATGTTGAGCCCGATACCGTCAGGCAGGACGAGGTTGTGTTCGAGGATCTCGCGATATTCGGGGTCGCGCAGCGTCATCAGCATGTTGTGTGCGTTGACGAAGGAGATGACCGTCTGGCCAACCGGCATTGACGCCAGCTCGTTGATGAAGACGAGGGCATCGTCCCATCCGAGATCGCAGACCGGCACGTCGAAAATCGTGCGGCGCGAGGCCATAACCGCGAAGTTCGCGATCAAATTCATCCCAACCTCCTGCAAGGGGTGCTTCATGCGCCCAGCATCCCGGAAAACGAGCGACAAATATCCGAACCGGCAGCTGCCCGCCGGCGTGTGGCTGTCATGACGATACCCGCTATCCCGGGCACCCGACCAAGACTGGCCTAACCGAGGGTATATCAGCTTGACTTCAAACAACCTTTAGGAAAATCCGTTGCATTGCGGGAACCGGAGAAAGCATTGGTTAACCATCAGCTCCCAAACGCAAATGGCGCCCGAGGGCGCCATTTTGATCCTGACTGTCAATGTGATCAGTGCGCCGGCGCGGCCGCCGCATCGGCGGCAGGTGCCGCTTCGACGATCTTGACCGGCTTGCCCATCTTCGGCTGCTGGCCCGATGTCGCCGCCTTCTGATCTTCCTTGGACAGATAGTCGAGCTGCTGCAGCATAACGTCGGCAATGTATTCGCCGCCCAGCCGTTCGTTCATGCCCTTCTTGATCGCATCGCGGAACGCCTGCGGATCGAAAGACTTGACCTTGCTGATATCCACCATCTTGTTGCCGACGAGCAGCGTGAAGAGCTGATCGGTGGTCATCTCCGTCAGCGGCAGGGTGGCTCCCTTGACGACATCCTTGTTCATCATGAAGGAGAGCTGGCCGATGAAGTATCCGGTGACGGCGCCATCGCCGATGATCGGGATGGTGACAGTCTCGCCTTTGACAAGCTCAAGCTGCGCCTGCTTGGAATCATCCGGCGGCGGTGCCGGCGCGGTGGCCATTTTCACCGAGAAATAGACCGAAGCCAGCGTGATCGCGCAGACCCAGACGCCTGTGAAGACGAGTTTAAGCATCAGGCATCACGCGCGACGAATTGTTCCTGGGAATAAGTGCCGTCGGCATCTGCATCCTGCACGGCGTTCTTCAGAATATCGGCGACAGCACGAACGGCTTCGAGGTGAGCCTCGACACGGCGCGCGTTCAGCGTCAGCTTCTTCTTCAGACCATGCAACTGCTCGAGATGCGAAGCGGCAAGCTCTGCCGGATCGGTATCGCTGAACAGCATCGAAAGCTCATAGAGGCAACGGCTCTTGTGCGCGTTGGAGACCTTGAGATCGAACTGCGGGTCGTTGCCGATCCGCGTGTTCTCGTTGTCGATGATCATCTCCAGGCGGCCGAGGACCGACTTGATGCGATATTCGTTTGAGATTATTTCCATTTTATCCTCGGTTATGCTTCATTATTGGTCTTGGCATCCGCAGTCGGGGTGCCAAATGTCTTGCGCTGGAACTCGTCGACCATGCTGAAGGCGACCTTGCGGTCGTTCTGATCGGCGCTAGCGTTGACGATGGCGCCTTCCTTCTTGCGAAGAGCGTCGTGATAAAGTTCCTTGGCGATACCGATGCCATCGCCCTTGGACATGACGTTGCCGAGCTGCTCGGCCATCATGCCCTTCCAGATATCGCCCGTGGCGCCCTTGCCGTAGACCTGTTCGCTATCGCTCGGCAGCATGTTCTTGACGAAGTTCTGCAGAACCATCGATTCGAACTTCCGATAGGTCTCGGGGATCTCTTCGGTCTTGGTGCGATTCTTGACGTCGTTGAGACCGGTCTTGGCGGCAGCGCTTTCGAGAACATCGACCTTGGATGAAAAGCCGTTGCCGGCGTCAGCAAGGCTGTTTGCCCTGAAGGCGGCGCGCGTCGCCATGAGTTTTTCCTGGGCAGCCTGAACCTCGGTCGGGTCCGCAGCTTTGACAACGTCCAGGACGAGATCACTAGGGGGCGAAATAGCCAACGTCACAATCCTCTAATGTAAGGTTGCGGCGATTATTATTTTTGAAGCTTGCTGGAGGCTGGCGTTGCAAACTTCTGATCGATGATATCGTAGACGGCATTGTCATCCGCCTCGCGGCGTTCGGATTCCTGGGCCTCTTTCATGCCCTCCTCCAGCCGGTCTCCCTTAGCCCGCTCATGCTGCAGACGCATCTCATGGAGCTGCTGGATACCCGTCAGCTGCTTGTCCTTGGTGCTGAGGCGCTCGAAACGGTCGGCGTAATTCTGCGAGAATACCCGGTGGATCGGATCGACCGAGCCAAGTGCTGTGATGACCGTATCCATCGATTCGTTCACTTCGGCGCGCTGCCGTGTGGTTTCGGCAAGGTCGTATTCGGCCATCTGCTCGAGGTGGCGCTGAACGGCCACGAGGCGCTTGAGTTTCTGCGAACGGGATTTTTCCGCCATTTCGCTAAATGCCTATGAAGACGGACGGGAAGGATTCCGCGAACTGACTGATCAGCGCGGCCACGGAGAAATAGAACAGGAACAACCCGCCAAGTATCAGATATGGCGTCGAGATGAAGTAAACGGGGATCTGCGGCGCCAGCTTGTTGATGAAGCCGATCGAGACGTTGAACATCATGCTGTAGAGCAGAAACGGGCTGGAAAGCCTGAGCATGATGGAGGTCGTCGAGACCAGCGTGTCCGTCAGCGAGATGAGGTTGGCGCGCACATCGGTCAAGCCGCCGAAAGGCATTGTCGTGTAGGAATCGATCAGGGCCTTGAAGACGATGTGGTGAAAGTCCATCAGGAACAAGATCATGATGCCGGCGAAAGTGATAAAGCCGGACAGGCTGGTTTCCGGCGTATCTTCCACGACATCCTGGCCGCCCGGCGAGGTATAGCCGACCATCATGGCAATGATGGTGGCGGCAAACTGGAAGCCCATCGTATAGAGCCGCGCCAAGAGACCGTACATGACGCCGATCAGCGATTCGCTGAAAATCAACCCGATATAGCTGGCGCTGGTACCGCTGACGGCAGGATAAACCGTATCCCAGAGCAGCGGCAGAACGGCAAGCGACAGACCGGCAGCAACAAAGACCCGCAGGATTTCAGGCACGCGCGCCGAGGAAAAACCCGGCATTGCCAGGACGCAGCCACCCATCCGGCAAAAAATCAGAAAGAGCGCAAGGATGGTGCCCTGCGGGTCTGTTATCATGAAACCGAGCCCAAAATCTTTATCTCGATGCCCTTCGCCAACTCGACGTGGGACAGAACCGGAAGCGTCGCGAACAGACGTTCGATGATCATGCGCACATAGGAGCGCGTTTCCGGCGATGTGACAAGGCAGAAAGGCAGACCGCGGTCCATGAATTCACGGATAACCTTCGTCGCCTGCTCGCTGAACTCTTCAAGCGCGCGCGGATCGATGTCGAACTCGACGACTTCGCCCTTGTTGTCGCGTTTCAGAGCCTGGTGGAAGGCCAGATCCCACTTGCTGCCGAGCCGCAGCACGCGCAGCACGCCGTTGTCGGCAAGGTCGCCGCAGATCTGCTGCGCCATGCGGATGCGGACGTGTTCGACGATCTGTTCGGTCTTGCGGACATGCGGCGCCAGTTCGGCGACGGCTTCGAGAATGAGGTGCAGGTTGCGGATCGAGACGCGCTCGGCAAGCAGCAGCTTGAGGACCGCCTGCAGACCCGAATAGGACATGTGCGAGGTGCAGATTTCGTCCGCCAGCTTCTTGTATTCCGGGTCGAGCCGGTCGATCAGCACCTTGACGTCCTTGTAGGACAGAAGCTGCGGCAGGTTGTTGCGAATGACTTCGCTCATATGCGTCAAGACGACGGAGACGTTGTCGATCGGCTGGAAGCCCTCGCGCTTCAAATCCTCGGTAAAGGCCTCGAGAACGGAAACAGCCGGCATGCCGAAAGCGGGTTCGCGGATTTCATCGCCTGGGATGCGCGGCTTGCGGCCAGAGCCGGTGACAACAAGAACTTCGCCCACACGCAGCTGGTTGGCGGCGATCGTCGTTCCGTGAATGCGGATCTGATAAGACTTCTCGGCGATGGCGATGTCGTCGGTGACCTTGATTTCGGGGACGACGAAACCGTATTGCGTCGCGAACTTCTTGCGCATCTTGCCGACGCGGAAAGCCAGTTCCTGGTGGGCACCGAGTAGACGGGTCGAGACCATCTTGCCGAGCGCGAGCTCGATCTCGGAGGTGCGAAGGACCGACTTGACCGAGTCCTTCTCCAGTTCCTTGTTGGCGACGACCTTCTTTTCTTCTTGGTCGCGGCGAACCTTGTTCTCCGCCTCGATCTGGCGCGGGATGAACCAGGCGCCGAAGGCCATCAGGCCGCCGAGCAGCGTGAAGGGCATAGTCGGCAGACCGGGCATCAGGGCCAGAATGAACATCAGTGCCGCCGAGACTGAGAGAGCGCGGGGATATCCGGACAGCTGACCGATAACCGCTTCGTCGGTGGAGCCGACATTGCCGCCGCGGGAGACCAGAAGGCCGGCGGCCAGCGAGACGATAAGCGCCGGCATCTGCGAGACCAGACCGTCGCCGACCGACAGCTTCACGAAGACATCGGCTGCTTCGCCGATCGGCATGCCGTGGCGGAAATAGCCGATGATGATGCCGCCGAAGACGTTGATGCCGGTGATCAGAAGACCAGCGACCGCGTCACCGCGTACGAATTTCGACGCACCGTCCATCGCGCCGAAGAAAGAGCTCTCCTCTTCCAGCTCCTTACGGCGACGCTGCGCTTCGCGCTCGTCGATGATGCCGGCCGAAAGATCGGCATCGATCGACATCTGCTTGCCGGGGATGGCGTCCAAGGTGAAACGCGCGCCGACTTCCGCGATACGCGTCGCGCCTTTGGTGATGACGATGAAGTTGATGGTGATCAGAATCAGGAAGACGATCAGACCGATGACGAAGTCGCCGGACATGACGAGGCTGGCAAAGCCAGCGATGACGCCACCGGCTGCATCGTGGC
This sequence comes from Rhizobium sp. RAF36, assembly GCF_052114105.1. NCBI lineage: Bacteria > Pseudomonadati > Pseudomonadota > Alphaproteobacteria > Hyphomicrobiales > Rhizobiaceae > Rhizobium > Rhizobium sp. RAF36. Next base: position 580,386 of record NZ_JBFREC010000002.1, on the reverse strand, counting down.
CTTCGTTGCCGTGCGAGAGAATGACGCGCGTCGTCGCGATGTTCAGCGCCAGTCGCGTCATCGTCGCGATCAGCAGGATGGTCGGGAAGGACGAGAATTCCAGCGGCTTCTTGATCCAAAGCGCGACCATGAGGATCAGCACCGAGAAGGCGATCGAGAATGCCAGGCCGAGGTCGATCAGAAATGGCGGTATCGGCAGGAAGAGTATGCAGATGATGACGATGATGCCGAAGGCAAAACCGACATCGCGCAAACTCGGTGCGACTTTCGGAAGGGGTAGTGCAGGTGGTTGCGCCATAACTGGTTCCGTCTCTTCATGAGAGGAGGCGGATACCGGGACCCGCCCTATTCGGATCGACAGTTAAATGGCGAAGCTTGCGCGAGGGTGGCTCAGAAGCCGGACTGGATGCGCGAAAATACCATGTCGGTAAAGATCGAAATCTGCGCGCCGACGAAGGGCGCGGAGATGCCGACGGTAATCAGGACGGCGACAATCTTCGGGACGAAGGTCAGTGTCGCTTCCTGGATCTGCGTGAGTGCCTGAAAAAGAGCGATGACGAGACCGACGACCATGGCAGCGGCAACTGCCGGGCCAGCCGCAACCAGCACGGTCCAGATGGCTGCCTGGAACAGATCGAGTGCGTCAGCTTCATTCATCAGGCAACCTCATATCGCCTTGGAGAAACAGCCCGACACAAACCGGACTGTAGGTCTTCATTGTTCAAGCGAGCTCGACTAGGTGGAGCTGCCGGTATCAGTGCTCGGCGTCGTTGGTGCCGAATCAGAGATGGTGACACCGGTTTGTACCAGAATCTTACCGCCATCCTTCGTCGTTGCAATGATGCCGTCGGAATAAACCTTGACCGACGATACGACACCTTTGACGCTGCCGTCGGCGCTTTCCATGTATTTGCCAATATAGCTGCCGGCCTGGGTGAGGCTGGAGCTGGATAGCAACGTGTCAAGCTTGGTGTTCGTCTGGATCGTCTGCTCGACCTGCGAGAAGCTGGCAAGCTGCGCCATCTGCTGGCTCGCATCGACGGGATCCGTCGGATCCTGGTTCTTCATCTGCGCGATGAGCAACTGCAGAAAGTTGTCGTAGTTCAACGTCGCCTTCTGCTGCGCGGAAGACGTGTTGCCCGACGCGGAAGAGCCTACGCCCGAGAGTGCGTCTACCGCCATGGTGCAATCTCCTTGCGAATCTGTTCGACCATCGCCGGCGCCATTTCCTGGTTGTTGAGGATGCTGTCCTCAAGCGTGTACATCGAGCGGATGGCCTTCAGAGCGTCGAACGCGCGGCCTGTCGAGACCAGACCGTCGATGCGCTTCAGCTCAGCAAGGATCTCTTCATTGCGGAAGCAGCTCAGCAACATGGTGATCGACTTGCGGAACATCACCGTCGACTGCTCTTTGCCCTCAGGATTGATCAGAATCATCTGGGCAATGAAGTAGAGCTGGCGCAGAGGCGTCGTCGCGTCTTCAGGCTGCAGGACGTGGTTTTCGAGAAGGAATGTCACATCATTCAGGAATTCCAGCGCGACCTTGCGGTCAACGCGCAAGACCGCGCCGTTGATGAAGATTCTCTCTCCGGCTTTAAGCGAAATGCGAAGTGTACTTTTCATTTAAGTCCATCCCTGATGATGATGGTAATGTCGATAATGCCCTGGTAGTTATCGGACTGACGCCGTCTGATCCTGTCGCATTCCTTTAGAATCCAGATCGCGATGGAGATGAGGTTGGCACGCAGTTCGACTTCAAGCTGATTGTCGGGGTGCTTCAGGTCCTCGATAAAGCTCACCCAAACGCGGCGGGTATAAAACAGAGCCTCAATGGCTTCCCGGCCGTATTTTGTTTTCTCGCGCGCCGCAGCAAGCATTTCGATAGACCGATCGAGAACTTGCCGCTCTCTCTCTTTCGCATCGGTCACCGAGTCTTGCATGACCTCGGCATAAGAGAACTGATACATTCATGCATCCTTCTTTGTAATGCGCGCCTTTGATCATCAAAGGTAATTTACAAGGCTCAACTGCTGGATCTTCGAGATGATCGTGTAAGAGGTCTGAAGCTGCGTCTCCATGTTCTTGACGATCGTGGTGGCTTCAACCGGGTCGACGCCTGTCAGATCGATAAGCTTGCCCTGCAGAATGCTGGACTGTGCGTCGAGTGCGGCGTTCGACTTGGTCACGCGCTCCTGCGACAGGCCGAGCTGGCTCTGCTGGCCGGTGATACCGGTGGTCGCGCGGCCGGCGTAGTCGATGGCGGCGTCGGAGAGACCCGACATGCCTGCCGTACCCAATCCCTGATTGGTCAGCGCCTTGGTCATGACCGTCGCCATGGCGAAATAGCGCATACCGTCCGAATTGGCATTGGTCGAAGACGTGACGACTTCCGAGTTGCTGATGCGGCTCGTCATGTTCTGGTTGGATGCCGACGACCAGTTGCCCCAAGCCGGTGGCGTCGTGTCGTAGGTCAGGCCACCTGTCGGAGCCGGAGCACCGACGGGATATCCTGTAGGCAAAGTATCCTGCATGAACATCGGCTCGACGAACATGGTGGTGAAGTTCTTCATGTCCGTGGCATCGAGGTCGGCAACGGTCTTGGGATTGCCGGTTACCGGATCGGTCAGCGCGCTGGCATAGGCCTTCAGATTGGTTTGCATCGCCGACATTGCCGCAGCACTCTGGTCGGTCAGCGGCGCGACATCGGTGTTGATGCCCGAGAACAAATATTCGCCGTTCGTCAGCGAGTTGCCGGTATCCATCAGCTGCGAGAACGCGCTGGATGCCTGCTGCAGCGTGACGGTGATCGTGTCGGCGCTCTGGCTTCCCTTCAGGGCCGTCAGTTTGGCAACAAGGTCATCGGCGGCGCCGTTCATCGCGTCGAGACCGTTCTGCGACATCTCCAGACGAAGGTTGACGACCGAATTGCTATCCTTGATCGACTTGATGCGGTCGATCTCGCGGTTGAAATCGACGCTCTTGGCCGTATTCACGCCGAGCGCAACACCGACATCGGCGTACATCTTCGTGCTGGCCTCAACCGCCGACTGCACCATCTGGTTCTGCGACTGACGGATCGTCAGCCGCATGGCGTTTTGAATGGCTGAACTAGAAATAAAAGAGCTTTTCATTTTTTAACTCGCAATATCCAGCAATGACTTCAGCATTTCGTCGACGGCATTCAAAATCTTCGTTGCCGCCTTGTAGGACTGCTCGATGTCGAGCATCAGAGTCAGCTCTTCGTCGAGGTTGACGCCCGTCTCGTTGGAATAGGCCTGATCGGAGCGCGCCAGGGCAGCAGAAGTGTTTTCGGACGCATCGCTGGCACTGCTGCGGTACTGCTCGAGCCAACCGATGGAGTTGGCGGCGAAATCCATAATGCTGACGTTAGAATCTAGACCCGAGCCCGTGTTGAAGCCGGAGACACCAGTGCCGGGATCGAAATCTATCTTGGCGCCCATGGCGTTGTAGTACTTGTCGAGCTGATCCGTGTAACCGCCGTTGCCCGAAAGATTGGTGCTGTAGGGGACGTAAGGAGGAATAGCCGGCATCGGGTCCGGATCGTTGATCGAACCGTCGCGCAGCTTCATCGGATCGCCACCCTGAGAGGTGATGACTGCCGAGTTCACCTTGATCGATCCCGCCATCCCATTGATGATAGCGTACTGTCCCGTGACCGGATCGACGGTCGGCATTCCGCCCGCAGCACCGCTTGGAGACTGCGTCCAGACGAATAGTCCTGGCGTCGTCGAGCTGCCGTCGGTCTTCGTTTCGGCGAACATGTTGACGAGTCCCTTGGCGATCTCGTCAAGCTGACTCTGGAATTTCGGCGCGACATCGTCACGGATTTGAAGCAGCGCCTGGAGGCTTCCCTGGCCGGAAGTCGTGCCGCCCTGCCCCATAGCCAGCGCCACGCCGTCAATATAGACGCCGTTGCCCTTGTCGCTCGCCTGATAGGTCGGGGTCGCCGTGAATTTTACCTCGCGAGGAATGGTATCGAAAAGGACCACACCATCGGAGGTGTAGAGCGCCATATCGCTGCCATTGCGCGATACCGGCTTGACGCTGACGATGCTGGAGATCTGCTTCAGCAGCTTGTCGCGCTGATCGAGCGCATCCGACGGATCGGAATTGGTGTTGACCGCGTTCTTGACGGCGTTATTGGCCGTCTCGAACTGCGATAGCAACGAGTTCAGCGTGTCGACCTGGGTCGCAATCGACTTGTCGGCAGCGGCCCGGGTGTTCTGGACGGAAGCCGTTGCGTTATTCAGCGAGTTGGCGAGATCCTGCGCCGAATTGATCGCACCCTGCGCGGCGACGACATTGTTCGGCGACGTCTGAAATGCGGCCAGCTTCTTCTGGAAGGCGCTGAGATATTCGGACGGAGAGGTCTCGTAGTCGTTGCCGCCGAGGACGCTTTTCACATCCTCCAAGCCATTTAGCAGAGTCTGCTGGGCGCTGTCCTGCGAATTGCTGGCGAGGTACTGCTTTAGGAGAGCATCCTCCTGCGCCCGATCAATCTTGACCACCGATGCGCCGTTCAACGACGTGGTGATCATCGCCTGCCGGCGCACATAGTCCTTGTTGCCGGCATTGGCGATGTTCCCCGACACGGTCGCGCTCTGCGTGCCCGTGTTGTTGAAGATGCTTTGTGCCGTATTAAGTGCTGACGTGAGCGACATGGCTTACCGGTTACCCTGATTTTATCGCTTGAGGTTGACGAGGACGTCCATGATGTCCGAACCCGTCTGGAAGACCTTGGAATTGGCCGTATAGCTGCGCTGCGACTCAATCATTTCGGTCAGCTCGCCTGCGAGGTCGACGTTCGAGCCTTCGAGCGCGCCGGCCTGGAGGGTGCCGAGACCGTTGGTCTGCGGGAAGCCGGTGACGGTGACGCCGGAGCGGCCGTTCGCCTGATAGACGTTGCCGCTAAGCAGCGTCAGCTCGTCCGGGCTTGCAACGGTTGCAAGAGGAATACGGAAAACCGGCTTCGGGTCGCCTTCCTTGTAGTTCGCGTAGACCGTACCGTCCTTGTCGATGGTGACACCGGTCACTTCGCTGGCGGCCTGGCCATTCGGCGAACCGGTGCCGCTGCTGGCCGAAGCCTTCTGTGTATACTTCGAGAGATCGAGATCGATGTTGAGATCGCTCTTTGTATCGGCGATTGCGAGATTGCCGGTGATCGTACCGGCAGCAGGATCCGCCGCGTCGGTGATCAGCCCGCCGGTGGCGTTGAAGGCCATCGTGCCAGAAGCGACCAGCGAATCGGGCATCGGCGAATAGGGGAACGAACTCGTGCCCGATGCCGCTGCGCCATCCTTACGATAAATGGCAACGTCCCAAGTGCCAGAAGTCGCCGATGTCGGCGGAGTCGTCGTATTGTCGGCAGCCGTCGCTGCGGCGGACTTCGTGAAGTAGAAGTCGTATTGAACCTTGCCGCCAAGCTTGTCGAACACAACCATCGAGGTCTTGAAGGTGTTGGACACGCCGGCTGCCGTAGCGCCCGGATCTTGGTTGGCGCTTGGCAGATCGGTTGCAGCAACGACGGGCATGTCAGAATTCAGATTGCCCGAGAACGTTGCCAACGTGGATTCGATCGCGGTCAGACCTGTCTGGTTGACGTTAACAGGAACCAGACCATCGAAGCCGTTGACGACGACTGCCGGCGGGCCGGCCGTGTAGGGGTAGCCCATCAGCGTGAAGCCGGCGGCGTTGACCAGGTTGCCGTTCTTGTCCTTGGTGAAATCGCCGGCGCGGGTCAGAACCGAGGTTCCGTCCGGGCTCTGGACGATGAAGAAGCCGTCGCCCGAAATGGCGAGGTCGGTGCCTGAAGTCGTGTAGGAGAGGTCACCCTGGGCAGTCACGGACTGGCGGACGGACGTCTGAACACCACCGGAATTGTAGTTGCCGGCCGTGGAGGGCAGGACGAGCGACGAAAATGCCGTCGATACCGACTTGTAGCCCGTGGTGTTTGCGTTCGCGATGTTGTCGGCGACGGTGCTCAGGCGGTTCGCCTGGGCGTTCATGCCGGACACTGCCGTCTTCATGCTGCCAAAAATGCTCATCTGAAAACCTCGTTTTCCTTGATAGTCCGGAGAGTATTTGGCGGGCCTTGCGTGAAGCTGTCTGGTGCGGGCGGTGCTTTGGAAATCTTAAGCACCGCTGCCGCGCGGCGAGGCCCGTCGCTGAAATCAGTTCCAGTCGATGCAGTAACCGAGGAAGCGCTTGGAATCGACGGGATCGACACCGAGCTTCTTGCGCAGCTTCTTGCGCAGCTTCGAGATGTGGCTTTCGACGACGTTCTCTTCGACTTCCTCGTCGAAGATGCCGTAGATGGCGTTGAAGATCTGGGTCTTCGTAACGCGGCGGCCGCGGTTTGCGATCAAATACTCGAGGATGCGGCGCTCGCGGCGCGGCAACGCAAAGACCTCACCGTGGATCTCGGGATCGCGGCCGTCCGAGAAGACGCGAATGCCGCCGATATCGGTGTGGCTTGCAATCGCTTTCAGGCGGCGGCGGATGGCCGCGGCCCTAGCGAGAATTTCACGGGGATGGACGGGCTTGCGCACCACGTCATCGACGCCACAATCAAAAAGTGCAAGCGTCGTTTCAAGCGAAGGCTGATCGCTGACTGCAATCACCGGCGCCTGCGAACGGTCGCGGATGGCCCGCGGCAACTCGAAGGTCTGCTGGCCCTGGCCAATCAGAAACGCCTCGACGGCCTGGATATCCGAATCCGCCGCCGTCTGTACCCACTCACCAAATTCGCTTGGATCAAAACCGGTCGAAGGGATGCCTTCCCGGCCAAATAGAGATGTATATCCATCTTTAACGAGCTCTCGCTCATCAACCACGACGATCATTCGTCCGCCTCCGAATCAGTGTGGCACTTCAATGACCTATGGGTACGAATCGCGTGAATCTGGAACAAGGTGTTGGAAGTTAATGGCGGGAATTAATAGTTGATTAACTTTTGTGTCCCGATTTGCTCTACATGTAGTAGGCCACCTCAGTTATGCACACAAAAATTTCGTGGAAAAGTTAACGACCGGTAAATTAGGTCTTGCGTGGCCAGATTCTGGCGGATTCCTGCCACATTTTGACACGATTCCGCTTTGTTCTCTTTTTGCTATTTTTGATTGCATCAATTCTGGCAGAAGTTGCTCGCATTAGGAGTCCACTTGCCGTAGCCGGTGGCGACCAGATTGGCGATGACCCGGCACACATACTGCTTCTGCGCGGGGTCATTGTTCGGTCCGGCGTGGTATCTGGCTACCGCCATCGTCCAGGTCTCATGACGATCGTGAAGGTTGCGGAGGAACTTCGCTGCGTATTCGACATTGGTGTGCGGGTCGAACATCTCTTCAGCGGAGCGGAAGTTCTCACCATGAAAGTAATGGTTGATCTGCATGCAGCCGATATCGATGAGTTTGGCGCCCGCTTTGGTGGCCGAATAATACTGCCGCATGGCGTCTTCTTCGGAAGGCGGAAACACCGCCTTGCCCTCGATATTGAGAGCGAAGGGATACAACGATCCCTTGCGTCCCGTCTCCGTCAGACCCACCGAATAGAGAATGCCTTCGGGGATACCGTACTTGGCCGCGGCCGACTGGATTTCCTTCTCGCAGGCGCCGTTATAGGCGGCCGCCTCAGAGGTAAACGCTGCCAGAGCTGCCGCTGCCAGCGGCGCCAGAAGCAACGTCTTCCACACCGGTCTCAGTTGCGCCATCGAAGCCTCCATTCCCTCGCTGTGCTGTCTGCGACTGGCGCTCACGCGCCTCGCCGCCCTGGCCGTGCTGCAGGGACTGCTGACCCGACTGGCTCTGTGCGTTTGCCTGAGTGCCGGTATCGGCCTTTTCGACTGGCGCCATGCTGATCGTCACGTTGTCGACCGTATAGCCCTGGCTGCGCAGCGACTCGAGGATCTTGCTGTGATCCTCCTTGAGTTGGCGGTAAGCAGCACCCGATTCGACCTTGAGATCGACATTCAACGCATCGCCCGATAGGCGCATCGTCGCCGTTACCAGGCCGAGGTCAATCGGCGTCATCTGGATTTTCAGCGTGTTGACGACCTTGCCCGTGCTGGTCCATTCGGCTGCATTTGACAGCGCCGAACCCGGCTGCATGGCCTGCGCCCACTCCTTGTCGCCGCTGATTGCCGCGGTGACGGAAGCGGAATTCTGCGCCAACCCGATATAGCGGCGCGATTCAAGCACGGTGACGTTCTCGACATCGCCCTTGCTCTTCACGCCCTGCTCGCCATGATCTTCGGTGCCGATGTGGATATCCATCGACTGCCCGCGGCCATCGGCGCGGCTCAGGCGGAATGTCTTGCCATCAGAGGCCTCGGCACCCTCGGTACCCGGAACGGCATCGTCGGCTGCCTTGGAAACACCCACCGCAGCCAGCGCGTCGCTGACATGCGATGCGGCCTTGCCGCCAGCATCGATGGCATCGGCCTTCTTGTCCTTGGCGACGGCGCCGTCATCCTTGGTCTTCACGGATGATCCCTGCGCGGCCGCAGCGATAACGATGGGCACCTGCGGGCCGTCTTTCTGCAGGAGATCGAGCGCATCGCTTGCGGCGTCCTCGCCGTCACCCTTATCCGCCTTCTTTGTCTCGTCGCCCTTTGCAGGCTTGGCGCTCTTCGTCGCATGCGGCAGCGCGTCGTCGGCGAGCGTCTCCGGCGCATCCTTCTTGATGGCGTCCTTAGCCTGTTCGATCGCGTCCTTGACCTGATCCTTCAGCGACTTGCCCATCGCGACCGTTTCCGGTTTCACCGCCGCCTGCTCCTTCAGCGACGCGTCGCTGAGATCGATAACAGGCTTGGCATGGGGCCGAGAGCGGGCAAGTGCGGCAGCATCGGCCTCACTGGGCCCACCTGCATTCGACGCAGCGTTGGCATCATTCGGATTCTGCCCGTTGTCGCCGGCCTTCGAAAGCACGTCGGAAAAGCCGCCGCCCTTGCGGCCGTCGTCGTCTTTCCCAACCGGGCGATTGGATTTCGCTGACGGCGCCTCAACCGGTGCCGCTCCCCCCGAAACGCTGATATCCATCATCTCAATTGCTTTCTTGGCTCAACAACTTGTCGATATCGTCAAGTTTGGACCGGCTCGCAGCCATAAAGGATTTGTAGGCAGGATCGGCATTCTGCTGACCCTGGCTGCTGTCTGCCGGGAGTGCCTGCGCCGCGCCATCGTCCACCACCTCCGAAGGGGCGGTCGGCGACTGCGATTCGGCGTCCGTAGTAACAGCTGCCTGTTCTGAAGTATTCTCTTCATTAGAAGAAGTAGAATCCTTGGCTTGCGTCAAGCTTGCAGGGTCAGGCGCTTTCAATACTTGTTCGGCTACCGAGCGGGCTGCAGCTCGCAGAGCCTTGTCGCGATCCGAGAGATCGCCGTCTGCGACCTTGCCGATATGCTGGGCGGCCGAATCGACATCCGGCGTCGAGACCGACGCCATGTTGCCGTAGAAGCTTGCCAGGGCGCCAAGCGGATCGGTGTCGCCCCCAGACAGAGTCTGTGCGTGCTCGGCCGCGGTCTTGGCGAGTTCCACCTTGCCGGCGATACCGGCCGCACGGGCGATACGCAGATAAACCTCGCGCTGACGCGCATCATCCATGAAACCGAGAATGCTGACGACGTCCTCCGGCTTCACGTCATGCTCGTGATCGACGATCAGCTTGACGAACAGGTCGGCAAACTGGCTCGCATAGGGAGAATGCAGGAAGCGGCGAACATAGCGCTGCGAATAGGCCATGCCCTTGTCGACCAAGCCGGCCTCGACGCTGATCGCCACCGAGCGGCGCAAGGCCGCCTCCTCGACAATGGTGCCGGGTGCAGACAGCCGCGCCTGATCGTAGAGCTTCAATGCCTCGAGCGGGCTGCGCGCCACCATGACATTGCCGCCAACCAGCGACAGATAGGGACCGATTTTCTTGTCGCGGTATTCGTTGGCCGTTTCGACCAGCGTCTTGGCAACCAGCAGTCCCTTGCCGCTCAGATATTTCCGCAACACGTCGGTAACACGATTGTCGAAATAGCCGTTGACGTCGCGGGACACCAGGTATTCCAGCGTCGCCGGATTGCCGCCGCTCATCGCGTAGACGAGCGCCGCATCAACGTTGCGATCATCGTCATAGACCGACGCGTCGACCGAGCGCAGACGCTGATCGATCGTGCCCAGCATGAAGCGCTGCATTTCGGCAGCGGAGTGATCGCCAAGAACGACGGAATCCTGCACGAATTGCAGCGAGCGCAGCATCTTGTAGGGCGCCAGATCCTCCTGCTCATCCGCAACGGCTACGGCCGGCGCTGCAAGCGCCAGTCCGAGCATGAGGGAGAGAAGATGATGGGGCTTGCTGCGCGCCATGGTTTATCCCTGGTCCGCCTGAACGAGGATTTCGATACGGCGGTTTGCGGCGTTCAACGGATCATCCGGAAGCTTGAGCTTACGATCGGCAAAGCCGGACACCTGCGAGACGCGCTGCTCGCCCAAGCCACCACGAACGAGCATGTAATAGGCGGCCTGAGCGCGATCCATCGACAGGCGCCAGTTTTCGTTGTCTGCGCCCTTATACTGACGGCCATCGGTATGGCCACGGATCACAACCGCACCCTGGCGCGCCTTCAGGATCTCGCCCAGCTTTTCCATGACCTGCACCATTTCCTTGCGGGGAACGGCCGAGCCGACATTGAACATCGAGTCATTGCCCTGGTCGGAGAGGCTGACGAGCAATCCGCCTTCGGACGGGGTTACCGTCAGGCCTTCTGCGAGCTTGCCGCCTACGCCGCTGATCTGCTTGGCAATTTCCTGCTTTAGCTCATCGGCCTGCTTCTGCTCTTCGGCCTGCTTTTGCGCATCCTGCTGCTTGTCGGCTGCGGTATCTGCCGGCTTTTGATCGGAGTGCTTGTCAGCCGCCTTCTCGTGAGTCTGATCAGCAGGCTTGGCATCGGCAGATTCGTCTTCAGGCTTCTGCTCCTCGAGCTTAGCAAGCTCTGCAGCATCCGGCTGCTCCTTGGCGTCCTTGGTCGCCGGCGTCTTGCCAGGATTGTCGGCGCGCGTCACCTCGACCTGCTTGGTCCAGAAATCCGGATCGAAGGGATCGCGATAGGCCTCGCCACCATCGGCGCCGGTCGCAGGGCCGGAATCGGCCGCACCGCCCTCGCCCTTGGCGCTGACGTTAGCCTGCTGTCCGACTTCCTGGGCGATTTCGGCCAGAACGGAATAGGGATTTTCGAAGAAGTCGGCTTCGGAATAGTTCGTCTGGTCACCTGACGTCGAGGTCTGGTCGTCGCCGCTGGCGGCAGAGGCGCCCTGCGTCTGCTGCTCTTCCTTCTGCTTCGACTTGTCCTTCGTCTCCTCGCCCTCAGCCGTATCGACAGGCTTCTTCAACCCCTTTTCGGTGGGCTTTTCGTCGGCAAGCTTGATCGGGTTGAAATAGGTCGCAACGGAGGCTTTCGTCTCCTCGTTTGCAGCATTGACCAGCCACATGACGAGGAAGAACGCCATCAGGGCGGTCATGAAGTCGGCGTAAGCGATCTTCCAGGCGCCGCCATGCGCGCCATCATGATCGCCACCACCATGTTTCTTGATGATGATGACTTCATTTTTGCCGTGGTGGTGATTTTCGCTCTCACTCATTCCAGAACTTTCTTCAAGCTGGCAGACCAGGCAGAAATACGTGTGACGAGAACGGAGCCATCAACCTCGACAATGAGGTCGACGTCATCCGTCTCAATGTGCCGCAGAAGGCCGGACTTTTCTCCGAGCGCCTTCTCCAGCGATGCGAAAAGATTGGCGGGACCCTTGACGATCACCACGCCGGCCGCGCCATCGAGAATTGCCTCTTTCAGAAGCACCGCAAGATCTGCGACAGCCTGCTCCGCGACAGCCTCCGTCACAACGGGCGCGATCGCCTTGGCTGCGGCGGCGCTGACAAGTTCCGCCACTTCGAAGGCGATGCCCGACAATCTGGCAGCGAGAAGGACTGCGAGTTCCTGCTCATACTTCTCTTTCAGCTCATCGAGCTGCCGCTGATAGCCAAGCTCGGCAGCCTGCAGCTGGTCCGCATGGGTCTTGGAGAGACCAGACGTTGCCGCGGCGTGGCCCTCGGCATAGGCAGAGCGGCGTTCAGCTTCGAGATCGATTGCAGGTTCTTCCGCGAAATCTGCGAAGCCCCCAAACGCCTCTTCAGCAAAGTCGGAGGCTTCGGGCGCCGGGGCGACCGGCTTGATATCACTGAAATCCTTGAGATAGCGGGATAGCATCGCGCTCATCGACCACACCCGGTATCTGCAAAAAGCTGCGGCATGCCTGCGCCCCGTTCAAACCAATTCTGACCGCCGCTTCACAGAACTGAGGCAGCCTTGCCTTGAACCTAGAAAGTCAAACTTGCGCGAGGATGAATGGCGGGCACTTGCCCGCCAGCTGAGCCAGATTACTATTCGAGCAGGATCAGGATGTTGCCGGCGGAATTGTTGAGAATGTTCATCGCCTCGGTCGCGATGTTCAACTGTGCCTGGATTGCCGTCTGACGAGTCGATGCCTCATCCATATCGGTATCGACAAGCGCACCCACCGTGGTGTCGAGCGAGTCCATCATCTTGTTCACATAGTCCGACCGGGCATCGACCTGGTTCTTCATGATGCCGAGACCGGCCGCTGTGGTATTCAGACCGGAGAGGACCTTTTCAACGACAGCCTGCATGTCCGCCAGATTCTGCGGTGTCGTGCTGTCAGAAAGCGATATCTGGCTGCCGGTCGCGGGGTTCGTCGAGTTCGCGTTCAGAAGGAAATACTGGTTGCCGCTGCCGGTGCCCGGATCGATGTCCTTGGTCAACAGACCCTTTGACGCATCGCGCGTATCGATCATGACCAGACTCGATGACGGAAAGCTGATGTTCTGCGGGTAGAACTGACCGTTGGCGCCACGGATATAGCCGCCGATCACCGAGCGGGTATCGGGAATGACCGAGTTGTTGTTGTAGAGCCAGTTCTCGCCTGAAAAGCTGGTGCCGGTAACGCCCGACTGAAGCTGCGACAGATACTGCTGCAGTGTGGTGTTCAGCTTGTCACGGTCATTCGCCGGGTCGGCGGCGGAAACGAGCGTAGCCTTGATATTGCTGACCAAGTCGATCAGCGAGTCCATGGTCGTATAAGTCGTATCGACCTTGGCCGCACCCAGGCCAAGCGCATCATCGATTGTCTTCAGCGAGCTGCCGTCTGTACGCAGGGTCTGCGCGTAGGACCAGTATGTGGCATCGTCCGCAGCAGTCTGGATCCGCAGTTCCGATGAGATCTGCTGCTGAATTTTATCGGAGTCCTTGCCAAGGCCCCGCATGATGTTCAGTGCGGTCAGGGCAGCCGGGTCTTGAATGGTATAGGCCATCTGTCGATCTCTTGAATGAATGGGAAAGGGACAGACCGGTAACCGGTAGCGACAGATTATGGCTTCATGCCCCCGGCAAAGCGGCCGGTGCGTCGCAGTAACAAATCAACTCGTTGGTGAAATTAACCCAACTTTAAGCATAGTTTCAAGGGTTGAGGCCCCTCGGGACGCCGAAACTTGAAAACTCATTTAAGTACATGTTTTTAAAACGAAAATCGCGCCTTTCGAGCGCGATTTCTGAGTGTTTTTGACGGATTGAAAACAGCGCCGCAAGATTCGGTCCAGCTTCAATTTCCGGCTTAGCTGCGGAACAGCGTCAGAACGTTCTGCGCGCTAGAATTCGCAATCGACAGCGACTGGATCGCCAGCTGCTGCTGTGTCTGAAGCGCGGTCAGTTTGGACGATTCCTCTTCCATGTTGGCATCGACGAGACGGCCGACACCCGAGTCGATGGAGTCGCTCAGAGACGAGACGAAATTCTCCTGCAACTGAATGCGTGTCGAAATCGAACCGAGCTGCGAAGCCGCCTTCGTCATTGATTCAAGACCTGCCTCCACAGCATTCAGGGCGAGGCCGATGTCATCCGTCGACAGGTTGGAGATGTCGAACGAGAAGATCGAGCCGATCGTGCCGTTGGAGCTACCGATGATGCCAGTCGAGGTATCGATCGATCCGTTGCTGGTGCCGAACAGCACGTTGCCGGTCGAAGCGGAGTTCAGCACATATTCGGTGGTGGTGACCGAAGTGTTGCCGTTGCCGTCGCGAACGAAAGACGAGACCACACTCTTGGTTTCGTTGCCCGCCACCCAGTTTTCGCCGGAGAACGATGCGGACTGCGCGATGCTCAGAAGCTGAGACTGAAGCTGCTTCACTTCTTCCTGGATCTTCGTGCGGTCGACGCCCTTTTCGGTTGCGGCGACAAGCTTGGACTTGATCTCGGTGACGACGTCGATGGCGCTGTCCATCGCCGAATAGGCGGTGTCGACCTTTGCTGCGCCAAGACCCAACGCGTCGGACACGGCGGAAAGCGCCTTGTTGTCGGAGCGCATGGTCGTCGCAATCGACCAGTAGGCGGCGTTATCGGCAGCCTTGGCGACACGGTAACCGGAGGATACGTGATTCTGGGTGGTTTCGAGACTGTTGTTAATCGTACGAAGTGTCTGAAGCGCAGCCATGGCTGCGACGTTCGTCAAAATGCTCGTCATGAAAAAGTGCCCCTTATTGGCAATACGTCGAGAAGGGACATTCCGGCCTACCGGGAACGGGAACCAGCGCTCATGCCTGTTAACCTGGGATTAAACTTGGTTAACTCACCGTTACGTTGAGCGCAGAAGACGACAAAATGGTTAACAAAACGTTAACGCGGACAGCAAAAAACCGCGCCCGTTAAGGCGCGGTTCCGTTTTCCTGGGCCGACCGGACAATGCCGGAGGGCCTGTATCGCTAATCCTATTAGCCGCGGAAGAGCGACAGGATGTTCTGCGAAGAGGAGTTTGCAATCGAGAGCGACTGGATGGCCAGCTGCTGCTGCGTCTGCAGAGCGGTCAGCTTCGAGGACTCTTCTTCCATGTCGGCGTCGACGAGGCGGCCAACACCCGATTCGATTGCGTCGCTGAGCGACGAAACGAAGTTCGACTGCATGTCGATACGCGAGGAGATCGACCCGAATTTCGAACCGAGCGAGGTCATGTCCTTCAGAGCGGTTTCAACGTCGGTCAGCAGGCCGTCGATGTCGCCCTTGGTCGTGGAGGAGTCGATCGTGAACTCGGTGATCGACTTGCCCGAAGACGCACCGGCCGTGCCGAGAATACCGCCGGTACCGGCAGTCGCATCGGTGTAGAGCAGATCGGTGTCGGAAGCGGTGTATTCGGTGACCGTAACAGATACAGCGCCGGTGTTGCTGCGGACGAAGGAGGAGACAACGCTCATCGTTTCGCCGGCGTTGTTGGCAACCCAGTTTTCGCCGTTGAACGAAGCGGAAGAAGAAATGCTCTTCAGCTGCGCCTGGAGCTGGGTGATTTCGTCCTGAACCTTCGACTTGTCAACGCCGTCTTCGGTTGCAGCAACGAGCTTCGACTTGATTTCGGAAACGACGTCGATGGAGCTTTCGACAGCGGTGTAAGCCGTGTCAACCTTGGCAGCACCCATGCCGAGAGCGTCAGAAACGGCGCCGAGGGCCTTGTTGTCCGACTTCATCGTCGTTGCGATCGACCAGTAAGCTGCGTTGTCGGCAGCCTTGCCAACGCGCAGACCCGACGAAACGTGGTTCTGGGTGTCGGCGAGGTTCTGGTTGACGTTACGCAGGGTCTGCAGAGCGGACATTGCGGAATTGTTGGTAAGAATGCTGGTCATTTAAATGTGCCCCTAATTGGCTACGTGATGAAGGGCATTCCGGTCTCACCGGGAACGGCGCTCAGCGTCATGCCTGCCGATCGTCTGTTGACCGACCGCCGTTTCGATGTGCTTAGAAAACAGCATCATCGTTAAAAGAAGCTAAACACGGTTAAAAAAAATCGTTAAAAATCGGTAACTTAGGTTAAATCCCGTTAATCCATTTTTAATAACAAAAATGGCCGGTGAGACACCGGCCATTTCGAGTTTTCGGTACTTGCTGCCAGCTCTTAACGGAAGAGCGACAGGATGTTCTGCGACGAGGAGTTTGCAATCGAGAGCGACTGGATGGCCAGCTGCTGCTGCGTCTGCAGAGCGGTCAGCTTCGAGGACTCTTCTTCCATGTCGGCGTCGACGAGGCGGCCAACACCCGATTCGATCGAGTCGCTGAGCGACGAAACGAAGTTCGACTGCATGTCGATACGCGAGGAGATCGAACCGAACTTCGAACCGAGCGAGGTCATGTCCTTCAGAGCGGTTTCAACGTCGCTCAGCAGGTTGTCGATACCGCCCTTGGTCGTGGAGGAGTCGATCGTGAACTCGGTGATCGACTTGCCCGAAGACGCACCGGCCGTGCCGAGAATACCGCCGGTACCGGCAGTCGCATCGGTGTAGAGCAGATCGGTTGCACCGGCCGTGTATTCGGACGTGGTGACCGATACCGAACCAGAGCTGCTGCGAACGAAGGAGGAGACAACGCTCATCGTTTCGCCGGTCGAGTTGGCAACCCAGTTCTCGCCGTTGAACGAAGCGGAAGAAGAAATGCTCTTCAGCTGCGCCTGGAGCTGGGTGATTTCGTCCTGAACCTTCGACTTGTCGACACCGTCTTCAGTCGCAGCAACGAGCTTCGACTTGATTTCGGAAACGACGTCGATGGAGCTTTCGACAGCGGTGTAAGCCGTGTCAACCTTGGCAGCGCCCATGCCGAGAGCGTCAGATACGGCGCCGAGGGCCTTCGTGTCCGACTTCATCGTCGTTGCGATCGACCAGTAAGCTGCGTTGTCGGCAGCCTTGCCAACGCGCAGACCCGACGAAACGTGATCCTGGGTCTTGCCGAGGTTCTGGTTGACGTTACGCAGCGTCTGGAGTGCTGCCATTGCGGAAGTGTTGGTATTAATGCTTGTCATAAGTCTGTCCCCTAGAAAACTAGATACAAAAACGAGGACATACCGGACTGTGATTACCGGCGATGGCGGATGCGCTTCATGCTACTGGGCGCCTTTTCTGTGTGGCCCCAAACCCGTCATGTCCAGGGCAATCTCGCAGCCAATGCTTGCCAACTCCTTAAATGTGCGGGGGCCGACAGGACCCATGCCAAGTATAGTTAAATCTTCCGCAAGATATTTTCGGTTGCACTCACCGAGCCCGTCCGGCGCCTGCGCCACCAGCTTCGAGCAGGCTTCGCGTGCGAATATGGCAAAGCCGGGAAGCAGGTGAACTCGTTCCATTTCGAGGTGACGGTCTTCTGTGCCGCGGCTGCATCGGCGTTTTGATCAGAGCATTTCCAAACGGAGTTCGGTTTTGAACAGCAAAGTCTCGTTTTCGGTGGCATCCCGTGAATACCAGATGGGGCGCTACACAAAGTCTCTCGCAACCCTGAACCAGCTGATCGACGTCCAGAAAGATGCGAAGACCTACGCGCTGCTGGCCAAGAACCTGCTTCAGCTTGGTTTCAAGTCGGACGCGGCGAAATCCTATTCTCTTGCGGCCAAATCCGAAGGCCCGAACTCCTACGAGTATCACAAGCTCGCCGCGCGGCTGCATTTCGAATGCGGCGAGGAGGACGAGGCTCTGGTGATCTGCATGCGCAACTTCGAAAAGGCGCAGCGCGACCCCGATCTCGCATTCATTCTCGTCTCCGTATTCCTCGGCCGCCAACAGCGCGATCTGATCCAGCCGCTGAAGAACGTCCTTTCCGAGAGCAGCAACCGCGAGCACCTTGCAGCCGCTGCCAAGCTGGTTTCCAACGATCTCAGCGACGCTTCCAACGAGCTTCTCGCCCGCAATATCTTCAAGCGCTTCCCGAAGGATTATTCGGCACGCTTCCTCTATCTGATCTTCCTGCGCGAATTCAACGATTACGAAGAGGCGCAGAAGCACCAGAAGGTCGTCGACGACTTGGTTGCCGGCGGACGGCCGGAGGTCCTGCAGAAGGATCACCCCTTCTATCACCTTCACTGGTGTGGCAACGAAGACCACAATCGCTACCCGACGGTCGGCGTGCCGAAACTCGATCCTGAAAAGATCGCACTTCGCCGCGGTCTGCCGCATGCGTGGGCCGGCAAGATCCGCGTCGGCTACATGTCCTCGGACTTCTGGGACAACCACGCGACCATGAAGCTGATGCAGCGCGTTCTCGAACTCCACGACCGCGACAAGTTCGAGATCGTGCTGTTCGACCATAGCGGACCGCTGGCGCTGCAGACCAACAAGACCGATCGCAGCAAATGGGGTACCGTCGTCGATATTCACAGCATCGCCGACAAGGACGTGCTGCAGGTCGTTCGCGACCACAACATCGACATCATGGTTGACCTCAAGGGACACACGGCCGACAGCCGCGCCCACACGTTCAACATGCCGCTGGCGCCGGTACATGTCGCCTGGCTCGGCTTCCCGGGAAGCACCCTCGGCATCGATCTCGACTATGTCATCGGCGACCACTTCGTGCTGCCTGACGTCGCCAAGCCCTTCTATCACGAGAAGTTCTGCCGGATGCCGGAGAGCTACCAGCCGAACGACCCTGCGAACCGTCCGCAGCCGCGTCCGGTCACCCGCGACCAGTTCGGCCTTCCGGAAGACGCTTTCGTATTTGCCTCCTTCAACGGCAATCGCAAGATCACCCCGGAAGCGATTGCGAGCTGGGCCCGCATCCTGAAGCGTGCGCCAAACAGCGTGCTGTGGCTGATGACGACCTCGCCGCGCAACGAGGGCAACCTGCGGAAGGCCTTCCAGGCAGAGAGCGTGCCCACCGACAGGATCGTCTTCTGCAAGCGCAGCGCCTATGAGGAACATATCAGCCGTCTGCAGGCTGCCGATATCGGCATCGACACCTTCCCCGTCAACGGCCATACGACGACGTCGGAGCAGCTCTGGGGCGGTCTGCCGGTTCTCACCATGAAGGGCACCAACTTCGCCTCACGCGTCAGCGAAAGCCTGCTGAATGCCATTGGCCTGCCCGAACTCGTCGGTGCGGACCTGCAGGGCTACGAAGATCTCGCAGTCGAACTGGCGGCGCAGCCGGAAAAGATCGCCGGTTACAAGGCGCATCTTGCCGAACAGCGCTACATCGCCCCGCTCTTCGACGCCGAGCGCTTCTGCCGCCATCTGGAACAGGCTTACGAGACGATGGCCGAACGCGCCAAGCAAGGCGAAGCACCCGATCACTTCGACGTCCCTGCCCTGCCGGCACGGACCGAACCGTTCCCGTCCGCATAATAGCGGCCCGAGACCGGAGACATGCAAAACCCGCCGGAGTTGCTCCCGGCGGGTTTTCTTTATGCGGGCGAATGAAAGATCGTGAGCGTATCAGCTGAAGGAGCGGACCAGGCTGCCAACCAGAAGATTCCAGCCGTCGATCAGCACGAAGAACAGGATCTTGAAGGGCAGCGAGATCGACGTCGGCGGCAGCATCATCATACCCATGGCCATAGTGATGGTGGCGACAATCAGGTCGATGACCAGGAACGGCAGGACGACCAGGAAGCCGATTTCGAAACCGCGGCGGATTTCGGAAATCATGAAGGCCGGGAGCAGGACGCGGTAGTCGATGAGCGCGCCTGTCTGAACGTTCTGCCCACGCTCGCGGGCCAGATCGACGAAGAGCGCCAGATCCTTGTCGCGGGTATTGGCTGCCATGAAGGTGCGAAAAGGCTCGGCAATGCGCTGGACCGCTTCCTGCTCCTGGATCTGGTTGGCGAGAAGCGGCTGAACGCCGTCCTGCCATGCCTTATCGAAGGTCGGCGCCATGACGTAGAAGGTCATGAACAGCGACAGCGACAGCAGGATCATGTTGGATGGCGTGGACGAGAGGCCGAGACCGGTGCGCAGGATCGAGAAGGCAATGATGAAGCGAGGAAAACTCGTCACCATGATCAGGATGCCCGGCGCGACCGAAAGAACGGTCAGAAGGCCGAATGTGCGGATGATCCAGGCAGCGACCGAACCATCGACAGGAAGATTTAACAGATTTGTCGGCAGCTGCTGAGCCACCGCCAATTCTGGTACCGCCATCATGGCGGCCAAGAAAATTATGAATCGAATCATTCGATGACAAAGGTCCTGAACATGACCTTGGATACGCGCCCCTGAGAGCGCAGGTCAACACGTTCCTGGATGTCATCCCGTAGATATTGAAAGCCGCGCGGACCTTCGATCTGCTGCAGCGAAACCGTTCTGATGTAAGCCATTATATCCTGATGGATATCTTCGGCGACCTTCACGTCGGGCGGCCCGTTGAAGAGCAGTGCGACCTCTAGCCTCACCCAGTTTTCGGAGGGGTAAGCGAGGTTGGAAGTGATCGGCTCGAGCTGAACGACGTTGTTCGCCTCTGTCGAGACATGCGGGAGGCCGGCTTCGCCTTCCTTCTTCTCGCCGCCGGCGGGCTTCGGTTCGGCAGCTGCCTCATTCGCCTGCTCGGCGCTCTTGACGTTTGGGGCGATCATCGTGCCCACCGCCCAGCCGCCGCCGGCGCCGAGAAGTGTCAGGATGGCGATGCCGACGATCGTCATCATCGCTGCCGATTTCTTCTTCGGTTTGGCTTCGCCTGCTTCTTCGTCTGCCATGGTTCCGGCCTTAAAGCGGTGAGAAGAGATCGACGGCCTGCTGGCCGCGCGGCGGCTGCTGCATTTCCATCAGGCGGCCACGGCCACCGTAGGAGATGCGGGCTTCGGCGATCTTCTCATACGAGATCTGGTTGTCGGAATTGACATCCTGCGGCCGCACGATACCGGCGACGTTGAGGATGCGGATTTCCTGGTTGACGCGAACTTCCTGTGAACCGCTGATAACAAGGTTGCCGTTCTCGAGAATACCGGTGACGACGGCGGCGACCATGAGCTTCAGCGTCTCGGACCGGTCGATCTTGCCCTTGCCGTCGGTGCTCGTGTCGGAGCCGTAGGTCAGGTCCGTCTTCGAAGCCGGATTCCAGCCGAGAATATTGGCATTGACGTCCCAGTTCATGCCGCTGGAATTGGTGCGGCTGCGGCTGGTGTCGTTCTCGAACTTCGCCTTGTCGTTGATCTGGATATTGACCGTCAGGATGTCGCCGACATTCAATGCGCGTGCGTCCTTGAACAGAGCCGCTTGGCTATCGCTCCAGAGCGAGTAGCCCTGCGCGACCTGGCGCGGCTGCTTCGGATAAAGCGCCATCTGCGGCGTCTGGCCGTAGGCCAGGCCGCTGCCGATCGGGCTCATGGCGGGCGCCCGGCCGATCTCCCTCACGGACTGCGGCGACTGGCAGCCGGCGAGAAGGGCGACGGCGGCAATGGCAGCCGGGAAACGCTTGTTCATGAGGGATCCTTCGACGTATTGGGATCGGATGCACTGGCGATGATGTTGGCGATGACGGCGGCCTTCTCAGGGTCCATCTCGTTGAGGATCAGGCTCGACTGACGCGGGCCAAGCCGCATGATCACGGCGGCCGCAATCTCGGTCTTGGCCTTCTCGAGCTGCAGTGCAGCAGCATCCGGCTTCATGTTCTTGTAGATGTCCGTCAGGCCGGCTTCGGCCTGCTTGAGGAAGACATCACGGCGCTTCAGCCAGTCCTGGTATTCGGCCTTGCGCTTATCCATTTCGGCGACGCGCGTATCGATGTCGGCGCGCAGCTTCTCGAGCTCCTGCTTTTGCAGGAGATAACGCTGGTCGCGGGCTGGATCGGCGATGTTGGTGCAGAACTGCTTGATTTCGTCCTCGGAGGTGATGTCGCCCTCCGGCTTCTGCGCTTCCTGTGCGAAGGCGCCAGGAATGGAAAGCAGCAGCACGGCTGCCGCCGGCAGCGCCGAGCGCCGCAACAATTCGGCAACCGTCATGTCCTTGTTCAGCCTGATCATTGCAGCACAAGCTCCGCCTGCAGCGCACCTGCAGATTTGATGCCTTGGAGGATGGCGATGATGCCGTCCGGTTTCACGCCAATATTATTGAGACCGGCAACGAGCGTGCGCAGATCGGGACCATCAAGCATTGCCACCCGGCCGCCGGATTTCTGCGCGGCGATGTCGGTCTGCGGCTGTATGGCCGTCTGACCCTTGGAGAAGGGTTCGGGCTGGATGACCTGCGGCGTCTCGGTGACCTGGACCGTCAGCGTACCGTAGCTGACAGCAACCGGTGACACCCGGACGTCAGCGCCGATGACGATGGTGCCCGTTCGCTCGTTGACCACCACCTTGGCGGGCGTATCGGTCTCGACGACGAGGTTTTCGATATCGGCCATCAGGCGCGTCAGGTCGGCTTCACGCGGCTTCTGTACGATGACTTCCTGGGCGTCCTTGGCTTCGGCAACGGGGCCGCCGAAGCGCGACGACGCATAGCCGTTGACGACATCGGAGATACGCACGGCGGTCGAGAAGTCCGGGTTACGAAGCTGCAGGACGAGATTGACGGAATCCTTGAAGCGCGATGGCAGTTCGCGTTCGATGATCGCACCGCCGGGAACGCGGCCGGCAGTGGTCACGCCTTCGGTAACGGTTGCCGCAGCACCCTGCGCCTGAAAGCCTGACACCACGACGGAACCCTGGGCAACGGCATAGATTTGGCCATCGGCGCCCGACAGCGAGGTCATGACCAGTGTGCCGCCGCGCAGCGACGAGGCATCGCCCAGCGAGCTGACATTGACGTCGATGCGGCTGCCGGGGCTGGCGAACGGCGGAAGATTGGCGGTGACCATCACCGCTGCGGTGTTCTTGGCGTTGGATTCGCCGCCCTGCGTCGAGATGCCGAGATTCTGCAGCATGGCGCGCATCGACTGTTCGGTGAACGGCGAGGCGCGGAAGCCGTCGCCCGTTCCCTGCAGGCCGACGATCAAGCCGTAGCCGATCAGCTGGTTATCGCGGCCAGCCTGCAGCGAAGCGATATCCTTGATGCGCGACGACATCGCGACGGCAGGCGTCACGGTGGTCATGCACATGGAGAGAGCCGCGAGCGCGGCGAGCATGCGAGAGACGATCTTCATTTTGCCGCCACGTGGATGGTGCCGTCAGCCAGCACGGTGCCGCTGATGATGACGCCCGAATCCATGTTGCGGGCGCGGATGACCTGGCCGGTCGAGCCATCTTCGAGCGGCGAACCGGCCGCGGAAATGGTCATCGGGCCAAGATTGAATACAAGCCGGATCTGCGAGCCGCGCGTCACCGTATAGGCTTCGCGCAGCGCCGAGACATTGATGGTCCGGCCGGGAAGAAGCGTGCGCTTCGAGATCATTCCCCGGACCTCATCGATCGACTTTGCGTAGTCGCCCGAGAGGTTGGGGTTGGTGACTTCGACTTCCTGAAGCTGGCCGGCGCTGATCGTTTCTCCGGGATAGATCGTCGCGGTCGGGACGACCGCGTAACCCATGCCTGCGCTTGCCGGCGATGTCACAAGGACACCGCCATATGCGATCGCAGCCAGTGCCGTCAGAGCGACGGTATTTCTCGCCCGGCGAAACATCATGTTCGGCCCTTTCCTTGATTACTTCAGGTTCTTGCTGACGATGGAGGCCATTTCGTCGGCAGTGGTGATGACCTTCGAGTTCATTTCATAGGCGCGCTGCGCGGAGATCAGCTCGGTGATTTCCTTCACCGGGTCGACGTTCGACGATTCCAGGTAACCCTGCTTCATGTAGCCGTAGCCCTCTTCGTCGGGGGTGCCGACGACAGCTTCGCCGGAGGCCGGCGTCTGCTGGAAGAGGTTGTCGCCCATTGGCGTCAGGCCGGCCTCGTTGACGAAATCGGCAATCGTCAACTGGCCAAGAGTGGTCGGATCGGTCTGGCCGGCGAGCACCGCCGACACTTCGCCGGAGCGGCTGATCGTCAGCTGCGTCGAACCGGTGGGAATGGTGATCCCGGGTACGACCGTATAGCCGTCGGTGGTGACCAGCTGGCCGGTCTCATTCTTGTTGAAGGCGCCGGCGCGGCTATAGAGCGTCGTGCCGTCAGGTGTCTGGACCTGGAAGAACCCGCGGCCGACGAGCGCGACGTCGAGGTCGTTACCGGTCTGGCTGAGTTCGCCCTGGATATGCAGGTTGCGGACAGCGGCGGTCTGAACGCCGAGACCGATATTTGCACCTTCAGGAACGATTGCCTGGTTGGCGCGGTTTGCGACACCCTTTGCGCGTTCGGTCTGGTACAGCAGGTCGGTGAATTCGGCGCGGGCGCGCTTGAAACCTGTCGTGTTGATGTTCGCGATGTTGTTCGCGATGACTTCGAGATTGGTCTGCTGGGCATCCATGCCCGTAGCCGCAATGGCAAGCGCTCTCATCTGTTCGTCCTTATCCGGTTACATCTGCATCTTGGTGACGTCGAGGAAGGCCGATACAACCTTGTCCCGGATGGCGATTGCCGTTTGAAGTGTCTGCTCGGCCTGCAGCATGGAATCGACGACTTCACGGGTCGTTGCCGTGCCCTTGATGCCTGCGAAAGACATGGATTCCGCGCCTTTGACCGAGTCCATGGCCTGGGTCGCCATGTTGCCAAGCATCGAAGAGAAGCTCTGGCCGGCCTTTGCGCTTTCTGCGGCCGAAGTGACCTGCGACGATGAATTTTCGTCCGTGATGCTTCCAAGGCCGCGTGTGCCGGAAAGCGAACCGATGCTCTGTACGTTGCTGATCATTATTGGCTCTTCAGAAGGTCGATGGTGGAGGAGATCAAATCGCGCGTCTGCTTGATGGTCTGCAGATTCGCGTCATAGGACCGGTTCGCTTCGCGCATGTCGGCCATTTCGACCAGCATGTTGACGTTTGGCATCTTCACCACGCCACGCTCATCCGCTGCAGGATTGCTCGGATCGTATTCGGTGGTGAATTCCGTCTCGTCGACACCGAGCTTCTTGACGCCAACTGTTGTGACGCCCCCGGCACGATCAACTTGCTCACCGAAGGTTACCGTCTTGCGGCGGTAAGGATCGGCGCCCGGCGTATCGCCAGTCGAACGCGAGTTGGCGATGTTTTCCGAGACAATGCGCAGACGAGTCGATTGAGCCTCAAGCCCCGACCCAGCAATCTTCATGGCTGCTGATAAAGGATCCACGATTTTACTTCCTTACAGTCATCAACATCATTCTATTGAAAGAGCCGACCAGCGAGGTGTTCAGCTCGTACTGGCGCTTGATTTCGCCTGACTTGGAGAGTTCTTCAGCGAGACCGACAGTGTTTCCGGATTCCTGCACGCCGATCTCCTGATCGAGTGCGGCTTCCTTGACGTCGATGCTGCCGCTGGTGCTGAAATCGTTGCCGCTGAAATGCGCAGGATTGGTGCGCGCCATGGAAACATCAGCGTTTTCGAGGACCGACTGGAAGGGTGAGACGTCCTTCGCACGGTACTTCGGGGTATTCGCGTTCGCGATGTTGCCGGCCACAACCTCCTGACGGACTGTCAGCCATTCCGCCTGCCGCGAGGCCAAGTCGAACAGTTGAATCGGTTGCATGGGAACTCTCCGTTTTTACTAAGAGGACCCTAGGGCGGTAATCTTGCGTCAGACTTACGGAGAACGCGGCTTTAGGCCTGCGTGTCCGTTATGCCTCGGGCATCAACAAAAAAGCCCCAGGTGGGGCCGGGGCTTTTCTTCATGCTCTGAGCTTTGCAGTCTGGAATTAGCGGTAGATGTCGCCCTTGGAGGTGACGATCACCCATTTGCCGTCGCGCTGCTCGATCGTCGCGAGGCGGCTTTCGTCCGGCAAAACCGATCCGACACGCACGACATACATTCCGGTCGTGTCCTCGATCAGCGCCCTGCCGTTTGCCACATGCAGAAGCTTGAATCCGGAGCTCGCCGGGAACGGCTGGTCTTCCGGCACCAGGCCCTTTTCGACTTCCTTGCCGACGCTGGAGACCGTTGCGGTGGTCAGCTGGTCGAGCGGCTCCGGCTTGTTCTGGACTTCGTTCTTGTTGACCATGGCAAGCGGCGAGACGCTGAAAACGTTGCGTGCCGGCCAGTCGGGAAGATCCCGCGTGCGATCGCCCTGGGCAACATTGATGCTGAACTTGTCCTCGTTGAAGAAGACGTACCAGGGGAAAATCGCCGCGGCGCCCGCGAGCGCGAGACCTGTCACGGTCAGCAGGCGGTCGAGCATCATCGACTGCCGCTTCTCATTCGACTTCAGCGGAGCAATGCGCTCGTCGTCGTCTTCAAACCCGGTCACGTTCAACCTCTTCTCGGAGCCCCTGGCTGGTTCGGCATTCCGGCTGCCGCCTTAAGGGCAGTGGCCAGATCGGCGAAGGCGTCTGGCGACGCCGAATCGCCCGGCGACTGTTTCAAAACATCGTAAATAATTGGTACTTGCTTGACCGCCATGTCCAAATCCGGGTCAGCGCCCGGACGGTAACCACCGATCAGACGCAGGTCGCGTGTCTCTTCGAAACGGTGGATCAGCGACTTCAGACGCGAGACCAGCTTCTCCTGGTCCGGCGTCCAGGCCTTGCGGGCGAGACGCGAGATCGAGGCGAGCGGGTCGATCGGCGGATAACGGCCTTCTTCAGCCAGGCTACGCTGCAGGACGAGGTGGCCATCGAGAATGCCGCGGGTCGAGTCGGCGATCGGATCGTTGTGATTGTCGCCATCGACGAGGATCGAGATGATCGCGGTGATCGTGCCGGTTCCTTCAGGTCCCGGGCCGGCGCGCTCCAGAAGCCGGGGCAGTTCGGTGAAAACCGAGGCCGGATAGCCGCGAGCGATCGGCGGCTCACCCGATGCGGTCGCCACTTCGCGGATCGCGTGGGCGAAACGGGTGACGCTGTCGACAATCAGAAGAACGTTCTGGCCCTGGTCGCGAAAATACTCGGCGATCGTTACCGCCGTCAGCGGCGCCATCTTGCGCAGCATCGGGCTCTCGTCGCTGGTTGCCACGACGGCGATCGACTTCTTCATGTTTTCGCCGAGCGTATCCTCGATGAATTCGCGCACTTCGCGGCCGCGTTCGCCGACCAGCGCGATGACAACCTTGTCGAAGGCATCGGCCATGGCGAGCATCGAGAGAAGTGTCGACTTGCCGACGCCGGAGCCGGCGAAGATGCCGAGGCGCTGGCCATGGCAAAGCGGTGAGAAGATATCGACGGCGCGTACGCCGGTCTTGAAGCCCTTGTCGACGCGCTTTCGGGTCATCGACGGCGGCGCGGTGTTGGAGATGGAACGGCGATCGAGCCCTTCGGTGATCGGACCCAGACCATCGATCGGCTCGCAGAGCGAATTGATGGTCCGGCCGCACCAGCTGTCGGAGGGAGCGATGCGGAATGCACCCTTGCGGATGACGGTATCGTGGATGCCAATCGGCTCGCCCGGCTCGATCGGGCAGACATAAGCGAGATCCGGTTCGACGCGGACAACCTCGCCGAGATGAATGCCGGTTGCCGACTTGTGCGCCACGAATTCGCCGAGGCGCACGTGCCTGGAAAGACCGGTAACCGTGTAGTGGCCTGCCGCGATGGTCTGCACATGGCCGCCATGGGCCACGGAAAATTCCGGCTTCGTATAACGGGCGGCGAGAGCGGCGAGATGCTCGAGCTTGGGCGAAAGCGCTTCTTTTGTCAGCGGCACGGTGTTCATGTCTCAGACCTTCCGCTTAGCGGCTGCCACCAAGCGTCTTGATCGCCTCGTTGAACGAGTTTTCGCTATCGGTCGTCAGCGATGCGATGCTTTCGAAGGCGCGGTTGACCTCGATCAACTGGGTGATCTCGCGCATCGCGTTGACGTTGGAATTCTCCAGGTAACCTTGCTCGACGCCGACGTTGAAGCGGTCGGTAACGGCGCGCGGCGTTTCCGTGGTCATGACGCCGCTGTTCTCATAGCGCAGGTAGCCCTTGGAGATATCGGCCTCAAACAGACCGATAGAGCCAACCTGGCGGTTGCCTTGATAGATACCGCCGTCGGCGCCGACCTTCGGCTCGCCGCCGGCCGTGTTGAGGATGATCGGCGCGCCGCCGGCATCGAGAACCGGATAGCCGCGGATCGAAACCAGCTCGCCGGTGTCCTTCATCGTGAAGCGGCCGTCTTTGGTCAGAACCTGACCGGCCGGCGTATCGAGTGAGAACCAGGCGTCGCCCTTGATGGCGAAATCCAGCATGTTGCCGGTGTGCTGCAGCTCGCCGGTATCGCCAGAGAGATAGTCATTACCCTGCGAGACGAAGGCAACCTTGGCATTCAGCTTGTTGTCGGTGTTGCTGAGGATCTGGTTGAACTTCACTTCCGTGCCACGAAAGCCCGTCGTGTTCACGTTTGCCATGTTGTCCGCGATGGTCGTCAAACGCTTTTCGAGTGCCATCTGTGATGACAGAGAAACATAAAGACCGGATTGCATCGGGGTAAGCTCCTGGCATTGGCGATGAACGGTACGAAGATCGGGTTCCCTGGTGTGCGACCCGATTTCCGCTGAGGCGGCATCTCAGAAACGGGCGTAGTTCGCCCATTCGTCATCTCCAATCTGACAGCAGTTCCTTGTGCGAAACTGGCACGCGAAAATCCTGTCAGCGGGGACAACCATCAGCCTCACGCAAGCCAGCAACCCTATCCCATCAGCTGAAAATAACGATCAGGTGTGACTGACGATGAATATCATTATCGGATTTGTGATTACGATCGGCTGCATCATCGGCAGCTTCATGGCCATGGGTGGCCATCTCGAAGCGCTATTTCAGCCGTTCGAGCTTGTTATCATCGGCGGCGCCGGTCTCGGCAGTTTCATCATGGGTAATCCCATGAAAGTCGTGAAGGATTCGGGCAAGGCGCTCGGTGAAGCCTTCAAGCATACGGTTCCGAAGGAACGCAATTATCTCGATACGCTCGGTGTGCTCTACTCGCTGATGCGCGACCTGCGCACCAAGTCGCGCAACGAAATCGAAGCGCATATCGACAACCCGGCCGAATCCTCGATCTTCCAGACCGCCCCGACGGTGCTGAAAAACAAGGAGCTGACGGCGTTCATCTGTGACTACGTCCGCCTGATCATCATCGGCAATGCCCGCTCTCACGAGATCGAGGCGCTGATGGACGAAGAAATCAACACCATCCTGCACGACAAGCTGAAGCCCTATCACGCGATCCAGACTATGGGTGACGCGTTCCCGGCTATCGGTATCGTCGCGGCCGTTCTCGGCGTTATCAAGGCCATGGCGCACATCAACGACTCGCCCGAAGTTCTCGGTCACCTGATCGGTTCGGCGCTTGTCGGTACCTTCCTTGGTATTCTTCTCTCTTACTGCGTCTGCTCGCCGATCTGCTCGCAGATCAAGATCGTTCGCTCCAAGCAGCACCGTCTCTACGTCATCGTGAAGCAGACGCTGCTCGCCTACATGAACGGCTCGGTGCCGCAGGTTGCTCTCGAATACGGCCGCAAGACGATCTCGGCTTACGAGCGTCCGTCGATCGACGCGGTCGAGCAGGAAATGATGAACCCGGGTGGCGAGAACAAGGCGGCCTAAGCGACCATGAACAACGTTGCACTAGAGAAACCGGCAATGAATGCCGCACTGTTGGCCAAGCTTACTGGCCGTCTCGGCGACAAGGCGACCATCGACAAACTCTGTGCCGCCTTTGCGGACGTCTACATCGAATTCATGCCCGACATCTTCAAGAGCGAGACGGGCCTCGAAGTGACGATCGGCTATCTCGGCTGCGATTCCGGTTACAAGAACGACCTGATTGCCGATCTCGGCGCCAACTCGACACTCGTCGATGCAACGCTGCGCAACTGGTCACAAGATATCACGCTTTCCTGCGGCAACGGCTTCATCATCACGCTGATGGAAAGCCTGCTGGGCGCCGCACCCGAAACGATCGAGCAGCCAGCCGACCGTCTGCTTTCGGTGATCGAGCTGGAGCTCGGCGTCATGGTGTTCGACAAGATCGCCAGCGTGCTGCGCTCCGCGGTCAACGCGCCTGGCGGCTTCGAGCCGATGCTGGAACTGCCGCATGCACTGGAAAACCGCGCAAAGCCTTCCGAAGACAAGCCGGACGAATTTGCGGCGGCGATCAACATGTCGATCACGCTTGCCGGGATGACGTCGGAATTTTCGCTGATCGTGCTGCAGTCGGCGCTGCTCAAGACGCAGATTTCGGCGCCGAAGGCGAAGAGCCAGTCGTCGAAGTCCTCGGAATGGGCGGAGCAGATCGGGCACCAGGTCCGCCGCTCGCATGTGACGCTCGAAGCCAAGATCCGCCTTCAGGATCTGACGCTGCGCACGATTTCCAAGCTTGCTGCCGGCGATGTCATTCCGTTCCGAGACGAGCAGGATGTCCGCGTCGAAGTCAGCGCCAACAGCAAGGAATTGTATGTGTGCGAGTTCGGGCGTTCCGGCGAGAATTATACCGTCCGGGTGAAGGATACGATGAGCTCCGACGACGAGCTCATCCGCCACTTAATGAATTAATCGGTTCCCGCCATTTTGGCTGCCACGGCAGCTTGAGGCAAGTTTCAACTGGAATAGTGATTTCATGGCTACGAAGAAAACACAGCAGAACGACGATCTGTCATTGGAGCTTCCGGGCAACGAGGCTGACCTCGATCAGGCGATCGATGATCTTCGCGGGGTCCTGAAGCAGGATTCCGACGGCGGCCTTGCTGATTTCGGCGGCGACGCCGACGCATTTAGCACGGGCACGGATCTTTCGGCATTCGGCGACTTCGGTGGCGAAGACGAAGCAGCTCCGGCATTTGGCGGCGGTGATTTCGGCGGCGACTCGGATTTCGGTGATACCGGTTTCTCGGCATCGAGCGGCGAACCTGCTCCACTTGGCAGCGCGCTGTCTTCGAATTTCGAACTGATCATGGACATTCCGATCGATGTTCAGATCATGCTCGGAAGCAGCCGCATGCAGGTTTCCGGCCTGATGAACCTCAACGAGGGCGCAACGATCGCGCTCGACAAGAGGATCGGCGAGCCGGTTGATATCATGGTGAATGGCCGCAAGATTGCACGTGGCGAGATCACCGTTCTTGAGAATGACGACACGCGTTTCGGCGTTAAACTGATAGAAGTTTTAAGTACCAAAAAAGCCTGATCCCGGTTTTAGGGACGGAGAGGTTAGACCATGATGGACTTTGACGATTTCAGCGGCGCCATTGCCGGGAAACCGTTGACCCAGGCTGAAAAGGCGGCGGCTGTTCTTCTCGCAATGGGAAAGGGCGTCGCTGGCCGGCTGTTAAAATATTTTACGCAGGCTGAGTTACAGACGATCATCTCTTCGGCGCAGGCGCTTCGCGCGATTCCGCCGGATGAACTGCTTGGCCTCGTTGCCGAATTTGAGGACTTGTTCACCGAAGGCGCAGGCCTGATGGACAATGCCAAGGCAATCGAGAGCATTCTTGAAGAAGGCCTCACCCCTGACGAAGTCGACAGCCTGCTCGGACGCCGCACGGCGTTCCAGGCCTATGAGACGTCGATCTGGGACAGGCTCGGCGAAGGCGACCCGGCCTTCATCGGCAAGTTCCTGCTGCGCGAACATCCGCAGACCATCGCCTATATCCTCTCCATGATGCCGTCGTCGTTCGGCGCCAAGGTGCTGATGCAGCTTCCCGACAGCCGCCGCGCCGACATCATGAACCGTACCGTCAATCTCAAAACCGTCAGCCCCAAGGCGGCGCAGATCATCGAAAAGCAGGTCATGACGCTGCTGGCCGAGATCGACGCCGAGAAGAATTCGAGCGGCTCCAACAAGGTCGCCGAGCTGATGAACGAGATGGACAAGCCGCAGGTCGATACGCTGCTCACCTCGCTCGAATCGATCAACCGCGAAGCGGTCAACAAGGTTCGTCCGAAGATCTTCCTCTTCGAGGATCTGCTTTACATGCCGCAGCGCAGCCGCGTCATGCTGCTCAACGACATCTCGGCAGACATTCTGACGATGGCTCTGCGCGGCGCTCCTCCGGAGATCCGCGAATCGGTTCTCGCTTCGATCAGCCCGCGCCAGCGCCGCATGATCGAATCGGACCTGCAGAGCGGCACAGCCGGCATCAATCCGCGCGAAATCGCGATTGCCCGGCGCGCTGTTGCCCAGGAAGCGATTCGTTTGGCCAATTCCGGCCAGATCCAGCTCAAGGAAACCGAGGGCGAGGCTTCGGCGGCTGCCTAAGCCATCGGAGCTGTTGACAAATCTCTGCTCCTGGCGCTGCGCGGTTGATCGTCATGCCCGGGGGGACTACCCTTCGAACATCAGGCCGCGATCTGTCGCGGCCTTTTGCGTTCAGGGAGTGCGGCTGACTTGGCTGACGATGACGACAAGGACAGCAAAACAGAAGCCCCGACAGGCAAAAAGCTGTCGGACGCTGCCGAAAAAGGTAGTACGCCTTTTTCGCGAGAGGTGCCGATCTTTGCCACTGTTCTCGCAACCTATGTCTATCTGACGTTCTACCTGCCGGACGGCATCAGTACGGTCAGCGAGCAGTTACGCGATATTTTCGAGCAACCGGACCAGTGGAAGATCGAAACCGGGCCGGATGCGCTATCGCTTTTTGTGCATCTTGGCTGGGTGAGCGCCGTATTGTTGACGCCGGCCATGCTGCTTTTCATGTCGTTCGGCCTGATCGCCTCGCTCAGCCAGAACCTTCCGAGCCTGGTTCTCGAGCGCATTCGTCCGCAATTCTCGCGCCTGTCGCCGGCCAAGGGCCTGTCGCGCATGTTCAGCCTGCCGGGCCTGATCGAATTCGGCAAATCCCTGTTCAAGGTCGTCATCGTCGGCATCGTCATGTTCTTCGTCCTGAAGAGCGAATATTTCAGCTCGATCGACTCGATGTTCTCGGACCCGCAGACGTTCTTCGATCGGGCCATGACGATCATGCGCAAGATCGTGCTGATCGTGCTCTTTGCAACCGCCTTCGTTGCCATCGCCGACTTCTTTTGGACGCGCCATCACTGGTTCAGCGAATTGAAGATGACGCGCCACGAAGTGAAGGAAGAAAACAAGCAGTCGCAGGGTGACCCCTTCGTCAAGGGACGCCAGCGCTCCCTGATGCGCGACCGCGCCCGCCGCCGCATGATCGCCAATGTGGAGCGTGCGACGATGGTAATCGCCAACCCGACCCACTTTGCCGTGGCGCTGCGCTATGTGCGCGAAGAAAACGACGCGCCTGTCGTCATTGCCAAGGGTCAAGACCTCATTGCGTTGAAAATCAGAGAGATAGCCGAGAAGAACGGAATCCCGGTTTTCGAAGATCCGCCGCTTGCACGCTCCATGTTTGCGCAAGTCTCGATAGATAGTGTCATCCCGTCAGTCTTCTACAAGGCCGTCGCGGAGCTCATCCACCGGGTGTATGCCGCACAAGCCAAGAACAAGCGGGTCAGATAAGTCGAATGAAGAAATGCCCTTACTCCTCGCAGCGTGAAAGAATTCTTGCTGAGGCGATCAGCCCGGTTGCAACGGAGCTTCGGCTTCTTGACGCCTCCGATCTGATTTCGCTGCTGCGATTCGAGTATTACGGCAATCTCGCCGATCTGGTGGCGTCTGCTGCCGAGCTGTTTTTCCATCCAGGCACAGTGAAGTTCGGCCTTGGCGGTAATTACACTCTGGAATGGGGCGGCAAGCCCGAAGTCGTGCTCGATCTGGAGATCAAGCCGCGCGGCGTCACTGTCTACGCACAGCTGACTCTTGCCGAAGACCATGCCGGCATCGAGATCAACCACATCGCCTTCCAGGATCCGTCTGCCGATCCGGACGAGAACACGGCGTATCTGGAGCGCAGCCTCAACGAGTCGCGCTACAACGTGCGTCCGGCGCTTCACGCCCTCGCAGGCTAGTCCTTCATCTGATCGAAACGCAGCCCGGCCGGCATGTTCGCGCCGGGCACTTCTTTCTCAGCTGATGTAGCCGAGGCGGATCGCCTTGGCGATCGCCTGGATGCGGTTGACCGAATCCAGCTTGATCGTCGCCGAGCCGAGATAGGCGTTGACGGTGTGAACCGACAGACCAAGCTTGTCGGCGATCTCTTCGCTGATGCGGCCGTCACCGGCGAGCTGCAGGCAGGCGATCTCGCGTTCGCTCAACGCTTCGGCGACTGCCGCGCGCCGCTCGTCCAGCGACAGGAGGTCCATCATGATATGGCTGCTGCGGCCGTGGAGCTCGATGATCGTATCACTGCCGGGCTCCATGTAGTCGCCGACGAAGACCACGTAGCCGTTACCGTTGGCGCCAAGGCGCACCGGGAACGCCATGCCCGAGAACGGCAGCAGGCCGTCCTTCAGGCGCGTCATGAACGGCGCAAAGGCTGCGGGGCCCGGAGCGGCGCGGTCGTGCCCACCGGCCCATGTCAGCGGTAACAGAGACTTGTCGATATGTTCGAGCAGGACGTCACCGTAGGCATCGACGAAGGCCTTCGCGGCCCCGCTGGATGGTCCCCAGTTCTCAAGCTCGCAGACGAGCCGCTGCTTCGCCGGTACGCCCGATCCGCTGACGCGGTAGACGCCGAAATTCTGTGCGTCGGCCATCTTCTGCATGGCGACCAGGCGCGGAAACAGATCCGAACGGCTGGATACCCTGCTCATCCGCATCGATCTTATCTGCTCTGCATTTCCCATCGTTCTGGTTGACGTCTGCCCCATGTATCCCTCTCAGACCAGACTGTTCCTGACCGCAAATGCAATCGCTTCGGACCGCGTCTTGGTGGCGGTCTTACGCATCACGCTTGTGATGTAGTTGTTGATCGTGTTGCGCGAGATGCCGAGGATCATCGCGATCTCGTCGCTGGTCTTGCCCTCGGCAATCCAGAACAGGCATTCGAGTTCGCGTTCGGTCAGTTCGAAATCGCGGTCGGCCTTGGTACCGCCGCAGCGCAGGAAGCTTGCGAAGTATCCGGCCAGCAGACCAACGTCGCGAAGACGCTCGGGCGACAGGATGAAGCCGTCGTCGAACAGGAACATCAGCGACAGGCGGGAACGCCCGACATTGAAGGAGAGCGAGCAATACTGCCGGCTGGCGCCATCAGGCACATCGGCACTGTCGGGCAGCAGAGCGAAGCTCGGCTGGAAAAGCTGCATCGACTTCTCGAGCTCGGTCGTGCGCGAGTAACCGCCGACGATGGCGCTGGCCAGATCCTTGACGAGATCGAAGGGCCAATCGGAGGAGACAATGAAATCCAACCCCTCTTCCTGCACAAGGTCAGAGCGGGCAAGCAGATAGTGGGAGGCGCCGACATAATCGGTCAGCGTGCGCATCGCAGGTTGCATCCGGCCGGTTTCTGCGATCTCACCGAGCTGTTTGATCAGCTCGTCGCGCGAACACAGGCTAGAGGCCTGAAGGCCAATGAAATTCGCCGTCTGATTTTCGCCCTTAAGCGACTGCAATATATGCATATCCATAGGCAGCGTCCTGCGGCTGAAACCAATCTCTGCAAATGCACTAACTGCGCAGGTCCAACGCCGGCCCACGGCAACCCTTACACGAATCACTCAAGCCTAGGCGAAGCGCTCTAAACCGCCATCTCCGAGTTCTGGGGATTTACTCTTGCCGCATTCCATGCGCTGATTCGCAGGCAGTGGTCGCTCGATTAATTTCTAGTAAAACTAAATTGATTCTCCCCTTGCCGCAACACAATTCGCGCCTTACGCGAGCGAAGAAAAGACCAAAGATCGCACCAATATATAATGTATATCCGTTGAAACGTATAATCATTAACAAAAACTCCAACAACAACTCTAAACATACTTGAAATATCTCCAGATTAACTCTTTCGATATTCTTGTGTATTTCCGCATATCACGCAATCAAGAGTATATGCTTCGCCTGGGGATTAAGGCCATTTTGCCACAATCGGACAAAATGTGTTCTGCTTGCGTCACGGACGCATTCCCCCAAAAAAGGTCAGTCAAGCTGACGGACCGGCATGGGACGACCAACGCATCCTGAGGACAAAGAAAAAGGCCGGTTGCCCGGCCTTTGATCTTACGCGGCGTTGTCGACCGCCCATTT
The DNA here is from genome assembly GCF_052114105.1 of Rhizobium sp. RAF36. Taxonomy (NCBI): domain Bacteria; kingdom Pseudomonadati; phylum Pseudomonadota; class Alphaproteobacteria; order Hyphomicrobiales; family Rhizobiaceae; genus Rhizobium; species Rhizobium sp. RAF36. The sequence goes on along the minus strand of NZ_JBFREC010000002.1, from coordinate 544,524 downwards.
TCTGAGGATTTTCGCAGCGCGCTCCTCGTTGATCTCGACCATTCGCGACAGCTTGCGCTCCGGGCCTTCCTTGACGCGGCGATTGAAGTTGCCGTCGTCGTCGCCGAGGCTGAGAAGATCCTCGGTGCTGTCGAAGCCGAAGTCCGAGCCAAAGCCGTCCATGAGGGCGCCTCCGCCGCCGGCTGCACCGGCCGGTGCGAAATCGGGCAGTTCGAGACCGGCCGATTCCGGCGAGCTGTCGCCGATGACCCCTGCCCCACCGACACCGATCGTGCGAGCCAGCGGACGCATGCCCATCCAGACCACGATAAAGGCGACACCCAGGAAGGCCAGCGAGTTGATGATCGTCGCGAGGTTGCGGCTCAGCATGTCGAGGACGCGGACACCGCCGGAGGTACCATCATCCAGAAGCTGGTTTTCGAGGAAGTCCATTGCCGTCACAGTGACGACGTCGCCGCGGTTCGCGTCGATACCAGCTGCCGACGAGACAATGCTCTTCATTTCAGCGAGATAGGCGTCGATCTTGGCCTGGTCAGCGGGCTCGCCGACCATCTTTGCAATGCGGCCCTTGTTGACGACAACAGCGATGGACAGCTTCTCCATCTTGTAGCTGTTGCGGGTCGTGGCCGTGGTCTTGCTGTTGATTTCGTAGTTGGTCTGCTCTTCCTTCTTATCCGACTTGTCTTCCGACTGCGGACCTGCGGTACCGCCAGCCTCAGGTGCGGCCTGCGGAACGTTCTGCTCGACCGTCGTCGCGTTGTCGGACTGCTTCTGGGAAGACTGGTTGGCTTCCTTGGTGGTGCGGACGGAGCGCTCGACCTTGGATTCCGGATCGTATGTCGTTTCCTGGATCTGCTGCGCGTCGGTGTTCAGGCTTGCCGTGACGCTGGAGCGGAAGTTGTCCATGCCGAGGAAGGGTGCGAGCGCCTTATCGATGTTGGATTCGACTTCCTGCTGAACGTTCTGAACGATGCCGAGAGAACGATTAAGCGAGTTGTTGCCGGCCTCGTCGCCGGACGCCAGCAGCTGTCCGGTGGAATCGAGAATAGTGACGTCATCGACGTCGAGCCCCGGTACCGCCGAAGCGACCAGGTGACGGATAGAGCTCGCAGCGCTTCGACCGGCCGTAGCGCTCGCGCGGATCATAACGGAAGCCGTCGGCTTTTGCTCGGCTTTACGGAAGTTTCCAACCTCGGGCATGACGATGTGGACGCGGGCAGCATTGATGCCCGAGATCGACTGGATGGTGCGACCGATTTCACCTTCAAGCGCGCGAACGCGGGTGACTTCCTGCATGAACGACGTCAGGCCGAGCGAGCCGACCTTGTCGAACAGCTCATAGCCGGCATTGGCGCTGTTCGGCAGACCGCGTTCGGCCAGCAGCAGACGGGCCTTGCCCGTCATACCAGCCGGAACGGTGATGCTCGAGCCGTCGGTGCCGACTTCAAAAGACATGTTGTTTTCGGCCAGCGCCATGCTGATCTGATTGAGATCGGGGCTGTCGAGACCTACGTAAAGGGTTTCCTGGGCAGGCTTGTTAACAAAAAGAGCCGCAGCCAAAACAATTGCTATTGAAAGAACACCTACACCCGCAAGCGCCAGCAAGCGGGTCCGGCCTAGCGAACCGAGGTTCTTCATGACCTGAACTAATTGATTTAACAGATTCATTCTGTTCTCGCACGATCCGTCAAAGACAAAACAGGCTTATTGCCTCATTCCTTGATAGAGACCGAAACTTGTGCGAGCGTTTCGTCAGGGCATGCTTGGAAGGCAGAGACTAGAAAAAGTCGAAGTCGCCTGCTGCCTTGCTGAGAGGCTGAGAATGGCCGTGGCGCGTGCCGCCACCGAGCGCCTTCTGCATCTCTGCGAGCTTCACGAGGCTGAGCGCCGTCGCAACGTCGACGGTCCAGTTCTGCGGGATTTCTCCGGTGATCGTGTCGATGAATTCGGCAAGGCCGCGGGTCTTCTGGACAGCGAGATCGATGCCCTGCATCACCTTCATGCTGTCAGGAGCGTTCAATATGTCTGCGCCGCCGATTTCGAGGAGCTGCGGCTCGATACGTTCAATGAGATAGGCAACATCATGCAGCTCGGAAACGATGCGCATGAGAAGGTCCGGCAACGCCTCCAATGGCGAGGGCGGTTCAATGGGGGCGCTAAAAGTCATATAAAAATCCTCGGTATCAGAAAAACTCGATACTAGTTTCAACCGGTTTCGGCGGAGCAGCAGGACGCTGTTCGAGAGCCACAGTCTTTTGCGTTTCAGCACCAGTCAGCGGGTATTGACGGGCACGGCCGGAAACCGGCCAGAATTCCAGCTTGCGGCCATGGTCGCCGCCGGTGCTGGAACCGACCACGGGGATTCCTTCGTCCCTGAGGAACTGCGCGGCAAAAGCGGCATTCTGCTCGCCGACATTGGAGAAGGTCGAGATGGTCTTCGCCCCTCCAAAGATCTTGGCCTCAAGGCGGTCGCGGCGCGCGCCCTGCTTCAGAAGGCCGTTGATCAGCAATTCCATCAGATGCACGCCGTAGCGCGTCGCATCCCCGCCGGTCATCGGCGTGTTTCCGGTCCCCGGCAGAAGGAAATGGTTCATACCGCCCACTCCTGCCACTGGATCCCGCAGGCAAGCAGCCACGCACGAGCCAAGAATGGTCGTCAGAACCGCGTTCGGATCATTCAAGACTTTCCATTCGCCTTGGATAATGTGGACACGGCGGGCTGCTGCCTCGACTGTCATTTCAGTGCTCCGAACACGGCTTCAATGGCCGCTTTCATCTTTTCGATGGTGAACGGCTTTGCCAGCACGTTGTTGGCTCCGAGGGCTGCGGCCTTCGTGACCAATGCACGGTCGCCCTGCGCCGTCAGGATGATGAATGCAGCCTTCTTGGTGGCCGGGTTGGTGCGCACGGCCTGCAGCAGGCCGAGACCATCCATCTTCGGCATGTTGAAGTCCGAGATGACCAGGTGGTGCGGCTGCTGGGCCATGATTTTCATGCCCTGTTCGCCGTCACCAGCAGAGGTGATCTGCTTGAAACCGAGCTGGGTCAGCGCATCGCTGAGCAGCAGGCGGCTGGTGACCTGATCGTCAACGATCAGAACCTTAATTTTCTCCGCTATCGACATTATTCTGTCCCTTCCTTCCGGGCGGCTGTCATTTTCAGTATTTCTTCGCCGATCGCATTCAGTGGCAGCTGATGCTCAACGGCGCCAAGCTCATAGGCAACACGGGGCATTCCGTAGACCACGCAGGTCTTTTCGTTCTGACCGATGGTGCGCGCGCCGGCATGGCGCATTTTCAGCAGGCCAGCCGCGCCATCGCGGCCCATGCCTGTCAGGATCACGCCGACCGAGTTACGGCCGGCAAGTTCTGCGACGGAATCGAACAGCACATCGACAGAAGGGCGATGGCCATTGACAGGGTCGCGTTCGACGAGCCGGCAGTGCGGCGCCGAGACATTGGCGACCTGCAGGTGTCGTTCACCTCCTGGTGCCAGATAAATCTTGCCAATTTCCAAACGGGCGCCGTCCGTCGCCTCTTCGACCACAGGCGCGCAGAGGCGGTTCAGCCGTTCCGCGAAGCTTTTGGTGAAAGTCGGCGGCATGTGCTGGGTGATGACGGTCGGCGGGCAATTGGCAGGGAACTTCTGCAGAACCGCGATCAGAGCCTCGACACCGCCGGTCGATGAGCCGATCGCGACGATCTTGCGGCCGACGCGGAAATCGGCAACTGCGGGCGGCGCGACGGGAGCCGCGGCCGGGCGCTGGGTGAACTGGCGCTGGGTGCGGGCCGCAGCCTTGACCTTTTCGGCGAGATCGCCGAACGGGCGCAGATCGCCGGGCGCCGGCTTTCCGATGCAGTCGAACGCACCGATCTCGAGGGCCGTGAGGCTCGCCTCGGCACCGCGATGCGTCAGCGTCGATACCATGATCACCGGCATCGGCCGCAGGCGCATGATTTTCTCGAGGAAGTCGAGGCCGTTCATGTTCGGCATTTCGATGTCGAGCGTGACGACATCGGGATTAAGCTTCTTGATCGCCTCGCGGGCTTCAAGCGCATCGCCGGCCTGGCCGATGACGCTGACATCCGGATCGGCGCTCAGCACAGCCGTAATCAGGCCGCGCATGGTCGGTGAATCATCGACGACGAGGACCCTTGCAGGAGCACTCATGCCTTCCTCCCAACACCCTTCGTGGTGTAGCGGTAGGTGGTGATACCGATATTGTCGAAGACATTCTTGGCGTCACCGGACACGCGCTCGGAATGGCCGATGTAGAGATGGCCACCCTCCGGCAGAAGCTCGGCGAAACGGGACCAGATCTTCATCTGCGTCGGCTCATCGAAATAGATCACCACGTTGCGGCAGAAGATGACGTCAAACTTGCCCTTGAAGGGCCACTGCGCCATCAGGTTCAATTCATTGTAGGTGATGAGGCGCTTGACGCGGTCATCGACCTGGAATTTGCGGCGGCCCTGGATATCGACTTCCGAGAACCATTGCTTGCGCATGGCGGGAGACACCGTTTCCAGCGCGCTCTCGTCGTAGGCGCCCTGGCGGGCAATCGCCAGGATCTTCGGATCGATATCGGTCGCCAGAATCTTGAAGTCGTAGTCGGCGATATTGGGCATCATCGCCAGAACCGTCAGCGCGATCGAATAGGGCTCCTGACCATCGGACGAAGCAGCCGACCAGATGCGGACGCGACCGCCCATCTTGGCGCGATGCAGGAGCTCCGGCAGGACATTGTCGCGGAGATGATCGAAGTGATGGTTCTCGCGGAAGAAACGCGTGAAATTGGTCGTCAGATGCGACAGCATTTCACGGCGCGGCGCAGCACCCGAAGGCGAAGCCACCAGAGAACAGTATTCACGGAAACCCGACAGGCCAAGGCTGCGGATATGCTTTGACAGGCGCGAATAGACGAGCGACGCCTTCGTTTCGTTGAGAAAGATCCCCGCGTCCGAGTAGATCATGGCGGCTATCTCCGAGAGGTCGCGGCGGGTCAGCGGATATTCGCCGCTCGCCAGAACCTGGTCAGGACTTCCCTGCCGCACATCTTTTGCACTCACTACGGTCATGCGGCTTCGCTTTCGGCTTCCGGGAAGAGGGCTTCAAGTTCGATAAGGCAGATCATCCGCTTGTCGATCGCCAGGATGCCACGGGCAAACTGGCGCTGGATATCGGATGAGATTTCAGGCGTCGGCTGAATGTTTTCATCCGTCACAGTCAGAATGTCTGACACGGCATCGACCAGCAGACCGACGACCTTCCGTTTGACCTGCGCCACGATAATGACGTGGCGGGCCGACGGTACGGTCGCCCTCATTCCGAGGCGGGCCGACAGATCGATGATCGGCAGGACCGCGCCACGAAGATTGATGACACCCTTCATGTAGCCGGGCGCATGCGGCATTTCTGTCGCAGGCGTCCATCCGCGAATTTCGCGGACCGACATGATATTCACGCAAAATTCCTGGTCACCGATGCGGAAGGCGATGAGTTCGCTATCCCCTTGGTTCAGATTTTTCACGCCGTAGGACATTGTCTTAACCTGCCGCCGCCAAGGAGATTTCTTGCTTCAGGGCCTGGCCGCGCGATGCGCCGACCACCGCATCGACGTCGAGGATGAGCGCCACGCGGCCATCTCCCAGGATCGTTGCAGCCGCGATACCCGGAACGTGGGTATAGTTGGCTTCCAGGCTCTTGATGACGACCTGACGCTGACCCTGGATGGCATCGACCATCAGAGCGCGCTGGCCACCACCTTCGGATTCCACCAGCAGGGCGACACCTTCGACAGGATTTGCCTGGGTGGCGCGGAAGTTGAGGATCCGGCCCACATCCACCAGCGGGCAGAAGGAGTTGCGGATCGAGATCAGGCGATGGCTCGCACCGAAGGAGTGGATCGCAGCGGCTTCCGGCTGGAGCGTCTCGACGATTGCCGTCAGCGGCACGACCAGCGTCTGGCCGGCGACCGTGACGACCATGCCGTCGAGGACGGCGAGCGTCAGCGGCAGGCTCATCGTGAAGACCGAGCCGTGGCCCGGCTTCGAGGTGATGTTGATGCGGCCACCGAGCGCCTGAATCGAGCGCTTGACGACGTCCATACCGACGCCGCGACCGGAGATATCGGAGATCTTGTCGGCCGTGGAGAAGCCCGGCAGGAAGATCAGGTTGTCGATTTCTTCATCCGACAGGTTGGCATCGGCCGGGATCAGCTCGTTGGCAATTGCCTTCTGCTTGACCTTTTCGCGGTTGATGCCGGCGCCGTCGTCGGCGAGTTCGATCAGGATGCGGCCCGAACGATGCTTTGCCGTCAGGCGAACCGTGCCTTCCGGATTCTTTCCGAGCGCCGTGCGCTTCTCCGGGCTTTCGACGCCGTGGTCGACTGCGTTACGGATCATGTGCGTCAGCGGTTCGGCAAGCTTGTCGATGACCGTCTTGTCGACTTCGGTGTTTTCACCTTCGGTGATCAGGCGGATCGACTTGCCGGTCATGTCGGCGATTTCGCGGACGATACGCGACATGCGCTGGAAGACTGGCTTTACCGGCTGCGCGCGGATCGCCATGACCGAGTCCTGGATCTCGCGGGTGAGCTGCTGCAGCTCCTCGAGGCCCATGTTGACGGCAGACGTACCGGTCGCGTCGTTTTCGATGACACTCTGCGAGAGCATCGCCTGATTGATGACGAGCTCGCCGACGAGGTTGATCAGGCGGTCGACGCGATCGAGATCGACGCGGATCGTCTGGCCGGCGCTGGCGGCAGCGGCGTTGTTCTGGGCAGCGGCTGCGGCAGCAGCGCTGGCAGCGGCGGCCGATTCCTTCTTCTCGACGCGGGAGGCGGCAGCAGCCATTTGCGTGACGTTGGAAGCCGTCTCGGCGGCGGCAACAGCAGCAGCGGCATCCGACTTTGCCGTTTCGGCAGGTGCTTCAGCGCCTTCGTCGAGAACGGAGAGATCGAAGGGAACCGGCACCATCGGCAGTTCGTCGTTGGAAGCTTCGGCGGCCTTGGCGTCTTCGACAGGGGTGATCGTCAGATCGCAATCCCACTCGGCAAATTCGAAGACGGTACGGATGGCGTCTTCACCCTTGTCCGTGCGGAGCGTAACGTTCCAGAAGAAATAGGCCGCTTCCGGGTCGATCTCGTCGATGCCGACGAGAGCGTCCGTGTTGCAGTAGATGCTCATCTCGCCGAGGCGGGAAAGATCGCGCAGCAGGAGGGTAGCGTCGTTACCCTTCGAGTAGAGATCCGAGCGCGGCTTGAAGACGATCTCGTAGGCCGGAAGATCGGAACCGGTTTCTTCTTCATCGCCGAAATCGCCGAAGGAGAACGGGATCGGCTGGAAGCCGCTGTCGTCGGTCGGTACGGGCGCTGCAGCAACCGGTGCCGGAACGGGCTTTGCGGCAGGCTTCGGGGCCGGGGCTTCGGCAGCAGCAGCGGCCGACGGCATTTCACCATGCGCCAGCGCTTCAAGTTCCTTCACCAGGCCGCGGCTGCGCGTTTCGTCGACGCTGCCGCCGTCGCGGGCAGCGTTTGTCAGATCCGCCAGAACGTCGGCCGACTTCAGCATGACCTTCAGGACGTCCTGGTTGGGCTCAAGCTTGTTGGAACGAACGCAATCAAGTGTAGTCTCGAACACATGGGCGAAGGCGACGAGATCGTCCAGACCGAAGGCGCCAGCGCCGCCCTTGATCGAGTGGACGGCACGGAACACCGCGTTGACGGTTTCCGGATCGCGATCGCCATCATTCAGTTTCAGCAGACCGGATTCCAGTTCGGCGAGCTGTTCCTCGCACTCCTGAAAAAAGATCTCTTTGATTTCGTTCATATCCATAGGAGAAGTTCCTGGGTTTAAGCGGTTACACGCTCAATGGCATCGATCAACTTGGCAGGGTCGAAAGGCTTGACGATCCAGCCTGTCGCACCGGCCTGGCGGGCACGGTTCTTCTTTTCAGCGTCGCTCTCGGTGGTCAGCACCAGGATCGGAATCGCACGGTACTTTTCGTTGCGGCGAACGCCTTCGATGAAGCCAAAACCGTCGAGACGCGGCATGTTGATGTCGGTGACGATGACGTCAGGGTTGGATTCTTCGAGGACTTCGAGGCCCTCGACGCCGTCTTCCGCCTGGATCGTCTCGAAGCCCGCATTGTTGAGCGTCACGAGAAGCATGTTTCGGATCGTCCGTGAGTCATCCACGGTAAGCACTTTTTTCTTCATTGCCGGATCTCCTTGGCAAGCAGGTGGTCTACATCGACGCCGACCAGCTGCATGGTTTTTTCGAATGCATCAGACATCTTCGAGAAGCTGAACGACAGCTTGTCCTGATCCCAGGTCTTCTCTGCTGCCAGCAATACCTGCGTGCACAGACCGCCGACCCGCTCGACGCTGGACGCATCGATAACGATGTCGCTACCGCGCATTGCCAGAAGCTTGTCGCGCAGTGGCGCCGCTTCATTGAGGTCGAGTATCGCTGCAAGATTAAGCGTCTTGCCGCTCTTCTTCGCTGCCATCAGCCTGTCCTTGTTTCCTTGTGTCCCGCCCTCGAATGCGAGCGGCCCTCATATTCAGATAGGTTAGTAAACATTCCGCCCTCCGAGGCCCGAAACCTGGCGGGACAAACCGAAATCTTCGTTGTCGTATTGCTCGTCGAGCGTCACCGGCCGGGCGACGATCTCGACACGCGGCTGGACCACCGGACGGGCGATCTGCTGGCGCACCGGCTGCGCATTTTCGCGAGCGATGCGGAATTCGCGGATCGTCTGGCCGAGTTCCAGGATGACGGTATGCAGGTGGTCGGCGCCATCGGCCGAATTGCGGGCGACGCCTGCGCTTGCCGCAACATCGGCGCCAAGGTTTTTCACGTCACCGGTCAGCGCATCGAGGCTCGCCGCGTGCTCACCGGTATTTGCGGCAATGGTGGTGATCGCCTCGTTGATGCCGGTGACCTGGCGGACGATGCTGCCGATCGAATCCTGCGTGCGGCCGACCATCTGTACGCCGGCATCGACCTGCGCCTTGGTGGTGGAAACCAGCGTCTTGATTTCACGGGCCGCTTCCGCCGAGCGTTGCGCCAACGCCCGGACTTCCTGGGCGACGACGGCAAAGCCGCGGCCGGAATCACCGGCGCGCGCCGCTTCGATACCGGCATTGAGCGCCAGAAGGTTTGTCTGGAAGGCAATCTCGTCGATCGTGCCGATGATCTGGCCGATCTTTTCCGCCGACTGCTCGATATCGGCCATGGCGGATATCGCCCGGCCGACGACAGCGCCACTTTCCTCGGCGGCAACACGCGTCGAGGCTGCGGCCTGTTCGGCAGCGCGGCTTCCCGCTGCACCCTGACGGACGCTTTCGGCGATGGCCTGTAGTGCAGCGGCCGACGACTGCAGCTCGTCAGCTTGCCCGGCGGCGCGTCCAGCAAACCCCTTCGAGACATCGGAGAGCGAGCGCGTCGATAGCTCTGCTCTCTGTGTCCGGTCGGAGATCTGCGTGAACTCTGTCTGCAGGGTGTCGAGCGCACCATTGAGAGCGGCGGCAATTTCGGCATGAGCGCCGTCAGTCTCGACAGGTGCGCGCACCGTGAGATCGCGGGCGACGAGACCGTCGATGACATCGGCGAAAATGCGGGCGACGTCGTCCTTGTCCTTGGCGCGCTGTTCCGAGAGCAGATGTGCCTGCGATGCGCGCAAAGCATTGAAGCGAAGCGACACGGCGATTTCGACATCGACCATGACCAAGCGGATGATCGCGGTCATCATCCCGGTGATTTCCCTGGCGCGACGCTTTGCACCTGGAAGCAGCGGCTTGCCGGCAAGATCGCCCGCGAGGCCCGAGATCAGATGCTCCAGCATGACGCCGTGACCGGCGACGTGCCAGCGCGGGTCGAGGCCCATCTTGCTTTCGGTATCGGACAGAACCTTGACGCGCTCGGCATACAGACTGTCGAACCGGGCATCGGTCAGCACATCCCAGTGCGATGATTGCAGGTCGTGCAGCCGGTCGAGCTGGCGGTCGTTCTGAAAATTCTCTGCCGCATCAGGGAAAGCCTGGAAGCGCTGAAAGAGATCGCGCAGGCCGCTCTTCAGCTGGCCTTCGAGCAGCGGGCGGTGACGGCGGACAAGCTCGCATTGCTCGGCATCGAGGCCGGCAAAGCGCAGGCGGTCGCGGAGGCTGCCTGCCTGTGCGCCCTTGGCCTGATCTGATGGCATATCCTGCCGCAATGCCTGTCCCCAACAACATCCGGACCTTGTCCGGTGAAAAAACCGTTTTGCTCCATCCGACGAGCACAATGCAGGGAGGCCCTTGTCACCGGCATATGGCCGGAGAACAGGCGTCTCCCATCAACAGAAATCTGTTTCGGAAAAGAGATGGATACCGGATCGAGCCGGTACGGCGGGACGGCGTCATGCCTGGTGGGAACGAGCAACATTTCCCATTCCGACGTGTATCGCAATGTTTATGGTTAATTCCTTGCTTGAAGGTTAATGCGGATTTTAATCAGCCAAGCTTTTGAAAGCATTCCTGAGCCTACAAACGAAATAGTCCCAAGGAGTTGCAGGCATGCTACAAGTCCTGCGCAAGCTTTGTGTTATATCCCACCCTTAAGACATGACATGATGTCGTTAAGGATAGAGCAATGATTGTTCTCGGACTGGGATCCTGCCTCATCGCAATCGCTACGCTGGCCGCCGTTGCCCTGCTCGATCAAATCGAAGCACGCCGCGGCTCAAGCGATCTGCGCGTTCTCTGAAAAGCCTTTCGCTGCGGCATAGTGCGGCTTTCTGAGCTGCCCTTGTTGGCAGCCCTGCCCGGCTGATGTATGGCAGGCGCCTTAACCAGCGGAAGTACCATATGTCAGCCAGAACCGGCCTTTTCATCATTCTTGCCGTCACCTTGTGGCGCATTGTGACGTTGCATTTCGACACGACGGATTTCTTCGTCGACGAGGCGCAATACTGGTTCTGGTCGCAAAATCTCGATTTCGGTTACTACTCGAAGCCGCCAATGATCGCCTGGTTCATCCGCGCCTTCACTGCTCTCGGCGGGTCGAGCGATATATTCTGGGTGCGTGTCGGCGGCCCGATCGTGCATGCGGCAACCGCCGTTTTGCTGATGAAGCTCGCCAAGCGCTTCGCCGGCCCCGAGATCGAAGGCTGGACGGGCGCGATCTATGTGACGATGCCTGCGGTGGCGCTGTCTTCCGTGTTCTTCTCCACCGACGTCGTGCTGCTGTTCTTCATGACGATCGGCCTCTGGGCCTATGCAGGCCTGACGAAAAAGCCGTCGATCGGCCTGGCGCTTTTGATGGGGGCGGCGTTCGGATGCTCGTTCCTATCCAAATACGCGATCCTTTTCGTCGTTCCAGGTGGACTCATCGCCTTGCTTTTCGTGCCGGCCGCTCGTATCGCCTGGCGCGACTTCTTCATTTCGGTGGTGACGGCGCTTGTTTTTGCGGCGCCGAACCTCTGGTGGAACTTCACGCATGATGCGACCACCGTACGCCACACCGAAGACATCGCCAAATGGGACCAGATGAAGCTCGACTTCGCCGGAGCCGGCGAGTTCTTCGCCGCACAATTCGGCGTCGTCGGACCGATCATCTTCTTCGCGATGCTCTGGGCGGCGTGGCGGATGATCAGAGGCAGAAGCAGCGAAACCGAAAAACTGCTCGTCTGGTTTTCGCTGCCGGTCGTCTTCCTTATCACGCTGCAGGCTTTCGTCGCCAAGGCCGAGGCGAACTGGGGCGTCACGGCCTATGTCGCTGGCACCGTGCTTGCCGTCTCCATCCTTGCGCAGCTATGGCCGAAGGGCCTCAAGATCTCGCTCGGCATCGGCGCATTTGCGAGCATCGTCTTCCCGCTTGCGACGATCTTCGCGCATCAACTGGTGCTGCCGGGCGGCAATGAGATCATGAAACGCTATCTCGGCCGTGCCGATATCAGCCGCGAGGCCGCCGAGCTGGCGAAGCAGGCGGGCGCCGCGGCAATCGTCACTGACAACCGTGATTTCATCGCCGACATGTTCCACACGCTGCGCGCCGATCCAGTGAAGATCTACGCCCGGCCGCCGGCCGATTTCCCGAAGAGCTACTACGAGCAGAATTTTGCCCTGCCGGCGGGATCTCAGGAGCCGGTGCTGTTCGTCAGCCGTTACGAATTCACCTGCACCAATGGCGGCACCGCTGAGCTCGTGAAGAGCTGGCAGCCCGCCAATGGCTACTATCGCGGCAAGACTATCTATGCCTACAAGACGCCGGGCACCTGCTTTGACAAGCAATCGTAGCAGATAGCTTAACCGGCATTTCGGGGGGGCAGGCATAGGCCGGTCCCCGCCCCCTCGACATCGACGAATTTCACGCCGCCATCCTCGAAGGCGAGGCGCAGCTGTGCCTCGGTCGCCCTATGGATTTCGTGGTGCCGTCCCTCGTAGTCGCGTATCGTGCTGCGCGAGACCGCGGCCTTGTCTGCAAGGTCGCTCTGCGTCCAATCGAGCAGGCCACGTGCTGCGCGGCATAAAGCAGGCGTCAGAATTGTTTCTTTCGCGCCTTGACCCATGATTTTAAGTCACCCATATTGGTCAACATAAGCCATATATGTCATGTTTTGAACGGGAATGCCAGATCGGGAGATTGCGATGCCGCACGATACACCTTTGATTTCGACAATTGTCGGGGGTCTCGTGCTGGCGTTTATCTTCGGCGCCATTGCCAACAGGCTGAAATTGCCTCCTCTCGTAGGTTACCTGCTCGCAGGTATCCTCGTTGGCCCGCATACGCCGGGCTATGTGGCTGACCAGAATCTCGCTCCCGAACTTGCAGAAATCGGCGTTATCCTGCTGATGTTCGGCGTCGGTCTGCATTTCTCGCTGAAAGACCTCCTCTCCGTTCGCGGCATCGCGGTTCCCGGCGCGATCGTGCAGATCGGTTTTGCGACACTGCTCGGCTGGGGTCTGGGCTGGCTGATGGGATGGCCGACGGGCGGCAGTCTGGTCTTCGGTCTCGCTCTCTCCGTCGCCTCTACCGTCGTCCTTCTCAAAGCATTGCAGGAGCGGCGGCTGGTCGAGACGGAGCGCGGCAAGATCGCCGTCGGCTGGCTGATCGTCGAAGACCTTGCGATGGTTCTGGCTCTCGTTCTCATCCCGGCCGCCGCCAGCATCGGCGGTGGTGAGCATGCGACGGTCGAGCCGCTGTCTGCTGGTCTCAACCGGTTGCTCGGGCTCGACCTCGGCATTGGTGGCATCATCGGCATGACGCTGGTTAAGGTAGCGCTGTTCGTGGCGCTGATGCTGATCTTCGGGCGAAAGCTGATCCCCTGGACGATGCATCGCATCGCTCATACCGGTTCGCGCGAGCTCTTCCGCCTAGGCGTTCTGGCAATCGCGCTCGGCGTGGCCTTCGGCGCCTCGAAGATGTTCGGCGTTTCGCTGGCGCTCGGCGCCTTCTTCGCCGGCATGGTTCTCGCCGAAAGCGAGCTCAGCCACCGCGCCGCCCAGGAAAGCCTGCCACTGCGCGACGCTTTCGCGGTTCTGTTCTTCGTTTCCGTCGGCATGCTGTTCGATCCGAACATCCTGATCGAAAAGCCTCTGCCGGTTCTGGCCACCGTCTTCATCATCGTTATCGGAAAATCGGTTGCAGCATTGTTGATCGTGCTGCTGTTCCGGAAATCCGTGAGCACCGCGCTGACGATTTCCGCAAGCCTTGGTCAGATCGGCGAATTCTCCTTCATTCTGGCGGCTCTCGGCGTCGATCTCGGCCTGCTGCCGGAAGAAGGCCGCGACCTGATCCTTGCAGGTGCGATCATCTCGATCATCCTCAATCCGGCGCTTTTCTATCTCTGCGATCGCATCAAGCCGTTGCTGGAGCGGCCGAAACGCGAGGAAGCACCTGTAGAGGCTGCACCGGCCGAACCCGCCGAGCCCGAAGACGAGGTCCTTCCAACGGCACTGTCCGGCCACGCTATCCTCGTCGGTTATGGCCGCGTCGGCAGCATCGTCGGTCAGAACCTCAAATCCTCGGGCACGCCTTTCCTTGTCATCGAGGATGCGGAAAAGCGGATCGAGGAGCTGAAGGCACAGGGCGTGGAAACCGTGATGGGCAATGCCGCCGCCCGCGAAGTGCTCGATCTTGCCAACCTGACGGGTGCGCGTAGCCTCGTCATCGCCATTCCGAACGCCTTCGAGGCCTGCCACGTGGCCGAGCTCGGCCGTGCGGTCAACCCGTCGATCCTCATCGTTGCACGTGCCCATTCGGATGCCGAGGTCGAGGCGTTGAAGCAATATGGCGCCGATACCGTGATCATGGGCGAACGAGAAATCGCCATGGGAATGGTTGACCGGCTGGCTCAAGTGCATCATGACAGTCCAGCCTATGAAGATGGGCCGGAGACTGATACAATTCCGCCAGCGGTCACAGAGCCGCCAGCGAAAGAATGACGGGTTTTTGCGCTTTTGAGCCGGTTTGAGAGCGAGATCGCAAGGAATGATGAGGGAATGCCGGATGCGCGCCGCCTGAGCGCTCGCATCGCCGTTTCCCTCGTGCTTGCAATCTTTGCCTATCTCGGCCTGCTGCTTGGCGGCAACCTCATTCTCGGACCCGATTCCCAGACCAACAATGCGTTGAGTGCACCTGGGAAGGAAACACAGCCGCTGCAGCTGACGGCGCGTGAAGCCGTTCGCGGACTGCTTGCTACCGACCGCAAGATCGCGCCGAAGCAGACGCTGCACGATTCCGATGCAGCCGCGCTGCCGCTTCTTCCGCATCTCGAATTCGCCGAATGGCCGGCACCTGCGACTGCGGGCGTCACCGATACGGCCACCCGGCCCGCCGCCACGGCGGCCCATCAGCCTCGCGCACCGCCGCTCGCCTGATTTTCCGCGCCGCTCGCGCTTCAAGAACATGCAGAGACACAGCCAGCGCCTTGCGCCGGCCTACTTTTATTCAAGGATCAGATAGAATGCGCAATTCACCATGGCTGGTGTTCACCTATTCGGTGATCATCGTGCTCGGCCTCATCATCGCGCTGCCGAACGTGCTGTCGCAAAGCACCCTCAGCAAGCTGCCGGCCTGGCTGCCGCATAGCCAGGTCTCCCTCGGCCTCGACCTTCGTGGCGGCTCGCACCTCGTTCTCGAAGTCGACGAAGCCGATCTGACCAAGGAACGGCTGCAGACCCTGCTGCAAGACGCCCGCCGCGTTCTGCGCGAGAAGAGCATCCAGACGAAGTCGATCGTCCTCAACAACAACCAGATCGTCGTCACACCTGTTGATCCGGAGCAGAGCGGCGCAGCCGTTACCCAGCTGCAGACGCTCGGCAACCCGATCAGCACGGGCCTCAGCGCCGGTCAGTCCGATCTCTCGGTCACGACCAACGGCGGCAACGTGATCGTCGCCTTCTCGCCGGCCGGTCTCGCGAGCCATGTCGATTCCGCTGTCCAGCAGAGCCTTGAAGTCATCCGCCAGCGCGTCGACCAGGTTGGCGTTGCCGAACCGACGATCCAGCGCATCGGTGCAAACCGCGTTCTCGTGCAGCTTCCGGGCGCGCAGGATCCGTCGCGTCTGCGCCAGCTCCTCGGTTCGACCGCCAAGATGTCGTTCCACATGCTTGCCCCGAACAACCAGCCAGGTCCTGGCGTGACCATGCTGAAAGACGACAAGGGCGAAAGCTATCCGGTTCTCGACCGCGTCGAAATCTCCGGCGACCGCCTCTCGGATGCCCGTGTCGGCTTCGACCCGAACACGCATGAGCCGATCGTCAGCTTCCGCTTCGACAGCGCCGGCGCAACCCGCTTTGCCGATATCACCCGCCAGAATGTCGGCAACCCCTTTGCCATCGTTCTCGACGACAAGGTGCTGAGCGCGCCGGTCATCCGCGAACCGATCACCGGTGGCTCGGGCCAGATTTCCGGCAGCTTCTCGGCGGATACGGCAACGACGCTTGCCGCCATGCTGCGCGCCGGCGCCCTGCCCGCCAAGCTGACCGTCATCGAAGAGCGCACCGTCGGTGCCGACCTCGGCGCCGATGCGATCCGCATGGGCATCTATTCGGGTATCGTCGGCTTCGTCCTCGTCGCCCTCTTCATCTTCGTCCTCTACGGCAAGTGGGGCTTCCTCGCGAACTTCGCCCTGCTGATCCACACGATCCTGACCTTCTCAGCCCTGACGCTGGTCGGCGCGACGCTGACGCTGCCCGGTATTGCCGGTATCGTGCTCGGCATCGGTCTGGCCGTTGATGCGAACGTTCTGATCAACGAGCGCATCCGCGAAGAAACGCGCAAGGGCAAGAGCGCCTTTGCCGCTATCGACACCGGCTTCCGCCGCGCCTACTCCACGATTATCGACGGCAACATGACGGCGCTGATTGCCGCCGCCATCCTGTTCTGGTTCGGCTCCGGCCCGGTCCGCGGCTTCGCCGTTACCATGGCACTCGGTCTGATCATCTCGATGTTCACCTCGGTCGCCTTCGTTCGCGTCACGATGATCGAGATTACCCGCCGCCAGAAGCTGAAGGTTCTGAACATCAAGCCGCTGCTGCCGATGATGTTCAACCCCTATGGCCGCCACATCCAGTTCATGAAGGCACGCTTCTTCGGCGTCAGCGTCTCGGCGCTGCTGTCGATCGCATCCGTCATCCTCTTCATCCATCCTGGCCTCAACTACGGCGTCGACTTCCGTGGTGGTATCCAGATGTCGGTCAAGACGACCGAGGCGGCCGATCTCGGCAAGTTCCGCGAAGGTCTGAACAGCCTTGGCCTCGGCGAAGTCTCCCTGCAGTCCTATGGTGACAACAACACCATGGCCGTGCGCGCACAGCGCCAGGACGGCGGCGAAGAAGCCCAGACCGTGGCTGTCGAGAAGCTGAAGAACGAGATCGTCAAGATCGATCCATCGGCGACCGTAACCGGCACCGACGTCATCGGCCCGAAGGTCAGCGGCGAACTCGCATGGGCTGGTATCCTGTCCGTCGTCATCGCCAGCCTGGCAATGCTCGCCTATATCTGGGCGCGCTTCGAATGGCCGTTTGCGGTCGGCGCCATCGTCACGCTCGTTCTCGACGTGACCAAGGCGATCGGCTTCTTTGCGCTGACGGGCCTGGACTTCAACCTGACCGCCATCGCCGCGATCCTGACGCTTGTCGGCTACTCGGTGAACGACAAGGTCGTCGTTTACGACCGCATGCGCGAAAACATGCGTCTCTACAAGTCGATGCCGCTGCGCGAGATCATCGACCGCTCGATCAACGAGACGCTGGCCCGAAGCCTCTACACCAACGCGACGGCCTTCCTTGCGCTGCTGCCGATGGCGATCTGGGGCGGCAGTGCCGTCGAAAGCTTCGCGATCCCGATGGTGTTCGGCATTCTCGTTGCCGGCGCGTCGTCGATCTTCATCGCGGCGCCGATCCTGCTGTTCCTTGGCGACTGGCGCCGCCGCCACGCCAAGCCGGCAGCGGATGCCAAGCCGGAAGCCGAGATCATTCCTCCGGCACCGGCAGAGCCGCGCAAGTCGATCGGCTAAAAACCGGTTGCTAACAAAAGCTTGAGGCGGGCGCCGGTTGCAGAACCGGCGCCCGCTTTCTATGGTGCTCCCGAGGTCGAGGGGAGATACCGCCATGTCATCCAGCACGACGCCGGAAGAGACCAGGAACACCGAGGAGCGGATCCGCCGCTTCCTGGCCGTGGCCTCTCATGACCTGCAGTCGCCGCTCCGTCACATCGCGATGTATTCGGAAATCCTGCTGGAGGATCTCGAAGGCCGGATCAGCGCCGACGAGAAGCAAAGCCTGACGACCATTCTCGAAAAGGTGCAGACGGCGCAGAAGCTGACCAAGGCACTGATGACTTTTGCATCGGGCACCCCACAGGCCGCACGCGAGAATGTGGATCTGACCATCGCTTCTGAGACCGCGTGGTCTGAAGCCACCGCGGAGTTTCCAGAGACCAAAGCCGTGCTGGCTCACCACGGGCTGCCGGAACTGCGAACCGACCCCACCTTGCTGACGGCCGTGCTGAAGCAGCTCTTCGTCAACGCGATTGCCCATGGCGAGCGAGAGGACCTTCGGGTGGAAGTCGGGGCTGTGCGCGATGGCGAAGAGCTTGTCATTTCCGTCGCCGATAACGGCCGGGGCATCGATCCCGCGCATCAGGCACGCATTTTCGAGGCGTTCTGGAAGCTGCCAAAAGCCGGAACAGTTCCCGGGCCGGGACTTGGCTTGACGGTTTGCCGTGAGCTGGCCGCGGCGCTTGGCGGCACGGTGACGCTTGCAGCATCATCCGCCAGCGGCAGCCGGTTCGAAGTCCGTCTGCCTGCCTGAGCCGTCAGATTGTGTAGTCGTCCTTCCAGAAGTCCGGGACGTCGTAGGTCACGTATTCGCGGATGATATATTGCAGCGTCCGCGCATCCATCTCATCCTTGCCAATGCGGAAATCGACGCCGTAATCCGGGAACTGCTGGAAGTACCCGTCCGATATATCGGTCGAGATCACGCCGATGGGCCCGGTATAGCCGATACCGCGCAGTTCCGGCACCGTCTCGCGGAAATCGGCATTCGGAAGCAGACGGTTGTCGAGCAGGATCAGATCATAGCGCGCAGCCTTGATCTTCTCGAGGGCGTCACCGATCGACTGAGCGTATTCAACATCGACGGCCGGCTCCGAGAGGCTGCCGATCTTCTTCTTCAGTGAACGGAATTCAATGAACTCGTCGTCCACGAACAGGACCTTAACGGTCCGCCCGGCGCTTGTCTCGCCTGCCATACCATCCCCTCCGGTCACGAAACGAGCCCGTTCCGGAGCGCTATGGCTACCATATGTACGCGGTTGACCGCGTCGAGCTTTCTGACTGCCGCCGTAATATGCGAATTCACCGTATGCTCCGACAAACCGAGAATGATGGCGATCTCAGCAGAGGTCTTGCCTTCGCTCGTCCATTTGACGATCTCGGCTTCGCGCTGCGTCAGACGTCCAGACATTTCCTGGGTCAAGATTTCCTCGTACAGCTTGTCGAAGATACGCATGACGTCAAGCAGGACGTCGGCGATCTCGCTCTGGTCCGGCTCCTGGCGAACGCCGCTGAGCACCAGACAGTATCGCCGTCCCTCTGGCGTAAAGAGCGGAATCAACAGAAACGTGTTGCCGTTGAATTCGTTGAACACCAGATCGGCGGGATAGCCTTCCAGCTGTGCGCTCTTGCCGAAAACCGGTGACGTGAGGAACTGCGCGGATTTCGCCTTTATCGCCCCCAGCGCCTCCTTCAGCGTCCGGATAAACAGCGTCGCACGCCGCTCCGCCACGTTGGTGATGACGATTTCACGCTCTCCGAACGGCGCTGCCGCCTCGGAAATCTTTGCCAGAACGAAATTGTCGAAATGGTAGTGGTGTGCCGCCGCCTTAAACAAGCGGAAGAAATCGGTCCGGTTGATGGCCCGGTTCAGCTCGGGCCCAGTATGAAAAGGAACAGCCGCAGCATTGGTCATTCCGGCAACCTTACCTCGAAACTTCCAGAAGTCACTCCACACCATCCCGAAATCTTGGGATATACGTCCTAAACGCGAACAGTTACAAAAAAACCGAGACAGTTGATGGGGATAACGGGACGGGGACTTCCCAATATCCCAAGGCAAACAAGCTCATCAATTTCTCAACCGCAAGTGATGCAAAGGCAGATATACTGAAATCGTAGTCTTACCTAGGTATCGCATTTTTCGTTGTTCATGATCTCATGAGTAGCGGGAAAAGTGCCGGAAGTAAGCGCGAGAGAGCCGATAGATCCATTCAGCTAAGGGGTTGGCTGAAGTTCGTGGCGGCGAATATGGGTCAGTCGGCTCTCTCAGCGCTCAAATCACTCCTCTTCCTCTTGGTTGTATCTTGGGACGCTGAACAAGCCTTGTCAATTGGCGTTTCAGCGCGCTGTCGCGTGTTCGGGCACCTCGCGCCTACACCAGTTGATTGAGAAGACTATCGTTCAAATTCAAAGGCTTCTGCAGGTAGATATGGGCGCCGGCTTCCAGCGAGCGCTCCCGGTCCTCATCGGCATCCGAACCGCTGCATATGCCAAGCTTCACCGATGCGAAGCGAGGATCGAGGCTGACCTTGCGCACCAAAGCAAGGCCGTCGTCGAGAGGCATGTAGAGATCGGCGATCAGCAGATCGGGAAGCGGCTCGCCCGTGGTATGACGCGCCTCCAGCATCTCCCAAACCGGCTGCGCCTGGGAAAACGACACAAGCTCGGCGGTGAAGGCGCCCTTCCGGTGCATGTAATCGAGATAGAAGAGATCATCCTTGCTATCATCGATGTAGAATATCAAAGGCATAGCCACTTCACCCAGTCGCCACCGGCGATGTCCCGCCTGTTTCGCGATGCGACAATAAAGATACTTCGCTAAGAATCGTTATCAACCTCCCCTGAATCGGCAGAGGAAAGACGCACACAACCTTACGTTTCCTATTGTGTATTCGGTCATTTCGGAAAAGATGACCCGAATTCAGGAGGATCGACCGCGTGTGGAATGCCGCCAGCTTGAGGGACGAAGCGCAGAAGAAGGGCCGCTACCGCGTGGCCGCGATTGCCATCGGAACGCTCATCACGCTTCTCGGCATCTGCGCGATCACCGGCTGGCTGCTGGAAGTCGAGGTCATCGTCTCCGTCGTGCCGGAATTTCCGGCGATGGCGTTCAATACGGCGCTCTGCTTCGTGCTCTCCGGTCTGGCATTGGCGGGATCAGTATCGAAGCTGCAGCGTCTGAACATGGCGGCGTCCCTGATCTCCCTATGTGTCGCAGCAATCACTGTGACGCGGTTTGCCGAGATCATCTCGCTCGGGCGCACCTCGCATATGGTCGATCGCGTGCTGACCAACCTCCTCGTCTCGCGGGAATTTTCCGACCTGATTGGCGGCGGCATGGGGCCGAATACGACGCTCTGCTTCCTGATCGGCAATCTTGCGCTGCTTGCCGGCCGGAACTGGAAGGATGACAGGGCTCCCCTTCTCCAGGAATTGACGGGCTATGTGATCATCACGCTCGGTATGGTCGCCTTCGCTGCTTACGTCACCAGCGCCGAGGAGGGTTATCGCTGGGGTCCCTATGCGGCGATGGCGCTGCATACGTCGATCGGCGTGACGTTCTTCGGCGGTGGATTGTTGGCCGCTGCCTGGTGGCGCCAGCCACAGGGCAGCGCCAGCGTGCCGCTGTGGATCCCCGGCGTCGTCTGTTTCACCGGACTGCTCGCCGACCTCTATACGCCGCTCGGGGTGGCGAACGGCATTCTTTATGTGCCGCTGATTTTGACCGCCCTCTGGTTCGGCAATCGCAACGCACCGCTCTACCTGGCGTTCGTCTGCACGGTCCTCATCCTTCTCGGCTTCTTCGCCGTCAACCATAGCGACACGGTCGTCTGGCCCGAGGCTGCCAACCGCGCGATCACCATCGGCCTGCTGTGGCTGATCGGCTATCTGGTGCACAATTACATGCGCAACAGCGCCAGCCTGGAGACGGAGCGCATTCGCTTCAGCTCACTGGTGCGCAACACGCCGGATGCCGTGATCACCATGGACCAGCGCGGCGTGATCTCCAGCTTCAATCCCGCGGCCGAGCAGATGTTCGGCTACCTGCCATCCGAGACACTCGGCAAGAACATCAACATGCTGATGCCGGAGCCCTATCACTCCGAGCATGACCATTACCTGCAGCACTACCATGAGACCGGCGAGGAACGGATCATCGGCACGACGCGCATGGTGTCCGGCCGCCGCAAGAATGGCGTGGTGTTTCCGCTCGATCTGTCCGTCAGCGTGGTTCCGACAAGCGGCGCGCGGACATTCGTCGGCATCGTGCGCGACATCAGCGACAGGGTGCAGCAACAGGAACGGCTGAAGACGACGCTGGCGCAGCTGGAGGCCTATACGGCCGATCTGGAACGCAGCAACCAGGACCTCGACGAATTCGCCTATATCGCCTCGCACGATCTGAAGGAGCCGCTGCGCGGGCTTCACAATCACTCACGCTTCCTGCTCGAAGACTACGAGAACCAGCTCGACGAGGACGGCGTTCGCCGTCTCAACCGGCTGGTGCGGCTCAGTCAGCGGATGGAGAAGCTCGTCAACGATCTTCTCTATTTCTCCCGCATCGGACGCCAGCAGCTGGCCGTCAAGCGCACCGACATCAATCTCGTCATCAAGGACGTGGTGGCGACGCTGGAAGTGTTTCTGGAGGAGCGGCACGCGCGGGTCGTGGTGGATGGAGAGCTTCCAGAAGTTGTCTGCGACGCGACGCGGCTGACCGAGGTATTCCGGAACCTGGTGACCAACGCCGTCAAATACAACGACAAGCCGGAGCCGCTGGTCACCATCGGCTATCTGGAGCACTACACCGGCAAGGACGGCGCGGCCGCGCGCGGCGTGTTTTTCGTCAGGGATAACGGCAAGGGCATCGCGACGGAATTCTACGAGGACATTTTCCGGATTTTCAAACGGCTTGAAAAATCGCAGGATTCGGATGATGGAACCGGGGCCGGACTGACCTTCGTGCGAAAGATCATTGGCCGCCACAATGGCGAGATATGGCTGGAGTCCGAGATGGGTGCAGGCACCACATTCTACTTTACGCTGGGAAGCAACAGAGAGGGCCACAATGCAGCCGCGTGATATGCAGCCGATCCTGATTGTCGAAGACAGCGAGGACGACTTCGAGGCGACGATGCGTGCCTTCAAGCGCACCAACCTGCGCAACCCGATCCGCTGGGCCGCTTCTGGCCAGGAAGCGCTCGATGAGCTTGCCGGCATGAACCCGCGCCCCGGCCTGATCCTGCTCGACCTCAACATGCCGGGCCTCGATGGCCGCAAAACCCTTGAGGCGATCAAATCCAACCCGCAGTGGCGCAAGATCCCGGTGGTCATTCTGACGACATCAGACGACGAGCGTGACATCGAAGGCTGCTATGCACTCGGCGCCAATACTTATGTGCAGAAACCTGTCGATCTCGACGGACTGTTCTCCGCGATTCAGCGGCTGAAGGAATACTGGTTCGAGATTGCCATCCTGCCGCACGAGGATTGAACGATTGGCGGAAGACTGCCTAGTACTGATCATCGACGACAACATGGACGACCGCGAGGTCTACCGGCGGATGCTGTCGCGAGTCGCCGGAACGAACTACGTGGTAGCCGAGGCCGAGACCGGCGACCAAGGATTGGAGCTTGCCAGCAGCAAGCGGCCAAGCTGCATCCTGCTCGACTATTCGCTGCCCGGCCGCGACGGACTTGGGGTGCTTGCCGAAATCCTGAAGCTCGATCCGGCCGCCAATGTGATCATGCTGACAGGACAGGGCAACGAGACTGTCGCCGTCGAGGTGATGAAGAACGGGGCACGCGACTACCTGACCAAGGATGCGCTTTCGCCCGAGACGCTGCACCGCTGCGTGCAGAATGCCGTCATGCATGGCGCGCTGGAGAAGAAGCTGGAGCAGAAGCGGCAATCGCTCGAGATCTTCACCCGAGCGATGGCGCACGACCTCAAGGAGCCGCTACGCACCATCAAGTCCTTCAGCAAGATCCTGCACGGCTCGGCTTCGCTGCCGGCCGAGGACCGCGAGCTTCTCGATTATATCCTGAGTGCCGCCGACCATATGGAAGACCTGATCGTCAAGGTCTCGGGCTTCACCAAGCTTGATGTCTCCGGGGAACTGGAACTGAAACCCGTGTCGCTCGCCGCCGTTCTCGGGCAGGTCGAGGACAATCTGCACCAGCAGATGGAGAGCAGGCAGGCGACCATCGTCAGCGGCGATCTGCCGGAGGTGATGGGCGACGGGACGCTGCTGATCCAGCTGATGCAAAACCTGATCTCCAATGCGATCCGCTATTGCGAAGACCAGCGCCCTCAGGTGCATGTCAGTTCCGAGGCCGCAGGTAGCGGTCTCTGCCGTCTCCTGGTCACCGATAACGGACCGGGCATCGATCCCGACCACCGGGAGCTGATCTTCCAGCCCTTCAAGCGTCTGGTCGGACGCGGCATCGAAGGAACGGGACTGGGCCTTGCGATCTGCCGCCGCATTGCGCAGCTGCATGGCGGCGCGATCTGGTGCGAGGCGAAGACGGGACGCGGCGCGACCTTTGTGCTCGAATTGCCGCTCGCAAACAGCATGTCCGCCGAGGCTGCAGCGCAGACGGGGCCGCAGGCGGTCCGGGCAATCGAACAGCCTCAGGAGGCCAAGGGCCGTCTTGCCGAAGTGCTTCTCGTCGAAGACAGCCCTGCCGACATACAGCTTCTGAAGCTCAAGCTAATGCGGCGGGAGAAAGTGAGCTTCAACCTGCATGTGGCGACCAACGGGCGCGAGGCCATGCGGCTTTTGGAGGAGCGAGCCATCGATCTCAGCCAGCCGCCGATGGACCTGATGCTGCTCGATATCAACATGCCGATCATGGACGGCTTTGAGGTGCTGAACGCGCTTTCGGCCGATATCCGGCTGAAGCAGATACCGGTCTGCATCCTCAGCACATCCAGCGACGAGAGCGACATGCAGAGGGCCAAGGAACTCGGCGCTCTTGCCTACATGATCAAGCCGCCGACGCTGCAGCAGCTGGAGCAGGCCCTGGCAGATGTCGACAGTTTGGAATTGCAGCCGCGCGGCGATGCCCTAGTTCTTTGTGTAGAACAATCGAGGCAATCTCCAACGGCACTGGTATGACTTTAGTATCCGCATTAGTTCTGGCGCTTCTCGCCACTCCCCAGCAATACGGACTGCTTTCGATGATTTCTGGCATACATCACATCACCGCCATCACCCGCAAAGTGCAGGCGAATGTGGATTTCTATGCCGGTTTTCTCGGCATGCGGCTCGTCAAGCAGACCGCCGGTTTCGAGGACGAAACCCAACTGCATCTCTTCTATGGCGATGGAGAGGGTACGCCCGGCTCGCTGCTGACTTTCCTTGCCTGGGAAGACGGCTCGCAGGGTCGCGCTGGTTTCGGTCAGATCAGCGAGATCGCGCTGGCAATCGACCCGACCAGCATCGGCTACTGGCTGACGCGGGCCATGAGCTTCGGGATCCGCATGGAAGGCCCGTCCGACGAATTTGGCGAGCCGGTGCTGCGCCTCAAGGATCCTGACAACATCATCCTGAAGCTTGCCGGCAACAAGGGGCTCAAAAGCGCCGCAGCCTGGGCAAACGGACCGGTTCCGATCGAACACGCGGTACAACGGGTCCGTGGCGCGACGATGCTGACCGAAACGCCCGATGCCAGCCGCGCCTTCATCGAGAGCCACTTCGGCTATCGTTTCCAGGCAAACAAGGGCGCCATCGACAGGCTGGTCTCCGATTCCGGCGATGTCATGGACGTGCGCAACGCAAAGGGCTTCTGGTCCGGTGCGCCGGGCACGGGGACGATCGATCACGTTGCTTTCCGCGCCGCGGATGAGGCCGAGCTGACATCTGTTCATGATGCGCTTGCCACGTCGACGGACTCGGCAACCAACATGCATGACCGGAAATATTTCAAATCGCTCTATGTCCGCGAGCCCGGCGGCACACTGATCGAGCTTGCGACCGACAAGCCGGGCATGCTGGTGGATGAGCCGGCGCCGACGCTCGGCACCAAGCTTTTCCTGCCCCCGAAGGATTCGATCAAGGATCTGAAGGATCTAAAGGTCGTGCTGCCTCAATTTTCGATGCCGGGCGAGCCAAGGGTCAACTACCGCGATCTGCCCTTCGTGCACCGCTTCTACACGCCGCCGGATCCGGATGGCAGCGTCTTCGTGCTGTTGCACGGCTCCGGCGGCAACGAGACGACGCTGATGCCGCTGCTGCACAAGGTGGCGCCGCGGGCAACACTGCTTGGGGTGCGCGGCCGGGCGACCGAAGAAGGCTTTCCGCGCTGGTACAAGCGGATCACGCCCTTCTCCTTCGACCAGGACGACATCAAGAGCGAAGCGGAAGCCTTTGCCGCCTTCATCGACGGCGCGGTCAAATCCTATGGGCTGGATCCGAAGAAGATCGTCTTCGTCGGCTATTCCAACGGCGCGAATCTTTTGAACTCGCTGATCTACCTGCACCCGTCGCTGATCCATAAGGCCGTTCTGCTGCGCTCCATGCCGGTTCTGACGAATTATCCGCATGCCGATCTGAAGGGCACCGACCTGCTCGTCATCAGCGGCAAGACCGACGCCTATGGAAAATATGCCAACGATCTCGAGGGACGGTTGAAAACCTCGGGCGCGACCGTCGATTCGGACGTCATCCCCGGCGGTCACGATCTCGGCGATGCCGACGTGCCGATCATTCAGCAGTGGCTGTTGAAGGAAAGCCAGTAGCAAGCCGCGGCGCGAAAGACTTGCGATGACGGAATTTGTTCTTTCATCCCTACTCTTGCGGAAGCTTTTCCGGTGCGATCACCGCCGGAAAGCTTGGCTTACACTGCGCGCCATGCGCTAAATCTTCGGCCTTCACGGACTGCAACTCTCTATTGTGCAGCGCAAAGCGGCACCAAAGAAAGGGAGATATTTTACGGCATTCTCATCATGTAAAATTCTCATATTTCTATTTATACTCCAGCAAAACTCCTGCGTAGTTACACCATAATTTCAATGGCTGATGATAGTGAAAATATCAAATCAGCAATTGTAACCATACTTATCACGATTTATTACAATAGTCTGACAATACATTCGTGAATTTAATTACCTAAAATTCACTCGCCTATAAATTACCTCATTCTTTCTGTTTCTTCTGCGCCTGTTCTATTTTGCTGCATTGCAAAAAGTCCTTGCCGAGTTCTGATATCAGACCTATCTTGGCCCGGACATCGATCGCAGAAGGGGAAATTGCATGCCTCCTCGGCCCGTTGATATCAGCCTGATTATCTCATCGAGAAATCGGGCTGGCGGCCTGTTGAACTGCCTGGATGCCATTGCGAATGCCGCCCGGCAGGCGGGCGATTTGCAATTGGAACTCGTGTTTGTCGACAACGGCTCGACGGACGATACGTCCGAGGTCTTTCGCCGGTGGGCGGCTGTCGCGCCTCTTCACACCAATCTTGTCCATGAGACGCTGCCGGGGCTGGCCAATGCCCGCAATTCCGGCATCGCGGCGGCAACCGGCCACCTGCTGGCCTTCACGGATGACGACTGCGAGGTGTTTGCGGACTACTTCACCACCATCGCGGCTCTGTTTGCTGCCGACGATGCGATCGTCATGCGCGGCGGCCGGGTCGAGCTTGGCGATGCCCGCGACCTCCCTGTCACCATCAAGACGGAGCTGGAACCGGCCGTGCTGAACAACGAGCTGCATGCGGGCGGCTTCATACATGGCTGCAACATGGTTTTCCCGCGCGCGCTGGTCGATCGCGTCGGCGATTTCGATCCGCGCTTCGGCGCCGGTGCCACGTTCCGCTCCGGCGAGGATACCGATTACATTCACCGCGCCTTCAATGCCGGTATCCGGGTTGAGTATGTGCCCGAGTTGGTGGTCAAGCATTTCCACGGCCGCCGCAAGATCGAGGACATCCACCGCCTGCATGCCGGCTATGCCTTCGGCAACGGTGCGCTCTACGCGAAATATCTGTTCGACAAGCGCTCGAACATGCGCGGCATGCTGCGCTGGGATATCCGCCAGGCTGTCCGCGAAGCGATCGGCGGCCAGCCGATGAGCAAGGAGATGGGACTGACCTATCGCCGGCAGCTCCGGGACAACCTGACGGGAATGATCGCCTACTGGCAGAGCACCCGCCGCAAGTCGCCCAACGCAGTCCGCACCTGACACCCCGCACACTCTTTGCGCCGATGACCCAAGCTTCGGCTGCAATCGATAGGATGATGAATGGCAGAACATGCAGTTGCGCATGCCGATCTGAAGAAGAAGACGGCACTATCCGTCCTCTGGTCGGTCGTTCGCGTAGCCTGGAGCACGATTGCGACCTTCGTCATCTTCGTCATTCTGGCGCGCATTCTCGGGCCCGGCGACTTCGGCACTTTTGCGCTCGCCAGCCTGTTCGTCGAAATCGGCCGTGTGCTTGCCTATGCAGGGCTTGGCGATGCCATCACCCGGCAGCTGGATCTCGATGAGGAGCTGGCCGATACCTGCTTCTGGGCCACAGTTGCGTTCAGCGCCATCATTGCCGCCGTGGTCTTCGTGTTCGCGCCCTATTACGGCGAGCTGGTGCGCGACGAATCCGTGTCTGGCATTCTCCGCTGGCTGGCGCCGCTGCTGCCCGTCTCGTCGCTGGCTGTCATCCACAATGCGCGTCTCGCCCGTGAATTCGGCCACAAGAACCTTGCGGCGCAGAGCATCGCAGCC
The DNA here is from genome assembly GCF_052114105.1 of Rhizobium sp. RAF36. Taxonomy (NCBI): domain Bacteria; kingdom Pseudomonadati; phylum Pseudomonadota; class Alphaproteobacteria; order Hyphomicrobiales; family Rhizobiaceae; genus Rhizobium; species Rhizobium sp. RAF36. The sequence continues at coordinate 516,253 of NZ_JBFREC010000002.1, read as the reverse complement.
AGCCTCCTGTCCGGCATCACTGCCGTCGTCTGCGCCTATCTCGGATGGGGCATCTGGGCACTGGTCGCGCAGACCGCCGTCAACGCTGCGGTCACAGTTGTTCTCGGCTGGGTCGCCTATCCCTGGATGCCGCGCCTGCGGTTCAATGTTGCGAAATTCCGCTCGGTCTTCCTGTTCAGCGTCAGCCTCGTCGTCACCCAGCTGATGTGGATGCTGCTCGCCCGCGTCCAGGACATTTTCATCTCCCGCTGGTACGGCGCCGTCGAAGTCGGCCGTTACCGCATCGCCTGGCGGCTGATCGAACTCATCGGCCAGGCCGTTCTGGCGCCGATCGGCAGCGTCTCGCTGGTCACCCTGTCACGCCTGCAGAACGATCGCGTCGCCTTCCGCAACGCCTATAACAAGATCGTCGGCGCCGCCGCACTCGGCACCATTCCGCTGCTCTTCGGCTTCGGCGCGCTGTCGAACGACATGATCGCGCTGCTCTTCGGCGACAAGTGGGGCAATGCCGGCGATATCGCCACCGTGCTGGTGCTGATGTCGGTGCCGTTCGTGACCAACTTCTTTGCCTCGTCGGCGCTATCGGCAGTCAATCGCGCAGAATCGATCCTCTCGGTCGCAGCACTGCAGTTTGCCGCGACCCTGCTGCTGACCTGGCTGCTGGTACCCTACGGCATCCTCGCCGTTGCCGCCGGCTACGTGCTGCGCGCCTGGCTGACCATGCCCTATCAGCAATATGTGCTGCATCGCTATGCCGGCATCGATTCGCTCGGCACCTTCAAGTCGGTCGCCCTGCCCTTCTGCGGCAGCGCCGTCATGGCTGTCTGCGTCTGGTTTGCACATCCCGTCATCGCCGAACATCTGCAGAGCCGATGGCTGTCGCTTGGTCTCAGCATCGGTCTCGGCGCCGTCGTCTATCTCGCCTTTCTGCCGGTCTTCGGCAGATCCGCCATCCGCCCTTACATCGCGCTCGGCAAGTCTTTGCTGCCGTTCGGAAAACGGGCCGAGGCCTAGCCGCCGGGGCTGGGCCAGACTCTTCAACAGGAGCCTTATATGCAGGAAACCAACATTACGATCATCAACCGCCTTCAGGGACTGATCGCAAATTGCCTTTCCGACCTCGTCGATCCGGCCGAGCGCTTTGCGCTGCTCGATTTCCCGAACCACTACAATATTGGTGACAGCGCCATCTGGCTCGGGGAGCTTGCCTATTTCGACCGCCGCAAGACGCGGCCGGCCTATGTGACCGAAATCCCCACCTATGACGACGAGCGCATGCTGGCAGCGATCGGCGATGGCCGGATATTCCTGCATGGTGGCGGCAATTTCGGGGATATCTGGGCGGGCTACCGGCAGTTCCGCGAGGACATGCTGACGAAATACAAGGGCCGGCCGATCGTCCAAATGCCGCAGACCATCCACTTCAAGGAACAGGCCGGGATCGACAGCACCGCCCGCGCGATCGAGAAGCACGGCAATTTCACGCTGCTGGTACGCGACCACAAGAGCTTCCAATTCGCCAAGCGCTGGTTCCAGTGCGATGTCAGGCTTTGCCCCGACATGGCCTTCTGCATCGGCCCGGTCACTCGCCCGGCGCCTCAGCACGAGCTGCTGCTCAATCTGCGCGAGGACCAGGAAGTGGGCGCGCCGCAGGACCTGACGGCGGCGACCAGCCGCCCGGGCACGGTGAAATCCGACTGGCCGGATGAGCCTGCCGATTTCCAGAAGCAGACGAAGCGTGCGGCGATCCTGAAGGGGCTGCTTTCCGGCCGAATCGGCGGACGTGCCCGGATGACCGAGCTTGCCTACCGCGAGCGGGCGCAGCAGCGTTTTGACCGCGGCGTGGCGCTGCTGGGTTCTGCCCGGCAGGTGATTACCGACCGCATGCACGGCCACATCATGTGCGTGCTGATCGGTGCCGATCACTGCGTGCTCGACAACAGCTACGGCAAGACCAGCAGCTTCATCGAAGCCTGGGGCACCTGCAACAATGCGGAAAAGGCTGCGATTGCGGCAACCGTCGACGAAGCGCTCGGCATTCTGGATGCACGGCGCATGCAGCCGGCGGCTGTCGCCTGACGCTTAGCCTCGCCGGGCGATCATGATCCCGGCGAGCACCACCAGCCCACCGATTGCCTGCATCGGGCCGATCGCCTCGTTGAGCAGCACCCAGGCAAGGATGGCCGCCACGACCGGTTGCAACAGCAGCGTCAGCGACGAGAAAGCGGCCGGCAGATAGGCAAGCGCAAAGGCGATCGCCACCTGGCCGCTTGCGTGGCTGATGAAGGCAAGGCCGAAGACGATCGCCCAGCCATAGGCCGTCGGAGGCAGCATATGCGCCTCGAAGAAGAAGCCCAGCGGGAAGACGCAGATGGCGGCCGATGCCGTGCTCCACAGCATGATGCGGATCGTATCGAAACGGCTGCGCAGCTGGCCAATTGCCAGGATGTAGCCTGCATAGAAGATCGCCGCGATGATCGCCACGCCATCGCCGCGCAGATCGCCGTTGCCGAGCGCCGCCGGTCCGCCCTTGAGGATCACCACGCCCGCCAGCGCCAATGCCAGTCCCAGCACGAAAATGCGGGAGACGGGCGCGCGGAAGGCGACGAAACCGATGACGGTGACGAAGACGGGAGCGAGGTTGGCGAGCAGCGTCGCATTGGCAACCGAGGTCATGGTAATCGACAGGTGCCAGGCCGCGAGATCCGCCGCGAGGATGACGCCCGGCAGGATCAGCATGGCATAATCGGAGAGCTTTTCAGGCTTCGGGCCTGAATCCTTCTTGATCAGCGAGAAGATGAAGATCGGGATCAGCGCCAGCGCGACGCGCCAGAAGGCCGTTGCCATCGGCCCCACTTCGGAGAGCCGCACGAAGATCGGCGAACCACCGATGGCGGCGCCGCCAAGGATGAGCGCCGTCAGCGCGAAACGTTGTGAAGGAGCGGCTTCTGTGGAGGGGGCGGCGGCCTGCGACATGATCTCTATGCTTTCCCGGCCAGCCATGATTGAGACGCCAGCCGGGATGCGAGTTATCAGATCGAACTGAAAGAGGATAGCGCGGGAACGACACCCGCGACACAAAAGCTCAACCGGAAATAACCGTCGAGAATTCCGGGTTGCCGCGGATCGTGTTGCTGACCGTGCAGATCTCGTCTTCGGCCAGATGCGCGATCTTCTGCCGCGTTTCCTCGTCGATATCCCCCTTGATCGAGAAGGCAATGTTGAACTTCTGGACCCGCGACAGGCCTTCTGCAGCCTTCTCACCCGTGACGTCAGCGGTGATCTCGGTGATCTTGTCGAGGACGCCGAGATTGCTGGCGGCGATGCGGGCGCTCAGCACCAGGCAGGCCGAGAGCGATGAATAGAGAAGATCGAGCGGATTGAACCCTGGCTGCGACGGGCTGGTGACGATATCGATCTCGCCCTTCGTCGCCGAGGTGACATGCGGAAATCCGGTCCGGCCGAGGACGGCCTTGGCGCCTGTAGGTCTGGGTCTTGCTTTGAGATCGGCCATGCCGCGACACTCCATTTGAGATGGGATTGAGATAGTGAGTTTGGCCGCAACACGCAACGAAACGGCTTCTCTCGAATCCGGAGACGGACGCATTTGAATGCTGTATCAGACAGCCCATGAAGAAAAAACAGATCGCGATCATCGGCGGCGGCCCGGCGGGCCTGATGGCGGCGGAAACGCTGGCCTGTTCCGGCCATGCGGTCACCGTCTACGACGCCATGCCGACGGTGGCGCGAAAATTTCTGCTGGCCGGAAAATCCGGGCTGAACATAACGCACTCCGAGGATTACGAGCGGTTCGCCACCCGCTTCGGCGGCGCTTCCGATCGCCTCCGCCCGGCGCTTGACGCGCTGACGCCCGACGATATCCGCCGCTGGGCGGGCGAACTCGGCACCGAGACATTCGTGGGATCATCCGGCCGCGTCTTCCCGACGGCCATGAAGGCCTCGCCGCTGCTCCGCGCCTGGCTTACCCGGCTGGAGACGCAAGGCGTGGTGATCGCAAAACGCCACCGCTGGATCGGCTTTACTGACGGTGGCCTGGTGCTTGAAACCCAGGGAGGCCGGAAGGTTATCCACCCCGATGCGGCATTGCTGGCGCTTGGCGGCGCGAGCTGGCCGAAGCTCGGCTCCGATGCCGCATGGGTGCCGTGGCTGCGGCAGAGAGGCGTCGATACCGCCCCTTTCCGCCCGGCCAATTGCGGCTTCGATGTCAACTGGAGCGAAGTGTTTCGCGAGCGTTTTGCCGGGGCGCCGTTGAAGGCGGTGACGGCCACTTCGGCGGCCGGGACATTTCCCGGTGAATTCGTGATTTCGGAGCATGGGATCGAGGGCAGCCTTGTCTATGCCCATGCAGCCGCCCTTCGCGACGATCTGCAGCGCGATGGCGCTGTCTCGCTGCTTGTCGACCTCGCTCCCGGGCGATCGGTCGAACGGCTGGCAGCAGACCTCGCCAGGCAGGACCGGAAAGCAAGCCTCTCCAACCGGCTGCGCAAGGGCGCCGGTCTCGACCCCGTCAAGGCAGGGCTGATCCGGGAGCTTGCAGGCGACGACGTGCTGAAGGACCCGCAGCAACTTGCTGCACGGATCAAGGCGCTGGCGATCCCGCTGACCGCAACCCGGCCGATTGCCGAAGCCATATCCTCGGCTGGAGGCATTGCGCTGGAAGCGATTGATGACGGCTATATGCTGAAGGCCATCCCCGGCATCTTCGCCGCCGGCGAAATGCTCAACTGGGAAGCGCCGACCGGCGGCTATCTGCTGACCGCATGCATGGCGACGGGCAAGGCAGCGGCGCAGGGCATGCTTGCGTGGCTGGACCGCGACTGAACACGGCCCACGCTTATCCCGCCTTGTGCCGGATACCCCTAATGCGGTTGACGACCTCCGCCAGGAAGACGCCAAATAGCGCGCCCATGCTCTTCGTCGCCGCATCCTCGAAATGCGCATGACGCGTCGGAGACAGGAATTGCAGCGTCTCCAGCGCGAAGGCACCGATGACCAGTAGCACCGCACACAGAACGACCCGCCGCGGATAACCGGTGACGAACAATATGCCCATCACCATGAAGGCCATGGCGCGATCGACATCGACGTCAATGATATCGTGCGGCCGGTACTCGATCGGGCACACGGTCACAAAGATAACGGCGGCCAGCGACAGCCAGGCGGCCACTCTCACGAGAAGCATCTTGTTCATGGGCGAAGGGTAGGCCGATGGCGGGCAGGCGCAATTCAGCCAAAAGTACAAAATGGGCTAATCCGCGACATGCAACTGCGACAAAACCTAAGGCGACTGATCGAGCTTTTCTTAAGGAGAAAGAGTGGTGCCCAGACGCGGATTTGAACCACGGACACGCGGATTTTCAATCCGCTGCTCTACCAACTGAGCTATCTGGGCATTCCTGCTTCGGCCTGCATTCTTTCGAAGAAAGAACCCGGAGGGTTTGGTGTGCCCCGGAAGCGAGCGGGGTTATAGCATCTTGTCGGGACATGGCAAGCGTCAAATGACAGTTTTTTGAGGCTTGTGGAATTTTTCCAAATTCCTGAGTGAATTGAATGACTTCGCCGGTGGTTTTACAGGCTATTCCTCGTCGTCGTACTCGGCTTTCTTCTCATCGTCGGCAACGGGTATGGCGTAAGCGCCCGTCAGCCAGCGTGAGAGATCGACCTCACGGCAACGGTTCGAGCAGAACGGATAATGTTCGCGATGCGATGGCTTGCCGCATTCCGGGCAGGGCCGCGTCTTGCGAAGCGGCTCGACCTTGGCGGTGGTTCTATTCTCGTCTTCGGACATGACGATGCCCCCGGCTTAGCCCTCAGGCCACCGGCTGTGCACATCGAAGCCTTCGCCGGTCAGCAGGAGGATAGTTTCATAAAGCGGCAGGCCCACCACATTGGTGTAGGAGCCGACCATTTTCTGGACGAAGCTGCCGGCAAGACCCTGGATGCCATAGGCACCCGCCTTGCCGCGCCACTGGCCCGAGGCCAGATAGCTCTCGATCTCGAAGCCGGAGAGGCGCTTGAAGCGCACCTTGGTTTCGACGATCTTCTGGCGGACCTTGCGATCGGGCGTTACCAGGCAGACACCGGTATAAACCCAGTGGCTGCGGCCGGAGAGCAGATTGAGCGAGGCGGAAGCCTCATCCGCGAACTCGGCCTTCCCCAGTATGCGGCGGCCGACGGCGACGACCGTATCAGCCGCGAGGATGTAGCTGCCCTTCCAGGCCAGATCGCCCTTGATCGCCGACAGCGCGGCCTCGGCCTTCTCGGTCGAAAGCCTGCGGGCCAGCGAGCGTGGATGCTCCGATTTCTTCGGCGCCTCGTCGATATCCATCGGCATCAGGCGCGACGGTTCGATGCCTGCCTGATTGAGCAGGTCGACACGTCGCGGAGAACCGGAAGCCAGGATGAGCTTGTATGTGAGCGCCATGGAACCTCGACCGGAAAGGAAGCCTCGAGGGCTTGCGGCCCAAGCTTACTTGAAACGGTAGGTGATACGGCCCTTGGTGAGGTCGTAGGGAGTCATTTCCACAAGAACCTTGTCGCCCGCCAGAACGCGGATGCGGTTCTTGCGCATGCGGCCGGCCGTGTGGGCGATGATTTCGTGCTCGTTTTCAAGCTTCACGCGGAAGGTCGCGTTCGGCAGAAGTTCGGTCACGATACCCGGAAATTCAAGGACTTCTTCTTTAGGCATATAAGGCTTTTCTTCCTGTCGGTTGAGATGGCGGACTTGCGCCACCTTAAAATTTGGGCGGAAACTACACAATCAACGGTCATTTGTGAACCTTGTTGATCGGGCTTTCTTCCTTTTGTTTTAGGCCGATTGCGCGGCAATGCCGTTTCGTCTGAGTAGCCGGCTCTCGATCAGCGCCGCAATGTGATCCCGCACCTCCCTGTAGGCATCGAGAATCTGGTCGCGGCTGCCGGTTTCGCCGGTCGGATCCATGGTCGGCCAATACACCACTTCAACGGCGTTGGCACGCGTCAGTTCCAGCGCTGCGTGATGGGCCTGCGGCGACAGCGTGATGATCAGATCGAAATAGTCGTCCTCGAGCTCCTCGAGCGTCTTCGGCAGGTGGCGGCCGAGCGAAAGGCCGATCTCCTCAAGCACGACATCGACGAAGGGATCACGCTCGCCGGCGCGAACGCCTGCCGAGCGTATATAGGTATTGGCGGGCAGCATGCTCCTGGCGATTGCCTCGGCCATCGGCGAGCGGATGGCGTTCATGCCGCACATGAAGAGGATCGCGCCCGGCGCCTTGCCTTCTGCGGTGAGCGGAGCGGGCTCCATCCCGCTCATCCGCGCCAGTAGAGCACGCAGACCAGCGTGAAGATGCGCCGGGCCGTGTCGAAATCGACGTCGATCTTGCCCTTCAGCCTGTCCTTCAGCGTCTGCGAGCCCTCGTTGTGGATGCCGCGGCGGCCCATGTCGATTGCTTCGATGCGACTTGGCGAGGCCGAGCGGATCGCTTCGTAATAGCTTTCGCAGATCATGAAATAGTCTTTCACGATGCGGCGGAACGGCGTCAGCGACAGGATGTGGGTGGCAACATCGCCGCCTTCCTCCGTCCTGATGACGAAGACCAGCTTGCTGTCGACGAGCGAGATGTTGAGCTTGTAGGGGCCGCCCGGATGACCGGCGGGCTCGAAGGTATTTTCCTCGATCAGATCGAAGATGGCGACGGCGCGTTCATGCTCGACATCGGGCGTCGAACGGCCGATCGTGTCGTCAAGGACGACATCAGAAAGCCGGAAGTCGCCCTTCGCCATGCCTCACCTTTCGAGATTGAGGCGGATCGCGACCGATCGCGCATGGGCGTCGAGGCCTTCGGACACCGCCAAGGCGATCGCCGCCGGGCCAAGCTCGCGCAGCTGCTGCGGGCCGAGGCGCAGGATCGATGTGCGCTTGACGAAATCGAGCACTCCAAGGCCGGACGAGAAGCGCGCCGAACGCGCCGTCGGCAGCACGTGGTTGGAGCCGCCGACATAATCGCCGATCACTTCAGGCGTATGCGCGCCCATGAAGATCGCGCCGGCATTGCGAATGCCCGGGAGAAGCGCGTCCGGATCGACGACCGCCAGCTCCAGATGCTCAGGGGCGATGCGGTTTGCGAGCGGGATGGCGTCCATCAGATCCTTGACGAGGATGACGGCACCGAAATCGCGCCAGCTGGCGGCAGCGGTCTCGGCCCGGTTCAGCGTCTTCAGCTGGCGCTCGACGGCGGCTTCGACAGCCTTGGCGAAGTCAGCATCATCGGTGGCTAGGATCGCCTGCGAGCTCGCGTCATGTTCAGCCTGGGCCAGAAGATCGGCAGCGATCCAGTCCGGATTATTGTCCTTGTCGGCAATAACAAGCACTTCCGAGGGTCCGGCGATCATATCGATGCCGACAGTGCCGAAGACGTGGCGCTTGGCGGCTGCGACATAGGCATTGCCGGGGCCGGTGATCTTGGCAACTGGGGCGATGGTTTCCGTGCCATAGGCAAGTGCCGCGATCGCCTGTGCGCCGCCGACACGGTAGATTTCGGAGACGCCTGCGAGCTTCGCAGCTGCCAGTACCGCCGGATTGACGACGCCGCCGGTTGCCGGAACGGCGATGACGATGCGATCGACGCCGGCGACCTTGGCCGGAACGGCGTTCATCAGCACCGAACTGGGGTAGCTCGCGGTACCGCCGGGAACATAGAGGCCGACGGCTTCGATCGCCGTCCAGCGCGAACCGAGGCCGACGCCCATGGCGTCTTCGTAGATATCGTCTTTCGGCAGCTGGCGGGCGTGATGGGATTCGATGCGGACGGCGGCGACCTTCAGCGCGCCCAGCACTTCGGCCGGAACTGCCTCGACGGCAGCGTCGATCTCAGCTTCGGTGACGCGCATCGGCACCTTGGCATAATCGATGCCATCGAATTTCTTCGAATATTCGGCAAGTGCGACGTCGCCGCGGGCGCGCACGTCATCGATGATGGCGCGCACCGCGATGTTGACGTCTTCGGAGACCTCGCGCTTGGTCGTCAGAAAAGCGGCGAAACGCTGCTCGAAACCATCCGATGCCTGATCCAGCCAGATTGCCACGCTCAATTTCCTTCCAAACCAACGCTAAACATCAAACCGCGCAGAGACGATCGTCAAGCGCCCGGATGGCGCGGCTTGGAGGCGGTTTCCCATGCTCCGCCGATATCTGCAAGCTGAACTTCGATGCATTCGACATCGAGAACGATCTCGGCCGCACCCGACAGTGTGATTTCGATCGTGCCGTCGGGGCCCTCGTCCTTCGGCTCGAAGACGACCGACAGCAGCGACAGCACTTCGTCGCGGCGCTTGCGGTCGATGCCGGTGGAGCGGACAGCGAGAACACGCTTGAAAACGAGCGCGGCGCGGCGGCGCTCGAAGCCCTTGCGCTTACCGCCAGCCTCTTCCCAGACGAAGCGGTTTGCCGCGAAGGCGAACTGGCCATCCTTGGGGGACCAGGCGATGTCGCCGATCTTGAAAACGGCGTCCTGCAGATGCGCGGAGACCACGGCGAGGTCTTCACTGTCGAGTGCAAGAAGCTTCAGATCGGTCATGCAGGCTGTACCCCCGGTCGATGATGCCGCACCGCCCGTATGGCGATGCGTTAGACAAGGGAAATAGGACGCCTGAGGGCAATGCGCAACAGCTATGCGGCAATGCCCGCAGGGGAAAGCAAAGGGCGGAAAACCGCCCTTCCCTTATTCGCTGACGCGTTCGACGATGGCGCCGCAGCGGGTGAGCTTTTCTTCCAGACGCTCGAAGCCGCGATCGAGGTGATAGACGCGCGACACCATGGTCTCGCCTTCAGCGGCAAGACCGGCGATGACCAGCGACACGGATGCGCGCAGATCGGTCGCCATCACGGGCGCACCCTTCAGCCGCTGAACGCCTTCGATTTTCGCCGTCTGGCCGGACAGAGAAATCTTGGCGCCCAGGCGGGCCAGCTCCTGCACGTGCATGAAGCGGTTTTCGAAGATGGTTTCGGTGACATGCGAGACGCCGGACGAACGGGTCATCAGCGCCATGAACTGTGCCTGCAGGTCGGTCGGGAAGCCCGGGAAGGGATCGGTGACCACGTCGACGGGCTTGATGCCGGCGCCATTGCGCTTGATGCGCACGCCGCTGTTGGTCGCCGAAACATCGGCACCGGCGCGGCGGAGCGTTTCGAATGCGGTTTCGAGCAGCGCCATATCGGTGTTCTCGAGAACGACGTCACCGCCGGTCATGGCAACGGCCATGGCGTAGGTGCCGGTCTCGATACGATCAGGCAGAACGCGGTGGCGGGCGCCGGAGAGCGACTGCACGCCTTCGATGGTGATCGTCGGCGTGCCGGCACCGGTGATCTTGGCGCCCATGGCGATCAGGCAATTGGCGAGATCGACGACTTCAGGCTCGCGAGCGGCATTGCCGATCACCGTCGTGCCGCGGGCAAGCGTTGCCGCCATCATCATCACGTGGGTGGCGCCGACCGAGACCTTCGGGAAGGTGTACTTGGCGCCGATGAGGCCGCCCTTCGGCGCCGTCGCGTTGATATAGCCGCTGTCGATTTCCAGGTTGGCGCCGAGCGCCGTCAGGCCTTCGAGGAAGAGATCGACAGGACGCGTGCCGATGGCGCAACCGCCCGGCAGCGAAACGCGGCACTGTCCCTCGCGCGCCAGAAGCGGACCGATGACCCAGAAGGAGGCGCGCATCTTCGAGACCAGCTCGTAAGGGGCGGTCGTATCGACGATGGTGCGGCAGGTGAAATGGATGGTGCGCGAGTAGGCGTCGTCCTGGCGCTCGCGGCGGCCGTTGACGGCAACGTCGACGCCGTGATTGCCAAGGATGCGCATGAGCAGCTCGACATCGGCCAGATGCGGCACGTTTTCGAGCGTCAGCGTGTCGCTGGTCAGCAGAGACGCGATCATCAGCGGCAGTGCGGCATTCTTGGCGCCGGAAATCGGGATGATGCCGTTAAGCTCATTCCCGCCGACAATTCTGATACGATCCATGGGGGCTTACGGGCTGCGCCCGCCTTTCCTGAAAGTTCTGCCTTTAAAAGGGATGGGGGTCTTTAGACGAATTCCCGCGACGCTTCAATTCGCCGCGGAGCCAACATTACGATTCGTCCATTTTTGCGGCAGGCAGGCCAATCGTCTCGTCTGCCTGCCCGGAACGGCGCGCCCGGACCTGCTGCTTGCGCCTCGAAAGATTTTCCCGGAGTTTTTCCGCAGCCCGCTCGCGCCTCAGCCGCGCCTGCTCCTCGATTGCCGCCTTGCGGCTATTTACAGGCTTTTCGCTATTGTCTTCCATGCATTCTGCTTAGCGGATTCCCGCTCCCGCCAAAAGGCCTTCCTCGTTAATCCACGTGAAGTTCGAAATTGCGGCTTGCGCTTGTCCGGAACCTGTGGCAATAGGCGCCCCGTCCACGCAACACAGCCTGATGGCTCGAAGCGTTCTTGGTCCTGCTGCCGTAGCTCAGTGGTAGAGCACACCCTTGGTAAGGGTGAGGTCGGTGGTTCAATCCCACTCGGCAGCACCAGTTTTTCTTCTGATGATCCACGCGGATTCCGGTCTGTACCGATCCTTGGCGGTTACCCGGCATATGCCGACTTCAAGATGAATGGCGGCACCGCTCCGACAGAGCAATTTATCAAGTTTCAGACCTCCCCCTTTTCTTTGACTTGTTGCCCCATAATTAACTCCCTGTCGCCGAAAGGCTTTTGGGATAGGAGTGGGGATAAATGGGTGCTTCGATACTGATCGGTATTCTGATCACGTTTCTCGTCATCATTCTCGTATTGTACTTGGTTCAACGCCTGCCGATCGATGGCCGCACACGGCAGATCGTGCAGATTATCGTGATCATCATCGGTATCGTGTCGCTGCTGAAATACCTAGCTGTCTTCTAGGATCTGGGGCCCGGCTTTTGCCGGGCCACAATTCCCGCACGGGGCACGGCCACACGTTCGCCCTCGGCATCTCCTCCAATGTGAGGTGGCCGATCTGTCCAAGTTCAGTTCAAATCCCCCATTGCGACCAAGGAATAACCCGCTAATATACCCTCAACACGAGCTCTTCGGGAGGAACACGAGGGGCGTTGTGCGCGTTTGGCGTAAACACTGGAGGAATACGCCTATGGCAACTGACAGATGGGATAGTCCGGTCAAGGTCGGCTTCGAGGATACCGATGCCCGTACCGTCAACGGTCCGTTCGATGCATTGAAGTGCCTTGCCGATCTCTGGCCCGCGGCGCGCGGTCTGCGCTATCTGAAAGCCCGCAGCACCTGCCGTGCAGCGCTTGATGGCCGCAAGACGGCGGAAGAGGCGCGGCTGGAGTTTGTGGCGGCAGCCGAAGAGGCGAAGCTCAGGCTTCACTGACCGGCGACAGCTTCGGCCCGAAACAGCGACCCTGACGGCTGCGTGCCGGAACGGGACGGCTGTTTATTTTCGTTTAACCAACGGTGAAGGACGGGCTGGATAGGCCAAGTATTGCCGTTGCGCGCCGGCGCAGGCCAACAATAAAACATCGGCAGCCATCATGATGATGGTCAGAGGCTCGTCACCCTCTGCTTATGCAGACGAGCCTCGAACAGAGATAATTTGCGGAAATACTTCGGATATTTCACGCCTTCAACAGCCGGTATCGCTCTGGCTTTCGACTTCCACATAGCCGACGCCTATGATCGTACCATCAGGCGCGCGGATGAAGGACGGCACGTAATGCGCCTCGGCCGGCTGGCAGGCGACGGTGCTGGTATATTCGTTGAGCGCGATCTGATCCTGCGGCAGAGCCGAGTAATAATCGACATCGGTTTCCAGAGAGGCGGATGCGGGAATGGCAAATGCGGCGGAGGCAATTAAAAGGGCTGGAACCCCCATACGGATAAACGTCCTCATGACTCTCTCCAGCGTTGAAATCCGCCCAATCAACCCTTGAAGGGCGGCTTTGGTTCCCCGCTTTTCTTCGCACGATTTCACGCGCACTTGCCGGAACTTTTCGGGCAAGCGGACTGTTCAATAGGCTTGAGAACAACGTGGCCGGACGAAGTAGAATTAATCATGAAAACACTGATGCTGATCATCGTCGCGCTCATGGTGGCATCCGTTCTCAGTATTCTCGTCATCAAGCCCTTCGAGCAGGGCGGCAGCAACGATGACACGCCGCCGAAAACGATCCAGCAGCCGGAGCCGAAGTAGCGGGCACCCCTGCTCAAATTTCAACGCTCTCTACTTGGCGAAGCGGATCTCTGGCGCCATATCAATGAAGGGGCTGAAGGGGCAACTGTCATGTTCAAGGTCATCGTTCCGGTTTTCACCGCCGCCGCCGTGCTGGTGGCCTGCAGCGTTGCCGATAGCGGCGCCGGGCCGACGCCCATCCCGGGCAGCTTCACCTATGGCGGCCCTGCCCGCTCCAAGCTGACGAAATCGCCGCCCGGCAGCTATGTCTATAACAGCTTCTACAATTCCAGCGGTCAGAAGGTGCAGGAGACCTATATTCTGCAGCCGGACAGGACGCTCAAGCTGACGCGCCAGGAAGTGGTTTCAGACTTCGTCTACTGACGCGCGCTTGACAGGAATCACTATCAAGAACATTCAAGGAACGTCTTATTTGTTCGCGACGCTCTGCCGCGCGGGCGCCAACCGGACGGCTGGATGTATCTCGAGAAGCTCAACCCGCAACAGCGCATGGCCGTGGAGCATGGAACCCTCACCGAGGGCAGCCATGTCGCGGGACCACTGCTGGTCATTGCCGGCGCCGGTTCCGGCAAGACCAACACGCTGGCGCACCGTGTCGCGCATCTGATCGTCAAGGGCGCCGATCCGCGCCGCATCCTGCTGATGACCTTCTCGCGCCGGGCCGCCTCCGAGATGGCGCGGCGCGTCGAGCGCATTTGCGCCGAAGTGCTCGGCGCCAATTCCGGCATCATGGCCGATGCGCTTGCCTGGAGCGGCACGTTTCACGGTATCGGCGCGCGGCTGTTGCGCGACTATGCAGAGCAGATCGGTGTCGATCCGGCTTTCACCATCCACGACCGCGAAGACAGCGCCGACCTGATGAACATCATCCGGCACGATCTCGGCTTCTCGAAGACAGAGAACCGCTTCCCGACCAAGGGGACGTGCCTGGCGATCTATTCGCGAGTGGTCAATTCCGAGGGTGAGCTGCCGCTGGTGCTGCGCGATGCCTTTCCCTGGTGCGCCACCTGGGAGAACCAGCTGCGCGATCTCTTCGGCGGCTATGTCGAGGCCAAGCAGGCGCAGAACGTGCTCGATTACGACGACCTGCTGCTCTACTGGGCGCAGATGGTGGCAGAGCCGATGATTGCCGAGGATATCGGCAGCCGCTTCGACCATGTGCTGGTCGACGAGTATCAGGACACCAACCGGCTGCAGTCCTCCATTCTGCTGGCGCTGAAGCCGGGCGGACAGGGACTGACCGTCGTCGGCGACGATGCGCAGTCGATCTATTCCTTCCGTGCCGCGACGGTGCGCAACATTCTCGACTTCCCGGCCTCGTTTACGCCTGCCGCCAATATCGTCACGCTCGACCGCAATTACCGCTCGACGCAGCCGATCCTGGCGGCCGCCAATGCCGTCATCGACCTTGCCTCCGAGCGTTTCACCAAGAACCTCTGGACAGAGCGGCAATCGGCCGAGCGGCCGCGTCTGGTGACCGTTCGCGACGAGGCCGATCAGGCGCGCTTCGTTGCCGACAAGGTGCTGGAGAACCGCGAAGAAGGCGTCAAGCTGAAGAGCCAGGCGGTGCTGTTTCGCGCCTCGCATCACAGCGGCGCGCTGGAAGTGGAACTCACCCGGCGCAACATTCCCTTCGTCAAGTTCGGTGGGCTGAAGTTTTTGGACAGCGCGCATGTCAAAGACATGCTGGCGGCGCTGCGCTTTGCGCTCAATCCGCGCGACCGCGTAGCCGGGTTCCGGCTGATGCAGATCCTGCCGGGCGTCGGCCCCTCGACGGCGCAAAAGACGCTTGATCACATGGCCGCCGATCCGAGCCCGATCCGGGCGCTTGCCGAACTGGCCGCACCGCCGCGCTCGGGCGACGATTGGACGGCTTTCGTGTCCGTCATGCAGGAGCTGAAGACCGGCAAGGCCGGATGGCCTGCCGAAATCGGGCTGGTGCGCGAATGGTATCAGCCGCATCTGGAACGGCTGCATGAGGATGCCTCGACGCGTCAAGCCGACCTGCTGCAGCTCGAGCAGATTGCAGCGGGTTATCCTTCCCGCGAGCGCTTCCTGACGGAACTGACGCTCGATCCGCCGGATGCTACCAGCGATCAGGCAGGCGTGCCGCTGCTCGACGAGGATTACCTGATCCTCTCCACCATCCATTCGGCCAAGGGGCAGGAATGGACCAAGGTGTTCATGCTGAACGTGGTGGATGGCTGCATCCCCTCCGACCTCGCGGTCGGCAGCAGCGCGGAGATCGAGGAAGAGCGCCGCCTGCTTTACGTCGCGATGACGCGGGCCAAGGACAATCTCGATCTCGTCGTGCCACAGCGCTTCTTCACCCATGGGCAGAATGCGCAGGGCGACCGACATGTCTATGCCTCCCGCACCCGCTTCATCCCGGCAACGCTGCTGCAATTCTTCGAGGTCTGCGGCTGGCAGCAAGCGAAGGCCGAAACGGCGGCCAGCCAGCAGGCGCGCCAGGTGCGGATCGATGTCGGCGCACGCATGCGCGGCATGTGGCGCTAAAGGGTCAAGGGCTCGACGCGGCCGAAAAACGGCGCGAGGGCTTCAGGGCCGACCGCTGCGACATTCGCGGGATTCCATTTCGGATTGCGATCCTTGTCGATGACGGCGGCGCGGACGCCCTCATAGAAGTCGGGCGTCTTCAGGATCTGCATGCAGGCAGCCAGTTCCCGGTTCAGACATTCTGCCAGGCTGGCGCTCACCATGCCCGCCCGCAGCAGCCGCAGCGTCAGCTTCAGGCTGGTCGGCGAGCGTTTGGCGATGACGGTGCGCGTCTCGGCGGCGAAGGCTCCCTCCTCCGCCTCCAGTGCCACCAGAATGTCCTCGACACTGTCGAAGCGGAAAGCGCGGTCGATGATCGCCCGGTTGTGCTCCAGATGGCCGGCATGGGGATGATTGGCGAGATGTTTCAGCATGGCATCGACGGTGGTCGACGACGATCCGACTGGCATGCGGGCCAGCGCATCGATCATCTCGGGCAAGCGGCCGGAGGCAATCTTGACGTCGGCAAGCCCGGCATAGAGCGCGTCCGTGGCATTCATTTCCAGCCCGGTCAGCCCTGCCCAGGTGCCGGTTTCACCGGGCATGCGCGGCAGCAGCCATGTGGCGCCGACATCCGGGAAATAGCCGATCCCGGTTTCGGGCATCGCAAGCCGCGTACGCTCGGTGACGACCCGGTGGCGGCCATGCGCCGAAAGACCGACGCCGCCGCCCATGGTGATGCCGTCCATGACGGCGATATAGGGCTTGGTGAAATTGGCGATGCGGTGGTTGAGCGCGAATTCCTCACGCCAGAAGATCTCGGCCTCCTCCGAGCCTGCAAGGCCGCTCTGGTGGAGGGCGCGGATATCGCCGCCGGCGCAGAAGCCGCGCTCGCCTTCTCCTGTGACGACGATACTTGCAACGGCAGGATCAGCTTCGAACTCGTCGAGCGCCGCGTCCAGCATGCGCACCATGATCAGCGTCAGGCTGTTCAGCGCCTTGGGACGGTTGAGGCGGACGATACCCGCGCTGCCGCGCCGTTCGATGAAGACTTCCCGGTCGGATGTTTTGTGCATGGTCGCCACGCCTTTGTTGATCAGATATCAATAGACAGGCGCGGCACTTCGTTCCAGTGGGATCAGTAAGGTAGCATCGCGTGCAAGGGCTCTTGGCCGATCATCAGGCCGTCGCGCTGCAGCGCATAGTCGATAGCCGCATCGAGCTTCAGCGGCCGCGAGAAATGGTAGCCCTGCGCCAGCCGCACGCCCATCGCCCGAAGACCGTCGGCAACCTCTTCGCTCTCCACGCCTTCGGCAACCGATGCAATGCCGAGGTTCTGGCAGAGATTGGCGACTGAGCGGGTGATGTTCATCGAGCGGATATCGCGATCGAAATTCATCACGAAGGCCTTGTCGATTTTCAGCTTGTCGAAGGCGAGACGATGGATGTGGCTGAGGCTGGAGAAGCCGGTGCCGAAATCGTCGAGCGCGATCGAGATGCCGGCGGCGCGCAGGACGCCGATCACCTGGTCGGCCGTGTCGAAATCGGAAAGCAGCGCGGTCTCGGTGATCTCGAACTCGATACGCTTGGGATCGACGCCGGAGCGATGGATCATCGCCAGGAGAGCCATCGACGTCTCGTGGTCGCAGATATCGCGGGCCGAAAGGTTGAACGACAGACGCAGATGCTCGGGGATCTGCTTCAGCGCGTCGAGCGCCTGACCGAACAGCACGCGGGTCATCCGGCCGATGACAGCCGTGCGCTCGGCGGCTGGAATGAAGGCATCCGGGCTGATGCGGCCGAAGCGGGCACTGTCCCAGCGCGCCAAGGCCTCGTAGCCGACGACGCGGCCGCTCTTGAGCTCGATGATCGGCTGGTATTCAAGCGACAGCTCGCTGGCGAAATCGTTGGCCTGCAGTTCGAGCTCGATCAGGTAGCGCTGGGTCAGTATCTTCTCGTGTTCAGCCGAGAAGAATTCGACGCCGCCGCGGCGCTTGCTCTTCACCTGATAGAGCGCGAAGTCGGCCTTCTCGTAGAGATCTTCGGCGGAGAGATCGCCACCCTCGGGATAGACAATGCCACAGGATCCGGAGACGCGCACCGAACCGTCGGGAATTTCGAAGGCTTCGTGAACGGAGGCGCAGAGAGCCTGGCCGAGATCGGCGGTGGCCCTGCGGCTGATGCCTTGCGGGAAGATGATACCGAACTCATCGCCGCCGAGACGGGAAACCACAGCCTCGCTGCCGGCAAGCGCGGTGAAGCGGCGCGCGGTTTCCTTGAGCACGAGATCGCCCGCCGAATGGCCAAAGATATCGTTGACGGGCTTGAAGCCGTCGAGGTCGATGATGCCGATAACCGGCGGCTCCTTTGGCTGCTCTTGCAGAATGCGCTCCAGCGACAGGAAGAAGCTGCGGCGATTGGCAAGGCCGGTCAATTGATCCTGAAGCGCGTTGCGGCTGTTGACGAGGTTCAGCTCATGGGCTTCGGCCTGCTTCTTCTCCAGCTCCTCGGTCATCTGCACGAGACCGGCGAAATTCTGGAAGTAGCTGTTGATCACCCGCAGGAACGGAAGGATCAGGAACAGACCGCTGACGGCGGTGGCGATGAAGACAGGATTTCCTGACGACAGGAAGGTCAGCACCATGGCCGTGAAGGTGATGACCGTGGTGATCATCGCCGCGACCGGCAGGTGCATGAGACAGAAGACGCAGGAGATGCCTGTCACGACGAGGAAGTAAGCGATCTGGCCCTGCTGATAGGCATCGCCGTAGCTGTAGAGCGCGACGGCCCAGGCGCCGAAGGCGATGGTGAGGATGCAGGAGCCGGCGATCGTCACGCGCATCACCTTGTAGGCGCGTTCAGGCGTGACGTTTTCCTTGCCGTTGATCTCCCACCAGCAGAGGCGGAACAGGCAGGCGACACTGAGGCCGGTCGGGATATAGAGCGACAGCCAGAGCGGCGCGGTCTTGATGTGGGTGATCGCGACAGCCAGCGAATTGATGATCAGCAGGACATAGAGAATCGGGATCTGTGTCGACAGAGCCTGAAACTGTGCCATCAAGAACTTCGGGTTGTCTTTTTGCAGCCGTAGCGAAGCGATGAAGCTTTTCATTGTCCCTTTTCCCTTGACCATAAAACAGCCAGAGAAAGCTTGATTTTTTCTTATTTACGCCAGCGCTAGCCCTCTATCCTCAGACAGATGGTAAACACCATGTTAGCGCGATCAGAACGATGCGGCGGCGAGTTCGCGGTAGATGCCCTGAAGATCGCCGACGCGGCGCTGGGTCAGTTCCAATTCCCAATCGAGCGCGCTGCGAACGATGGTTTCCAGCGAGTCATGCTTCGGAGCCCAATCGAGCAGGCGTCGCGCCAGCGTTGCATCGGCAACGACGCTGGCGGAATCGCCCGGGCGGCGTGGCGCCATGTGGATCTTGAACGAGTGGCCGTGGACGCGGGTGACCATGTTCAGCACATCGAGAACGGAATAGCCCGAGCCGTAACCGCAATTGGCGACCAGCGAACCCTTGCCCTTGCGCAGGTGCTGTAGCGCCTTCAGGTGCGCCTCGGCGAGATCGGTGACGTGGATGTAGTCGCGCACACCGGTGCCATCATGCGTTGGATAGTCGATGCCATAGACGGCGACGCTGTCGCGCTTGCCGAGAGCCGCTTCGCAGGCGACTTTGATCAGATGCGTGGCGCCATTGGTGGACTGGCCGGCCCGACCCTCGGGATCGGCACCCGCAACGTTGAAATAGCGAAGGGCCACGTAGTCGAAGTCATAGGCCGCAGCCGCATCGCGCAGCATGAACTCGGTCATCAGCTTTGACTGGCCGTAGGGATTTTCCGGATTGAGGCTGGCGGTCTCCTTGACCGGATCGGAACCCGGCTGCGGTCCATAAACCGCAGCGGTCGATGAGAAGACGAAATGGCGCACGCCGGCTTCGATAGACGCGCTGAGCAACGCGCGCGTCTTGCCGGAATTGTTGTCGTAATAGGAGAGCGGATCTGAAACCGACACCGGTACGACGGCGGAACCGGCGAAATGGATGATCGCCTCGATGTCGTTTTCGATGAAGATCGTCCGCAGAATATCGGGATCGGCAACATCGCCGAGATAGAAGCGGGCCGCAGGCGCAACCGCCCAGCGGAAGCCGGTCGATAGGCGATCGAGCACGACCACCTCTTCACCCGCCTCAAGCAGTGTCCAGACCATGTGGCTGCCGATATAGCCAGCGCCGCCCGTCACCAAGATTGCCATGTCCCGCATTCCCTGTTTTGTCGCACAGGGGCATCAGACGGGTTTTCCCTTTCGGATTTTCTTATCAAAGGCCCGTTTTGGGCCGTTCCGGCGGGTAAGTTTGCGGCTGTGGTTAGAGGCCGATTTCGGCTTTCGCTACAATTTTATCGAACCGGCCAAATACGGGGCAGATGCCCGGCTGACGGCGCCGGGCATTCCGATCTCAGCGACTCATGATGTAGTCGCAAAGGCGCTCGGCGGCGGTGCGAACCTGGGCCGGATCGCGCAGGAAACAGGCGCGCAGGAAGAGTTCGCCGCCCGCGCCGAAAGCCGCACCCGGCGCCAGGCCGACACCGGTCTTGTCGACGATATCGATCGCAGCCTTGCGGCTGTCGGTAACGCCGTCAATCTTCAGGAACGCATAGAGAGCGCCATCGGGCTTCAGCGTCTCGACGCGATTGGTGGCAATCAGGGCGTCGCAGAGGATATCGCGGGCTTCGGTGGCCTTGCGAATGTTGGCGGCGACGAAATCATCACCGTGGTTGAGCGCTGCGACCGCGCCCTTCTGCATAAACTGCGCAACGCCCGAGGTCGAATACTGGATCAGGTTTTCCAGCACCTGTCCGGTTTCCGGCGGACCAACGATCCAGCCGACGCGCCAGCCGGTCATCGACCAGTTCTTCGAGAAGGAATTGACGAAGAAGATCTTGTCGCCCGGTTCCATGACGTCGAAGAACGAAGGCGCGCGGCCGCCAGCATAGAAGTAGCGCGCATAGATTTCGTCGGCCATGATCCACAGGCCGTGCTTGCGGGCGATCTCGAGAATCTGTGCCAGATCCTGCTTCGTCGCTGTCCAGCCCGTCGGGTTCGAAGGCGTGTTGACGAAGAGGCCCTTGGTCTTCGGCGTGATCGCGGCTTCGATGCGGTCGAGATCGACCGCCCATTTGCCGCCTTCGAACTGAAGCTCGACGCCCACCGAACGGGCGCCGGCGATTTCGAGTGCGGCTGCGATATTCGGCCAGGCGGGCGTCAGATAGGCAATCTCGTCGCCCGGCGAGGTCATCGCCTGCACGGCGATCTGGATCGCCTGCATGCCGGAGCCGGTGACGTAGAAATGCTCGGGAGAGAGCGTCACGCCGAAATGGCGGGCGTAGTAGTCGGAGAGCGCCTGGCGCAGTTCGGGAATGCCTCGCTGCCAGGTGTAGAAGGTCTCACCGGCCGCCAGTGCATCCATCGCCGCCTTGCTGATAAAATCAGGGGTCGGAAGATCGCCCTCACCGACCCAAAGGGGCAGCAGGCCTTCGCGGCCGCGGGCATAGTTGACGACTTCGACGATCCCGCTTTCAGGCGCTGTGACGGCGCGCGGGCTGAGGCTATTGACGATCGACATGCAGGTCTCCGGTTTTGGACTTCATAGAACAAAACCTGGCGCAAATCCCAATGAGAATGCGTGATGTCACATCGATTTTCGTGATGGATTGAGCCCTGCCTGATAGCAGGGCTCAAAGGCGCTGAAATCAGGCCGGACGCTTGGCCAGAAGATCGCGGATCTCCGTCAGCAGCGCCACGTCTGCCGGCGGCGGCGCGTCTTCCGCGGCCTTCTCCTCGTTACGCTCGATCTGCTTGCGCAGCATGTTTACGGCCTTGACCATCAGGAAGATGATCCATGCGAGGATGAGGAAGTTGATGAGGACGGTGATGAAGTTGCCATAGGCAAAGACGGCGCCCTGCGCGCGGGCGGCAGCCAGCGTCGGAGCGTTGACGGCCGATGAGAGGCCAATGAAATAGTTCGAGAAGTCGAAGCCGCCGAAGATGGCACCCACGATCGGCATGATGATGTCGTCGACGAGCGACTTGACGATACCGCCGAAAGCGCCGCCGATAATCACACCGACCGCCAGGTCCATGACGTTACCGCGGGCAATAAACGCTTTGAATTCGTTGAGCATCCGATCTGTCTCCCTCTGATGCGCACTCACTGACAGTCCGTGCTTTATTAGCTACATGTCCGCCATAATTATTCAATTGTTAATTTTGAATAACCACTTCTTCGGGCGTCTTGGACTTAAGGTCTAGACCGCCCCGATTTCCAAAGGGCGGCATTTCCCCTAATCTTTGAAACTCAAGGGGGCCGGCGAACAATTCGCCGGTGGAGGATCGATGCTTCCTGGCTGGGTCATAATCGCGTCTGCCTTCGGCTACATGCTGCTGCTGTTTGCCGTCGCGAGCTATGGCGACCGCAAAAGCCGCCGGCTCGGCACGCAGGAAGGCGGCTGGCCGGTTGTCTATGCGCTCAGCCTGGCGATCTATTGCACGTCCTGGACCTATTTCGGCGGTGTCGGCCTTGCCTCCCAGCACGGCCTCGAATTTGCCGGCATCTATATCGGACCGATCCTCGTCTTCACACTCGGCATGCCGCTGCTGCGGCGGATCATCGAGCTTGCCAAAGCCGAGAAGCTGACCTCAGTCGCCGACTTCATCGCCGCGCGCTACGGGAAAAATTCAACCGTGGCGACGATCGTGGCACTGATATCGCTGGTCGGCGTCATTCCCTATATCGCGTTGCAACTCAAGGCGATTTCCAGCACCGTTTCTGTTGTCGTGAACCCGCAGGATTACGGCATCGGCAGCGGCAATCTCTATTTCCTCGATTTGCCGCTGATCGTCACCCTCATGCTTGCCTGTTTCGCGGTGATGTTCGGCACCCGTCACACGGATGCGACCGAGCATCAAGACGGGCTGATCCTCGCCGTCTCGATGGAATCCGTCGTCAAGCTCGTCGCCTTCTTAACGGCCGGCATCTGCGTCATCTGGTTCCTGTTCGATGGGCCGATGGACCTCTGGGAGAAAAGTGCGGCCAACCCGCTGGTGACCGCGGCGCTGGATTACCAGACGCCGATCAGCCGCTGGATCGTGCTGACGCTGCTCTCAGCCTTTGCGATCATCATGCTGCCGCGGCAGTTCCATGTGACCGTCGTCGAGAACAGGACGGCCAAGCAGCTGAGGCTCGCGGGCTATCTGTTCCCCCTCTATCTCGTCGCTATCAATCTCTTCGTCCTGCCGGTGGCGATCGGCGGGCTGCTGACCTTCGGCGGCGCCGGCAATGCCGACCTCTACGTGCTCTCGCTGCCGCTTGCCGGGCAGATGCCCGTGGTGTCGCTGATCACCTTCATCGGTGGTTTCTCGGCGGCAACAGCGATGGTGATCGTCGATTCCGTGGCGCTGTCGATCATGGTGTCGAACGACATCATCATGCCGATCTTCCTGCGGCGGAAGCTCGCCGGGCGCGCCAGCCAGCGCGACGACTTTGCCAAGACGCTGCTCAACATCCGCCGCAGCGCCATTTTCGCCGTCCTGCTGCTCGGCTATGCCTATTACCGCTCGACCGACAGTACGGCGGGCCTCGCCTCGATCGGCCTGCTCTCCTTTGCGGCGATCGGACAGATCGCGCCGGCGCTGTTCGGCGGCCTCGTGTGGCGGCGGGCGAATGCGCGGGGAGCGATCCTCGGGCTGACTTCCGGCTTCGTCATCTGGTTCTATCTGCTGTTCCTGCCGTCGCTTGGCGGGCCCGACTATTCCTATATCGCCAGCGGCTTCCTGGGCTTCCTGTTTCCCGGCACCACCGTGTTCACCGCGCCGGATGCCGACCCTCTCGTCAACGCAACCACGATGAGCCTGCTCATCAACACGGCTTTCTTCATCGTTGGCTCGATGACACGCAATGCCCGGCCGCTGGAGCGCATCCAGGCCGGCATCTTCGTCAAGCGGCAGTCGCGCTCGCAATTTGCGACGCGCGGCTGGAAGACGCGGATCAGCGTCGGCGATCTGAAGGCCGCCATCGCCCGCTATCTCGGCGAAGAACGGATGCAGCGTTCGCTGGCGACTTACGAGCAAAGCTCCGGCCGCAAGCTGGAAGATGACCAGCCGGCCGACATGGCGCTGATCCACTTCAGCGAACAGCTGCTCGGCAGCGCCATCGGCTCCTCTTCGGCAAGGCTGGTGCTGTCGCTGATCCTGCAGAAGATCGAGGATGCGTCGTCGGATACCGCCTGGCTGCTCGACCAGGCGAGCGAGGCGCTGCAATATAATCAGGACATGCTGCAGACGGCCTTGTCGCAGATGGATCAGGGGATCGCCGTCTTCGACAGTTCCAATCGGCTGACGATCTGGAACCGGCGTTTCCGCCAGCTACTCGACCTGCCCGAAGATGTCGGCCGGGTCGGATTTCCGCTGTCGGAGATCGTTGCCATTCTCGGCCAGCGCGGCGACATCCCGGCCGCCGATCTGGCGCAGACCGTTCGCCACTTCCAGACGCTCGACAAGCCATTTTCGCTGGTGCTCGGCGGCGGCGACAGCATTATCGAAGTGCGCTCCAACGCCATGCCGGACAAGGGCATCGTCGCTACCTTCACCGACATTACCCAGCGTGTCGAGGCCGACAGGGCGCTGAAACAGGCGAACGAAACGCTGGAGCAGCGCGTTGCCGAACGCACCGCCGAGCTGACGCGGGTCAACCACGAGCTCGGCGAAGCGCGTGCATCGGCCGATGAGGCCAATATCGGCAAGACGCGGTTCTTTGCGGCGGCCGGCCACGACATTCTGCAGCCGCTGAATGCCGCGCGGCTCTATTCATCGGCGCTGGTCGAACGCATGGCGCAATCCGACAACGGGCCGATCGTGCGCAACATCGACTCGGCGCTTGAATCGGTCGAGACCATTCTCGGTGCCGTGCTCGATATCTCGCGGCTGGATACCGGCGCGATGCGGCCGCGGCTGACGACGGTGCCGTTGTCGGATCTTCTCCAGCGGATCGAGACCGATTTCGCGCCGATCGCCCGCGAGAAGAAGCTGAAGCTGGTGGTGATGCCGACCACGCTCAAAGTGCGCTCCGATCCCAACCTGTTGCGACGCCTGGTGCAGAACCTCGTCTCCAACGCCATCAAGTACACGCTGACCGGCAAGGTGCTGGTCGGTGCGCGCCGGCGCGGCGACAAGGTGGTGATCCAGGTGATGGATTCTGGCATCGGCATTCCGCCCTCGAAATTCCGCACCGTCTTCAAGGAATTCGCCCGCCTCGACGAAGGCGCCAGGACCGCGACCGGGCTCGGGCTCGGGCTTTCCATCGTCGATCGCATCGCCCGCGTTCTGAACCATCCGGTGGAACTGCACTCGACGCATGGCAAGGGAACCGATTTCCGCATCGCCATGCCGCTCGACACGACGAAGCTCGGGGCAGCGCCGGTTGCGGCTGTCAGCACTGAGCGTCAGACGCTCCGGGGCCTGAAGATCCTCTGCATCGACAACGAACCGAATATTATCGAGGGCATGCGACTTCTGATTTCCGGCTGGGGCTGCGAGGTGCAATCGCTGGCTTCACTCGCCGAAGTGGCGGACTTCCATGCGCCGGCGCCGGATCTGGTGATCGCCGACTATCACCTCGACGACGGGACCGGCATTGCCGCGATCCTCGATCTGCGCCAGCGCTTCGGCGCCGACCTTCCGGCACTGCTTCTGACAGCCGACCGGACGCTCGAAATCCGGGCTGAAGCCGAACGCCACGGGATTGCCGTGCAGCACAAGCCGGTGCGCCCGGCCGCACTTCGCGCCTTCATCACGCAGATTTCCGGCCAGAAGCGGGCGGCCGCGGAGTAAAGTCTCCAAAGAGAACCTGTCAGCCGGACCACCTTCGTCATACGCGAAAACGCAAGCGCGACGGTTGTACAAAAGATCGCCGCCGGTGTCCGCAATGGTAGGCTAATGCAAAAGGCTGAATTGCAATAGCGTGCGATCCATCGCCTCATTGAGCCGGGCAATCTTCTCCACCTCATCGACACGGGTCCGCCCTGGGCCCTGGCATAGCTTTGGTCTCACACATGCGCCTGATTGTCGTCAATGACGTTTCCGTTGTCCGGGGTGGCGCCACCAAGGTTGCCATCCAATGCCTGGAAGCCTGTGTCGATGCCGGAGTCAACTGCACCTTTTTCGTTGGTGACGACGGGGCGGGGCTGAAGGAATACGGGCTTGATGTGCGCACCATCGCGCTCGGCGAGAAGCCGCTGCGCGACGGGCCCGCGATCGCCAATATCTTCGACCGGCATTTCAACAAGCGGGCCTATGAGGCGCTCTCGGGGCTGCTCAAGGAATCCATCGACGAGACGGTGGTTCATGTTCACGGCTGGAACCAGATCCTCTCGCCCTCGATCTTCCACGCGCTGTCGCAGAGCAATGCGCGCGTCATCATCACCGCCCATGACTTCTTTCTCAACTGCCCGAATGGCGGCCTGTTGAACTACAAGAGCGGCGAAATCTGCGGCGTGACGCCGATGTCTCTCGGCTGCCTGACCACCAATTGCGACAAGCGCAACTATCTGCACAAGCTCTGGCGCTTCCGCCGAACGCTGGCGCAGGCCGGTGTCGGCGAGGCCTTCTGGGAGCGGATCGAGGTGATCCTGGCGCATGAGAACATGGAAGCCTATCTGACGCCCGGGCCGCTCAAGCATTTCCAGACGCTGCGCACGCCGACCGAACCGCTGACCCGCCAGCCGACCGAACCGTGGCTGCGCGAGCGCATCATGTTTCTCGGCCGCATGACCTGGGAAAAGGGCGTGCGAACGCTCGGTGATGCGCTGCGGATGACCGGCCAGGCCGCGACATTGATCGGACGCGGGCCGCTGCTCGAAGAGATGCAGAAGACGCTGCCGCATTGCTGGGTGCCGGGCTGGCTGGACGATGCCACCGTCGCCAGGCTCGCCGGCGAGGCGCGCGTCTTCATCATGCCGTCGCGCATGCCGGAACCCTATGGCCTGGTTGCCGCCGAGGCGATCATGAGCGGGATACCGCTGATCGTCAGCAGCAATGCGCTGATCTCCGAAGAGATCGCGGCGAATGGCGCCGGGCTGGTGTTCAAGAGCGGCGATGCGGCCTCGCTCGCCGACGCGCTCGGCAAGGTGAAGAACGACAGTCTTGTCGAAAAACTAACCGAGGGCGCCCGCGCCTTCGGAAAGAAGATCGCGCCCTCCCGCCAGGAATGGGATCGGAAGATGATCGCGATCTACACGGGGGAAAATGCCTTTCTTGCGGCCTAGGAGGGATCATGGCGCGTGCATTGGTGACTGGGGGATGCGGCTTTGTCGGCCGGCATCTTTGCGAACGGCTGCTCGCCGAAGGATTTGATGTCGTTGCCGTCGACCTGATGAAACCGGGCACCGGCGCGCTGCCGCCATCGCAGAGGCAGCTCGCCAACCGCCACTACACTTTCCTGCAGGAGGATTGCCGCAGCTTTTTCGAGCGCAGCACCGAGCGCTTCGACTATGTCTTCCATCTCGCGGCCCTTGTCGGCGGGCGGATGACGCTGGAGAACCAGACGCTGCTGGTTGCCGAAGATCTGGCCGTCGATGCCGCGCTCTGGCGCTGGGCGGGCGAAAACCGGCCGGGCAATGTCGTCTATTTCAGCTCGAGTGCCGCCTATCCCGTCTCGCTGCAGACCTTCGAGGCGCAGACCATCCTCTGCGAAGACATGATCTCCTTCGACCGGCCGATCGGTGTGCCCGACCTCAGCTACGGCTGGACCAAACTGACCGGCGAATTCCTGATGAAGCTCTATGTCGAGCGCTACGGCGGCCGCGCCGTCGCCTACCGCCCGTTCAGCGGCTATGGTGAAGATCAGGACCTCGCCTACCCCTTCCCGGCCATCTGCCGCCGGCTGATCCGCGAACGCGGCGCCCCCGAAGTCTCCGTCTGGGGCAGCGGCCACCAATGCCGCGACTTCATCCACATCTCCGACTGCGTCGGCTTCGTGATCGAGACGATGGACGCCATGACCTCGGGCACCAGCCTCAACCTCTCGACCGGAGACGCCACCTCCTTCATCGAACTCGCCGAACGCATCAGCCGCCAACTCGGCTGGTCACCCAAGGTGAGCGGCACCGCGAGCCGCCCGGAAGGCGTGTTCTACCGTTGCGGCGATACGGCGCTGCAGCGAGCGCTCGGGCTGGTGCCGAAGGTGAGCCTCGAGGAGGGGATCAGGCGGTCGCTGGAGTTTCATCGGGAGATGGAGGTGATGGCGTGAGGCGTGATTGTAGCTGAACGACTTGGCCCTATTTGGCCTTCAGTGTCTCAAGCAGCGCTTGCGCTTGCTCGCCTCCCAACTCAAAAATGAACGGCATTGAACACGGTGCCTGCAATACCGTCAGCAACTGCGGCTCCAGGTTTGGGACAATGGTTGCACTCGGGCCACGAAGCGGTGGACGATCTGAACCAGATCGCCTTAGCGCGATCACAAAAGGTCCGGACGGCATCTTTTCCGGCTCGCCAAAAGTCGAGTTATCCCATGTGGCTTCGATGATCTCCGGTGCCTGACCCTGGAGCACTTCTTCAACCTGAATTTCGAAGCGGGCGTAATCGGTTATGAAGCCGGAAATGTTTGACAGAGAGTCGCGAAGCTTCGAGGGCTTCATCTTAGCGACCATCTGCCGGTTACGCTCTCTCGCTTCCGGGTCGAGAATAAGCCGATAATTGGCTACGCGGCCGATTACGACGACATCGGCATATTTCACATCGCTAAGCGCAAGGCGTGCGACGCTCATGCAGGCAGTCGCGGAATTTACCACAAAGAGCGAGCTGAGACTTATGACAGCCGCCATGCAGGCGCTTCGAATATTGGTCGAGAGATGACGTCCAGCCGGTGTCATTTGGTTCCATTTCCTTGCAACGCAGGCGATCAATTTCTTGGTAGATTTTGGCAATCTTTCGTCCGCGCACGCGGAACTATGATCAAAAATTGAATCGTCCATAGCACCGTCATTTTGAGATGCGGGAGAGCCGAGGCACCCATCAACCCCTTGTTAAACCTTTATTGACCATAATCGCCGCTTAAGGCGCGGTATTGTAGGCGTTCACCGGACCTCTGCTGCCTTTGTTCCCGCGTAAGACGGAGATGGTCATGATGGAATATGCGGCGGAAACGCGGGCGGTTGGGGAGCGCGAGGGGCTTGGCTTCCTTTCGACGCTGGCGCGGCGTGCGGCCCGGGCCCTTGTGGCTGCGTTTCTGGCGGTGCCGGCCTTTCTCGGCTCCGAGGTTGGCGCGGCGGCCGAAGACCGAGCGCTGAAACTCTATTTCACCCATACCGGCGAGAAGGCGACGATCACCTTCAAGCGCAACGGCAAGTTCGATCAGCGAGGGCTGACGCAGATCAACCGTTTCCTGCGCGACTGGCGCCGCAACGAGCCGGCGCGGATGGATCCGCGGCTGCTCGATCTCGTCTGGGAGGTCTATCAGAAGGCCGGCGGGCGCGATTACATCCATATCGTTTCTGCCTACCGTTCGCCCGCCACCAACAACATGCTGCGCACCCGCTCGCGGCTAACCGGTGTTGCCAAGAACAGCCAGCACATGCTGGGCAAGGCGATGGATTTCTATATTCCGGGCGTGCAGCTTTCCAAGCTGCGCGGCATCGCCATGCAGATGCAGGGAGGCGGCGTCGGCTATTATCCGAAATCCGGCTCGCCCTTCGTGCATCTCGATGTCGGCCGGGTGCGTGCCTGGCCGCGCATGTCGCGCCAAGAGCTGGCGCGCATCTTCCCGAGCGGCAAGACCATGCATGTGCCGGCCGATGGACGGCCGTTGCCGGGGTATAATCTGGCAGTCGCCGAATACAAGAAGCGCGGGAGCGTGAAGACCGTCGAGATCGCCTCGGCCGAGGACGACGAGGATACGGGCAGCAGCGCTACGCTTCCGAGCAAGCTGGCGACGGCGCTGGTGCCGACGCCGCGCAGCGTCCGGCGCGAGATCCCGATGCTGGCAGCAGCGCCAGTGCCGGAAAAGCCTGCTCCTGAAACCTTCACCAATCTCGCTTCGCTGAGCGTGCCGCTGCCGGCATTCCGGCCGGGCAGCGAGAAAGCCGCAGCACCGGTCGATCCGGTCCAGACCGCGTCGATCGATCCCGTTGCCATCCGGCCCGAGATCCGTCCCTCCGTGCCCTCCTTCGGCGCCAGCGCGCTTGCCTCGCTGAAGCCGAGCTCGATGCCCGGCGCCCGGGCCGAGCTGATGGCGGCATTACCGATGGCGAAGTCACCCGAGCTCAATGGCGGCGTCTCCGCCATCTCCGACGAAGCGCTGATCGGCTGGGCGCTGCATGGCAACGGACGCGAGCTCGGCATGAGCGCGCCGCGGATCATCCGCCGGGCGATCCTTGCCGATCACAGCATGACCTACGAGGTCATGGACGACGAAGAGGAAACCGACGAAGCCGAGTTCGATGTTGACCGCTTCGGGTCCGATCAGGCAGGTTGAGGGGATGGGCGCGGAGCAAGCGCCCGCCTGCGCCCGATGACGGCGCCAGCCTGAATGGAGTTTGAGAATTGAGTACCGCTTTCGTCAAGGAAGAGAGCGCGGAAACGGCTGCAGAAACGCATCTGCCCGACCGCCCGATCTCGCCGCACCCGAACCTCGTCACCGAAGCCGGCCTGAAGGCGCTGGAAGAGCAGCTGCAGGTGGCACGCGAGGGCGTGGAAGCCGCCGCGGGGATCGAGGACGTCAACGAGAAGCGACGGCAGACGGCCATTCCGCTGCGCGATTTCCGCTATTTTGCCGAGCGCGTGCGCACCGCGCAGGTGATGCCCGCTCCCGCCTCCACTGACATCGTCGCCTTCGGCAGCAAGGTGACCTTTAGCCGCGATGACGGCCGGGTGCAGACGTATCGCATCGTCGGCGAGGACGAGGCCGATCCCAAGGCTGGGTCGATTTCGTTTGTCTCGCCTGTGGCGCGAGGGTTGATGGGCAAGGCTGTTGGTGATCTCGCGATGGTGGGCGATCAGGAGCTGGAGATTACGGCGATCGCTTGAGGACGGCCACGAAGGTCGTCATCCTCGGCCTTGTGCCGA
Organism: Rhizobium sp. RAF36; assembly: GCF_052114105.1. Lineage (NCBI taxonomy): Bacteria > Pseudomonadati > Pseudomonadota > Alphaproteobacteria > Hyphomicrobiales > Rhizobiaceae > Rhizobium > Rhizobium sp. RAF36. The sequence continues at coordinate 485,436 of NZ_JBFREC010000002.1, read as the reverse complement.
GGATCTAAAGAGGCCCTACGTCAGCCGTTGTACCCTGTGTCACCCTTTGCAGATGCTCGGGACAAGCCCGAGCATGACGACGTTTTGGGCGGTGCCTGTCGCCTCTCTGCCGATGAGGCGGCTTACGCCGCCTCCTTCTCTCCGCGATAGGGATCGAAGCGGCCGTAGAAGGTCTCGCCCTTAGCGGCCATGTCCTTCAGCAGCGGGGTCGGCTTGAAGTGCGGGCCGTAGGAGGCCGCGAGCTTTTCCGCCAGTTCGACGAAGGCCTTGGCGCCCATGCCGTCGATATAGCTCAGTGCACCACCGGTATAGGGCGCGAAGCCGAAGCCGAGGATGGAGCCGACATCGGCCTCGCGCGGATCGGTGACGATGCCTTCCTCGACGGTACGCGCGGCCTCCAGCGCGATCGTAACGAGGAAGCGCTGCTTCAGCACCTCGATATCGAGATCATCGGCTTTCTTCTGCGTATAGAAGCTCTTCAATTCCGGCCAGAGCGACTTCTTGGCGGGCTTCGGCGGGTAGTCGTAGAAGCCCTTCGAATTCTTGCGGCCGAAGCGGCTTTCCTTCTCGACCATGTGGGAGACGAGCTCCATGTGGCGCGGGTCGATTGCCTTGTCACCGAGATCGGCGACGGTGGCCTTGAGGATCTTCAGCGACAGGTCGATCGCCACTTCGTCGTTCAGCGCCAGCGGTCCAACAGGCATGCCGGCCATCTTGGCGGCATTCTCGATCATCGCCGGCGGCACGCCCTCGATCAGCATGTCATAGCTTTCCGACATGTAGCGCAGGACGCAGCGGTTGACGAAGAAGCCGCGGGTATCGTTGACGACGATCGGCGTCTTCTTGATCGCGGCAACGTAGTCAAGCGCCACAGCGAGCGCCTTGTCGCCGGTTTCCTTGCCGAGGATCACTTCGGTCAGCATCATCTTCTCGACCGGGGAGAAGAAGTGGATGCCGATGAAATCGGCGGAGCGCTTGGAGTTCTTGGCGAGACCGGAGATCGGCAGCGTAGAGGTATTGGAGGCGAAGATGGCGCCTTCGGGCAGCACTTCCTCGACGGCCTCGATCACCGCTTTCTTGACGTCGCGGTCTTCGAAGACGGCTTCGATGACGAGGCTGGCATCCTTGAGATCGGCGTAATCGGCGGAGGGCGTGATGCGGGCGAGGATGGCGGCGGCCTCATCCTGCGTCAGCCGGCCCTTACCGACGGAATCCTTCGCGAGGCCCTCGCCTGTCGCCTTACCCTTGTTCGCAGCGTCCATATCGCGGTCGATAAGCGTTACCTCGAGACCAGCAGCAGCCGAGACGTAAGCGATCGAGGCGCCCATGAAGCCGGCGCCGACGACGCCGATCTTCTTCAGTTCGGTCTTCGGCTGACCGGAAGGACGGCGGGCCCCCTTGCCGAGTTCCTGCATGGAGATGAACAGCGAGCGGATCATCGAGAAGGCTTCGGTGGTCTGCAGCACCTGGGTGAAATAGCGCTGCTCGATCTTCAGCGCCGTATCGAAGGGTACCTGCAGACCTTCATAGACGCATTTCAGGATGGCAAGCGCGCCAGGATAATTGCCCGCCGTCTCGCGACGCAGGATCGCCGGAGCGGCCGGCCAGAGCTGCGCGGACGCCGGCGTCCAGATGCCGCCGCCCGGAACCTTGAAGCCCTTCTCATCCCAGGGGGCAACCGGCTTCAGACCGTCCTTGATCATCTGCTTGGCGGCCGGGATCAGCTGGTCCGCCTCGACCACCTGATGCACGAGGTTCATCGCCTTGGCGCGCGAGGCGGTCAGCGACTGGCCTGTCGTCATCATCTGCAGGGCGGACTGCGCATCGGCAAGGCGCGCGACACGCTGCGTGCCGCCAGCGCCCGGGAAGATGCCGACCTTGACCTCGGGAAGCGCGATCTTCACCGATTTGGCATTGGAGGCCACCCGGCCATGGCAGGCGAGCGACATTTCGAGTGCGCCACCCATGCAAGTGCCGTTGATCGCCGAGACCCACGGCTTGCCACATGTTTCGAGCTTGCGGAACAGACCGGTCATGCGGCCGACGAGATCAAACAGTTTTTGCGCTGCAGTATCGGGATTGGCGGCCTTCTCGTCGTTGTAGAAGGTGAACATCGCCTTGATCATCGACAGATCGGCGCCGCCCGAGAAGGACGACTTGCCCGAGGTGATGACCACGCCCTTCACAGCGCTGTCTGCGACGGTGGCGTCGACGATGGCGTTCAGCTCTTCCATCACCTCGGTGGTGAAGACGTTCATCGACTTGCCGGGCATGTCCCAGGTGACGAGGGCGATGCCATCGGCATCGGTCGCGAGGGTGAAATTCTTGTAGGTCATGGTCTTTCCTCCCTCAGACGCGTTCAATGACGGTGGCCGTGCCCATGCCGGCGCCGATGCAGAGCGTGACCAGCGCCGTTTTCAGATCGCGGCGCTCCAGCTCGTCCAGCACGGTGCCGAGGATCATCGCGCCGGTGGCGCCGAGCGGATGGCCCATAGCGATGGCACCGCCATTGACGTTGATCTTGTCGTGGGCAATGTCGAAGGCCTGCATGTAGCGCAGCACGACGGCGGCGAAGGCTTCGTTGAGTTCGAAGAGGTCGATATCGGCAAGCGACATGCCGGTGCGCTTCAAAAGCTTCTCGGTGACGTCGACGGGGCCGGTCAGCATCAGCGCCGGGTCGGAGCCGATATTGGCGAAGGCCTTGATGCGGCCGCGCGGCTTCTTGCCGAGGCTCTCGCCACCGGCCTTGGAGCCGAGCAGGACGGCGGCTGCGCCATCGACGATGCCGGAGGAATTGCCGGCGTGGTGGACGTAGTTGATCCGCTCGACCTCGGGATGGGCCTGGATGCCGACGGCTTCAAAGCCGCCCATTTCGCCCGGCATCTGGAAGGAGGGGTTCAGCGAGGCCAGCGCCTGCATGTCGGTGCCGGGGCGCATGTGCTCGTCATGAGCCAGGATCGTCAGCCCATTCTGGTCCTTAACCGGGATGACGGAGTTCTTGAAGTAGCCCTTCTCCCAGGCATTGGCCGCCCGCTTCTGGCTCTCGACGGCATAGGCGTCGACGTCATCGCGGGAGAAGCCATATTTGGTGGCGATCAGATCGGCGGAGACGCCCTGCGGCATGAAATAGGCGGGGAAGTTGACAGACGGGTCCATGAACCAGGCGCCGCCGGACATGCCGAGACCGACGCGCGACATGCTTTCGACGCCACCGGCGATGACGATGTCATCGGCGCCCTGGGCGATCTTGCCGGCCGCGAAGTTCACAGCATCGAGGCCCGACGCGCAGAAGCGCGAGATCTGCATGCCGGGCGCACGGGTGGAATAACCGGCTTCGAAAGCAGCGGCCTTCGGGATGACTGCGCCGGCATCCATGACCGGATCGACGCAGCCCATGATGATGTCATCCACGGTGCCGGTGTCGAGGCCGTTGCGGTCGCGGATCGCTTCCAGCGTCTTGGCGGCAAGGCGCACGGACGGCACTTCATGCAGCGAGCCATCCTTCTTGCCGCGGCCGCGCGGCGTGCGCACGTGGTCGTAAATGAATACCTCGGTCATCGTCTCATCTCCCTCGCGGCGCCTGGCGCCGTTCAACTCAGAATGCCTCGGCGGCCAGTTCCATCATCGTGTCGGCGCCGGTTTCGATGCGGGCCTTGCGCAGCGCCGTCTCGGGCATGATGCGCTCCATGTAGAACTTGCCGGTGACGAGCTTGTTGTTCAGGTAGTCGGCACGGGCGCTATCGCCATTCGCAAGCGCGTCTTCGGCGGCCTTGGCCATCTTCGCCCACATGTAGCCCAGGACTACGAGGCCGAAGAGGTGCATGTAGTCAGTCGAGCCGGCACCGGCATTGTCGGGCTTGGCCATGGCATTCTGCATGAACCACATGGTTGCCGCCTGGACGTCGTTCAAGCCCTTCTTCAGATGCTTGGTGAAGAAGGCGAGCTTCTCGTCGCTGCGGTTTTCCTCGCAGAAATCACCGATCTCCTTGAACAGCGCCATGACCGCGCGGCCGCCGTTGAGGCCGAGCTTGCGGCCGACGAGGTCGAGCGCCTGGATGCCGTTGGCGCCTTCGTAGATCATGGCGATGCGGGCATCGCGGACATACTGGCTCATGCCGTGTTCTTCGATATAGCCGTGACCGCCAAAGACCTGCTGGGCCATCACGGCGTGGTCGAAGCCCTTGTCGGTCAACACACCCTTGAGGATCGGAGTGACCAGACCGAGGATATCGTCGGCCGTCTGCCGTTCCTTGTCGTCAGTCGAGCGGTGGGCGATATCGGATTTCAGCGCGGTCCAGAGCAGGAAGGCGCGGCCGGCCTCATTGAAGGCGCGGATCGTCATCAGCGAGCGGCGGATATCCGGGTGGACGATGATCGGATCGGCCTTCTTTTCCGGCGCCTTGGGGCCGGAGAGCGAACGGCCCTGGATGCGCTCCCGGGCATAGTTGACGGCGTTCTGATAGGCGATTTCGGAGATCGACAGGCCCTGCAGGCCGACGCCGAGGCGGGCCTCGTTCATCATCACAAACATGGCATTGAGGCCGCGGTTCTCCGCGCCGATCAGATAGCCGGTCGCCTCGTCATAATTCATGACGCAGGTGGCGTTGCCGTGGATGCCCATCTTGTGTTCGATGGCGCCGCAGGAAACCGCGTTGCGGTCACCCGGCGTACCGTCTTCCTTGACGATGAACTTCGGGACGATGAAGAGCGAGATGCCCTTGGTGCCTTCTGGCGCGCCCTCGATGCGGGCGAGCACGAGATGAACGATATTGCCGGTCATGCCGTGTTCGCCGGCGGAGATGAAAATCTTCTGGCCCGAAATCTTGTAGCTGCCATCGCCCTGCGGCACGGCCTTGGTGCGCAGCAGGCCGAGATCGGTGCCGCAATGCGGTTCGGTGAGGTTCATGGTGCCGGACCATTCGCCGGAAACCATTTTCGGCAGATAGGTCTGCTTCTGCTCGTCGGAGCCATGAACGAGGATCGCGGCAATCGCGCCCTGGGTCAGGCCCGGATACATCATCAGCGACATATTGGCGGCGGAGGTATATTCGCCGACGGCGGCATGCAGCGTGTAGGGAAGCCCCTGCCCGCCGAATTCTTCCGGCACGGCAAGGCCAGTCCAGCCGCCCTGGCAATAGGCGCCGTAAGCTTCCTTGAAACCCTTGGGAACGGTGACCGAGCCGTCGTCAGCGCGCTTGCAGCCTTCCTGATCGCCCGAATAGTTCAGTGGGAAAAGCACTTCCTCGGCGACCTTTGCCGCCTCACCGAGAATGGCCTCGATCATGTCAGGCGTGGCATCCGCAAAGCCCGGGAGATTGTTGTAACGCTCCAGACCCAGCACGTCGTTCAGCACGAAGAGCGTGTCGTTAACCGGGGCCTTGTAGACTGGCATCGTTCGAATTCCTCCAATTCGCAGACCGGACCGAGACCGGCACATGGGAGTGTCTTACAAAATATTGACGTTTGCGTAAACGTCAAATTCTGCATTCGCGTGAATTTGTGAAAAGCCCGATGCAGTCCGGCTTCAACCTGAAAGCGCCGATGCGTCAGTGAAGCTCAGCCGAGAGGGCGGACTGCCTGCGAATCACGTCGCTCATGGCTTTCAGAAGAGTGGAAAACTCCTCGAGCACCAGACCGAAATAGGCGTCGTCAGTCTCCGCCAGGGCGCTGACGGAGGTGCAGGCGTTGAAGATCAACTTGTCGAGATTGTCGTTGCGGTCGAAGACGCCGTCGCAGAGATCGTCGTCGCGGAGCGTATGAAGCTCATCGACGATCTTGCGGATCAGCGAGCGGCGCTGCCAGCGATGCATGTTGACGATGTTTTTCTGCGCATGCCGGATTTCGGACATCAGGTCTGTGAACAAGAAATGGTCCCCGTGAGCTGGCTCACCATATCCGGCTTTTGTAACGCTATCGTGTGAGCCGCGGGCGCAGGCAATTTGCCATCAGCTCCTGCTTCGTCGCGAAGTGCCCGAAGAGCTGAACGAGCTCGCGCTCCTGCTTCTTGTCCAACCCCTGTTTGCGGGCGAAATCGCTGACGCTCCACACTTTTCTGGCATCGAGCAGCGAGGTGATCTTGGGGTCGATATGCGAGCTCATGGGAATGCCCTCCTTCAAGGCGTCATATCAACGCGGAAGGCAGGGCAGGAGTTCCTGCTGGACAGGAGTTTTTGAGCGCTATTCTGACGCAGTCGAAGCGGCAGCGAAATGTGTGATCTGCCCGCTCGAGGCGAGCCTTCAGGCGCTGAGTGCCGGCTGTGCCAGCGGCGGTGCAGCCTTTGCAAATTTCTTCGCGCCGGCAACGCAGGCAACGACGGCGAGCGTGGCCGCCAGCATGCCCCAGCTGACACTTTCCCCGAGCAGGGTTGCAGCGAGCACCAGACTGAAAAACGGCTGCAGCAGCTGCAGCTGGCCGACCCCGGCAATGCCGCCGAGCGCCAGGCCGTGATACCAGAAGATGAAGCCGATCAGCATGCTGAACAGCGAGACATAGGCAAGACCAAGCCAGGACGGGTTGCTTATGGAGGGTAGCGTTTCAGGCATGGCCACGACCGAGAGCACCAGCATGAGTGGCAGAGAGAGGACCAGCGCCCAGGAAATCACCTGCCAGCCACCGAGCTTGCGGGAAAGCCGCGCGCCCTCGGCGTAACCGAGACCGCAGACGATGATCGCGGCAAGCATCAAGAGATCGCTCGGCGATATGGTGCCGTCGCTCTGGATCAGGGCGAAACCGGCAACGATGGCGCTGCCCAGGCAGGAGAACAGCCAGAAGACCGGTTGCGGCCGCTCGCCACCGCGCAGCACGCCGAAGATCGCCGTCGAGAGCGGCAACAGGCCGATGAAGACGGTCGAATGCGCCGAGGTGATGTGTTTCAGCGCCAGCGCCGTCAACAGCGGAAAGCCAACGACAACGCCGAGGGCAACGACGACGAGCGGCAGCAGATCACCACGCTGCGGGCGCTTCTCGCGAAACAGAAGCAGAAGCCCGCCGGCCAGGATGCCGGCGATCGCGCCGCGCGCCACAGTGAGGAACACTGGGTCGAAACTCGCCACGGCAACACGTGTCGCAGGCAGCGAGCCGCTGAAAATGAGAATCCCCACAAAGCCACTGAGCCAACCGGCTGCCGTTCTGTCCATCTGCATGCTCCTGTTCTCGCCTGCTATGAACCCGAGGGCATGGCATTGCCAGCGACAATGCGGTACAGTTTCCACAAACTGTTATGGACACGGATACAGTACAGATGGATCAGGCGATCAAGAATCCGGAGAGCGGCAAGCGCATCGGCGCCGTGATGACGGAGATACGCAGGCGGATATCCGGGCGGGAACTGGTGGCAGGTTCACGGTTGCCTTCGGTGCGGGCCTTCGCCAAGACCATGCATGTCTCCGCCTCGACTGTGGTCGAGGCTTACGAGCGGTTGGCGGCAGAAGGCCTTATTCGCTCACGCCCGGGGTCAGGCTTTTACGCGTCCAGCCCACCAGCACCGCTGACGCTGTCCGATATCGGGCCGAAACTCGACCGGGCGATCGATCCGCTCTGGGTCTACCGGCAATCGCTGGAAGACAGCCCTGCCCTGCTGAAGCCCGGATGCGGGTGGCTGCCGGAAAGCTGGATGCCCGTCGATGCAATGCGCAAGGCGCTGCGGACCATTGCCCGCGGAGAGGATGCCGTTCTTGCCAATTACGGAACGCCGCTCGGCCAGCTTCCACTGCGGCAATTGCTGTCCCGGCGGATGAACGAACGCGGAATCCCGGCCTCCCCCGATCATATCATCCTGACGGAATCCGGCACCCAGGCGATCGATCTGGTCTGCCGGTTCCTGATTGAGCCGGGCGATACCGTCATCGTCGATGATCCCTGCTACTTCAACTTTCATGCGCTGCTGCGCGCCAATCGCGCCAGGGCCGTCGCAGTACCGATGACGCCGCATGGCCCCGATATCGAAGCCTTCGAGCAAGCGATCGAACAGCACCGGCCGCGGCTCTACATCACCAACTCGGCCATCCACAACCCAACCGGAGCCACCTGCTCCGCCGTTGTCGCGCACAAGCTGCTAAAGCTGGCGGAGCGGGCCAACATGACAATCATCGAGGACGATATCTTCGCCGATCTGGAGCATGAACCTTCGCCACGGCTGGCTGCTTTCGATGGTTTGGAGCGGGTCGTGCATGTCGGCAGCTTCTCGAAGACGATTTCGACTTCGGTGCGTTGCGGGTTCATCGCAGCGAAGCCGGAATGGGTCGAACCGCTGATTGATCTCAAGCTGGTGACGAGCATTGGCGGCGGCAGGCTCAATGCCGAACTCATACTGCTGCTTCTGACCGACGGCAGCTACCGCAAGCATCTCGATACGCTGAAGGTCCGGCTTTCCAAGGCCATGGACGACACGATCGGCCGGCTGGCCGGGCTCGGCATCGAGCCATGGATCCGGCCACGATCCGGAATCTTCCTGTGGTGCCGCCTGCCTGATGGCATCAATGCCGGAGACATCGCGCAGGCCTGCCTTGCCGATAATGTCGTGCTCGCTCCCGGCAATGCGTTCAGCCTGTCGCAGACATCGAACAGTTATTTGCGCTTCAATGCGGCGCAATGCGATGATCCGCGCATCTACCGCTCGCTGGAAAGAGCGCTGAAAGCGGCCCGTCAGATGCCGGCGATCAGGTAGCGGTCACGGCCCGCAGCCTTCGCTTGGTAGAGCGCGGTATCGACGACCTTGAGAAGATCGATACGGTTCGTCCCGGCCTGCGGCGCCAAGGCCCCACCGATGCTGAGGCGGGCGGAAACTGTCTGGCCCTCGACCTCGAAAGGCTGGCGGAAGGCCGCAACCAGCCGGTCGGCGACCGAGGATAAAGCTGCTGCATTCGGCGGATTGGGAACGAAGAGCGCAAACTCGTCGCCGCCCATGCGCACCGCGATATCACCTGCCCGGACGACAGCGCGGATGCGGTTTGCGGCTTCGCGCAGCACTTCGTCGCCAGCATGGTGGCCGAGACGGTCGTTGATGCCCTTGAAGCCATCCATGTCGAGATAGAGAGCGCCGAAGGTCTGGCCTGCTGCAAGCGACCTGTCGAGTTCGCCATCGACCAGCGCCGCGAGAGCCGAGCGATTGTAGAAGCCGGTGAGCGGATCGGTCATCGCCGCGGCCCTTAGACTGGTTTCGGCAAGGCCCATGATCATGTTGGCCTTCTGCAGGCGGAGCAAGGCGCTTGCGACCAGCGCGAAGCGGCGGAGGCTGTCGATTTCGACTTCCGAGAGATCCCGCGGCCTGGTGTCGAGAATGCAGAAGGCGCCGACAGCGAGGCTGTCATCGGTTTCGATCGGCGCGCCGGCGTAGAAGCGAAAATGCGGATGACCCTCGACATAGGGCATGCGCGACAATTCCGGATGGCGCTGCAGGTCGGGGACGATGACGAGATCGTTGGCGTAGACGACGCGGGTGCAGATGGAGAGATCGCGCGAGCACTCGGCGAGCTGCATTCCGGCCTGGCCGGCGATCCGCTGCCAATCCTCGTCGATGATGTTGATGGCCGCAAAGGGCGTGCCGAAGACGCCGCGGGCGAGCTCGGCCAGGGCGGCAAGTTCCGGCGTCGGACTGCGGCTCGCGGCATTCAAGGCGCGAACAGCGAGCAATCTTTCAGCTTCATTGGCGGGGAGCCGGACAACCTGTCCCATTCCAAACCTCCGTCGTCAGTCACGAACTGCTTAAACATGATGCCATGATTCGCGAACGCAAGAGCTGAAGTTCCACGAATATTAACAATGCCTTGCTGGCAGCAATCTCCGGCAGCGGACATTGGCCCGGAAAGCTGGTAAGCTTGACCGGCACTTGCAACCGGAGGAGCGCATGGACGACCATCGCGCCATTGCAGATCTCATCGCACGCCAGTTTGCCCATCTGAGCTGGACTTACGGTGCTGGGCCGGATGCCGATGGCTTCATGGAGGACTTCCATCCGGATGCCCAGCTATTCGCATCGGCGCGCCCGGCAAGAGCGCAGACGGCGGCCAAGTTTCTCGAGCGCATGGAAGGCCTGTCGCAGACCTCCCTTCGGGCCTTTGCCGAGCACTGTCCTGCAAGCAAGATCCTGGTTTTCGGCAATATCGCCGTCGCCGTTGCCAGTTGCGAGGCGATCGAGAATGGACGCGATCGCAGCAACAATGTCGAGATGATGCTGCTGGTGAAGGGCAGTGACGGCTGGAAGATTGCCGCCCAGGCATGGGACCGGGTCCCCGCCGGCGAGGACTTTCCGGACTGGCTTTCATAACCGGCTGTTGCTTCCGCCGACAGACGCGTTACATTTCGCTGGCTAACCGAAGAATGAGCTTGGGAGGAGCGATTTCATGAGACGCATGTGGCCTGAGGAATTCAATTTCGTTCTCAAGGATGCGGAGGAAGTGGTGCTGGACCTTCCAGCGGTGACCCACGAGGATGGGACGCATGGCGCCGCCACCCGTCGCAACGCGCTGAAGGTTCGTATTCCACAGGAAGACTACGAGCGGATCTGGCCTCTGGCCGAGGCCCGTTATCGCCTCGACGGCCGATTTGCCGGCAAGGCGATTACCCTGATCACCACCAACCCCCATTATCATGCCTGGCATCCGGCCGACGGCGGCAGCGCCGACCTGACGTCGGATAGCGGCAGGCACTACACGACGAAATATGTCGTCGTGCATTTTCTCCTCGATGACGTCAGGGAGGTAGCGGCGGCCTGAGGCCGCCCGCCCTCACGCTTCGTCGAGCGCCAATGCCAGATCGGCGATCAGGTCGTCGGGATGCTCGATGCCGATCGACAGCCGGATCGTCGATTCCAGTACGCCGATGCGCTGACGCACATCTGCCGGAACGCCCGAATGCGTCATCGTTGCCGGGTGAGAGGCCAGGGATTCCGTTCCGCCGAGGCTGACGGCGAGCTTGAAGATCTTCAAGGCGTTCAGGAATTTGAACGAGGCCGGCTGGCCACCCTTGATGTCGAAAGAAAAGGTCGAACCCGCGCCGCTGCATTGCGTGGCGAATGTCTGCCCAACCGGCGACTGCGCGTCATTGTAGGGCAGATAGTGAATCCGCTCGACCTTCGGGTGATCGCGCAGGAAACCGGCAACCGCCTCGGCATTGCTGTTTGCCCGCTCCATGCGGATCTGCAGCGTTTCCAGCGACCGCCCGAGCATCCAGCAGGAATGCGGATCGAGCTGCGTGCCGATGGCACCGCGCAACGCCTTCACCTGCTTCATCACAGCCTTGCGGCCAAGGGCGGCACCAGCGATCAGGTCCGAGTGCCCGCCGACATATTTGGTCAACGAATAGAGCGAGATGTCGGCGCCATGCTCGATCGGCCGCTGGAAGACCGGGCCGAGCAGCGTGTTGTCGCAGGCGACGATCGGGGTGTGACCCTGCTTCCTGCCGATCGCATCGGCGACGCGGCGGATCATCGCGACATCGACCAGGCTGTTGGTCGGATTGGCCGGCGTTTCGATCAGAATGACCGAAACGCGGCCTTTGGCCATGGCCTCTTCGGCTGCTGCCTCTACTGAGGTTTCGCTGACACCATCGGCAAAACCAACGGCCGAGACGCCGAGATTGAGGAAGGTCCGCGCGAGCAGCGTTTCCGTGCCGCCGTAGAGCGGCTGGGAGTGGAGCACTGTATCGCCGGGGCGAACGAAGGCCAGCAGCGTCGTGGCGATCGCCGACATGCCCGATGAAAACAGCACGCAGCTTTCCGTCCGCTCATAGACGGCAAGACGATCCTCGACGATCTCGCTGTTCGGGTGGTTGAAGCGCGAATAGACGAGACCAGCTCCCTTGCCTTCCGGCGGCTCCTTGCGGCCGGAGACATAGTCGAAGAAGTCGCGGCCATCTTCGGCGGACTTGAAGACGAAGGTGGAGGTCAGGAAGACCGGCGGCTTGACGGCGCCTTCGGAGAGTTCGGGATCATAGCCATAGTTCAGCATCTGGGTTTCCGGATGCAGGGCATGATTGCCGATATGGGTTCTCGAAGGGTGCGGCGCAGTCATCGGATGTCTCCTCGATCGATGTCACGGTTTTCGCACCGCAAATTATATCAAATGCGGCGGCACTTTCTTGCTATTTCACGCGGCATGATGTTCCACAGAGCAACTTATTGCGGAGTTTCATCAGCATGACGCAGAAAATTGCCGACGAGATCGATCGCCGTATCCTCCGGGAGTTGGCAGCCGATGCACGTATCACCAACAACGAGCTGGCCGAGCGCGTCGGGCTATCGGCTTCCGCCTGCCTGAGGCGCTTGCGGCGGCTGGAGGAGACCGGTGTGATCAAGGGGTACACGGCGCTGATCGATCCCGCCGTCGAGGGCTGGACGATGACGGCGATCGCCTCGATCGGGCTCAGCCGCCAGCACGAGGACGAGATCCAGATGTTCGAGAATGCAGTACGCGGCTGGGACGAAGTACTGGAGTGCCATCTGGTAACCGGCTCGAAAGACTATGTGCTGAAGGTGATGAGTGCCGGGCTTGATCAGTACGAACGTTTCATCAAGGACAAGATCGCCAAGCTGAAATGCGTCGATACGATCGAGACCAGCTTCGTGATGAACACGATCAAGGCGCGGCGCTCCTAAGCCCCGGAAAAGCACAGCAAAGACCCAAACGTTAAAAAATTCTCACGCAAATTAACGGGTTGTTTACCACGTTTCGTGAAAGGTGCGCGGTGAGCAGTGGTAATCCGCATTCCTTTTTCAAGTCTCGCGTTTCTTCGGAATGCCGCTACGCCGTCCAGCTTGAGGAAAGTCTAAAAAACTAAACTCGGATGTACGGTCTCTCAAGCCAATAGCCGAACCCTGACGAGGGTTGAGGCAGACGAAGCGAGCAAGAAGATGAACGGATCGCGATCAAATTCTCCCCGGAGCCCCGAAAGGTCGTCTCTCGACGCGCTTAATCGCACGATCGAAGGCCTGGAGGCGCGCATCGAAGGACTGATGGGCGGCAATGGCCCGCGCGACGTTGCGCCGCGCAACGCGCCGCCGGAGCGTGACGCCTATGTGCGATCCTACGAGCAGCCGCGACCGGCCTACGCCGCTCCCGCAGCAGCACGTCCCGATCCGCTCGCCGAAATCCGCCAGCGCCAGCGCATGCTGGAACAGGGACGCGAACGCGCCGCCGCCGAACGCGCGGCAGCTGCTGCCTACCGCGAACCGGCACCCGCGATCCGCGCTCCGGCGCCGGCCGCAGCACCGGCTCCCGCCTATGGTGCCTCCAGCGACACGATGACCGAGATCGCCCAGGCGCTGGTCAACCTGCGCCAGGATCTCAAGCGCGACATCTCCGAAGGTGTAACCCGCGAAATGAGTGCGCTGCGGAGCGAGCTTCGCGACCTCAAGTCATCGGCGCAAGATCGCCGCTTTGCCGACGACATCCGCGAAGACATGGGCCGCCTGGCCGAGAGCATCGACCAGCTGTCGCACCGCTCTGCCGGTCCGGAAGCTGCGGGACTGCGCAGCGAATTCGACGAACTGCGCTCGCTGATGGACGGCCTCGCCCGCGAAGATTCCGTGCGTCACATGGAAAGCCGCTGGGATGGTTTCGAAAACCAGCTGCACGCGCTCGACACGGCGGGCCTGCAGGAAGAGCTGGTGACGCTCGCCTACCGCCTTGACGATATCAAGCGCCACATCGGCGGCATGGGCGAAAGCCCGGCCGTGCGGGCACTCGAAGACAAGCTGATCTCCATTGCCAGCGCGATGGAACAGTTCGGCAGCATGATCCAGCCGCATGACCGGGCAATGTCCGAGCAGTTCGCGGCAATGGATACGCGCCTCGACGAAATCAGCCGGGCGATCGCCGCCAGCAGCCGCAATGCCACCAGCGGCGATCCGGCGCTGATGCACCGCCTCGAAGGCCGCCTGAACGCCCTGGCCGAACAGATCGACCTGATGGGCCGTAGTGTCGAAAGCCGCTCGAATCCTGCCGATGGCATGGCCGACCGGCTGGAAATGCTGACGCGCCGCGTCGAGGAACTGGCAAACACCAAGGCAAGCTCGCGCCTGGACGAACGGCTGGAACAGCTGTCCTACATGCTGGAGCGAACCCACAAGGCCGCTGCCCAGCCTGAACTGAACGGCGCGCTGGCCGATATTTCCCGCAAGATCGATGCGCTCGAAAGCGGTGCGGTCAACGATGTTCTGGCCGAGCGTCTCGATTATCTCGCCCGCCGTATCGACCAGATGGAAATGCAGCCTGCGCCGGTGGCCCAGGCGCCTGTCGATGACAGCGCCTTCCGCCGCATCGAGGGCCGCCTTAGCGACATCGCCGCCCGGCTGGAAGAAAGCACGGCGGCACCGGCAACCGACTCGCGAGCACTGAAGAGCCTTGAAGACCAGATCGCCAATCTTTCGGCACTGCTGCACGAACCGCGCGGCAACGAGGGACTGTCGATCGATCTCGACCGTCGCATGGGCGCGATCGAAGATTACATGGCAACGAGCGACGAATATATCATCGAAGCCGCACGCCAGGCCGCCGAAGCGGTGGTCGATGCCTATTCCCGCAATGGCAACCTGCAGGCAGGTTCCGTCCCGGCCGCCGACATGTCGGCCCTGAACGCCCTTGCCGCCGATCTTCGCCAACTCGAGGATCTGAGCCGCAGCGGCGAGGAACGCACCCACAAGACGTTCCAGGCCCTACATGAAACGCTCGTCCACATTGCCGACCGGCTTGACGACATGGAAACGCGCAACAGCAGGCCGGCTGCACGGATGCCGGCCGCCAATGCCGATTTCGAAGTCGATCCCTATTCGCTGATTCCGGCCGGCGCGGAGGCCGAAAGGCCTGCAGTCTTTGGAACGAAGACTGCAGCTGCCGCACCCGCTGCCCGCGCCGTCAGCGAACCGGCTGCGCAGCAGCCGATGCAGCCTCCCGTCAGCCACACCAGCGCAATCGCCATCGAGGCCGCTACCAAGCCCGCCGCTGACGCCAAGCAGAGCAAGAGCCTGTTTCTGGCGCTCGGCAAGAAGCTGATGCCGGGTAAGAAGGCGCCGAAGGCTCAGGCCGGCGAGCGCACTGTCATTGATCCGGTCCCGTCGATCGATCCTGTCGATGTCGTGCCGTCCGAAGAGGCCAACGAGCTGCTGGAGCCGGGCTCCGGCGCCCCTGACGTCAAGAAGATCCTGGAGCGGGTTCGCGCCAGCCAGAGTGCAGCGCGTGCCAATCCAAAGCCCGCGACCGAAAACGATCGCGCCGACTATATCGCGGCCGCCCGCCGCGCGGCACAGGCTGCCGCAATCGAATCCGACCCGAAGGCACAGCCGGTCAAGGGTGAGAAGAAAGCCAAGGCTCCGAAGCCTGCCGGTGGCGCAAGCTCGTTCTCGCGCTTCCGCCGTCCGCTGCTTCTCGCCGTCGGCGCCGTTCTTCTGGCGATCATGGCGTTCCCGCTTGCCCGGACGCTGACATCCGGCCAAAGCGCACCGCCAGCCGAAGTGGCCGTGCTGAGCGATGCCACGCAGACTCCAGCAACGGCCGACACGTCGGCCGCTCCGCAGGCCGATGCACCTGTAGCCGCCCAGAATGAAGCACCCGCTGCTCCCGAAGCTGCGCCTCAGGCCGCCGTTCCGCCAACTGCACCAACCGAGCACCTGACCGATGCGGCACCGCTCGACGGCGAAGGCGCTGCGACCCTGACGCCGGGCGCCCCGACGCAGGACGCCACGGCCTTCGCGCCGAAGGATGCCCCGGCCTCGACCAACGCGGCACCGGCCCAGCCGGGCCTGACCATTCCTGACGTGATCCAGCCGGCGGCACTTGCCGACGCGGCACGCGCTGGCGATGCACTCGCCCTGTTCGAAATCGCTGCCCGTTACAGCGAAGGCCGCAACGGCGTGACGGTCAGCGAAGCCGATGCCGTCAAGTGGTACCAGCTTTCTGCGGACAAGGGCTTTGCCCCGGCGCAGTACCGCCTCGGCAGCATCTATGAAAAGGGTACCGGTGTCGCCCGCAACATCAACAAGGCCAAGGACTATTACGAGCAGGCGGCCAACCAGGGCAATGCCAGCGCCATGCACAATCTTGCCGTGCTCTACGCCTCCGGCGCGCTCGGACAGCAGGATTATGCGACGGCGGCGAACTGGTTCACCAAGGCTGCCAATCTCGGCATCACCGACAGCCAGTTCAACCTCGCCATCCTCTGCGCCCGCGGCAATGGCGTGACGCAGGATCTCGGCGAGAGCTACAAGTGGTTCGCGATCGCCGCCAAGGGTGGCGACAAGGACGCTGGTGCCAAGCGCGACGAAGTGGCCAAGGCGATGAAGCCTGCCGATCTCGAAAAGGCGCGCGCCACCACCGACGCCTGGAAGCCGCAGCAACTCGACAACAAGGCCAACGGCATCGACGTGCCTGATGCCTGGACCGGCAAGGGCACCAGCACCTCCAGCGTCGACATGAAGAAGGCGATCCGCAACATTCAGGCGATCCTGAACAATAACGGCTTCGACGCCGGTACGCCGGACGGCGAGATGGGCGCCAAGACCGTCTCGGCAATCAAGAGCTTCCAGAAGTCGATCGGCCAGGATCCCTCCGGCAAGATCAACGACGACACCGTCAAGGCTCTGCTGGAGCGCAACGCCAAGAACGCCACCAAGGCATAACGCCGGCGTAAAAGCGTGAAATCGGAACGGCCCTTTTGCCTTCGCCGCAAAAGGGTCGTTTTGCTTTTGGAGTTTCGCCACCGTGATTGATTGCCAGCCGGGGGATTCGTGAGCATTCAGCGGGACAGCGTGCCCTATTTCAGCCAGTGGGAAACGGCTGACATGACGTTGCCCGTACTTGCCGAGGGCTCTACGGCGCTATTGCGCGATCCGCTCTGGCAACGGTCGGGCGCGGAGACTGTGGAGGAATACGCGCGCTGGGCCGTCAACGTCTGCGGCATGGCCTGCCTGAAGATGGTGTTGGCCGCCCGCGGAGAGATCCACCCGACGCTGGCATTGGCGCGGGTCTGCACCGCCTATGGCGGCTATGTCGTCAACGAGCTGGATGCCTCGATCAAGGGGCTGATCTATGCGCCCTTCGTAACCTACGTGCGCGAGCATTTCGGACTTGCCGCCGAGACGATGACCGGCGTCCAGACATCAGCTATCCCGGCGCTTCTGGCTGAGCGGCCGTTCTTCATCGCCTCCGTCAATAGCGGCATTCGCTGGCCGAACCGCGTACCGCCGTCGAAGGGCGGACACCTGGTTCTGGTCACGGCGGCCTCGCCGGAGACGATCCGCTTCCACAATCCATCCGGTCACGATGCCGCAAGCCAGGCCGACGTGACGCTGCCGCTTTCTGTTTTCGACCGCTTCTTCGCCAATCGCGGCATCGCCATCGGCTTCTGACCATTTCAACACCAGATCATTCCGGAGGTTTTCATGACATCTTCCCGCGGCAAGCTGCGCATCGCCGTGCTCTTCGGCGGCCGCTCGGCGGAACATGACGTTTCGGTGCTATCCGCAACGAACGTGATGCGGGCGCTGGAGCCTTCGAAATACGAAGCGGTTCCGGTGTTCGTCACCCGCGAGGGTCAGTGGCTGCTCAGCCGTTTCGAGAATGGAAACCTGACCAAGCCTCTCAGCGGCACCGAGTTAGCGCTTGTGCCGGGCGGATTTGGACGGATGATCGCGATTGACGCAGACAAGATGAGCGATGCCGGCAAGATCGACATCCTCTTTCCAGTGTTGCACGGGATCCATGGCGAGGACGGATCGGTGCAGGGGCTGGCCGAGGTCGCCCGCGTGCCGCTCGTGGGCTGCGGCATCCTCGGCTCGGCGACAGCGCTCGACAAGGATATCGCCAAGCAGTTGCTGCGCGCTGCCGGCCTGCCGGTTGCCCGGGCGGTGACGATCCATGAGGGAAAGGCACCCGCATTCGGCGACCTCGAAGGCGAACTTGGCCTGCCACTGTTCATCAAGCCGGCGCGGCAGGGTTCGTCGGTCGGTGTCCGCAAGGTTTCCGGCAGCCAGGAATTCGGCCCCGCGCTCGCCGAAGGCTTCAAGCATGACCGGAAGCTGCTCGCCGAAGAATTCATTCGCGGACGCGAGATCGAATGCAGTGTGCTTGAAGACACCAAGGGCGGGCTCTTCGTTTCGCGCCCCGGCGAGATCATCCCGGCTGAAAGCCATGGCTTCTACAGCTACGATGCCAAATATATTGACGAGGACGGCGCGGCACTGAAGGTTCCTGCGGAGCTGCCGCCGGAGATCGAGGCAAAGATCCGCGAGACCGCGGCACTCGCCTTCCGCGCGCTTGGCTGCGACGGCATGGCCCGCGTCGATTTCTTTCTGACCGAAGACATGCGCTTCCTGATCAACGAGGTGAACACGATCCCCGGTTTCACCGATATCAGCATGTATTCGAAGGCGATGGCGGCAAGCGGCGTCAGCTATCCCGAGGTCATCGACCGGCTTGTCGAACATGGGCTGGCACGGGCCGGTCTCTAGGCAAGAGATGGTCTTTGCCCGGCGCCACAGACAGGTGCCGGGCAAGAAAACATCAGGACTTCGCGAAGGCCTGTCATAAATCCTGAAAAAAGCCGGATTATTCGGGAGTTATCGCCGCGGAATGTGCGGAACGGATGTCGTTTCTCGAAAGCCTCTGGCAACGATTTCCAAGTATGATGCGCCATTCGAACGGGACAAGCGCGTCTGCCCGGCGGGGGCAGTGAGTAATCGGGGTCGGTTGTGGCAATTTATCTGCCCATCGCAGAGTTGTCGGTGAACATCTTCATCATTCTTGGCATGGGCGCCGCGGTCGGCTTCCTGTCGGGCATGTTTGGCGTTGGCGGAGGCTTCCTGATCACGCCGCTGTTGATCTTCTACAACATCCCACCCGTCGTCGCCGTCGCCACCGGTGCCAATCAGGTCGTGGCATCGTCGATCTCCGGCGCGATCACGCATTTCCGGCGCGGCACGCTCGACGTCAAACTGGGATCGGTGCTGCTGATCGGCGGCCTTTCCGGCGCCACCGTCGGTATCTGGATTTTCTCGCTCTTGCGCCGTCTCGGCCAGCTCGACCTGTTCATCTCCCTGCTTTACGTCGTGTTTCTCGGCACCGTCGGCGGGTTGATGCTGCTGGAAAGCGTCAACGCGATGCGCCGCGCGGCAAAGAACGAGGCGCCGGCGCCGCGCAAGCCCGGGCATCACCACTGGGTGCATCGCCTGCCCTTCAAGGTGCGCTTCAAGAAATCGAAGATCTATCTCAGCGTCATCCCGGTGATCGCGCTCGGCTTCGGGATCGGCATCCTGACATCCGTCATGGGTGTCGGCGGCGGCTTCATCATGGTTCCGGCGATGATCTACCTGCTGCGCATTCCGACGAATGTCGTCGTCGGCACCTCGCTGTTCCAGATCATCTTCGTCACCGCCTACACGACGATCGTGCAGGCCGCGACGAACTTTTCCGTCGATATCGTGCTCGCCTTCATCCTGATGGTCGCCGGTGTCATCGGTGCGCAGTATGGCGTGCGTGTCGGCCAGAAGCTGCGCGGCGAACAGCTGCGCGCCCTTCTCGGTCTGCTGGTTCTTGCAGTCGGCATTCGTCTGGCAATTTCGCTGGTCGTCACGCCTGCCGATATCTACTCGATCGTGATGGGAGGCAATTGATGCGCTGCCTTCCTGCCTTCGCCCTGTCGCTCGCCCTCCTCCTGCCCGGCCTTGCATCTGCACAGATGCTGCTGCCCGGGCAGAATTCCGAGAGCTCCCGCGAAGGCCTGGAGATCGGCACCTCGACCAGCGAAATCGCCATCACCTCCGATTTCCGCGGCGCGGACCTGACGATCTTCGGCGCCGTCACTGAGACCGACCAGCTGCTGCTGGCCGTCGGGCAATATGACGTGGTCGTCGTTCTGGAGGGGCCGCGCGAGAACGCCACGGTGCGCAAGAAGCAACGCGTCTTCGGCATCTGGATCAACACCAGCTCGATGACCTTCGAGGCGGTGCCGCATTCCTATTCGATGTCGAGTTCACGGGCGATCGATGACGTCACGACCCCGCTCGACCTCACCGACGAGGGGATCGGCATCGACCATATTCCGCTGACGCCGGTCGGCTATGTCGGCGATGGCAGCAGTCTCGGCGAATTCCGCGAATCCTTCCGCCGTCTGCAGCAGAGCGGCGGCCTCTACGAGCGTGATCCCTCGGGGGTCCGCTTCGTCAGCTCCAACCTCTTCAAGGCGAGCCTGCGGCTTCCAGCCAATATTCCGAACGGCGTGCATACGGTGCGCGCCTATCTGTTCAAGAGCGGAAAGCTAGTGACGCAGAAATCCGTGCCGCTGCGCGTCATCAAAACCGGCATCGAGCAGATGATCACCGATGCAGCGCACGAGAAGCCGATCCTTTACGGCGCCTTCTCCGTATTTCTGGCGCTGATCACCGGCTGGCTGGCCAGCATCGTCTTCCGCAAGGACTGATCAGGCGCTTTTCTTCCGCGCTATGACCTCGAGATAGGCTTCTGTCAGCCGCCCAAGGACCGAAGGTGTTCCCGGTGGAAGCTCCATGCCGAGATGCTTGGCGCGCAGCTCATCCATGAAATCGTTCCACAGCTGCGCTCCACCATTTTCCAGCAGTTCGGCGCGGATCGCCAGCTCCTCTGAAACAGGCATGTGCTTTCGCCCCCAGGCGCCCATCTGCGCCAACAAGGGCACGAGATCGATCGACATCTCGGTGAGGCTATAGACCGACTTTTGCTTATGGCTCGGATCGTCTTCTTTAGTAAGCAACCCTTTGTCGACGAGACGGCGAAGGCGGTCTGCCAGGATGTTCGAGGCGATCCCCTCCACCGAATTCTGCAGCAGCTCGCGAAAATGGCGGCGATTGCCGAACATGATGTCGCGGATGACGATCAGGCTCCATCTGTCGCCGAGGACCTCGAGCGTCAAATTGATCGGGCAACCCGAGCGGTGCAACTCATTCATTCCCAGCTCCCAAAACCGATTGCATTTTGCCGGTGGTTTACCCCGTACTCAACCGGTTGCTTTTCGCAATCAGTTTTGAGTATGATAGATTTAGACGTTCAAAGGGAGGAAATGCAAATGCGCAAGCTCGTTGTCTGGAATCTGATGACGCTTGATGGCTATTTCGAGGGCACGAAGCCCTGGGATATCGGCTTCCATACGCTGGTCTGGGGACCGGAGCTGGAAGCCTATTCAGAGCAGTTCGGCAAGGAAGGGGACCTGTTGGTCTTCGGGCGCAAGACCTACGAGGGCATGGCCGCCTATTGGACGACGACCGAAGACGAAGACAATATCAAGCCCTATATGAACAGCATCGCCAAGATCGCCGTTTCCCGCACCCTGACAGAGGCGACCTGGAACAACACGCGCGTCGTCAGCGATCCCGTCGCCGAACTCACCAAGCTGAAACAGCAGGATGGCAAGACGATCTTCATCTTCGGCAGCGCCGAACTCGCCGACGGGATGCTGAAGGCCGGGCTGGTCGATGAGATCCGCATCTGCCTCGTGCCAGTCATTCTCGGCAGCGGCAATCCCCATTTCAAGCCCGCCAGCGAACAGCGCGCCATGACGCTTATCGAGAGCACGGCGACCAAGAACGGCGGCGTTATTTTGCGCTACGCGGTGCCGAAAGCGGTTTAGGTTTCGTTGATGTTGTTGTAGCCGAGAAGGCGGGTCTCACCAAACGGCCGAACAGCCGACACTTATGTCAGCCTGTTTCATTCCCGCCCTGCAGCAGGATCCTGGCTGGACACGGCTCTGTGGCTGAGAGATGGCATCAATCCCTGGCCGCGCCAGCGCGCCCACATCCCGCCTTCTGAGGGACACAACTTCGCCTTTGAATAAAAACCGGTCTTTAAGATTTACGAGTTAGTAATCTCTCGAAACGAGAGGTTCAGTTTTGCGTATCCGTACACTTCTCGCCCTGGTGCTGCTGGCACTTGTTGCCGGCTGTGCGACGGCGCCCCGTCAGACACGAAATATCTGCGCGGTCTTCGACCAGCGCGACGGCCTGTTTACCAACTGGCAGCGCGAGGCCGAGCGCGCAGAGAAGAAATACGGCATTCCCGTGCCGATCCTGATGGCGACGATGTATGTGGAATCCGGCTTCCAGCCGAACGCCCGTCCGCCGCGCACCAAACTTTTCGGCTTCATTCCCTGGACGCGGCAATCGACCGCCTATGGATATTCACAGGCGCTCGACGGCACCTGGAGCCACTACCAGTCCGAGACAGGAAACTGGACCGGCCGCCGCACCAACTTCGCCGACGCGATCGATTTCATTGCCTGGTACCACTACAGCAACAGCCAAGCGACCGGCATCCAACGCAATGATGCCTACAATCTCTACCTCGCCTATTATTCCGGCCCAACCGGCTACAAGCGCGGCGACTGGCGCTCGAACGGCCAGCTGCAGAAGACGGCGCAGAAGTTTGCGAACATGGCCGCGACCTACCAGCAGCAGCTGAATGGGTGCGATTGAGGCGCGAACTTAGCCGCGCAGGTTTCCGAACCTGACGGAATAGATGCGGTCGCGGCCCAGGAGATGGGCGACCAGCGATGCGTGGTCGAACAGGCCCTTCATCGCCTTGTGACCGAGATCGAGGCCGCCGCTCATCACGCCGAAGGCGGGCATCAACAGGCGAGAACCATCGGTGGCAAAGCAGGGACGGCGGATCGATTTTTCGCGGCGGCGGACGGTGGCGGCCGGATGCAGGTGACCGGCGATTTCGCCCTGCTGCAATCCACCCTTCGGCTCATGCCGGAAGGTGAGGCCCCCATAGTGGATCTCGTCGGCGCAGATGCCGGGCAGATCGACGGTGCCGTCAGGGTCATGGTTGCCGTTGATCCATATCCATTCACGGCCGCGGGCCATGTCCGCAATCAGCATGCGGAAGGGTTCCGGCAGGTGCTGCGAGCCGACGCGGTCATGAAAATTGTCGCCGAGCGAGACGACGATCTTCGGATCGTAGCGGGCAATGACGGCCGAGAGAACGGTGAGCGTCGCCAGCGTATCGTAAGGCGGCAGCATCATGCCGCGGCGGGCGAAGGCTGCCCCCTTCTCCAGATGCAGGTCGGAGACGACGAGCATACCTGTTTCCGGCAGATAGAGCGCGCCGAGTGGATCGCAGACGGCGGCAACACCAGCGACCGACGTTTCCACGCCGGGCATCGGGACCAATCCGTTGAGTTCGCGCGCCAGCGCCAGGCGGTTCATTGCGGTCTTCTATCCTAAATCTTCAGCTCATCGCCTCGGCGATGAGGTCGTCTGCCGCTTCGGCCAGCAGCGCATCATGGGCTTCGCCCGGCACCGCCTCCTTGCCGATCTCGAGCATGACGGGCACGGCGAGCGGCGAGATGTGGTCCAGCGCGCGATGCGTGATGTGACCCTTGATTCGTCTCAGCATATCGCCAAGCCGGGAAATATCCAAAAGCCCGGTGCCGGCATCCTGCCGCGTCGCCTGCAGCAGGATGTGATCAGGCTCGTGGCTTCGCAGTACGTCATAGATCAGATCCGCGGAAACGGTGACCTGCCGGCCGCTCTTTTCCTTGCCCGGGTGACGGCGCTCGATCAAGCCTGCAATCACGGCGCAATTGCGGAAGGTGCGCTTCAAAAGAAAGGATTCGTCGAGCCATTCTTCCAGATCGTCGCCGAGCATATCCTCATCGAAAAGGTCGGCGAGGCTGAGGCGGCCGCTTGAGATCATCTGGCCCATATCCTCCAAGCCCCAGATGCCGAGCGAGTAATCGGTACAGACGAAGCCGAGCGGTTTCGCGCCTGCGCGCTCCAGCCGCCGTGTGAGCAGCATGCCGAGCGTCTGGTGGGCCAAGCGCCCCTCGAAGGGGTAGGCGACCATGTAGCAGCGGCTGCCGCGCGGGAAGGTCTCGATCAGCAGCTCGTCGCGCTTCGGCAGCATCGACTTGTCTTTCTGCAGCGACAGCCAGTCACGCACCTGATCCGGCAAATGGTGCCAACGGTCAGGATCGGCGATCATCGAGCGGACCTGATCGGCGAGATAGGTCGAGAGCGGAAACTTGCCGCCGGCATAGGATGGGATCTTGGGATCGAGGGAGAAGGCCTGCGAGGCGAGCGCCTCGTTTTCGCGGATGCCTTCGAAGCGCAGCACCTTGCCGGAGAAGATGAAGGTATCGCCCGGCGACAGCTGCTCGAAGAAATACTCCTCCATCTTGCCGAGCACCGCCCCGCCGCGGCCGATGCGGCCGCCTTCGCCACGCTTGACCATCTTCAGGTTCAGCATCGGGCTCTCGACGATGGTGCCGAGATTGAGCCGGTATTGCTGTGCCACCTGTGGATTGGAGACTCGCCAGAGACCGTCGCTGGTTTTGCGGATACGGGCGTAGCGCTCGTAGGTGCGCAGCGCATAGCCGCCGGTGGCGACGAAATCGACGATCTGCTCGAAGGTTTCCCAGGCGAGGTCGGCATAGGGGGACGCGGTCCGGATCTCGTCATAGAGCTGCAGCATGTCGAACGGCTCCGCGCAGGCCATGCCAAGCACGTGCTGCGCCAGCACATCCAGCGCGCCGCGGCCAACCGGCGGCGTATCCTGCGCACCGATGTAATTCGCATCGAGCGCCGCCTGACACTCCATCACCTCGAAGCGGTTGGCAGGCACGAGGATCGCCTTTGACGGTTCGTCCATTCGGTGGTTTGCACGGCCGATGCGCTGGGCGAGACGCGAGGCGCCCTTGGGCGCGCCGACATGGATGACGAGGTCGACGTCGCCCCAGTCGATACCGAGATCGAGCGTCGAGGTGGCGACGACGGCGCGCAGCTTGTTGGCGGCCATGGCGGCTTCCACCTTGCGCCGCTGGCTGACATCGAGCGAACCGTGATGCAGGGCGATCGGCAGGTTGTCCTCGTTGATCGTCCAGAGTTCCTGGAAGAGCATTTCGGCCTGCGAGCGGGTGTTGACGAAGAGCAGCGTCGTCTGATGATCGAGAAGCTGTTTATAGACATCCGGAATGGCATATTTCGCGGAGTGACCCGACCAGGGAATGCGTTCCTCGGTCTTCAGGATCGAGATATCGGGCTTCGCGCCGCCTTCGACGGTGACGAGACCAGCATGTCTCTCCTCGCCCTCCTCCTGCGCCACCAGCCATTTCTGCAGATCCATCGGCTCGGCGACGGTGGCGGAAAGACCGATGGTCTGCAGGTTGGGGGCAAGCCTGCGGAGCCTGGCAATGCCGAGAGAGAGCATGTGGCCGCGCTTGGACGTGACGAGCGAATGCAGCTCGTCCAGCACGATATATTTCAGGTCCTTGAAGAAGCGTTCGGCTTCCTTGTTGGCCAGCAGCAGCGCCACCTGCTCCGGCGTCGTCAGCAGGATATCGGGCGGGTTGAGCTTCTGGCGCTGGCGCTTGGCATTCGGCGTGTCGCCGGTGCGGTTTTCGATGCTGACAGGCAGGCCCATCTCTTCGACCGGCTTGGTCAGGTTGCGCTCGATATCGACGGCAAGCGCCTTCAACGGCGAGACGTAGAGCGTGTGGATGCCGGTGAAGGCGGATCCCGGTGGGATCTTGCCGCGGCGGGTCAGATCGGTCAGCGCCGGCAGAAATCCGGCCAGCGTCTTGCCGGCGCCCGTCGGCGCGATCAGCAGCGTGCTCTCGCCGACTTCGGCGCGCGCCAGCAATTCCAGCTGATGCGTGCGCGGCCGCCAACCCTTTTCCGCAAACCAGCGGAGAAAAGGGGCAGGCAGGGCAAGGCTGGTATCGGTATCGACTTGGTCCACGCCATAAAGGTAGTGAAATCAGGGCGAAAGAGAAGAGCGCGATCTCACATCGCGATATAGCGGTCCTTGCGGTGATTGATGGCGAGCGTGAGGTTCAGGACCACTGCGCCAAGCACCGAGCAGGCGATGATGAACGGGCTGGCGACAAAGAAGGACAGCGCCAGAATGATGCCGTCGAAGCCGAGCTGGACGAGGCCTGCCCGCCAGCCGAAACGATCCTGGATATAGAGCGCCAGAATACCGACGCCGCCCAGGCTGGCGCGATGGCGGAAGAGCGCCAGCATGCCCGCGCCGATGACCAGACCGCCGAAGAGGGCACCGGCGATCGGATCGACATGCGAAAGACTGATGAAGCGAGGCGCAACCTCGGACAGTGCCGAGGTCATGGCGATCGCAATAAAGGTCTTGACCGTGAAGGCAGGCCCGAGGCGGCGAAAGGCGAGATAATAGAAGGGCAGGTTTACGGCGAAGAAGCAGAGGCCGAAGCTCCAGCCGGTGGCGTAATGCAACAGGAAGGCCATGCCGGCCGTGCCGCCTGTCAGAAGGCCGGCGCCTGAGAGCAGCGAGACGCCGAGCACCGCAAGCATGCTTCCGGCAACCAGCCCCTGCGCGTCGTCGAGGAGCGAGTGGCGGTCTGCCGAAGAGTTCAAGACGCCTGTGAATGCCATTATTTTCCCCCTCCCGGTTTGGCTCTTTCTATCCTGACGGAGCCACTTGGCAAGATGTCCCAGTCAGCGATCTGCATTTTCGCCGCATTGCTGGAGCGGCCTGACGGCTGACACCGAAGAGAGACAGAAGATGCCGACACGCCGCTCGATCCTTGCCGCCATCGGCGCACTCGCCCTTCTTCCCGGGATATCTAGAGCGGCAGCCGCGGCACCCGCCAGCCTGCCGCTGTGGCCGAGCTCTCCTCCGGGCGGTGGTGGTCCGTCGGGCGATGTGCGGCAGAATTCCAAGGGGGCGGTCAGCAACATCGCGGTGCCGAAGATCGATGTCTTTGCGCCGAAAGCTCCCAATGGGACGGCCTTCCTGATCGCAGCGGGCGGCGGCTACAAGCGCATCGAGATGCAGAACGAAGCGCTTCCGGCCGCGCAGTGGCTGAACGATCGCGGGATCACCGCCTTCGTGCTTTCCTACCGGCTTCCGGCCGAAGGCTGGAAGGCCGGGCCACTGGCGCCGCTGCAGGACGCGCAGCGGGCGCTGCGGCTGATCCGGGCGAATGCCGTAACCTTCCAGATCAATCCTGATCGCCTTGGTGTCCTCGGTTTTTCCGCTGGCGGCCACCTTTTCGGCCTGGCAGCGACGCGATCGGCTTTCGCTTCCTACGAGCCGATCGATGCGGCCGACGGGCTTTCGGCGCGGCCGGATCTTGCGGCATTGATCTATCCCGTCATCACCCTGAAACCGCCGTTCGACCGTACCTCGACGAGAAAGGTGCTGATCGGCAGCCATCCGGGTGCGGCCCTTACTTCGGAGTGGTCGGTGGAAGATCACGTGAAGGCACATTGCCCGCCGGTTTTCCTCGTGCAGGCGCAAGACGATCCGATTTCCGATCCGCAGAATACCCTGATCATGCAAGCTGCCTGCGAGAAGGCAGGCGTGCCGGTCGAGCTGCATCGGCTGGCGACTGGCGGCCATGGCTTCGGCATGGGCGTACAGGGCACCGATACGGCGGCATGGCCGGACTATTTCGCCACCTGGCTCGACAAGCAAATCCCGCCTCGCGGCTGAAATTTGCTCCCGTTTAACAACCCGCTTGACCCCCGCAATAATCATGGATATTTTTTATCCATGAATTGAGGAGGTGACTTCGATGAAACTCAGCGACGGTGTCGAGCAGGCCATTCATTGCGTAGCGGTGCTTGCCGGTCTTTCTGCCGAAGGCGTGCTCTCGGCCGCCGCACTTGCCGAATTTCACGGTGTTTCGACGAGCTATCTCCTGAAGCACCTGCAGGCGCTTTCCGGGGCTGGTCTGGTCAAGACTGTGCCGGGGCCGAAGGGTGGATACCGGCTGGCGAAAAAGCCCGATGCTATTTCGCTGCTTGATATCGTGCTTGCCGTCGAGGGTCCGGCGCCCGCCTTCCGCTGCAGCGAAATACGCCAGCGCGGGCCAAACCCGCTGCCGCAGCGCTATTTCACCAAGCCGTGCCAGGTCACGGCGGCGATGCTGAAGGCCGAGCGCGCCTATCGCGTCGAACTCGCCAAGACAAAGATCGCAGACATTCTGGCGGACCTTGCCGCCGATGATGACGGAGGCATCGCCGCCCGCGGCTGCGCCTTCATGGACTTGAACGAACGCAAAGCGGCTCGATGAGCCTTACCCCCAAAGGAGAATGACGATGCAACCCCGTTTCAATTTCGCCAAGGCTGCCCCTGATGCCTACAAGGCTGTCGCTGCATTGGAGCAGTATGTCCAGACCTCAGGTCTCGAGCGCCGCTTCATCCACCTGATCAAGCTGCGCGCCTCGCAGATCAACGGCTGCGCCTATTGTGTCGACATGCATGTGAAGGAAGCGCGTCACGACGGTCTCTCCGAACAGTGGATCAACCTGATGTGCGTCTGGCGTGAATCGCCGGTCTATGATGCCAGGGAACGTGCGCTGCTCGGCTGGGTCGATGCTGTCACGAACATCGCTTCGACCGGCGCTCCGGATGCCGATTACGAAGCGCTGAAGGCGCATTTCGGCGAAGAAGAAATCACCAAGATTACCGTGGCGATCGGCGCGATCAATGTCTGGAACCGCCTCGCCGTCGGCTTCCGGGCACAGCACCCGATCGACCAGCCGGCAAAGGCTGCCTGAGTCTACGAGCCCCTCTCTCCAAACGGGGAGAGGGGTTCATTCATCAATTCGTCTTGGGTGCGGTCTGGACCGGCCGTTCGGCGGAGGGATCGACGCTGTTGAAGACCTGGCGGAGGGTCTGGGAGATTTCCTCAGCTGAGGCACCCTTCGCGTATTCTTCCTTCATGCGGCGTCTGACAAGCTTTTCCAGTTCTGACATATCGTCACCTCATCATTTCCGGCGCGAGGTCATTTTCGCGCTGCAGCATGGATGAGGCAAGTTACGATTTGTTCACGCGCGCTCACAGCGCGATGTAGCGATCGGCGCGGTGGTTGATCGTCAGAAACAGATTGAGCACCACCGCGCCCAGCACTGAATAGAAGACAACCGGCGGCGTGGTGACGAAAAAGGCTGCCGCCAGAACGCACATATCGATGGCGAGCTGAACGAGACCGGCGCGGATGCCGAAACGCTCCTGCATATAGATGCCGAGAATGCCGACGCCGCCGAGGCTGGCGCGATGGCGGTACAGCGCCAGAAGGCCGAAGCCGAGCAGCAGGCCGCCGAGAAGGGCCGCCCATGCCGGCTGGATCGTAGCGATCGCCATGACCTTCGGCTGCAGGCTCGTCAGCGCCGAGGTGAGAGCGATGGCGATGAAGGTCTTCAACGTGAAGGCGATGCCGAGACGCTTCCAGGAAAGATAGAAGAACGGCACGTTCAGGAAGAAGAAGGCCAGGCCGAAATTGATGCCGAACGCATAATGAAGCAGGAAGGCGATGCCCGCGGTGCTACCGGTCAGGAGGCCGGCGCTGGCGAGAACATAAAGGCCGAGCGCGGAGACGAGGCTGCCGGTGAATATGCCCTGCACATCTTCGACGGCCGTGTGGCGCGTGGCGCTGGTGTTCCAGAAACCGAGGGCACTGATGAGCTGGGTCATGTCGCTAATCTCCAAACGGCAGACGAGTTCAAGAGCGCCGGAGACACTCCTGCGCGATGGATTTTCTATGATGAGAGAGCCGGGGCGTTCCTGCTTTTAGATGGCGGCGCCGGTCGGCTGATGGCGGAATTATTGGGCTTTTCGCACTTGCGAGCAAGCGAAATATGTAAGCAATGCTGACCTATTTCAAATTCGCAAGATTTATGCGCTCATTTGCCCCGGCGCGTAAGGAACAGAATACCGGAAACTGGTTTTCCGCCATCTTTGCGAATGGTGGTTTTCTCGATTTTCAGCACATCGAAGCCATGGCGCGCGCAAAGGCTGCGGACATAGGTTTCCGTGTGGGCATAGCGCAGCGAAGGCGCCAGATGAAAGCCGTCGCCCTCGCCTGCATCCTCGACGGAGAAAGCGAAGTCGCCGCCCGGCACCGCAAGCCGTTCCGCGATCAGGAAAACGCTTTCGAGATTGCCGAGATACATCAGCACGTCGGCAGCCGTGATCAGGTCAGCGCGGGTTTCGCGTCTACCTGAAAAGATGCCGGAGCTTTTGGGAGAGAGCGAGAGATCGGCCTGGGCGAGATGATCGTAGATCCCCTTCTCTTCTGCCTTGGCCAGCATGTTCTGCGAGATGTCATAGCCCTCGAGAGCATCGACGGCTTCACGGATTTCCGGGCCGAGGAGGCCCGTGCCGCAGCCGAGATCGACGGCCAGCATATAGCGGCGGCCGGTGGATGCCACGAGCGCTGCCAGCTTCTGCGGGACTGAATAGTCGAGCTTTTCGACAAGCGATGTCTCGAAACGCCCGGCATAGTCGTCGAAGAGACGCTCGACATAGCGGCTCGGTGGCTGGTCCGGTGTGGCCGCTTCGCCGAGCAGCGCGAGCTTGAGACCTGCACCGAAGATATCCTCGGGGTCGAGCGCGACGGTCTGCCTATAGCCATCGGCAGCGCCAGCCGTGTTGCCGGCCTTTTCCCGGTAGGTCGCCAGCCGGTACCAGCCGGCCGCCCAGGATGGCGTCAGTTCCAGGGCCTGTTCCATGAGTTCCGCCGCCGCCTCCGGCTCGCCGCCCTCATCGAGCATCTTGGCATAATCGGCGCGGCGGTCGGCAATGACGTCGCCTGAAGAGAGCTGGCTCTGCTGCATGATGGGACCTTGTGAGTGCCCGCGCATTTGGCGGTGGCCACAAAAAAACTCAAGTCCTATTTCAGAGGCGGGGCGGACAGCTCTGGAAAAGGCTTGCGAGCAATGATTCGCAACCGTATCTCAGGGTAAACAGGAGATGTGAATGTCCGATCAGGTGAACAAGTTTCTCGGCGACTCGCTCGGCCGAACTTTGGTGAAGCTCTTGGTGGTTTCGCTGATCGTCGGCTTCGTCATGACGATCTTCGGCTGGACGCCCTATGAGATCGTCTACGGCATTCGCGATTTCATCCGGGAAATCTGGTATCGCGGCTTCTCGGCCCTCGGCCGCGTCGGCGATTATCTGCTGCTCGGCGCCACGATCGTCATTCCGATCTTCGTCATCATCCGTCTCTTCAACTATCGCCGCTGATCATGACCTTCACAATCGTTTCCCGGCGCGGGTTGCTGCGCCTTTCAGGCCTTGCACTTGTCGCAGGCGTTGCAAGCTGCACGACCACGCCGAAGATGTCATCGACACCCTCTGACGGTCAGGACGAGACGGCGGCCGCTCTCCCGCTCGTCAACCAGCTGCGTGCCAAGAACGGCCTGCCGCCGCTGAGCATCGACCCGGCGGCAAGTGCGGCGGCAATCTTCCAGGCGAAGCGCATGGCGAGAGCCGGCAAGATGGCGCATCTCATGGGCATGTCCGACAGCTTCGGCGCCCGCGTCAAGGCGAGCGGCGTGCAGCTTCCGGCGGCCGAGAATATCGGCGTCGGCCAGAAGTCGGTCGATGGCATCGTTCAGGCGTGGATCAACTCGCCGCATCATCTGGAAAACATGCTCGGCCGCTATAGTGGCGTCGGCGTTGCGGTCGCGCATAATGCATCTTCCAACAACTGGCCCTATTGGGCCATGGTGCTCTCGAACTGAGGCGATTCTGCCTCCCGTTTCGAGGCAGGCATGAGCAGGATTGAAGACCGCACCCCATTGGCATTCGACGTGACGCACCGGCTGGTGCTGTCGATTGCCATCCCGATGACCCTCGGCTTCATGACGACGCCGGTGCTCGGCCTTGTCGATACCGGCGTCGTCGGCCATATGGGCCGACCGGACGCGCTCGCCGGCCTTGCGATCGGCGCCATGCTCTTCGATCTCCTCCTCGGCAGCTTCAACTTTCTCCGCGCCTCGACGACCGGCCTGACGGCGCAGGCGCTTGGCCGGCGTGATCTGCGGGAGCAGCAGGGCGTGTTCTGGCGGGCGATGATTTCGGCGATCGGCTGCGGCGTCTTGTTACTCTGTCTGTCCCCGCTGCTTCTGGCGGCGGGGCTGAAGCTGATGGGGCCGGAAGCGGCCGTGGCGCAGGCGACCAGCACCTATTTCTCGATCCGTATCCTGGCAGCGCCTGCTGCACTCGCAAACTATGCCATTCTCGGCTTCGTCCTTGGACGCGGCCAGGGCACGATCGGCCTTTCGCTGCAAATCCTCATCAACGGCATCAATATCGTGCTCGCCATCTATCTCGGTCTGGAGCTTGAATGGGGTGTCGCAGGCGTTGCCTGGGGCACGATGGTGGGTGAGACGATTGGCGCGTTCGCCGGTCTGGTGATCGTGCTTCGCAGCTTCAAGGGACGCGAGCGCCCGCAACGCGGCGAGATCTTCTCCAGACACCGGCTGGCAGAACTCTTCGCGCTCAACCGCGATATCCTGATCCGTACCTTCGTGCTGATCGGCTCCTTCGCCATCATGACCCGGATCGGCACCAGCTTCGGCGCCGTGACGCTAGCGGCCAATGCGGTGCTGATGAACTTCTTTCTGCTGTCAGGTTATTATCTCGATGGCCTTGCCAACGCTGCCGAGCAGATCACCGGCCGGGCAATCGGTGCGGCGCACCGTCCGGCTTTCGATCGCGGCCTGAAGCTGACGACGATCTGGTCTTTCGGACTTGCGGCGGCTGTCTCGGCTTTCTTCTTTGCCGCCGGGCCGTGGCTGATCTCTGTGCTGACTACCTCCCCTGACGTCCGCGAAGCCGCCAACACCTACATGCCGTGGGCGGCGATCACCGGGCTAACCGGAGCACTCGCCTTCCTGATGGATGGGGTCTTCATCGGAGCGACGTGGTCTTCAGACATGCGCAACCGCATGCTGATGTCTTTTGCCGGATATCTGGCAGCGCTGGCGGTCTTCGTACCGCTGTTCGGCAATCACGGCCTCTGGCTGGCGATGAACGCCTTCCTGCTGTTTCGCGGCATCTTCCTGGCGATGCTGGTCAAGCCGCGCGCCGATCAGACCTTCGCGGCAGCCCAGTGATCGAGCCTGCTGTCGCGCAGCTCGCGGATCGATGAGACCTTCTCGCGATCAACAAGCTTCGACAGGCCGCGGATGATGTCGCCAGCCAGACCCGGGCCTTCATAGACCATGCAGGAATAGAGCTGCACGAGGTCCGCGCCCGCCTTGATCTTCTCAAGCGCGGTTTCAGCCGAGGACACACCGCCGACACCGATGATCGGCAGGGACAGACCGACGCGCTTGCGCATCCGCGCGAGAACCGCTGTCGACTTGGCAAAGAGCGGCGCGCCGGAAAGGCCACCAGCCTCCTTCGCCTGCCGCTGATCCTTCAGGCCATAGCGGGCGAGCGTGGTGTTGGAAACGATCAGGCCATCCAGCGCATGCGCCAGGGCCTCAGCGGCGATATCGTCCATACCCTCTTCGGTCAGATCAGGCGCGATCTTCAGGAAAACCGGCACACGGCGGCCAGCCTTCTTCGCTTCCTCGTCGCGGGCGGCGAGCACGGCGGACAGAAGGGCCGCAAGGCTTTCGCGCGCCTGCAGATCGCGCAGGCCCGGCGTGTTGGGCGAGGAGATATTGGCCGTGAAATAGCGGGCGACGGAGTAGAAGCGGCGGATGCCGGTGACGTAATCGCCGATCCGGTCTTCGCTATCCTTGTTGGCGCCGATGTTGACGCCGATGATGCCATCGCCTCGGATCGCCGAGAGGCGCTGGAAGGCCGCCTCGTGGCCTTCGTTGTTGAAGCCCAGGCGATTGATGACGCCATTGTCTTCGACCAGGCGGAAGATGCGCGGGCGTGGATTGCCTGATTGCGGTTTGGGCGTCACCGTGCCGATTTCCGTAAAGCCGAAGCCGAGCCGCAGCAGGGCTTCCGGCACTTCTGCGTTCTTGTCGTAACCGGCTGCCATGCCGAGCGGATTGGCGAATGTCAGGCCGGCGACCGTTTGTGCAAGCCGCGGATCGGCGGGAATGCGGCAAGCCGGTACGAGACCGGATTTAAGTCCGGCGATCGACATGCCATGCGCCGTTTCCGGATCGAAGAGGAAGAGGCCCTTGCGGGTGGCCTGCTTGAAAAGGTCCAGCATCAGATAAGCTCCGGAAAGATATGATTGCCTGCCTCGTCGAGCAGCAGCGGCTTTTCCCAGATCACCGCCGAAAGCGGCAGCTCGCCATAGAGATGCGGGAAGAGATCGTCGCCTCGCGAGGCCTCGAAGATCAGATTGTCGCCGAGCCTTGCACTGTCGATCGCGATGAGCATCAGACCCGCCTGCCCTGCGAAATAGAGCGCTGCGGTCTGGCGTGCCTGGGCGGCGGTCGAAAGGTGAATGAAACCATCGTTGAGATCGATGCCGGCGCCGCGGAAGACGCCTGCTTCCCGCGCCTGCTGCCAGAGCATTTCCGTCACGATCTTGTAAACGGCCGGTGTCACGGTCATGATGGCCTCACGAATGGCTGATCCTGGTTGCCAGCGCTTTGCCGCAAAGAGACGGCGATGTCCACGGCCCGCAGGCGAAAAACGACAGCCGCACCCAAAATCCGGAGGATGATCTGATGAAGACGATCGCAATCGGACTTGCAGCCTTGCTTATGCCCGCGACGCTTTTCGCCGCCGAGCCTGACGCAGCGCGTTTCCAGCTGGAGCGCAGCGGTGACCATTTCATCCGTCTCGACAAGCAGACCGGCGCGATGTCGCTTTGCGAGGAGAAGGAGGGATCGCTGGTCTGCCGCATGGCCGCCGATGAGCGGGCCGCCTACGAGGATGAGCTCGACCGGCTCTCGGAGCGCGTCGGCGCGCTTGAGAACAAAAGCATCGTCAACAAGGCCCTGCCCTCGGATGCCGAGATCGACCGCTCGATCAGCATCATGGAAAAGATGATGAAGAGCTTCATGGGCGTGGTGAAGCAATTCCAGGAGGATGAGAAGACGGCGCCCCTTCCGCAAAAGACCTGATTTGATATAGTCATATAAGAATGGAGACATGTGTGGCGCGCGCTGCCGCATGTGGGAGGACGGGATCGGCTCTTGGGAGGGAGTGATCGATGCAGGAACAGACGATCATCATTGCGGACGATCACCCGCTTTTCCGGGATGCGCTGCGTCAGGCCGTATCCGGCATGGACGGACAGCAATCGATTATCGAGGCCGGGGATTTCAGCGCGGCGCGTGCTGCCGCCAGCGATCATCCCGATGCCGACTTGATGCTGCTCGATCTGGCCATGCCAGGGGTTAGCGGGTTTTCCGGCCTGATGTCGCTGCGCTCGGAATTCGCCAGCCTGCCGATCGTCATCATATCCGCCACCGACGACGCGACGACGATCCGCCGGGCGCTGGAACTCGGCGCTTCGGGCTTCATCTCGAAATCATCCGGCATCGAGGATATCCGCCGCGGCATCCAGACGGTGCTGGCCGGCGATATCGCCACGCCGGAGAATTATCGCGACGGGCAGGAACAGGACCCTGATGTCGCTGATTTGATCCACCGCCTGCATACGCTGACGCCGCAGCAGAGCCGTGTTCTGACCATGCTGGGCGAAGGCCTGCTCAACAAGCAGATCGCCTATGAACTCGGCGTCTCCGAAGCGACGATCAAGGCGCATGTCTCGGCTATCCTGCTGAAGCTCAATGTCGATAGCCGCACCCAAGCTGTCATCCAGCTCGGCAAGATCAACATGGCGATGGTCGCCTGATCCAAAACAGGATTTTATTCCTCTATCCTCTTTACTATGCGAGAGCTTGGCGTTAATCTTTGCGCCGACTGGAGAGTAGCGCTCAGCGCTCAGGATCATGCACGATGCTGTCACACGAGCAGATTTGGGGAGCGATCGACAGGCTTGCCGAACGGCACGACCTGACGCCCTCGGGTCTTGCCCGCCGTGCGGGGCTTGACCCCACCTCCTTCAACAAGTCCAAAAGGCTTTCCACTGACGGCAGGATGCGCTGGCCTTCGACCGAATCCATCGCCAAGGTGCTGGATGCGACCGGCGCGACTATGGAGCAGTTCCTGACCTTCATGCGCCCGGCCACCGGCTTTTCCGGCATTCCGGAGGGCGCTTTCCCGGCTCAGGGCAGTTCGATACCGCTTCTCGGCTTCGCGCAGGCGGGTGCAGGCGGCTTTTTCGACGATGGCGGCTTTCCGGCCGGCCAGGGCTGGGACGTAGTGGAATTCCCGGCCGCTCCCTCGCAAAAGGCCGGCGTCTACGCGCTCGAAGTCCAGGGCGACAGCATGATGCCGCTCTACCGGGATGGCGATGTGCTGATCGTCGAACCCGGCGCGCAGGTGCGCCGCAACGATCGCGTTGTCGTCAAGACGCGCGAGGGCGAGGTGATGGCAAAGGTGCTCTTGCGCCAGAGCCCACGATCCATCGAACTGATGTCGCTCAATCCCGAACACCCGAACCGGATATTCGAGCTCTCCGATGTGGATTGGATTGCCCGCATCATCTGGGCCAGCCAATAGGAAAATCTTCCATGCGGCCTGCGGCACTTCTGACAGCTGTTGCGGGGATCGCCATTGTTGCGGGCATGCTGGCAGCCGGGCGGGAGCGGTTTTCCGGGGGTGATGCCGCGGCAATAGAAAGCGAAGCGCGCGCTCCTGCCGTCTCAGAGGCCGCAAGTGCTGCACCGCCGCCTGATCTGAAGCCGCCTACCCCCGAAATCAGCATGAATGCCAGACCTGTTGACAACGGCAGCCAGTTCTATCCGGCAGAGGTCGACGGAAAGCCCTTGGAACGCGTTGCGGCGCCCGAGCCGGGAAAGCCGAAACCCGAACCGAAAAAGGGTGCCGTGCTACCGCGGCCGGTTGCCGAAAGCGCCGGAGTGCTTGCTTTCGGGGACCGGAAGCTTGCGCTTGCCGGTATCGTGCCGACGCCTGATAACAAGAGCTGCAAGGATGGCGATGGCAGCGATTGGCCCTGCGGCATGCTGGCGAAGACGAACTTCCGGCTGTTCCTGCGCCTGCGCTCGGTGACCTGCGATCTCGACGACACCAACTGGAAGGGCACGGCGACGGCCAGCTGCAAGATCGGCACGCAGGATCTTTCGGAATGGCTTGCCGAAAACGGCTGGGCGGAAGCAGCGCCGGGCTCCGCCTTTGCGGCAGTCTCCGAGACGGCCAGGACGGACAAGAAAGGCATCTTCGGCGAAGACCCTCGCAAGGGTGCGCCGATCGCACCGCCAGCCGATCCGCCGCCTGACGACAATCCCCTCGATCCCACCTGACGATCCCTTGTAATGACACAGACCAATTCCTAAACTTCGGGAGAACAGAGGGAATGACCGAATGAACAAGCCGCTTTCCGCCCATGACGCCCTTATCTACGTGATGGTGATGGCCTCCGCCGTCGACAGCACGATGAACGACCGGGAGATGGAGCGTATCGGTCAGCTGATCGGCTTTCTGCCGGTCTTCCGGGATTTCGACGACGACAAGCTGATCCCGATCGCCCGCGATTGTGCTTCGCTGCTTTCCGGCCCCGAGGGCCTCGATGTGGTGCTGGAGACGGTCAAGGATACGCTGCCGGCAAAGCTCTACGACACCGCCTATGCGCTGGCCGTCGAAGTGGCCTCGGCTGATCTTTCGGTCAAGGCCGAGGAATTGCGCCTGCTGAGCATGCTGCGCGACCGGCTGGGTCTCGACAAACTCACCTGCGCCGCCATCGAGCGCAGCGCGATCGCCCGCTTCCGCAAGGGCTAATAGAGACCATTCGGGAAATAACGCAGGTAGATTTCCTGCAGGCGGCCGCTTCGAGACAGGGCCGCCAAGGCATGATCGAGTGCAGCGGTCAGGATCGCATCGTTCCGGCGCAGCATGATCGTCATCCCCTCGCCCAGGAACTGCTCGGACGGATAAGGGCCGTCGAACAGCGAACAGCATTTCGCCGATGCCTGTGACGACACCCAGAAGGAGAGCTGCAGCGCGTCGGCGAAGGCAGCATCTACCTTGCCGTCCTTCAGAGCCGTCAGCAGCGCTTCCTTGTTGTCGAACGGCACCGCCTTGATGGCCGGGAAATAGGCGGCGAGCATCGCTTCATGGACAGTCGACTTGACGACGCCGACCGGCTTGCCTGCCAGTGCCGCTGCCGTATCGCCCTTGATCTCAGCCTTGCCGTTTCGGGCAAAGCGGGCCGGAAGCATCAGATAGGGCCGCGAAAATGTGAACTTGCCGCGCAGATCCGGCGTCACCGCTAGGCCTGCGATAACCGCGTCGCCCTGCGACGCTGCAAGCGCCTCCGCAAGATCGGCGAAGGGCAAGGCCTGGATTTCGCATTTATCCGCAATCTCGAGTTCATTGCAGATGTCGCGTGCCAGATCGACATTAAAACCCGACAGCTTTCCGTTTTGATCGGTAAAGTTGAACGGTGGAAAATCCACGGATGTCAGGAACCGCAGCCGCACCAGCGATGAGAGGTCCGGCTTGGCAAGGCGTTCGCGGGAATCGAAAAGTAGCGGCAGAGAGGGCGAGGCCTGCTGCGCCCCGGCGGCCACAGGAAAAAACACAACCAGCGACAACCAAAAAGTTAACAATCCCTTAAAAGCTAGGGATGCAATTGAGGATTGTGTCATTACTATCCAGCCTCGGATCAGGGGCAGGGTGTCGCCGCTTCGGTGACGGTGTATCAGAGTCATGCGTATCGGGGAATATGCGCCGGGCGGCGCCATCGACCGCCTGCGAACAAATCACAGCCAGAATGACCGGGTCGTCCTTGAGATTGAGGACGATGAGCTTTTCCGCACAGAGGCTCGCGTTCTGCAGGAACTTGGCATCGGGAAACCGATTATCTCCGAGGCTGCCGGACTGGCGCGGCAAAACGGGACGACGATCGAGCAAGAACTGCTGTCCAGCGGCTGGATTCTCGCCGAGAACTATTATGCCGGATTGGCGCGGTTGCTCCGGCTGGAGTTTATCGACCGGCTAAATCCGGAACTCATTCACGACAGCGACGTCCTCGATACGCAGCTTATCGAGACCAAGGTTCTCAAGCTCCAATACCTGCCGCAGCATGCCCATGCGATCGTGCCGCAAGCCCGGCAGATTCCAGCCCTGCAGGCGCGGCTCGCCGCTCGCCCGGATTTGCGTGAGCAGCTGCTGATTACGACCCCGGCAGAGATGCGCAGGGCGATCTGGGAACGTGGCGCCCAGCGACGGGTGAAGCAGAGCGTCAATACGCTTTTCGAGCGCGACCCGGATGTGAGCGCGCGTATTGTGCTGCTTGGAAAGCAGGGCTTCATTGCCGGTGTGGCGGTGACGGCCCTTGCTGCCGGAATTCTGGCG
Source organism: Rhizobium sp. RAF36 (assembly GCF_052114105.1). Classification (NCBI taxonomy): domain Bacteria; kingdom Pseudomonadati; phylum Pseudomonadota; class Alphaproteobacteria; order Hyphomicrobiales; family Rhizobiaceae; genus Rhizobium; species Rhizobium sp. RAF36. The sequence continues at coordinate 446,342 of NZ_JBFREC010000002.1, read as the reverse complement.
AATGCCAATGTCTTGCTCGTAGCGCATATCTTCGTTTCGCTGTTCTATCTAGCATCGATGCTGATCCGTTTCATGGCACTCAAGAAGCCGGTGCCGCGTTTCAATCTCCGCACAGCGGATGGTGATCCGCTGCCTGTCTATACGGTTATGGTCGGTCTCTACCGTGAGGCGGCGGTCGCCGAGCAGCTGATCATCTGCCTGAAGCGGCTGAATTGGCCGGTCTCGAAACTCGATATCAAGCTTGTCTGCGAGGCTGACGATCGCGAGACGATCGCAGCGCTGAAGGCGCAGGCACTCGGCACGCAATTCGAAATCATAGAGGTTCCGCCTGCCCGGCCGCGAACGAAGCCAAAGGCGCTGAACTATGCGCTCGCTTCTGCACGCGGCGAGCTGCTCGCCGTTTACGATGCCGAAGACCGGCCGCATCCGGACCAGCTGCGCGAGGCCTATGCGACCTTCCGGGCGTCCCCTGATGACGTCGTCTGCCTGCAGGCGCCGCTAATCATCGCCAATGCCCGCGACTCCTGGATATCGGCTGCGTTTGCGCTCGAATATTCGGCGCTCTTCCGCATGCTGCTGCCGATGCTGGCCCTGATGCGCCTACCGATGCCGCTCGGTGGCACCTCAAACCACTTCAAGACCAGCATCCTCAAAGGAACAGGTGGCTGGGATCCGCACAATGTCACCGAGGATGCCGACCTAGGCATGCGGCTTTACCGCAGGGGATATCGCTGCGGCGTGCTGAGCTCTCAGACGCTGGAAGACGCGCCTGTGACTGCCGCGACCTGGCTTCACCAGCGTACCCGCTGGTTCAAGGGCTGGCTGCAGACGTGGCTGGTGTTGATGCGCGATCCCGCGCTGCTTATGCGGGAGATGGGCCCCGCGGGCTTTGCGGTGTTTCAGTTGCTGATCGCCGGAATGCTTTTGTCTGCGCTCGCGCATCCGTGGATGCTGTTCTTCATAAGCGCGGCTTTGCTCGACCTCGCCGAACGAAACAGTGCGAAAGATCTGGTCCACTGGATCCTTCTTGCCGTCGATAGCTGCAATGTCATCGCCAGCTACGTGCTTTTCGTCCTGCTTGGGCGCAAGGCGATGACGCGCTGGGAGCGCCGGGCGCTCAGGATGCGCTGGCTGGCATTGCCGCTTTATTGGCTGATGCTCTCGGCGGCTGCGTGGCGTGCCGTCTGGCAGCTTCGCAGCAATCCGTTTTTCTGGGACAAAACTCCGCACGTGCCCTGCCGGAAACCTGCATAGACCGCCCGGGCCATTTGCCCGCCGCGCATTGCTTGCCATCTTTTCTGTGGTTTGCCCCGCGGCGTTAGGGCAGCATTAAGCAATCTGGATTCTTATCGCCGGCGACGACACCGGCCCCCTCCCGCCGCTTGCATGATGCGCGCTGTCGAGCCTCTCCGAGGTATTTCGGAATGCCGCAAGAACCGCAGCAGATTTTCGCTGAGTTTCACACATTGATTTCAAACGCGCTGCCGCAAGCAACAGGCCGCGCCGAACGCAACGGGCTTTTTCCATGCTCAAACATCTGAAAATCAGGACCAAGATCCTTTCCGTCATCGCGCTTCTCGGCGTGATCACCGTCGCCGGTGTGGGATATATCATCTCTGAATTCCTCCGCGCCGACGCCAATTACAGTGCCTTCATCGATCATGAGGCACTGGCGGCCATGCAGGGCTCGCGCGCAAGCGCCTCGCTGATTTCCTCTGTGCTTCAGACAACTACGCTCTCGAACATGAAGCCCGATACGCCGGCCTTCAAGACGGCTCTGTCGGTGCCCAGCAAGATCCCGCAGGCCCGCGACCGTCTGCAGCAAGCATCCGATCTGGTTCCTGCGCGCAAGAGCGCGATCGATGAGCTCCTGAAGGGTATCGACGAAATCGAAGCCCTGTCGGCGAAAGTCGTCGAAGCTGGAAAATCCGGCGACATGACCAGCGCCCAATTGGCAGCTGTCATGATGACGACAAAGCTGAACGCCCTGACACCGAAAATGACCGCCAACAACGACGCGATGATGTCGATGCTCAACGACGGCGGCGATGCGCTCTCCGTTGCCGTTCGCACGCGGATCAACATCTGCCTCGCCGTCATTGCTGCATCGATCGCCGGTGCGATGGCGTTGGGCTTCTACATCGCCCAGGCAGGTATTGCCGGGCCGATGGTGCAGCTGCGCGAGCGCATGACGATGCTTGCCGAAGGAGAGACCGAACGCGACGTGCCCGGCCTCGACCGCGGCGACGAAGTCGGCCAGATGGCAACGGCACTTGCGGTCTTCCGCGACAACGCCCTCGAGCGCAAGCAGATCGAGGCGCGCGCCGAGAGCGAGCGCAATCTCAGCGATAACGAGCGCCGCCAGCGCGAAGCCGAAAAGATCCGCGAAGCCAACGAACTCGCCCGCACCGTGGACGAATTGGCAAATGGCCTGAAGCGCCTGTCATCAGGCGATCTCGTCGCCCATATCGAGACTCCTTTCCCGGAGCACCTCGAAGGCCTGCGCGCCGATTTCAACAGCTCGGTCAGCAAGCTCAACGGCACGATGAATGCCGTCGGCGCCAATGCCCGCGCAATCGGCGCAGGTGCCAACGAAATCCGCTCCTCGGCCGACGAGCTGTCGCGCCGCACCGAACAGCAAGCGGCTTCCGTCGAACAGACGGCCGCAGCACTCGAGCAGATCACCACAACGGTACGGGATGCCGCCCGCCGTGCCCAGGAAGCCAGTGAGCTGGTGACACGCATGCGCAGCGGCGCCGAAAAATCCGGCGCCATCGTGCAGAAGGCGGTCGGCGCGATGCAGCAGATCGAGCAGTCGTCGGTGGAGATCGGCAACATCATCGGCGTCATCGACGACATCGCCTTCCAGACCAACCTGCTGGCCCTCAATGCAGGTGTCGAGGCGGCGCGTGCCGGGGAAGCTGGCAAGGGCTTTGCGGTCGTTGCCCAGGAAGTCCGTGAACTCGCCCAGCGTTCGGCCAATGCCGCCAAGGAAATCAAGGCGCTGATAACCAATTCCGGCACGCATGTGCAGACCGGCGTGGCGCTTGTTGGCGAAACCGGGAAGGCGCTGGATGCGATCGTCCACGAAGTGCAGGAGATCAACCAGCACGTTCACGCCATCGCTGAGGCCGCGCGCGAGCAATCGACCGGCTTGCAGGAGATCAACACGGCCGTGAACACCATGGACCAGGGCACGCAGCAGAATGCCGCGATGGTCGAGGAAAGCACCGCCGCCAGCCACAGCCTGGCAACCGAAGCGGCATCGCTGAACAACCTTCTTTCAGAGTTCAGGCTGACCGGAACTGGTGGCTTTGCCGCCGCGGCACCCGCCTCCAATTCCGCTCCGCGCCCTGCCGCAGCACCTCGCCCGGCGCAGGCCCGCACAGCCACCCCGCGTCCGGCCTCGATCCGCGTTGCCAACGAAGGAACCGCAAGGCCCGCCGCATCACCGGCGCGCGCACTCGGCCAGAAACTCGCCAGCGCCTTCGGCAAAAGCAGCCCTGCGGCGGAAAGCAAAGAAGCCGACTGGACGGAGTTCTGAGCGACCGGACATCGAAGCGCCAAATGAGCGGCTCCGGCCGCTCATTTCATTTTAAGTGCAGGGAAAACTGGAGCGGGTGAAGGGAATCGAACCCTCGTATTCAGCTTGGGAAGCTGCTGCTCTACCATTGAGCTACACCCGCATGCCCGAAGCCTTCCAACAGATGGGAGGCGGTGTCAAGGCTGTCAGATGCGGAAGTGTTTCGAGAGCTTGAGGCCTTGGGCCTGGTAGTTGGAGCCGAGGCCGGAGCCGTAGAGGCTTTCGGGTTTTTCCAGCATGTGCTCGTAGATCAGGCGACCGACGATCTGGCCGTCTTCGAGGATGAAGGGGACCTCGTGGCTGCGGACTTCGAGAACGGCGCGGCTGCCGCGACCGCCCGCCGGTGCGTGGCCGAAGCCCGGGTCGAAGAAGCCGGCATAGTGGACTCGGAATTCGCCGACCAGGGGATCGAAGGGCGTCATCTCGGCGGCGTAATGCGGCGGGACATGCACGGCTTCGCGCGAGACGAGGATATAGAACTCGTCCGGGTCGAGGATCAGCTCGTTGCGGCCGCGGCTATAGAGCGGCTCCCAGAAATCGAAGATGTCGTGCTGGGCTTTCTTGTCGACGTCGACGACGGCAGTGTGGTGCTTGCCGCGGTAGCCGATCAGGCCTTCCTTGTCGCCGGCGAGATCGATCGACAGCGCGATGCCGCCGCCTGAGACGTTCGGCTTGGCGCTCGCGACCAGCGTCTCGCTGTCATGCAGCGCCTGAAGGTCCGGTTCGCCGAGAATGGAATGGCCGACGCGGAAGCGGATCTGCGACAGGCGCGAGCCGCGGCGCACGACGATCGGGAAGGTGCGCGGCGAGATTTCGAGATAGAGCGGGCCGGAATAACCGGCCGGAATCTTGTCGAATTCCTGCGCGTAGTCGGTGATGACGCGGGTGAAGATATCGAGGCGGCCGGTGGAGCTCTTCGGATTGGCGGAGGCCGACATGCCCGCCGGCAGATCCACACGCTCCATCAAGGGAACGATATAGACGCAGCCGGTTTCGAGAACAGCCCCTTCGGAGAGGTCGATGACATGCAGGCTCAGGCGATCGAGCTTGTCCGACACCAGATGCGAAGGGCCAGGCATGAAGCTGGCGCGCACCCGGAACGCCTTGGCGCCGAGGCGCAAGTCGAGGCTTGCCGGCTGGATCTGGTCACGGTCAAGTTCCCGTTCGGAGATCAGGCGGCCGGTCTCAAACAACGCAGCAATGGCACGGTCGGCCAGAATTCCAGTTTCGCGAGCCATCATGCTCCATCCATAGTTCGTGGCCGACAAAACCAAATACGGGGAATTGACGCAAGCAGCTAACGGCAGTATTGCAGCTTTATCCCGTGGTGATTTGGCCGGTCGGCTTGCAGCCACGTTAAATAAGTGGCTAAAAAGACCGGGTATGAAACCGGTCTGCTTTTGCGGCCGGTTTTTTTGTTTTTGAGGTGATGGCATGAGCAAGTCCTGGCGCCCTGCAACCCAACTCGTTCACGGAGGCACTCTGCGCTCGCAATATGGCGAGATGTCGGAGGCAATCTACCTGACGCAAGGTTTCGTCTACGACACGTCGGAGGCGGCCGAGGCCCGTTTCAAGGGCGAGACCGAAGGCTTCATCTACGCCCGCTACGGCAGTCCCACCAACGACATGTTCGAGAAGCGCATGTGCGCACTCGAGGGTGCGGAAGATGCACGCGCCACGGCCTCCGGCATGGCCGCCGTCACAGCTGCAATCCTCTGCCAGCTGAAGGCTGGCGATCATATCGTTGCGGCCCGCGCCCTCTTCGGCTCCTGCCGCTGGGTGGTCGAGACGCTGGCGCCGAAATACGGCATCGAATGCACGCTCGTTGATGGGCGCCATCTGGAGAATTGGGAAAAGGCGATCACGCCGAAGACCAAGGTGTTCTTTCTGGAAAGCCCGACCAACCCGACGCTCGAAATCGTGGATATCGCCGGCGTTGCCAAGCTCGCCAACCAGGTCGGCGCCAAGGTCGTGGTCGACAACGTCTTTGCGACGCCGCTCTTCCAGAAGCCTCTGGAGCTCGGCGCTCACATCGTCATCTATTCGGCGACCAAGCATATCGACGGCCAGGGCCGCTGCCTCGGCGGCGTCGTGCTGTCCGACAAGGCGTGGATCGACGAGCACCTGCACGACTACTTCCGCCACACCGGCCCGGCCATGTCGCCGTTCAATGCATGGACGCTCCTGAAGGGCATCGAGACGCTGCCGCTGCGCGTGGCTCAGCAGACCAGGAATGCCGCAAAGATTGCCGATTTCCTGGCCGAGCAGAAGCAGGTTGCCCGCGTCATTTATCCTGGCCGCAAGGACCATCCGCAGGCCGATATCATCGCCAAGCAGATGACCGGCGGCTCGACGCTGGTCTGCTTCGAGCTGAAGGGCGGCAAGGAAGCGGCCTTCAAGCTGCAGAACGCGCTCGACGTGGTAACGATCTCGAACAATCTCGGCGATACGCGCAGCCTGATCACGCATCCGGCGACGACAACGCACAAGAACCTCTCGGATGAGGCGCGTGCCGAACTCGGCATTTCGGCCGGCACCGTGCGTCTTTCGGCAGGCATCGAAGATACCGACGATCTGCTGGAAGATTTCGCCCAGGCTCTGTCGAAGATCCCGGCTTAAGCAGCAAGCCGCCGGACTTGCCGGTCCGGCGGCCCGCCCCACCTAAAGCTTCAGTCAGCTCTGCTTTATTAGAGTCATTAACTTTGAATGTTAGGATTAACAATCAAAACGGCGTGCAATCGCCTGTATTTGGCTGATGATACGGTGGCATTTCTTGACGGAGCCAATGCCGTATAAGATACGAGTAAGATATCCCGACTAAGGTGTAAGGCATGTACCGGGCCCTCACACGCGATATAGAAGTTGTTGTCGAGCCGTTTTATCTGGAGGAGCAATCCGATCCGGACGACGATCGCTATGTCTGGGGATACCGCATCGTCATCAGCAACAATTCCGGCCTGTCGGTCAAACTCGTCAACCGTTACTGGAACATAACGGACCAGAACGGCGTGGTCGACGAGGTGACGGGACCTGGAGTCGTCGGCGAGCAGCCACGGCTGGAGCCCGGCGATACCTATGAATATTCGTCCGGCTGCCCGCTCGATACGCCATCGGGGCTGATGTTCGGCCATTACCAGATGGAAACGGACGAAGGCGAGCTCTTCGATGTCGAGATACCCGCCTTCTCCCTGGATTCACCCGGCCTTCTCAGAGTGCTGAACTGACCGTCATTCGGCCGGCTGCAGCTCTGCCGGCTCGAAACGATAGGTGGTCGAGCAGAATTCACAGGTGACGGCGATCTCGCCGTTCTCCTGGCTGGCCTCGATCTCCTCCGCCGAAAAGCCCTTCAGAACGCCGCCGATCTTTTCACGCGAACAGCTGCAGCGATCGTAGACCTGCTTGGCCTCGAAAACCCGGACGCCACGCTCATGGAACAGGCGATAGAGCAGCCGCTCGGTTCCGACCAGCGGATCCGTCAGCTCATCGGCATCGATGGTCTCGACCATGGCGCGGGCTTCTGCCCAGGCATCGTCTTCCTTGAGACCCATTGCGAGTTCGTCGCCGTCCCCGCCATGCAGGTCCGGCTGGCGCATGCGCTCGGGCGCTTCCGGCAGGAACTGGGCGACAAGCCCCCCTGCCCGCCAGCGATGCCGCGGCTTGCCGCTGCTGTCGCGGTCGAGAAGTTCGGCAGCCGCCAGACGGACGCGCGTCGGGATCTGCTCCGACTGCCGGAAATAGACACCGGCGATATCCTCGAGCGAGGTACCGTCGAGTTCGACGATGCCCTGATAGGGCTGGCTGAACTTGCCTTGATCGATGGTGAAGGCCAGCACGCCCTTGCCGAGCAGCTGCTCGGGTTCGGTCTGCCCGGCGGCGATCGCCTGATCGAGCAGCGCCTGATCGAAACGCGCATAGGCGCGCACGTTCTCCGGTGTCGCAAAATCGGCGACAAGCAGGTCGACAGGGCCATCGCCCTTGGTCTGTACCGTGAACTTGCCTTCGAATTTCAGCGACGTGCCGAGCAGAACCGTCAGGACCACGACTTCGGCCAGAAGCCGGGCGACGGGTGCGGGATAGTGGTGGCGCTCAAGGATGGCGTCGAGCATCGGGCCGAGCTGGACGGCGCGGCCACGCACATCCAGGCCTTCGACCTGAAAGGGGACGACGTGATCATCGCCGGCGAAATGAAGCTCGTTGAGAGCGGCGGCTGTGTCTGCCATGGTCTTACTCCTAGTCGTCAGAGCGGCAGACCAAGCTGTCTTCCCGCTCGCGCGGCCACCAGGCCATCAGGCCGGATGTGGCGTCCAATATGGTTCAGATCGCGCCCAGGCACCATGCAAGAATCGACTTCTGCGCATGAAGACGGTTTTCCGCTTCATCGAAGACCACGGATTGCGGGCCATCGATCACATCGTCCGTCACTTCCTCACCACGATGGGCGGGCAGGCAATGCATGAACAATGCATCCTTGCCTGCTTTCGCCATCAAAGCCTGATTGACCTGATAAGGCTGGAAGACGTTGTGACCGCGAGCCCGATGTTCCTGATTCATGGAGACCCAGGTATCGGTTACCACGCAATCGGCGCCTTCGACCGCACGGTCGGCATCATGGCTGAGCATGATTTCGGCGCCCTCATTGCGGGCCCAGTTCAGATAGTGATCCTTCGGCTCGGAACCAAGGGGGACAGCCATGTTCATGCGGTAGCCGAAACGGGCAGCTCCTTCGACCAGCGAATGCAGCACGTTGTTGCCGTCGCCGGTCCAAGCGATCGTCTTGCCCTTGACCGGGCCGCGATGCTCTTCGAAGGTCATGATGTCGGCCATGATCTGGCAGGGATGCGTATCATCCGTCAGCGCATTGATCACCGGTACCGTTGCGTGTTCGGCAAGCTCCAGCATGCGGTGATGCTCGGTGGTGCGGATCATGATCGCGTCGACATAGCGCGACAGAACCTTGGCCGTGTCGCCGATCGTCTCGGCGCGGCCGAGCTGCATTTCGGTGCCCGAGAGGAACAGCGTCTCGCCGCCCAGCTGGCGCATGCCGACATCGAAGGAGACGCGCGTCCGGGTGGAGGGCTTTTCGAAGATCATCGCCAGCATTTTGCCGGCCAGCGGCTTGTCGCCCTTGCCTGATTTGAACGCCTGCTTGCGCAGCATCGCGTCGTCCATGATGACGCGCAGATCGGCAGAGCTCATCGCCGAAAGATCGAGGAAGTGTTTGGGGGAAGCCATGTCGTCCTTACCTGTTTGCCCCGGAAGGCATCTATCCGTTCAAGCCGTCTTCTTGGCCTTCGATGCGCGAATGCTTTCGGCAGCCTGCTCAATGCGGGCAAGACCCTCGCGGGCCTCCTCGGCAGTGACGACCAAAGGCGGCAGCAGGCGCACAACGTTGTCGCCGGCGGGCACGCCAAGCAGGTGCGCACCGCGGATGGCAGCCAGAAGTTCGGTCGAGGGAACGGCGGCCTTGATACCAAGCAGCAGACCCTCGCCGCGGATATCCTCGATCACGTCGGGATAGCGGTCCTTGAGCGATGCCAGGCCTTGGCGGAAGATCAGAGCGACGTCGCGAACGTGCTGCAGGAAGCCTTCAGCAAGGACGATGTCGAGCACGGCGCCGCCGACAGCCATGGCGAGCGGGTTGCCGCCATAGGTCGAGCCGTGGGTACCGGCCTTCATGCCGGACGCAGCTTCCGCCGTTGCCAGGCAGGCGCCGAGCGGGAAGCCGCCACCGATGCCCTTGGCGACAGCCATGATATCAGGGGTCACGCCGGACCACTCACAGGCAAAGAACTTACCGGTACGGCCGACGCCGGTCTGGACCTCGTCGAGAATGAGCAGCAGGCCCTTCTCGTCGCAGAGCGCGCGCAGCGCCTTCATGAACTCGGTGGTCACCGGGCGAATGCCACCCTCGCCCTGAACCGGCTCGATAAGAATGCCTGCGGTCGCATCAGTGATTGCGGCGCGGACGGCGTCGATATCACCGAAGGGCACCTGGTCGAAACCCGGCGCCTTGGGGCCGAAGCCTTCCAGATACTTCTCCTGCCCGCCGGCAGCGATCGTTGCCAGCGTCCGGCCGTGGAAGGCGCCTTCGAACGTGATGATATGGAAGCGCTCGGGATGGCCCTTCGAATACTGGTAGCGGCGTGCGGTCTTGATCGCGCATTCCAGGGCTTCCGCGCCGGAATTGGTGAAGAACACCTTGTCGGCGAAAGTCGCCTCCGTCAGCCGCCTGGCGAGCTTTTCCTGCCCGGGGATTTCATAGATGTTGGACAGGTGCCAGACCTTGTCGGCCTGTGCCTTCAGGGTATCCACGACATGCGGATTGCTGTGGCCGACCGAGGTCACCGCGACGCCGGCACCGAAATCCAGATATCGCTCGCCAGTTTCGGTAATCAGCCACACGCCCTCACCTCGCTCGAACCGCAATGGGGCACGAGAATAGGTATCATATAGCGGCGCGGCTTCAGCCATGGCGCGGTCTCCTGTCAGCGTTACGGGCAACCGGACTCCGGCTAAAAAACCAGGTCCGAAAAATTAAAAATGCCGCCTTTCGGCGGCGACTGGCACTATTTACTTTTCGCACTGCAATGTCAACAAAACTGCGGCTTTCGTGGCTTCTGAGAGACGCTCAAGCAATGTCGCGTTTTATCAACAGCTAATGTTGCAGAAATGACTCTCAGGGGAAGCAAGTTGGGGAAAACCCCGAATTCGATTCATCCGGATTCCTGCGACTCTTGTCACGGAGTCAGCCTCACACTAGGTTAAAACTCAATTACTAGACTGCATGCGGCGGAACTAGTCACCAAAATTAGTCAAGCGTTTCTTGTGCCGGATTCGTTCGGGGCAAACAGTGAGGGATTCTGCCTTCGCAACGCTTAAACGGCGGAGACACAGGGCATGAACTGGACAGACGAGCGGGTCGAGAAACTCAAGAAACTGTGGTCCGAAGGGCTGAGCGCGAGCCAGATCGCTGCCCAGCTTGGCGGCGTCAGCCGTAACGCCGTTATCGGCAAGGTTCACCGTCTGGCGCTGCCGGGCCGTGCGAAGGCCGGCGGCAACGCCACGGCTGCCCGCGCTCCCAAGCGTACGGCGGCAGCACCCCGCGCCCCAACCTACGCATCGCGTCTGGCGACGACCCGTACGGTCACCCGCCAGCAGGGCGCGACGATGCTGAAGGAAGAGATCGAAATCGACGTCATGGAGGAGATGGAATACCGTCCCGCCAAGAATGTGATCGTCCCGATCTCCCGCCGCCTCGGCCTGACGGAACTCACCGAGCGCACCTGCAAGTGGCCGGTCGGCGATCCCTTGAAGGACGATTTTCACTTCTGCGGCTGCGAAAGCCCGGATTCTTCGCCTTACTGCACCTACCACCAGCGCCTGGCCTACCAACCGGTCAACGAGCGCCGTAGGGCAGCAGCCCGGGCAAACTGAGCCGGGTAAGCACAAACGAAAAACGGGCCTTACGGCCCGTTTTTTTGTGTCTCAATTCCGAAAGCTTCAAGCTTCCATCGAATATCCAGCGCCGCGAACGGTGCGGATGACATCCTGCATATTGGAGAAGTTCAGCGCCTTGCGCAGACGGCCGACATGGACGTCGACAGTGCGCTCGTCGACATAGATGTCGTGACCCCAGACGCCATCCAGAAGCTGCGAGCGCGAGAAGACGCGGCCGGGAGAGGCCATCAGGAATTCCAGCAGGCGAAACTCGGTCGGTCCGAGACGGACTTCGCGGGTCTTGCGATGAACGCGGTGCGTCTCTCGGTCGAGTTCGATATCGCCGCATTTCAGCACGGTCGAGAGAACTTCAGGCTTTGCGCGGCGCAGCATCGCCTTGACGCGAGCGACGAGCTCGGGCGTCGAGAACGGCTTGACGACATAGTCGTCGGCACCGGTCGAGAGGCCACGAACGCGTTCGCTTTCCTCGCCGCGCGCCGTCAGCATGATGATCGGCAGGCGCTCGGTCTCCGGGCGCATGCGCAGCCGACGGCAAAGCTCGATGCCTGATACGCCAGGCAGCATCCAATCAAGGATAAGAAGGTCCGGCGTCCGCTCCTGAAGGCGGATTTCCGCCTCATCGCCGCGCAGGATGGTGTCGACCTCGAAACCTTCGGCTTCGAGATTGTAACGAAGAAGCACGCTCAGTGCTTCTTCGTCTTCAACGACTGCAACTCTCGGGATCATTCTGTTCTGTCTCCTGAGGCCCGGTCCGGATATTATTCCGTGACCGCGCCGACGGTGTTGGCGGTGTCGTCCTTCGGACGCTCGCCCTCCGGCTGGGCGCCGGTCGCCATGTAGTAGATGGTTTCTGCGATGTTGGTGGCGTGGTCGCCGATGCGTTCGATGTTCTTGGCACAGAACAAGAGATGCGTGCAGCTGGTGATGTTGCGCGGATCTTCCATCATGTAGGTCAGGAGCTCGCGGAACAGCGAGGTGTACATCGCGTCGATTTCCTCGTCGCGCTCACGGATCGACTTCGCCTTGTCGGCAGCGCGCGTCGTGTAGACGTCGAGCACTTCCTTGAGCTGGACGAGCGCCAGTTCGGAGAGATGCTCCAGGCCGCGGCCGAGCTTGCGCGGAACGCCGGTGCTCTGCACGGCGATAACGCGCTTGGCGGTGTTCTTGCCAAGATCGCCGACGCGCTCGAGGTCGGCGGCGATGCGGATCGACCCCATGATCTCGCGCAGGTCCGACGCCATCGGCTGGCGGCGGGCGATGGTGACGATCGCCTTGTCGTTGATCTCGCGCTCGGCGTGATCAAGGATCACGTCGTCGGAGATGACCTTCTGCGCCAGGGCGCCATCGCCGTTGACCAGCGCGCGCACAGCGTCGGAGACCATCTGTTCCGCCAGACCGCCCATTTCGGAGATGCGGCGGGTCAGGAACTTCAGATCTTCGTCATATGCAGAAAAGATATGTGTCGATGCCATGGGAAATGTCCTTGAGTGTCTCTATCGGAAGTCGTGACGCCAAAGATCAGCCGAAGCGGCCCATGATGTAGTCCTGGGTGCGCGGATCGTCCGGATTGGTGAACATCTTGTCGGTATCGTTCTCCTCGACGAGGTTGCCGAGGTGGAACATGGCGGTGCGCTGAGAGACGCGGGCCGCCTGCTGCATGGAGTGCGTCACGATGACGATCGTGTAGCTTTCGCGCAGCTCGTGGATCAACTCCTCGACCTTTGCTGTAGCGATCGGGTCGAGCGCAGAGCAGGGTTCGTCCATGAGGATGACCTCAGGCGAGACCGCGACGGCACGGGCGATGCAGAGACGCTGCTGCTGACCGCCGGAGAGGCCGGTGCCGGATTCATGCACACGGTCCTTGACCTCGTTCCAGAGGCCGGCACGCTGCAGGCTGGTCTCGACGATCTGGTCCATGTCGGCTTTCGACTTGGCGAGACCGTGGATGCGCGGGCCGTAGGCGACGTTTTCATAGATCGTCTTCGGGAACGGGTTCGGCTTCTGGAACACCATGCCGACGCGGGCGCGAAGTTCGACGACGTCGATATCCGGATCGTAGATATCATCGCCATCGAGCGTGATCTTGCCGGTGACGCGGCAATTATCGATCGTGTCGTTCATACGGTTCAGGCTGCGCAGGAAGGTGGACTTGCCGCAGCCGGACGGACCGATGAGCGCAGTCACAGTGTTTTCGCGGATGTTCAGCTTGACGTCGAAAAGAGCACGTTTCTCGCCATAATAGACCGAAACGTCCTGGCCGATCATCTTGTAAGGGATGCTGTTCATCTTCTGGTCCAGAGCCTTCTCAACTGCTGCTTCTGTCAACATGTTCATGGGTTTCTACTCCGTTTACCAGCGGCGCTCAAAGCGACGGCGCAAGAGGATGGCTCCGATGTTCATGACGATCAGGAACAGGAGCAGGACGATGATGGCACCCGAGGTACGCTCCACGAAGGCGCGTTCGGCTTCGTTGGCCCACATGTAAACCTGGACCGGAAGTGCCGTGGACGGATCGAGCGGCGTGGTCGGCGCATTGGCGACGAAGGCGACCATGCCGATCAGCAGCAGAGGCGCGGTTTCGCCGAGAGCATGCGCCAGGCCGATGATGGTGCCGGTCAGGATGCCCGGCATGGCAAGCGGCAGCACGTGGTGGAACACCATCTGCATCTTCGATGCGCCGAGACCGAGAGCGGCCGAGCGGATCGACGGCGGTACGGCACGCAACGCAGCGCGGGTAGCGATGATGATGGTCGGCAGGGTCATCAACGTCAACACCAGGCCACCGACCAGCGAAGCAGAACGCGGCAGGCCCATGAAGTTGATGAAGACGGAGAGGCCGAGCAGACCATAGACGATCGACGGAACAGCAGCGAGGTTGTTGATATTGACCTCGATGAGATCGGTCAGCTTGTTCTTCGGCGCAAACTCCTCGAGATAGATCGAGGCGGCGACACCGATCGGCAAAGCAAGAACCAGAACGATCAGCATCAGGTAGAGCGAGCCGATGAGCGCAACGCCCAGACCTGCTGCTTCCGGACGGCTGGAATTGCCATTGACGAACAGGCCTGTGTTGAACTGCTTGAAGAGAGCACCGCTCGCCTTAAGCTCGTTCATCCAGCCGACCTGCTTGTCGTTCACCTTGCGGTTCTTCTCATCGACAGAGAGATCGATCTGGCCTTTGCTGGCGCTATCGATATTGGCGTCGGCAAGCACCGTGACATTGACCGTCTTGCCGATGATCGACGGGTCGGAAACAACCATGTCGCGCAGCTGGATCGGAGCGCCCTTGGAGAGCATGGCCGAAGCATCGCGGACGTCAGGACGGCTCGAGGCGTTGACATTCAGCTGCTTGACGATGGCGTCACGCAGCAACGCGCCGTAGTTGGCAGAGACGAGGACCGACGGATCGGTCGCACGCTTGTTGCTCGGGTCAATGGTCTTTTCGGTGAATTCCACCGGAAGCGTGATCGCCGTCTGCTGGAAGGCGGTATAGCCCTGGCGGATGACCGTCGAGAGCAGGATCGCCAGGAAGATCAGGCCAAAAGATATGGCAGCGATGCCATAGGCCTGGAAGCGGCGTTCTGCGGCATAGCGGCGCTTGATGCCGATGTCGCGGCGTGCCGGAGCCTTGGAGACAGTGATGCCTGCAACGGGAGAAACAATATTCGTCATTCGTACTGCTCCCGGTATTTGCGCACGATGTAGAGCGCGTAGATATTGAGGCAAAGCGTGATGAAGAAGAGCGTAATGCCGAGCGCGAAGGCAACCAGCGTCTGCGGCGAGGTGAACTCGAGGTCACCCGTCAGCTGATTGACGATCTTGACCGTGACCGTCGTCATCGGCTCGAACGGATTGATCTGGATGCGGGCGGCAACACCGGCCGCAAGCACAACGATCATCGTTTCGCCGATGGCGCGCGATGCGGTCATCAGCAGCGCACCGACGATACCCGGAAGAGCGGCCGGTAGCACGACCTTCTTGATGGTTTCGGAGCGCGTTGCGCCGAGGCCGAGCGAACCGTCACGCAGCGCACGCGGTACGGCGGTGATGATATCGTCGGACAGCGAGGACACGTAAGGGATCAGCATGATGCCCATGACGATACCGGCGGTCAGAACGCTCTGTGCCTGTATGAAGTTCGTGTAGTCGCCTGTCAGAAGACCGCTGACCTGCGACGACAGATCGCGCAGGAACGGGCCAACGGTGACGAGCGCGAAGAAGCCGTAGACGATGGTCGGGATACCGGCCAGAACTTCGAGCAGCGGCTTGGCAAGCGAACGAATTTTCGGCGAAGCGTATTCGGCCATGTAGATGGCTGCGAAGAGGCCGACCGGTACGGCGACCAGCATGGCGACGGCGCCAATATAGAGCGTGCCGAGCAACAGCGGGATCAGGCCGAACTGACCGAAGGACGAGCTGCCGGCACCCGCGAAGCGCGGATCCCAGACGGTGCCGAAGAAGAAGTCCGCGGCGGGGACGCTGGCGAAGAAGCGAATGGCTTCCGACAGCATCGACAGAACGATGCCGATGGTCGTCAGAATGGCGATCGACGAAGACAGCAACAGGCCCCAGAGCATGACGCGCTCGACGCGGTTGCGGGCCCTGAAGCGTGGCTTGACGCCGCGCAGGGCGTAAAGCGCGCCGCCGACAGCAAGTACGAGGACGATCGCGCTCATGATCAGACGGCTGGAGGCGCTTTCGGCATTCAGCAGCTTGGCGGCATCGAGCATGTAGGGCTGCGGCTCACCGGCGAGCGGGACGCCCTTCTCGTTGAGCTTTGCCTGAACCGCCTTGGTGTCGGAACCGACTGCCGTGACTTCTTCGGATGTGAGCAGGTTCAGGCCGCGGCCGACGGTCGCGACCATGCTGTAGCTCAGATCCTGCTCGGCAGTGGTCTTCGCCTTCACATCGTCGGGAAAAGATTTGCGGACGGTGGATTCGATGATGCCTGGGCTGGCGGCAAGCCAGACACAGAGAACGATCAGGGCCGGAAGGATGGCCCAGATGGCGGCATAAGCGCCGTAATAACCCGGCCGCGAATGCAGCACGGAAGACTTGCCCCCGGCAAGTGCCGTGGCCCGGCTGCGGGCGGCCACATAGGCCAGCGCGCCAAGCACCACGAGACACAAGAGTATAATGGATGTGCTCATTCTTTACGTCCCCAGGCGCTCGGCCCCAAAAGCACAGGCTGCGACATCGCCGCCGGCTTCCCAATCATGGAGAAACTCGAAACCTTGCGCCTGACCGGGCAAGGGTACCTCAGTCGAAAGACCGGCGCGGCACCCCCCAAGGCACCGCGCCGGCTCATTGATTACATCGTCTTTTCAGCTTCTACGGCCTTGCGGATCTCTTCGCGCTCGGCGTCCGGAGCAGCAACGAGGCCGTATTCAACGAGCGGGCTGTCAGGGCCGATCATCTGGTCGGATACGAAGAAGTTGACGTATTCCTTCAGGCCCGGAACGGCGCCGAGATGTGCCTTCTTGACGTAGAAGAACAGCGGGCGGGAAACCGGGTAGGTGCCGTCAGCGATGGTTTCTGTCGACGGAACGATGCCGCTCATCGAAGCAACCTTGAGCTTGTCAGCGTTGTTTTCGTAGAAGGAGAGGCCGAAGACGCCAACGCCGGTCTTGTTGGCAGCGATGCGTGCCAGCGTTTCCGGATAGTCGCCGTCGATATCGACTGCAGCGCCGTCCTTACGGACTGCGACGCAAGCCTTCTGCTGAGCGGCCTTGTCGGTGATTTCCTTGGCGATGACGTCGAGTGCGCCCGAAGCCTTGCAGCCGGCGGCCAGAACGTTCAGTTCGAAGACTTCGCGGGTGCCGTGCTTTTCGCCCGGGATGTAGGCAGCGATATCAACAGCCGGGAGCTTCGGATTGACTTCCGACCACTTCTTGTAAGGGTTGGCAACGAGCTTGCCGTCAACGACGACCTGAGCGGCCAGAGCCTTGTAGAGATCTTCCGGAACGTAAGCGACGTCAGGGTTGGACGAGTCGGTTGCGAAGACGATACCGTCATAACCGATCTTCACTTCCTGGATGTCAGTGACGCCGGCGGTCTTGCAGGCTTCCAGTTCGTTCTTGTTGATCGGACGCGAAGCGTTTGCAACGTCGATGGTGTCTTCGCCGACGCCCTTGCAGAATTCCTTGAGGCCAGCGCCCGTGCCGCCGGATTCAACGACCGGCGTCTTGAAGTTGGTGAAGGTTTCGCCGAAGGATTCAGCGACGATCTTTGCGTAAGGCAGAACGGTGGACGAGCCGGCAACCTGGATCTGGTCGCGAGCGGCTGCAGCGCCTGCAAAAGCAACGGTTGCGGCGAGAGCGGCAACGGTAAGTTTAAGCGTGTTCATCAAAAAATCTCCCGGCATTGGGCTTTGTGTGGGCAGGCCCCCCAGGGCCCTCGCATTGCCTTTTTTCATCGGCAGCCACTCTTTAGCCCCTGATGCACAGAGCTTTTATGTCACTTTGGTGAAACATTTGTGACAGGTTAAATTATTGAAATGTAATAATAAAATTTTCGATATTATGGATGTGTTGAGGCTTTATGTCAAAACCGCACCGTAAAGGCCGTTCCCTTGCCAACCTCGGACTTGACGATCAGCCGTGCACGATGGCGCGTGAGGATGTGCTTTACGATCGCAAGCCCCAGGCCGGTGCCCTTTTTCGACCGGCTGTCCTCGATGCTGACGCGGTAAAAGCGCTCGGTCAGGCGCGGAACATGCTCTGCCGGAATGCCCGGCCCCTTGTCAGCGACGGTAACTTCAACCGGCTGTCCGGACCCGTTCTTGACCGTCACATCGACGGCCTTGCCTTCCTGGCCATATTTGCAGGCGTTTTCGATCAGGTTCTCGAAGACCTGCACCAGTTCGTCGCGATCTCCGAGCACCTCCGCCTGGCCTTCCGGCAGATGAAGGTTGATCTCGACGCCGACATCCTTGGCCAGCGGGGCGAGCGAATCCCGGACATGGCCGAGCAAGGGGACAAGATCGACCTTTTCATCCGGCGCGATATGCGACTTCAGCTCGAGACGCGACAGAGACAATAGATCATCAACCAGCCGGCTCATGCGCGTCGTCTGGTCGAACATGATGCCGAGGAAGCGCTCCTGCGCCTTCGCGTCATTCTTTGCCGGCCCCTGAATGGTCTCGATGAAACCGCGCAGGGAGGCGAGCGGCGTGCGCAGTTCATGGCTGGCATTGGCCACGAAATCCGAGCGCATGCGGTCGATGCGACGCACCTCGGAAATATCGCGGAAGGACAGGATGAAGAAATGCTCGGCATTTTCGCCACCGCCGAGATCGATCGGCGCGCTGCGTACGATATAGACCCGCTCGGAGGGAAGCCGTTCGGAATGCTCGATCTGGTTCGGCGCGTTGGTGACGATGGTTTCGCGCACCATGTCGAGAATGCCGGGCGAACGGAGACGAGCGGAAATATGGGCGCCGATGATCATCTCGCCGAAGGCCTTCTCGGCCGCCCGGTTCTGGAACAGCACCGAGGCATCACCCGAGAGGACCATGACGGGAATATCCAGTCCGGCAAGCGTTGCCGAGACCTCCGGCAGACGGCTTTTCGGCGCTTCCGGTTCAGGAACGGGCAGCTCGGCGAGCTTCGCCTGCACGGCAGGCTCGGCATTCATGACGACAACAAGCAGCATAAGGGCAACAAGGGCCAGCACGCCCCATTTGTTCATGCCTGCCGCCAGCGCTACCATTCCGATGACGAGCGCAGCCAGAAGCACCGGCCGCTCCTGCCTAATGCGGGCCATCAGCCCCGATGTCCACGGCGTTTCCTCTTCCACGTGCCCCTCGCCCGCATCGGGTCCTGTTTATCGCTTCAAACTCTGCCTGATAGCGCTGATTCATGACAGAAGTTTTCGGCTGCGGCCACCAGCCGCGAAAGCCGCCGTGGAAACACACAGCTTTTTTCCAAGTTCAGCGAGAGATTTGATTTTTCACACGAAATATGATCGCCTGCTCAAAAGCCGACTTTGCTGGAGGAAATCATGGGCGAGGATGTCGAAAGCCGCGCAGTCGAACTGGAGATCAGGGGCAAGAAGCGTGTCTTCGACGTCGATGATCCGGTCCTGCCCGATTGGATCAGCGACAACGCGCTCGAATCCGGCGACTTTCCCTACAAGAAGAAGCTCAAGGAAGAGGACTACCTCGAAGACCTTGAGAAGCTGCAGATCGAACTGGTCAAGGTGCAGTTTTGGCTGCAGGCGACCGGCAAGCGGGTGATGGCGCTCTTCGAGGGCCGCGATGCCGCCGGCAAGGGCGGCGCGATTTCCGCTTCGTCTGCCCGCATGAACCCACGCCTCGCCCGCGTCGTCGCGCTGGCGAAACCGACGGAACGCGAAGCCGGACAATGGTATTTCCAGCGCTATATCAGCCAGTTTCCCACGGCCGGCGAATTCGTGCTCTTCGACCGCTCCTGGTATAACCGCGCCGGTGTCGAACCGGTCATGGGTTTCTGCACGCCGAAGCAGTACGAGGATTTCCTGGAACAGGCGCCGCAACTTGAGAAGGTGATTGCCCACGAGGGCATTCACTTCTTCAAGTTCTATCTGGATATCGGCCGCGAAATGCAGCTGAAGCGCTTTCACGACCGCAGACACGACCCGCTCAAGGTTTGGAAGCTATCGTCCATGGATATCGCGGCACTGACGAAATGGGCCGACTACAGCGACAAGCGCGACCGGATGCTGAAAGCGACGCATACCGAATTCGCGCCCTGGACCGTCATCCGCGCCAACGACAAGCGGAGAGCACGGATCAACCTGCTTCGCCACATGCTGAAGACGATGGACTACGACGGCAAGGACAAGAGCGCGCTCGGCGAACTCGACGAGAAGATCATCGGCTCGGGTCCCGGCTTTCTGAAATAGGATGGGTTAATGCGGCCTGCAGCGGCGATCGGCGGATTTTTGACGGTATTTGGGCTCGCCGCACAGGCACATGCCTGCGTGCTGCTGCAGGATGTTGATTACAGCGTGCTCTATCGCTCAGATACGATCGTCAGGGCGAAAGTTGTCGGCTACCAGAGCCGTCCGGAGCAGAAGGACGCGCTCTTCCGTCTTGAGATCGAGCAGGTGCTCACCGGCAAGAGCGTCGAGCCTCATATCATCGAGGCGCGCTGGGAGCGGAAATACAAACCGGCGCCGCAGATCTGGGACGGCTATACCAACGTGATCGTCGGCCTGCGGCTTTCCGGCGGGGCACCGGCGCAGATCGTTCGTGAAAGCTGCGGCTTCGACGGTATCGTCGAGGATACGCCGCAGGACCTCTCGATCCTGCTCAGCCAGGCACCCGCCGGCAGCTGATCGAGCCCGCTTATTGCCCGGGCAAGATACGCACCGCGTAGAGATTGATCCCGCGGGCCCTGCCATCGACATCGCTGTTGATCAGCAGCTTGCCATCAGAGCTCGGCGCAAGAGAGCGGTCGAACCTGACCTGCAGCAGCGCATCCGACTTTTCCCGCGTGACGCTGAAACGGTGACGGGCGCAGTTCCCAAGCGTCTGGAAATCGCATTCGACGGTGATCTGCGTCGGCTCGTCGGTGGTCGATTGCAGAGTGATGGCGATGGTCGACGACTTTCCGGCGAGCTGCTGCAGCACGGCGGCGGGCACGGTGATGCCGATATTGCCGTCGGCGCCGTTGCTCTGCGAAATCAGCCGGACGGCAGCCGCATCGTTCTCCATGACGTTTTCCGTATGCGCCTGCGCACCATTGGCGATCTTGCTGGCATCGGATGGCTTGAAGACCTCGATCCATTCGGCCGAGAAGCTGTTCTGCGGGTCGATGGTTACAGGCTCGTCGGTGTGGCTACCTGAATTATCTGCCGTCTCGTTCTGGCTGCCGTCGAAATCCTCAGGCTGGGTGCTGGCGGGCGGATTGGCAACGCTGGTATCGCGCTCCGCGGCCGTCAGCAGCAGGCCTGACTTATGCGCCCACCAGGCCCCCATGCCGATAAAGGCGATCAGCACGCACCAGACCAGAAGCCTGGAGAAAAACTTGCGCGGCTTTCGGCGCTTGGCCGCCCCTTCCGGGCGGAAATCCATATTGCCGGGAGCCGCAGCCTTGGCCGCCGGACGTGGTTCGGCGGCAAAGCCTTCCTCAGCAGCGGGTGCAGCACCCAGGTGATCGGAAGCACCGGCATGCACGCCGTCGAGGCTCGCATCGTCATAGGCGCTGCGTGGCTCTTCGGCATGGCGGGTCTCGCCTGCCAGTTCCGGCGCGGCCGCCTCAGGCGACGGAGCTTCATGATGATAGGGTTCGGGCACTTCGACAACAGGCGGCACCGGCACTTCCGGCGGCCCTTGGCGCGGATGCATACGCTCGCGCTCTTCGGCCTCGATCATGTGGATCGTCGTCTCAAGCCGGTGACGGTGGTGCGCGACAGCATCGCGGTCGGTGACGTCCTGCTTGCGCAGCCCTGCCTCCAGCGCCTGGCGCGCGGACTGATAGATTCTGGCGCGGATCTCTGGATTGTCGCGATCGGAATTGCCAAGCGCCGTTCTGATGGCCGTTTCTAATCCGCTCACGTGCGATCCTTCACTCTTGAAACCGGCATTCCGCTCAAATCTTTACAAATGCCTAACAAAATCCGGTAGCGGCAACAGCGCCAAACCGCAAGCCTCCGGCGCGCCACCCGGCCGATCGGCAGGGGAAAACGCCGCCTTTCAGAATATCCGAAAATCGCAAAATCGGTAGCCTGCCCAGTTGGGTGGCCTTTTCGGCGCAATGGAACTCTGTTATCAAATTGACGCTTCCGTAAACGTCAATTGATGGTGACCTCATGGCCCTGCCCGAAATCCTGACGAAGAACCTGCGACTCCCGGTCGTGGCCTCGCCGCTGTTCATCATCTCGCATCCGGCGCTGACACTGGCGCAATGCAAGGCAGGCGTCATCGGCGCGTTTCCGGCGCTCAACGCCAGGCCGGAAAGCCAGCTCGACGAATGGCTGGCGATGATCACCGAGGATCTTGCCGCCCACAATGCCGCCAATCCGGACAGGCCTGCCGCGCCGTTTGCGGTCAACCAGATCGTCCATATGTCGAACAAGCGGCTGGAGCACGACCTGATGCTCTGCGTGAAATACAAGGTACCCGTCGTCATTTCCTCGCTCGGCGCCGTGCCGGAGGTGAATGCCGCCGTGCATTCCTATGGCGGCATCGTGCTGCATGACGTGATCAACAACCGCCACGCCAACTCGGCGATCCGCAAGGGCGCCGACGGGCTGATTGCGGTCGCTGCCGGCGCCGGCGGCCATGCGGGCACGCTTTCGCCCTTCGCCCTCATCCAGGAAATCCGTGAGTGGTTCGACGGGCCGCTGCTGCTGGCCGGTGCCATCGCCAATGGCGGGGCGATCCTGGCGGCCCAGGCGATGGGCGCCGACATGGCTTATATCGGCACCCCCTTCATCGCCACCGAGGAGGCCCGGGCGACCGAGGCCTACAAGCAGGCAATCGTCGAAGGGGCGGCCAACGACATCGTCTATTCGAACTATTTTACCGGCGTGCACGGCAATTATCTGAAGCCATCGGTAAAATCCGCAGGCCTCGACCCCGACAACCTGCCCGTCGCCGATCCCTCGAAGATGGATTTCGAACAGGCAGTCGGCGGCGCCAAGGCCTGGAAGGATATCTGGGGCAGCGGCCAGGGCATCGGCGCCATCAAGGCTGTCGAGCCGGTTGCCAAGCTCGTCGATCGCCTCGACAGCGAATACCGTGCCGCCCGCGCCCGCCTCAGCCTCTAGGACGATTTCCACAGCGCCGGTCTTTTTTGCCAAAGCCGCCAGACGGCGCTTGAAATCTTCAAACAATGGCTGTATCAGCGCCATGCAAATCGCGGGCCGCCTGGTTCGGCCGCACGGATTGCCGCTTTAGCTCAGGTGGTAGAGCACATCATTCGTAATGATGGGGTCGCAGGTTCGAGTCCTGCAAGCGGCACCATTTGCTTTTCCCAACCGTTTCGATACCGCTAAAAACACAGCCTATGGCTTTGTTAAGCTTTTTCATAGTTGCGCAATGATTGAAATACATGGTTAACCCTTGATTGATATCGTTTCCTCCAGTTGTGATTTGGGGGATAGTTTCCATGAAAGGTTTGGCTGCCGCGGTTTTGGCGTCGGCGTTTTCGGTCGTTGGTGTTCACGGGGCGATGGCTGCCGATCTGGCGCCTAACGATCTGATGATCCCGAAGTTTCTGCTCGATGAACCGGAAAAAGTACCGGCAACGGCGAGCCGGTTTACCGGATATATCGAAGGGGGCTTCGAGACCGGCACATCGCGCGACACCGAGCTCGACAGCCGCTCGTGGCGGTTGCGCGGATCGATGAATGCGAGCTCCGACACCGGGCTCAACCTGCAGGCCGATGCCGATTACGCGCATTCCTATCTCCAGGACTACGGCTGGAACGACAATATCGGCGGCACGCTGCATGTCTATTACCGGCCCGACGGCAACTATGCGTTCGGCGTCTTCGGCCAGACCGGGCGATTTGAATCGCGCTTCCTGCCGGATACGACCGCACGCGACTATCTCGGCGGCCTGGAAGCCGCATGGCTCGGCACCGACATGACCATCTATGGTCAGGCCGGTCTCGGCACGACCGATATCGGCGGCTTCGACTATGATCACTATGCCGGCCGTGTCGGGATGCGCTACTTCTTCACAGACAATATCCGCGCCGATTTCGAAGCTGCATTCGACCGCTACCAGGATGACGTCGAGACGGCCGATATCTGGAAGATCTCCGCGATCGGCAACTACCGGCCGGATGGCACGCCGGTCTCCTTCTATGCGGGCTACCGCTTCGAGCATGCCAAGCTCACTGTCGACGACTTCGGAAGCGACAGCGACATCTCCAACAACTTCCTTGTCGGCATGCGCTATCACTTCGGCTCGACCAGCCTGAAGGACGAAGAGAGCAACGGCCCAATATGGCGCGGAGCGTCGTTCTAGGCAGAAACGGGATGACCATGACCGCCGCAGCGAAAGCATCGCTGCGGCGGTTTTGCGTTGTGTAACCGGAAGGATAATTGGCTTTACAGAGCCCGCAGCAAGGGCCTAAAAACCAAAGCAGCACTTCGCGCCGGCGCTTGCCCCTTTCTGCCGAGCCGCCTTCGATGACGGCATAGCGAAGCATCCTGAAAGGTAAGTCATGTCTGATACGGCCCAGCGCTCGAACCGCGTTCTCGTTGTCGCGACCATCATGTTTGCCACCTTCATGGTGGCGATCGAAGCCACGATCGTGGCGACCGCCATGCCGCGCATCGTCGGCCAGCTCGGCGGTTTCAGCTATTACAGCTGGGTATTTTCGGCCTTCCTGCTGGCGCAATCGACGACCACCGTCATCTACGGCAAGCTCTCCGACATCTTCGGCCGCAAGCCGGTACTGATCGGCGGCATCGTGGTGTTCCTGATCGGCTCGCTGCTTTGCGGCTTTGCCTGGTCGATGACCTCGCTGATCGTCTTCCGCCTGCTGCAAGGCCTCGGCGCAGGCGCCATCCAGCCGGTGACGATGACGATCATCGGCGACCTCTTCAAGCTCGAGGAACGCGGGCGTGTCCAGGGCATCATGGCAACGGTGTGGGCAACCTCGGCGGTGGTCGGGCCTCTCGCCGGCGGCGTCATCGTCGACAATATATCCTGGGCCTGGATCTTCTGGATCAATCTGCCGATCGGCATCTTCTCGATCATCGCTTTCTCGCTGTTCCTGAAGGAAACCGTGGCGCACAAGGAGGCCAGCATCGACTATCTCGGCGCGATCCTGTTTTCGATCGCCATCATCGCCGTGCTGGTGATCCTGACCGAGACGGATGCCAGCGCCTGGATCCTGCTCTCGCTCGCCGCCGTCTTCGTCATTTCAGGCGCCCTGTTCTTCTGGCAGGAGAAGCGGACGCCCGAGCCGATCATCTCGATCGCGCTGTGGAGCCGGCGTCTCGTCGCGACGAGCAATATCTGCATGCTGCTGGCCGGGATGGCGCTGATCGGGCTTTCCACCATTCTCCCTGTCTATATTCAGGGCGTGCTTGGCCGCTCGCCGATCGTGGCCGGTTTCACGCTGACCATGCTGGTTGTCGGGTGGCCGCTGTCGGTGATGATGTCGAGCAAGCTTTTCAAGGCCTTCGGCATTCGCAACACACTGCGCTTCGGCAGCCTACTGTTTCCGTTCGGTGCGCTTTTCCTGCTGTTCCTGACGCCGGACAGCTCACCGATCGTTGCCGGTGCCGGCTCGTTCTTCATGGGCTTCGGCATGGGCCTCATCAACCTCACCAGCATTGCGCTGGTTCAGGACAGCGTCGAATGGTCGATGCGCGGCAGCGCCACGGCCTCGATCATCTTCGCCCGCAGCCTCGGCAACACGCTGGGCGCCACCGTGCTCGGGGCGATCCTCAATGCCGGTATCAATCACTATGCCAGCGGCGACACCGCCGAAAACCTGCACAACGTCCTGAACCAGCCGACCGGTCTAACCGAACTCGCAGGCGATCCCGTTGTGCGCGGCATCTTCGATGCGTCTCTGCACTGGAGCTTCTGGGGTATCGTCGTGGTGGCGGTGATGACGCTGGTTTCGACCTGGCTCATCCCGGTCGGCGATCATCGCCGCAAGACGACGAGTGTTTCCGCCAGCGAAGCGGCATCGCACTAAAAGTAAAAGGTCAGACTTCGGCCGGATTCTGCGGCAGTGATTGCAGCAGGGTCTGACGGGCAGAGCGCAGGTGCAGGCGGGCCGAGAAATCGATCTGCGCCTGATCGCCGGATTCCAGCGCGGCGATGTAATCGAGATGTTCGTGAATGGCGCGCTCGTTGCGCTGGCGGGCCGCCGCCTTGTTCCACTGGTAGTGATAGTGGAAGACGATGGCGATGGCATCGTAGAAATCGGCGATGAAGCGGTTCTTCGAAGCGCGGTGGATCAGCAGGTGGAAGCGCTCGTCGAGTGCCGAGAACTCCTTATAGCGGCGATCCATGTCGGCAAGCACATCGAGATGGTCCTGCTTGATGACGGCCAGATGCTGCCAAGCGGCATGGTCCTTCGGAAGACGGCCGAAATCGGCAGCCGAGTGCAGCTCGAACATCTCGCGCACATCGGCGAGCTCCAGCGCGAATTCGCGGGTGAAGCCCTTCAATATCCAATGGCTGTTCGGACGCTTCTCGATCAGCCCGAAACGGGAGAAGCGGATCAGGAATTCCCGAACGCTTGTCGTCCCGGTACCGATCTCGCGGGCGAGCTCCAGCTCGTTGATCTGCATGCCGGGTGCGGCGTCATCCGAGAGGATGCGCTGCATGAAGCTGCGCTCGATGATGTCATGCAGCGAGTCCGTTTCCTCGGACGGGAAAAGATCCTTGGCGGTCGGCGCCCTGAGCACGATCTTCTGGCGCTTGTTCCAGCGGATGATCCCCTCGTCGCTCAGGCGGGTCAGGATCGCCCGCGCGGTGCTGCGGCTGATGCCCAGCTGGGCGGCAATTTCGGGCTCCGACGGCAGCGCGGCATCCGGACGCAGTGCGGCCGCATACCTGTTGTACGCTTCCTTGAAGACGGTATTCTGTCTTGCCATGCCACCCCGCTCCTTCCCGTGCGCCGAGACCCTGCACGCGATCGTGCGGCCAGTGCGCCGGGGGCTTATCCATTGCAATCCTTATATTATTCTGGATTGCTTGCGGCTGTTTGCCTCCCTCGTCCACAGGAACAATATTCCCGTTGACTTCAAAATGTTTATTGTAGATAAAAAACAAAATCAATGCGCATTTCGCCAATGCAGCGAGCGTTTTCCTCAGGGAGAAGACAATTGGACAAACTTCCTTGGCTCATCCTTTCGGCCGGAGATAATGTCGCCGTCGCCACGTCGGCCATCGAGCCCGGAGCCATTGTTGCCGGCGTTGCCGCACGGCAGAAAATCGACCCGGGCCACAAGGTTGCGATCGCCGACATCCCGCTTGGCACGCCCGTTGTCAAGTATGGCCAGGCGATCGGACGCACGACCGCGGAGGTAAAGGCGGGCGACCACGTCCATAGCCACAATCTGCATTTCGAAAACGACCGTCTGGCAGCGACCGCCAATTCCGCGCCGGAAGCGGCGACAGCGGAAGACAAGGCCCGCACCTTCATGGGTTACAAGCGTGCCGATGGCCGCTCCGCGACCCGCAATTACATCGGCATTATTGCCAGCGTGAACTGTTCCACCACCGTCTGCCGCGCCATTGCAGACGAGGCAAACCGGACGATCCTGCCGCATTACGAAGGCATCGACGGCTTCGTGCCGATCGTTCACGACCAGGGCTGCGGCATGAGTTCGACCGGCGACGGCATGGCCGTTTTGCACCGCACGCTTGCCGGCTATACGCGCCACGTCAATTTCGGCGGCGTACTGATGATCGGCCTCGGCTGCGAGGTCAACCAGCTGACGCTTTACGGCCAGAGCGGTGCCGGTGACACCAAGCGACACTTCAATATTCAGGATGCCGGTGGCTCGCGCCGCGCCGTCGAGCGCGCCATGGGCATGCTGCGCGAGATCGCCGCCGATGTCGGTAGGGAACGCCGCGTGGCACTGCCGATCAGCGACATCATCATCGGCCTGCAGTGTGGCGGCTCGGACGGCTTCTCCGGGATCACCGCCAATCCGGCGCTCGGCGTCGCGGCTGATCTGCTGGCGGCAGCCGGCGGCACGCCCATTCTTTCGGAAACCTCGGAAATCTACGGTGCCGAACATCTGCTACGAAGCCGTGCCGTCAGCGACGAAGTAGCAAGGAAGCTCGACGAGAAAATCGTCTGGTGGGAGAAATATGTCGGCCTGCATGGCGCATCGCTCGACAACAATCCCTCGCCCGGCAACAAGCGCGGCGGCCTGACAACCATTCTCGAAAAGTCGCTCGGCGCCGTCGCCAAGGGCGGGCGCTCACCGTTGACAGCTGTCTACGGCTACGCCGAGCGCGTCACGGCGCCAGGTCTCGTCTTC
The DNA here is from genome assembly GCF_052114105.1 of Rhizobium sp. RAF36. Classification (NCBI taxonomy): domain Bacteria; kingdom Pseudomonadati; phylum Pseudomonadota; class Alphaproteobacteria; order Hyphomicrobiales; family Rhizobiaceae; genus Rhizobium; species Rhizobium sp. RAF36. The sequence goes on along the minus strand of NZ_JBFREC010000002.1, from coordinate 418,344 downwards.
ATGGATACGCCCGGCTACGACCCGGTTTCGGCAACCGGCCAAGTCGCCGGCGGCGCCAACATGATCGCCTTCACGACGGGACGCGGCAGCTGCTTCGGCTGTCGTCCCGCTCCATCGCTGAAGCTGTCGAGCAATTCGGCGCTCTATGCGGCGATGGAAGAGGACATGGACATCGACTGCGGCACGATCGCATCAGGTGACGCGACGATCTCGGGCAAGGGCCGCGAGATCTTCGAGCTCATCATTAACACCGCATCGGGCAAGAAGACCAAGAGCGAAGAGTTCGGCTACGGCGATAACGAATTCGTGCCGTGGCATCTTGGAGCAACGCTCTAATATACAGACAGACAAGTCTTCAGAGGAGGAATGATGAAGACGAGGAGGATCGGCAAGACGGATCTGCAGGTGACCGAAATCAGCTTCGGTGCTGCAGCTCTCGGCGGCCTCTACCGCGCCTGCCCGCGCGAGCAGGCAATGGACACGCTGGATGCGGCCTGGAGTGCCGGTATCCGCTATTTCGACGTGGCGCCCTGGTATGGTCTCGGGCTCGCCGAGCGCACTGTCGGCGATTTCCTGCGGGCGAAGCCGGAAGCCGAGTACGTGCTGTCGACCAAGGTCGGCCGCCTGCTGCGGCCAGTGCCGACCGGCACCGTGCCCGATTACAGTTATGTCGATCCGCTCTCCTTCGATGCGGACTATGACTATTCCTATGACGGCATCATGCGCTCGGTCGATTTCAGCTATGCGCGGCTTGGTCTCAATCGCATCGACATTCTCTATGTGCACGATATCGGCGGCTATACGCATGGCGCCGCGAAGAATGCCGTCCACCTGAAGCAGTTCCTCGACAGCGGCATCAAGGCGCTGGAGCGGCTGAAATCGAGCGGCGCCATCAAAGCTTTCGGCCTTGGTGTCAACGAAGTGCCGGTTTGCCTCGACGTGATGCGCAATGCCGATATCGATGTGATCCTGATGGCCGGGCGCTATACGCTGCTCGACCGTTCCGCTGTGGCCGAGCTCATTCCGCTCTGCCAGCAGAAGGGCACGAGCCTTGTGGTCGGCGGCGTCTTCAATTCGGGGATCCTTGCGACCGGGCCAGTCCCTGGCGCGCATTTCGACTATATGGCGCCGACGCCTGATGTTGTTGCCAAGGTGACCGCGATGGAAGATATCGCCAAGCGCCATGGTGTTCCGCTTGCCGCGCCCGCGCTGCAATTTCCGCTTCGCGATTCATTCGTCTCATCGGTGCTGATCGGCACGGCCAGGGCATCCAGCCTCAAGCGTAACATGCAGCTCTTCGAGCCGCGCCTGCCCGACAGCATCTTCCCGGAATTCGAAAGCCAGACACTCGTTGCCAAGCCATTGGGCAGCGATGCCGTTCGTATGTAGGAGCCACGCATGCTTAAGGGTATCCACCCCGTCCTCAGCCCCGACCTGCTTCTGGCGATCGCCAGAATGGGACATGGCGACGAGATCGTCATTGCCGACGCCAACTTCCCGTCCGCCAGCATGGGCCCGGAGATGATCCGCGCCGACGGCGTGAGCGCCACCGATATGGCCGAGGCGATCCTGACTCATTTCCCGCTCGACACTTTCGTGCCGGAAAGCGCATGGCGCATGGAAGTCGTCGGTGACGCGGCAGCGGTGCCCGAGGTCTGCGCCGAGTTCCAGGCGATCGTCGATCGCAAGGCGGGTGACAGCTTCCGCATCGCCACGCTGGAGCGCTTCGCCTTCTACGAACGGTCGCGCAAGGCCGCCTATATTGTCGCGACAACCGAATTCCGGCTCTATGGCAATCTGATCCTGAAGAAGGGCGTCGTCCTTCCCGAAGAGGTCTATCGCGGCTGACGGCAATTTTAGAGTATCTTTGAATTGATGGAAAAACATAAGCTTAAGGAGGATTGAAGGAAGCGAAAAAGGCGAAATTGCCCCACTTGCAATTTCAAAAAGCCTCAGCTAGCTTCATCCGGCAAATGTTTTTTATCGATAAAAATCGTCCGCCGGCGTTCAGCGGTCTGGTTTTCTGGAGGAGAACGCAACTTGGGAGGAGAACCCACAATGAGCATGAAGTCCATCCTTTCCCGCCGGGCGTTTAGCGCTCTCGCAGGTGCAGCCTTTATCGCAACGGCAATGCCGATGCCGTCCTTCGCTGCCGAAGTGACGATCCCGATCATCGTCAAGGACACCACGTCCTTCTACTGGCAGATCGTTCTGGCCGGCGCCCGCAAGGCCGGTACCGATCTCGGCGTCAAGGTGCCGGAACTCGGCGCGCAGTCTGAATCCGACGTCAACGGCCAGATCAGCATTCTCGAAAACGCTGTTGCCGGCAAGCCGGCCGCTGTCGTCATCTCGCCGACCGAATTCAAGGCGCTCGGCAAGCCGATCGACGAAGCTGCCAAGTCCGTTCCGATCATCGGTATCGACTCCGGCGCTGACTCCAAGGCCTTCAAGTCGTTCCTGACCACCGACAACACCCAGGGCGGCCGCATCGCTGCTGACGGTCTTGCCGCTGCCATCAAGGGCGCCACCGGCAAGGAAGAAGGCGAAATCGCCATCATCACCAGCATTGCAGGTGCAGGTTCGCTCGAACAGCGCCGCGAAGGCTTCCTCGATCAGGTCAAGACCAAGTATCCGGGCCTGAAGGTGATCGCCGACAAGTATGCTGACGGACAGGCAACCACCGGCCTCAACATGATGACCGACCTCATCACTGCCAACCCGAACATCGTTGGCGTTTTCGCGTCCAACCTGATCATGGCACAGGGCGTCGGCCAGGCGATTGCTGAAAACAAGCTCGGCGACAAGGTCAAGGTCATCGGCTTCGACAGCGACGACAAGACCGTCGGCTTCCTGAAGGACGGCGCACTGGCCGGTCTCGTGGTGCAGGACCCCTATCGCATGGGTTACGACGGCATCAAGACCGCACTCGCCGTCTCCAAGGGTGAGAAGGTCGAACAGAACGTCGACACCGGCGCCAACCTGGTCACCAAGGCCAACATGGCAGAGCCGAAGATCGACGCTCTTCTGAACCCGAAGATCAAGTAATCTTCAGCCGGGGCCGCGCGTAAGAAATTCCGCGCGGCCTTTTCTTCACCTGTGTTATCGTCCGCGTGGGAGCGCGGAACCTGGGTGGAGAAACAGGAATTCGTATGGGAGGAGAGGTCCATGGACGGACTGGAAGAGGTCAGTCATCGCCACGATGACAGTGCCACGCTGAAAGAGGCAAGCCGTATTCCGGCAGGTTCGCCCATCCTGGAACTCAAGGGATTGCAGAAGAATTACGGCTACGTCCAGGCGCTGAAACCAGCGACGGTGACATTCCTGGCCGGTGAAATTCACGCGATCGTCGGCGAAAACGGCGCCGGAAAATCCACCCTCATCAAGCTTCTGACTGGGGTCATCACCCGCACGGCAGGTGAAATTCTCTGGTGTGGCCACCCGGTCGGCCTGTCGTCGCCGAACGAGGCGATTGCCCGCGGCATCAACGCCGTTCACCAGGAAGTGGTGCTCTGCCCGCACCTGACTGTTGCCGCCAACCTCTTCCTCGGCGACGAGGTCAACCAATTCGGCCTGATGCGCAAGAAGCAGATGGTCAACATGGCCCAGACCGTGCTCGACGATCTCGGCTTCGGACTGCCCGCCAATGCCCTTCTCAGCGATCTGACCATCGGCCAGCAGCAGCTTGTGGCGACCGCGCGGGCCGCGATGCGCGGCACGCAGTTCCTGATCTTCGACGAACCGACGGCCTATCTGACACGCCAGGAATCGGCGCAGCTCTTCAAGCTGATCCGAAGGCTGCAGGCTGAAGGCGTGACGATCGTCTATATCAGCCACCGCATGGAAGAAGTGTTCGAGCTCGCAGACCGCGTTTCGGTGCTGCGCGACGGAACCCATGTTGGCACACGCCTGATCGGCGAGACCAACGAGAACGAGTTGATCGCGCTGATGATCAACCGCTCGATCGAGCAGATCTATCACAAGGAAGAAATCGCGATCGGCGAGACGATCGTCGAAGTCCGCGGCCTATCAGGCCCGGGTTTCGAGGACATATCGCTCAGCGTCAAGGCGGGACAGATCGTAGGCCTCTATGGCCTCATCGGCGCCGGCCGCAGCGAATTCGCACTCGGGCTCTACGGCCGGGAAAAGACCACATCGGGTGAAATTCACTGGATGGGCAAGAAGGTCGACATCAAGAACGAGCGCGCAGCCATGGATCTCGGCATCGCACTGGCGCCGGAAAGCCGCCGCGACCAGGGGCTCTGCCTCAACCTGCCGATCGGCCTCAATATCAACCTGCCTGTCTTCAAGCGGCTGAGCAGCGGCCCCGTCATCAATCATACCGTCGAGACAGCGAACGCCGACAAGCAGATCCGCGATCTCAGCATCAAGACGCCAAGCCGCCGCGTGAATGCATCCAGCATGTCCGGCGGCAACCAGCAGAAGATCGTCATCGGCAAGTGGCTGAGCCACGGCGCGCGGCTGTTCATCTTCGACGAGCCGACGGTCGGCGTCGATGTCGGTACCAAGGCGGAAATCTACCGGCTCTTTGCCAAGCTATTGAAGGAAGGCGCGGGCATCATCCTGATCTCCTCCTACCTGCCTGAAGTCTATGAGCTTGCCGACCGGCTGCATGTGTTCCGCGGCGGCAAGCTTGTTGCCAGCCATGATTTCCACGCAGCGTCGCATGAAGAAGTGCTTGGCGAAGCGATCGGCGTCTGAGCAAGAAGAATAAGAGGGAGAGAGAACAGTGACTGCAACCCCCACCGAAATTGCGCCTCCGCCGCCACGCCGCAAGGTCAACATTCTGTTCGGCCTGACGCTGATCGGTCTGCTGCTCTTCCTCTGGCTGATGCTCGGAATTTTCACCGCCAGCTTCTGGACGCCCCTGAATATCAGCAACCTGCTGCGGCAGGGATCGATGACGGCAATCCTGGCTCTCGGGCAGACCTTCGTGATCATCACGGCGGGTATCGACCTCTCGGTGGGCGCCATCGTCGGCTTTGCCGGTGTCATCATCGCCTGGCTTTTGCAGGCAGGCGTCCCGGTCTGGGCGGCTATCCTGCTCACCCTGCTGTTCGGCGTGCTGATCGGCACCTTTCACGGCTTCGGCATCGTCAAGATGGGCCTGCCGCCCTTCATCATCACACTGGCAACGCTGACATCGCTGCGTGGTATCGGCCTTTTGATCACCAACGGCTCGTCGATCAATATCGTCAACGAGGACTTCTCGAACTTCGCCCGCGCCGACTTCCTCGGTATTCCGAGCCTGTTCTGGATGGTGATCCTGGTCGCGGTGCCGAGTTTCGTGTTCCTGCATCTCAGCCGCTGGGGCCGCTATCTCTTCGCGGTCGGCTCGAATGCCGAAGCCGCGCGCCTTTCCGGCGTCAACGTCAACCGGATGATCTTCCTCGCCTATATTCTGTCTGCCACCTTTGCCGCCTTCGTCGGCGTGCTGCTGGCCTCGCGCATCGCCATCGGCAACGCGACACAGGCGGACGGCTGGGAGCTGCAGGCGATTGCTTCCTCGGTCATCGGCGGCACGTCGCTCTTCGGTGCGGTCGGCTCCGTCCACGGCCCGCTGATCGGCGCGTTCATTCTGGCGACCATCAACAACGGCGCGAACCTGCTCAACGTCAACTCCTTCTGGCAGCGCATCATCACCGGTCTTCTGATCATCGTGATCGTCTACTTCGACCAGTTGCGCCGCCGCCGGAGCGTCTGAGACGAAAAGCGAAGCCGGTCATCGACCGGCTTCTTCACTTCTGAATGCGAGAAACAAGATGAAAGCAGTGCTTTGCCAGAAGCCCGGTGTGCTCAAAATCGTCGAGCGCCCTTCCCCCGGCACGCCCGCTCCCGGCTGGGTGCGGCTGGCGGTCAGCCATGTCGGCATCTGCGGCACGGACTACCACATCTTCGAAGGCAAGCATCCTTTCCTCGAATATCCGCGCGTGATGGGGCATGAGATATCGGCCACCGTCGTCGAGACCGGCGACGGTGTGGCGATGGCAGTTGGAACGCCTGTGATCGTCAATCCCTACCTTTCCTGCGGCACCTGCGTTGCCTGCCGGAAGGACAAGCCGAACTGCTGCACCAACATCAAGGTTCTCGGCGTCCATACCGATGGCGCCTTCTGCGAAGAGATCACGGTACCCGCGGGCAATCTCTATGCCGCCAAGGGCCTCAGCCTCGAAGCCGCGGCGACCGTCGAGTTTCTTGCAATCGGCGCGCATGCGGTTCGCCGGTCGATGGCAGCCGCCGGTTCGCGCTCGCTCGTCATCGGTGCCGGGCCGATCGGGCTCGGAGCGGCCATCTTCTCGCGCATCGCCGGTCATCAGGTGACCCTGCTCGATACCAGCGCCGAGCGGCTGCAGATGGCCGCTGATCGTTTCGGCTTCCAGTCGGGCATCGTCGCGAACGAGGCAACCGCTGATGCAGTGAAGGCGGCGACAGATGGCGATGGTTTCGATGTGGTCTTCGATGCCACCGGCTACGGTCCGTCGATGGAAAAGGCCTTCTCCTTTGTTGCCCATGGCGGTGCGCTGGTGCTGGTCAGCGTCGTCAAGGACGATATCCGCTTCTCCGATCCTGAGTTCCACAAGCGCGAAATGATGGTGATCGGCAGCCGTAACGCGACGCAGATCGATTTCGAACATGTGGCGGATTCGATCGCCAAAGGCCTCGTGCCAGTCGACAAGCTGATCACCCACCGCACGACACTCGCGGACGCGCCGCGCGATCTCGCCCGCTGGGCGCATGAGAAGAGCGGCCTGATCAAGGCCGTGATCAAGGTCGCCGGTTGATCAGACCGCGTCGATGACCTGACGCATCTGGCGGACGATGCCTGTATCCGTCTGGTTCGAGCTGGGCGCTTCGAAACCGAAGGCAACCGCGCGCGGGTCCATGCTGGCCACCGCCGAGCTGCAGGAGCCGTGAATTTCCCGGGCGCCGGTAGCACGCAGGATCTCGGCAGCATTGGACGGGCGCACGCCGCTGCCCGGCATGATCGAAATACGGCCGGCAGCCTTGGCCGAAAGCCGCTTGAGGGTTTCGAGACCGTCCATCGCCTTGGGCACACAGCCTGATGTCAGGATGCGCTCGCAACCGAGTTCGACGGCCTGTTCAAGCGCCTCATCAGCATCCGGAACCAGATCGAAGGCGCGGTGCAGCGTGGAGCCAAGACCTGCGGAATGGGCCTTGAGGCGGTGGATGAGCGGCATGTCAAGCGTGCCATCCGGCCGGTTGGCGCCGATGACGACACCGGCGAGGCCGAAAGCTCTGACGGCGTCGATATCCGCCATCATCGATGCCTCGTCGGCCGCATCGAAGATGAACGGGCCGGCATGCGGGCGGATCATCGCGTAAACAGGGATCGGCGCTGCCGCCGCGGCTTTCATCATGCCTGCAACAGGCGTCAACCCGCCGAGTTCGAGAGCGGAGCAGAGTTCGATGCGGTTGGCGCCGCCTTCGATCGCGGCAGCAAGCCCCTTGGCGCTATCGACGCATACTTCAAGCAAAACCGGCATTTCTCATCTCCCGAATTGACGCGCCGAACGCTCTACGCCATGACCGGCGATTTTGCGATGGGTTGGCCGACGATTTTGCGCACGGCGCCGACGATCATCGTGCAGGCATCGGCGGAAGCTTTCCGGTGATTGAAGGCCACATGATAGGAAATCGGGATCTGCTCGGCCAGATCGACGATCCGCACCCGATCGGCAATCGGCAGCGCGCTGACGCGGCCGAGGAACGAGACATAGCCGTGATTGGCGACGAGATCGACGATCACGGGCAGCGAATCCGCCGCACGGATATCCTGATTGCGGAAGCGGCGGTTCACCATGCCGGCGCGGCTGAGCGCCGTCGCAGCATCGCCGAGACCCGTGCGCTCGCTTGGGGTGCAGATCGGATGGGCGGCGACCAGTGCGGCGACATCTGTCTCCGTGCTCTCCGGCGGGGCGATGGCGACAAGATCGGTGCGCAGCAGTTCGCGGTTCTGGAAGCTCTCGAGACCGAAGACGGAATCGAGAATGGCGACATCGATACGGCCGGATTTTAGCGCCTCGCGCAGGTCATCGGCGGTCATCGAGATCAGCGAGATGGCATTCTTGTTGCGGCCAGTGTTCCAATCGGCCACCAGCGCGCCGAGGCAGCGGGCCACCCAGCTTTCTGCGCCGGTCGGGATGATCGAGCCGATCCTCAGCGACCGGGCTGTGCGCTGATAGCGCTCGTCGGCGGCCGATTTCAGGTCGTTCCATGCCTGGCTGATCGCCGAGAAGATCGCGTAGGCGCGCCTGCCCTCCTCGGTCAGGGCCGAGCCCTGCGCCTGCCGTTCGAACAGCTTGTGGCCGGTGAATTTCTCGAGATTGGCGATCTGCAGCGAAAGCTGCGGCTGACCGAGGCCGAGACGGCGGGCAGCACGGTTGATGCTGCCCTGATCGGCGACCTCGAGAAAACGCTCTATGGTCGCGACCTTCACCGGGATGCGGGCAGCCCAGCCTTCGAAGTCTTCCGGTGCCTCACCCGAGAAATCGGCAAGTTGGTCGATCGCCTCCAGAACGGGCACCAATCCCTCGCCCACCTTGCTGCTGGCGATCAGCGTCACCAGCTCGCCGGAACTGCGTTCCGTCAGTTTCAGCGCCAATTCGCTTTCGAGATTGGAGACAGCCGCCGACACCGTCGATGCGGCCAGCGTGAAGCGCCGCGCGGTCTCTCTGACGGACCCCGATGACAGGACATGGCTGGCGATGAAAAGGGCACCCAGATGCAATGCGCGGGTCTCCGGAAGTCACTGAAAATCGGACACTATTGTGTGTTCACGAAAAAAGATATCCCATTTCGGAATTCGCAGGCTATCGTCACCGGACAAGAAAAGCGGGGCGATGGCTGATGAAGCCGTTGAGCACTCGATGATCGTGGAAACACGCAAGGGAACAAAAACAAATCCCGCCAGCATTGCATAAAGGAATGCAATTGCGCGCGCGGGACTGCTTTCACGGCGATAATCGCGCCGCGATCGCAAATACTGGAGAGGGGTTGCATCGATTTTTCGAGAACGCACACTATTTCCATGATGCTCGCAGGTCCGGCATGACGGCGGCTTTCGCCCGAGCCGGGGGACTTAACACGTGAAGGGCTCCGCCAGGGCTCTAGCGCTTGTAAACGGTGCAAACCAAGGGGACACTCCATGCTGAAGAAACTCGCACTTGCCGTTTCTATTTCCGCCTTTGCGGCGGGTGCGGCCCATGCTGCAGACGTCATCGTTTCGTCGAAGATCGATACCGAAGGCACGCTGCTCGGCAACGTCATCGCGCTCGCTCTGGAAGCCAACGGCATCAAGACCAAGGACCGCATCGCGCTTGGCGCAACGCCTGTCGTGCGCAAGGCGATCACCGCCGGCGAAATCGACATCTATCCCGAATACACCGGCAATGCCGGCTTCTTCTTCAACAAGGCCGATGACGCCGCCTGGAAGAATATCGACCAGGGTTATGCGCTGGCCAAGAAGCTCGACTATGACGCCAACAAGATCGTCTGGCTGACACCCTCGCCTGCCAACAACACCTGGGCGCTCGCCGTTCGCAGCGATGTCGCCGGTCCGAACAACCTCAAGACCATGTCGGACTTCGGCAAATGGGTTGCCGGCGGCGGCGCTGCGAAACTCGCGGCTTCTGCTGAATTCGTCAACTCGGCTGGCGCCCTGCCCGCCTTCCAGACGACCTACGGCTTCAAGCTGACGGCCGATCAGGAAGTGGTGCTGTCTGGCGGTGACACGGCTGCGACCATCAAGGCCGCTGCCGACCAGACCAACGGCGTCAACACTGCCATGGTCTACGGCACCGACGGCGCGATCCAGGCTGCCGAGCTCGTCGTTCTCGAAGACGACAAGAGCGTGCAGCAGGTCTACGCCCCGACCCCGATCATCCGCGAAGAGGTGCTGAAGGCCAATCCGAAGATCGAGGAAGTGCTCGCTCCGATCTTCAAGAGCCTGACCGCTGACGAACTGCGCAAGCTCAACGCAAAGATCCAGGTCGACGGCGAGCCGGCAAAGTCTGTCGCCGAAGGCTATCTGAAGGAAAAAGGCTTCCTGAAGTAATTCACATGGCTCCGCCCTTCGGGGCGGAGCTACCTTCTTTGCGGACAGGGATGGATCGATGGAAGAAACCTTAGCGGTCCGCAAACTGGACCGGCTCGGCGTGGTGTTGGTGATTGCGGGCGTTGTTGCCGCTGCCCTTCTGCCCTTCATCTATGTGAAGGCGAACCGCATTGCCTCCGGCAAGCCGATGCTTCTCACGCAGCTTCTCGACCAGCCCGCCACCATCATTCTCACCCTCCTGCTCATCGCCACCGCCTTTGCCGCGCTCTTCCTGCAAAATGCCGTGCTGCGGCTTGCCATCAGCACGCTGGCGCTGGCGGCACTGATCGCCGCAATCGGCTTTGCCGCGACAACCTTCACCCCCGCCAACAGCAATGCGGCGCGCATGACGCCCGGCGGCAGCTTCTGGATCCTGCTCGGCGTCGTCGGCCTGATCGTCTCGGATGCGCTGGTGAAAATCCGGCTGACACCCTGGATGCGGGTGGCAGCACTTGCCGCCTACAGCGCGTTGCTGGCGGTCTGCCTCACGTCCGGTCTGCTCGACAGCCTGTCGATCATGAAGGAATTCTCGACACGTTCGGCGCAGTTCTGGTCCGAGGCTTGGTCGCATCTGCTGCTGGCCTTCGGGTCGCTGGCGATTGCCATCGTCATCGGGTTGCCGCTCGGTATCTTCTGCTTCTGGGTGCCGAAGCTGCGCGCTGCGGTTCTGCAGGGACTGAGCCTCATCCAGACCATCCCGAGCCTGGCGCTGTTCGGCATCCTGATGCTGCCGCTCGGCTATATCGCAACGCATGTGCCGCTGGCTGCCGAGCTCGGCATCCGCGGTATCGGCACAGCGCCGGCGCTGATCGCACTGGTGCTCTATTCACTGCTACCGATCGTCGCCAATACCGTGGTCGGCCTCGAAGGCGTCGATCCCTCGGTACGCGATGCGGCAGCGGGCATGGGGCTGACGCGCCGCCAGATCCTGACCGGGATCGATCTGCCTTTGGCACTGCCCGTCATCGTCACAGGCATCCGCATCGTGCTCGTGCAGGCAATCGGCCTCGTCACCATCGCGGCACTCATCGGCGGCGGCGGCTTCGGCATCTTCATCTTCCAGGGCATCGGCCAGACGGCGATGGACCTCGTCATGCTTGGCGCCGTGCCAACCGTCTTCTTCGCCTTCTCATCGGCCGTCATCCTGGATGCGGTCATCGACAGCATACGGGGATCCGCCGCATGACCATGATCGAGATCAGGAACGTCACCAAGCGCTATGGCGCCGCCACCGTCGTCGACAATGTCTCGATGCGCGTCGAGAAGGGATCGGTCACCGTGATCGTCGGCACCTCGGGCTCCGGCAAATCGACGCTGATGCGGATGATCAACCGGCTGGTGCCGATCACCGAGGGAGAGATTTTCGTCGCCGGGCAAAACGTCATGGACGTGCCGGTGACAGAACTTCGCCGCAAGATCGGCTATGCGATCCAGGGCCACGGCCTCTTCCCCCACCGCACCGTGGCGCAGAATATAGCAACAGTGCCTCAGCTTCTCGGCTGGGATGGCACCCGCATCGCCAAGCGCGTCGAAGAACTGCTCGGCCTCTTCAATCTCGATCCGGCGACCTTTGCCGAGAAATATCCGCACCAGCTTTCCGGTGGCCAGCAGCAGCGCGTCGGCGTTGCACGCGCCTTGGCGGCAGAACCCGAAGTGCTGCTGATGGACGAGCCCTTCGGCGCGCTCGACCCCGTGATCCGCGGCAAGGCGCAGGACGACCTGCTGGCGATCCAGAAGCAATTCGGCACCACCGTCATCCTCGTCACCCACGACATGGACGAGGCTTTTCATCTCGGAAACCAGATCGCCGTAATGAGCGGCGGCAAGCTGCTGCAGTGCTCGACGCCGGAAAAGATCCTGACCGAACCTGCCGATCCCTTCGTGCAGCAACTGACAGGCACATCGGATCGTGCGCTTAAGCTGATGTCACTCTCGCCGCTGAAGGAAAGCATGGCGCCTGCCAAGAGCGGCCTCGGCTTTTCGCTGCCACAATCGCTCAGCCTGCGCGATGCGCTGGCCGAGATGATCTGGCAGGGCTCCGAGGAAGCGGCGGTCACGGACGGCGCAAAGACACCGGTCGGATCGATATCGATGACCAAGCTGCTCGAGCTGGGCCGCAAGGCATGAAGTTCATCGTCGCCAATATCTTCCGTGTGGCGGCATTCGCGCTGCTCCTGATCCTGCTGTTCAGGACGGAGTGGCTTTCCTTCATGCTCGTGCCGCTGACCAATAACAACGCGCCGCCCGTTTACACGCAGAACAGCCTGCCCTCCCTGGCGTTGGCGCATCTGGAGCTGGTGATCGGCTCGATCGTCTTCACCGCCATTCTGGCGATCCTTGCCGGCGTGTTCGTGACCCGCAAAAGTGGGGAGGATTTTCTGCCGCTGTCGCGCGCAATCGCCAATGCCGGGCAGACCTTTCCGCCTGTCGCGGTTCTGGCACTTGCGGTCCCAGCCACCGGCTTCGGGGCTGCGCCGACGCTGATTGCGCTCTTCCTCTATGGCCTGCTGCCGATCTTCGAAAACACCGTCTCTGGCATCCGGCAGGTCAATCCCGCCATTCTCGATGCCGCAGATGGCATGGGGATGAACGCGACGCAGCGGCTGTTCAAGGTGGAACTGCCGCTCGCCTTGCCCTTGATCCTCGAGGGTTTGAAGGTCGCGACCGTCATCAATATCGGCACGGCGACGATCGGTTCCACGGTGGCGGCCAAGGGGCTCGGCGAGGTCATTATCGCCGGCCTGATCTCCGACAATACCGCCTTCATCCTGCAGGGCGGCCTGATCGTCGGCCTGATGGCGGTGCTGATCTATGATGCGATGGGTCTCGTCGAAAGCGCGATCACCCGCAGAATTGGCTTGCGCCCCGCCTGATCCGGCGGCTACCAAGGCTGCCGTGATACGGCATGAGGAGGCTGCCTTGGCAAAGATGATTCACTCCATGATCCGCGTTGTCGAAGAGGCGCGGTCCGTCGAGTTCTACGGCAAGGTGTTCGGCCTCACGGTTGCCGATCGCGTCGATTTCGAGACCTTCACGCTTGTTTACATGAGCAATCCGGAGACCGGCTTCGAGCTGGAGCTGACAGTCAACAAGGGCCGCACCGCGCCCTACAATCTCGGCGATGGCTACGGGCATCTCGCCATCTCAGTGGATGAAGTCGCCGTCGAGCATGCGCGGCTGGAGAAGGCCGGGCTCAATCCCGGCAAGCTGGTCGAGCTCAATCGCGACGGCAAGCTTTTCGCCTTGTTCTTCTTCATCACCGATCCTGACGGCTACAAGATCGAAGTCCTGCAGCGCCACGGCCGTTTTCAGTAAGAGCATTCAATGATCGAGAAGACAGAACTGCATACAGGCTGGACCCTTTCCTGCAACGATACAGGTCGGCCAGGACTGCCCGAGAGCATTCCGGCCACCGTGCCCGGCTGCGTCCATACCGACCTGCTTGCGGCACGGCTCATCCCCGATCCTTATCTCGACGTCAACGAGATCACCAATGACTGGATCGGCCGTTGCGAATGGGTTTACCGGCTGAGTTTCGACGCTGTGCCCGATGAAGCCAAGGTCCAGGAACTGGTCTTCGATGGACTGGATACGATCGCGACGATCCGGTTGAACGGCGAAGAGATCGGCCGGACGTTCAACCAGCACAGGACCTATCGCTTCGATGTTTCTGGCCGCCTGAAGGCCGGCTCGAACGAGCTCTCTGTCACCTTCCACTCCGCTTATGCCTATGGCGCGGAGATGGAGAAGCAATACGGCTACCGGCCGAACAACTATCCAGGCCCCGGCAACCTGATGCGCAAGATGGCCTGCAACTTCGGCTGGGACTGGGGTCCAACGCTGGTGACGGCAGGCATCTGGAAACCGGTGCGGCTGGAAAGCTGGGACCGGGCGCGGCTGGCGGAGACGCGTGTTTCAGCGACGCTTGCCGGTGGTGATGGCGTGGTAACGATCAACGCCAGGATGACGGCCCAACAGGACTGTCAGGGCTGCTCGATCGTGGCACTGATCGGCGGCGTTTCGCATGCTATCGAGGTCAGTGCTTCCGGCGAGGCAAGCTTTCAGGTGACCGTGCCCTCACCGCAGATCTGGTGGCCGCATCATCTGGGCGGCCAACCGCTTTATCCGCTCTCCATCGAATTGCGCGATGCCGGCGGCCATGTTCTGGACAGCTATGCGAAGGAGATCGGCTTCCGATCCATCCGCCTCGACACCGCGCCGGACGAGCATGGCTCGGCCTTCACCTTCATCGTCAATGACGTGCCGCTCTTTGCCTGCGGTGCCAATTGGATTCCCGACGATTGTTTTCCGTCGCGTGTGACTGCCGAACGCTACGCCGCGCGGATCGATGAGGCGAAGGCGGCGAATATCAACATGCTGCGCGTCTGGGGCGGCGGCATCTTCGAACGCGACGAATTCTACGAAGCCTGCGACCGCGCCGGCATGATGGTCTGGCAGGATTTCCTCTTTGCCTGCGCCTCCTATCCCGAAGAGGAGCCGTTGCTTGGCGAGGTTGAAGCCGAGGTTCGCGACAACGTCGTCAGGCTGATGCCACATGCCTCGCTGATGGTCTGGAACGGCAATAACGAGAACATCTGGGGCTTCGACGAGTGGGGCTGGCGGCCGATCATCAAGGACGGCGTCAGCTGGGGGCTTGGCTATTATCTCGATGTTCTGCCGAGGCTCTGCGCCGCACTTGATCCTGATAGGCCCTATTATCCCGGCAGTCCCTATTCCGGCAGCATGGATATCGAGCCGAACGACGACGGGCACGGCTGCAAGCATATCTGGGACGTCTGGAACGATGTTGGCTGGGAGGTCTACCGAAACTACATTCCGCGCTTCTGCTCCGAATTCGGTTGGCAGGCGCCGCCGAACTGGGCAACTCTGGAAGAGAGCGTGCATGATGCGCCGCTGACGCCGCAGTCGTACGGCGTCTTCCACCACCAGAAGGCAACGCAGGGCAACGAAAAGCTGATCCGCGGCCTCTCGGGCCACTTGCCAGTGCCTCAAACCATGGACGACTGGCATTTCGCGACACAGCTCAATCAGGCGCGGGCGATCCGCTTCGCGATCGAGCACATGCGCTCGCACCGCGCGATCTGTAAGGGCGCCATCGTCTGGCAGTTCAACGATTGCTGGCCGGTAACCTCCTGGGCAGCGCTCGATTCCGCCGGCCGCCGTAAGCCACTCTGGTATGCGATGCAGCAGGCCTTCGATCCGCGCCTGCTGACCATCCAGCCGCGCGGCCGCAAGCTGGCAGCGGTCGCCGTCAATGAGCGGACGCTCTTCTGGCGATCGAAAATTGCGGGCAAGCGCATGCGCCTAGACGGCACCGTGCTGGCGGAATTCGAATTCTGGCGGCTGCTCTGCGACCGGTTCGAGGCGAAGGAATTCGAACTTGCGGATGACATCGCGACGCCGGACAACGCAGCGAACGAAGTCGTGATGGTACAAATGCTCGACAAGCGGGCGTTCCACTATTTCGTCGAGGATATCGATCTGAAATTGCCGAAGCCGGAGATGACGGTTTCGATGAATGCGACCGCCGATGGTTTCGATGTCATCGTCACGGCGGGTACTTTTCTCAAGGATCTCTGCCTGATGGCGGATCGGCTGGACCCGGCTGCTGTTGTCGATAGCATGCTGATCACGCTGTTGCCGGGCGAAAGCCATACGTTCGCGATCAAGACTAGGAAGACATTCAAGGCTCGGGATATCACTCCGGGCGTCGTTCTTCGCTGCGCCAACGACCTCCTGCCCTAAAACGCCAAAAGGCCCCGCAAGCAGCGGGGCCTCTTCCGGCTCGTCCCAAGAACGAATTACATCCAGTAGGGCGGCACGCCATAGTAATCGTAAACACGGCGGCCGTTTTCGTTGTACCAGGTGTCGTCATCATCTGCGTAGCTCGGCGCTCCCTCGATCTGCTCCTTGGTCAGATCGATGCGGTAGCCGTCCAGCTGGGTATCGTAATTCAGCTTTTCCCACGGCAGCGGGTAATGATCGTGACCGATACCGAGGAAGCCGCCGAAGCTCAGCACGGCATAGGCAACACGCCCATCGCGCTTGCCGATAATCAAGCGCTCGATCGAGCCGATATGCTTGCCATCTGCACCATAAACGCGGGTGCCTTCCACGCGGTCGCTGGCAATCAGCGAATGCGTGTCCTTGACGTTGGGATCACGGCGGCTGGCGTCTGTATCCTGATTAAGCATTGTCTGCTCCTTTGCTGTTTTTGATGATGGGAGAACGCCACGCTGGAGTCATTGTTCCCCGCCTTATCGCAAATGCGCGATTGCATATTATTGACGTTTACGTCAAAGTTAGTGTAACGCTGAATGCGGCTTGAACCATTCGGCCATTGGCATAAGCTGCCCGCAAGGATGATGGAGGATTGTCCGCCGGCAGCCGCAAACCGGCATTCGTGGCCGGATAGGGAGAGAGACACGATGAACAGCATTTCCGTCCATCCTGGCGGCGACAAGCGGGAAAGGCCCTGGCTTGCCACCTATCCGGATATCGTGCCCCCCGAACTGCCGCCGCTGGAATATGATTCGCTGGCCGAACTGCTGGAAAAGTCCTGCGAGCGCTATGCCAATCGTGTCGCCTTCTCCAGCATGGGCAAATCCCTGACCTATCGCGAGCTGGAAGTGCAGACCCGCAAGGTCGCCTCCTGGCTGCAGAGCCTTGGCCTGCAGAAGGGTGATCGCGTCGCCGTCATGATGCCGAACGTGCTGCAGAACCCTGTCGCGGTCTACGGCATTCTGCGCGCCGGGCTGACGGTCGTGAACGTCAATCCGCTCTATACGCCGCGCGAACTCGAGCATCAGTTGCGCGATGCCGGTGCGAAGGCGATCTTTGTGCTGGAGAATTTTGCCCGCACGGTGGAGCAGGTTCTCGTCAAGACCGACGTGCGCCACGTCGTCGTTACCTCGCTTGGCGAGATGCTCGGCGCCAAGGGCCTGATCGTCAATCTGGTGGTGCGCAAGGTCAAGAAACTTGTGCCCTCATGGTCCATCCCGCAGCACAAGACCTTCAAGCAGGTCTTGTCGGAAGGCGCAGGCCGGTCGCTGCAGCGTCCGGCGCTCAGCGGCGATGACATCGCCTTCCTGCAATATACCGGTGGCACGACCGGCGTTGCCAAGGGTGCAATGCTGACCCACCGCAATCTGCTTGCCAACAAGCTGCAGCTGCAGCTGTGGCTGAAATCGGCCTTCGACAAGAAGAAGCAGCCGGAGGTGCTGAACTTCCTCTGCGCCCTGCCGCTCTACCATATCTTCGCGCTGACGGTGAATTCTCTGATGGGCATGTCGCTTGGCGCCCATAACATCCTGATCGCCAACCCGCGCGATATTCGGGGCTTTGTGAAGGAATTCAGCAAGGCCAATGTCCATATCTTCCCCGGGCTCAACACGCTCTTCAACGCGCTGATGAACAATGCCGAGTTCGCCAAGCTCGACTTCTCGTCGCTCGTCATGTCGCTCGGTGGCGGCATGGCCGTGCAGCGGCCGGTCGCCGAGCGCTGGCTGAAGATGACCGGCTCGCATATCACTGAAGGTTATGGCCTCTCCGAGACCTCGCCGGTCGCGACTGCCAACCGCTTCGACTCTCCTGAATTCACCGGCTCGATCGGTCTGCCGATCCCCTCGACGGAACTCGATATCCGGGACGAAGACGGCAATTCGCTGCCGCTCGGCGAGATCGGCGAGATCTGCATCCGTGGGCCGCAGGTCATGGCCGGCTACTGGAACAAGCCGGAGGAAACGGCCCGGGTGATGACCCCGGACGGTTATTTCCGCACTGGCGACATGGGCTTTATGGACGAGCGCGGTTATACGAAGATCGTCGATCGCAAGAAGGACATGATCCTCGTTTCGGGTTTCAACGTCTATCCAAACGAGATCGAGGAAGTTGCCGCAATGCACCCCGGCATTCTCGAGGCCGCCGCGATCGGCGTTCCGGATGGCCACTCAGGCGAGACGGTGAAGCTGTTCGTCGTTCGCAAGGATCCCAACCTGAGCGAAGCCGAGGTGAAGGCGCACTGCGCTGAAAACCTCACCAATTACAAACGGCCGCGGATCATCGAATTCCGCACCGAACTGCCGAAGAGCCCGGTCGGGAAAATCCTTCGCAAGGATCTGCGCGGGTAAACTCACGTATAATTGAAAACAACCATAAGATGTGATTTGATCGCACTGTTTCCGGGCAAAAGCAGCATGGGTCGAGACCAGCCGGCCCACCGGTGAGGATGGGCCGCGCCGGCTCAGGCAAGAGCCTTGCTTTGTGAAACGGAGGTAATGCGATGTGGTATAAACCGCTAAGCGTTACGCTTATGGTAAGGAAAACCCGGACGAGCTGGTCAGTGTCCGTCCGGGTCACCATTCTTACAAAATAAGCCACGGCAGGCGGAGCACCAACTCCGTCTGCCACTCCATAAATATACCTGCACTCTCCCTTTTCATCAAGCGCGGCACAACTCGTGTCATTTTTTGCAGGCAGCCTGTGGCTGAACTTGATTTGCGCCCTACAAAGCGAATAGTTTCCGCAACCCTCTCCGCCTCCAAAGGAGCCTCCCATGAATGCCATCGTCGAAAAGCTGAAGAGCACTGCGGCCACCACCAAAGCAACGGATATCCGCGCTGCCTTCGCCGCCGATCCCAAGCGCTTCTCGCGCTTCACCGCCTCTCTCGACGATCTCTTGATGGATTACTCGAAGACCGCCGTAAACGATGAGATCCTGGCGCTTCTCGTCAAGCTCGCCGAAGAAGGCGGCGTTGCCAAGAAGCGTGACGAAATGTTCTCCGGCGTGGCAATCAACTTCACGGAAGACCGTGCCGTGCTGCACACCGCGCTGCGCAACCGGTCCAACACACCTGTTCTCGTTGATGGCAAGGATGTCATGCCTGACGTCAACGGCGTGCTTGCGGCGATGGGCAAGTTTGCCGACGGTATCCGCTCGGGCGCGCTGAAGGGTGCCACCGGCAAGAAGATCACCGACGTCGTCAATATCGGCATCGGCGGCTCAGACCTTGGCCCGGTCATGGCAACACTGGCGCTGGTGCCATTTCATGACGGCCCGCGGGCGCATTTCGTGTCCAACATCGATGGCGCGCATATTGCCGATACGCTGAAGCTGGTTCAGCCGGAAACGACGCTCTTCATCATCGCATCGAAGACCTTCACCACTGTCGAGACGATGACCAACGCGCAGACGGCGCGCCAGTTCATCGCCAAGGCTCTCGGCGATGCCGCCGTTCAGCACCACTTCGCGGCCGTTTCCACCGCGCTCGACAAGGTTGCCGCATTCGGTATCGACAGCGCGCGCGTCTTTGGCTTCTGGGATTGGGTCGGCGGCCGCTACTCGCTGTGGTCTGCCATCGGCCTGCCGATCATGATCGCCATCGGCCCGGACAATTTCGGCAAGTTCCTCGATGGCGCCCATGCCGTGGACAACCATTTCCGCAAGGCGCCTGTTGCAGAAAACCTGCCGATGCTTCTCGGCCTGATCGGCTTCTATCACCGCAACGTTCTCGGTTATGCCACCCGAGCCGTACTGCCTTACGACCAGCGCCTGTCGCGGTTCCCTGCCTATCTGCAGCAGCTCGACATGGAATCGAATGGCAAGGGCGTGACGATCGACGGCACGTCGGTCGAGGGCAATTCCGGTCCTGTTGTCTGGGGCGAGCCCGGCACAAACGGCCAGCACGCCTTCTACCAGCTGATCCACCAGGGCACGAGCATCATTCCGGCGGAATTCATGATTGCCGCCAACGCCTTCGAGCCCGAGCTGCGCCACCAGCACCAGCTGCTGATGGCAAACGTTCTCGCCCAGTCGGAAGCGCTGATGAAGGGCCGCACCTTCGAGGAAGCCAAGAAACAGCTCACCGACAAGGGCATGGATGGCAAGAAGGCCGATTTCATCGCGCCGCACCGTGTCTTCACCGGCAACCGCCCGTCGATCACCTTCGTCTATGACAAGCTGACGCCCTATGCGCTCGGCCGCTTGATCGCGCTCTATGAGCATCGCGTCTTCGTCGAAGGCGTGCTGTTCCGCATCAACTCCTTCGACCAGTGGGGCGTCGAGCTCGGCAAGGAACTGGCGACCGGCCTGCTGCCTGTCGTCGAAGGCAAGGAAAGCGCCGCGAGCCACGACTCCTCGACGCAGGGTCTCGTCGCTGCGCTGGCGAAGCTTGCCAAGTAAGGCGACCCCTCAATCAACTATCAAGCCCATCCGCCAGCGCGGGTGGGCTTTTTTGTTTGATGCTGTCGAATGACGGAACATCTATTCGTCCTATGGGAAATGCACGAGGAGATTGCCTATGGAATTCACCGACGACGAGCTTTTCAAATTCGATGAGAGCAGCGCTGAGCCGCTGCCCGCCTCCGGTGCGGAAGGCCGGGTTTCAAATGATGGTGCGCAAATCTGGTATGCCAGCTATGGCGCCGGTCCGGCAGTAATCCTGCTGCATGGCGGGCTCGGGAATGCCGGGAACTGGGGCTACCAGGTGCCGGCGCTGGTCGATGCAGGATATCGTGTCATCGCCATCGATAGCCGCGGCCATGGACGCAGCACGCGCGACGATCGGCCGTTCAGCTATGTCCTGATGTCCGATGACGTGCTTGCCGTCATGGATCATCTGGAGATCGGGAAAGCCGCGGTGATCGGCTGGAGCGATGGCGCCTGTACAGCGCTGATCCTTGCCGACCGGCATCCAGAGCGCGTATCGGGCGTCTTCTTCTTTGCCTGCAACATGGATGCAACGGGCACGCTCGAATTCCGGCCGACGCCGGTCATCGACCGCTGCTTCAGCCGCCATCGGAAGGATTATCAGGCGCTCTCCGCAACACCCGACGGCTTCGAAGCTTTCGTTGCCGATGTCGGGAAGATGATGCAGAGCGAGCCGAACTATACCGCGGCCGGGCTACAAGCGATCAAGGTGCCGGTCGCGGTTGCGATCGGCGAGAGCGACGAATTCATCCGGCGCGAGCACATGGATTATCTTGCCAAGACCATTCCTGACGCCGAGTTCATTCTCATCCCCGGCGTCAGCCATTTTGCGCCGCTGCAGCGGCCCGCGCTCTTCAATGAAGAGGTCCTGGGCTTTCTCAAGCGCAGGACCTGATCTCAGAGGCCGATTTCGCGCGCCCATGGCGGGTTTGCGCCGGCACGGGAGACGGTGACAGCCGCAGCCTTGGCGCCGAGCGCCAGGGCGTTGCCGAGCGCCTTTTCGTCGAGCGAGGCGACCTGCGCCTTGGTCAGCAGGTTGTCCATCTTCAGCGACGCGAGAACGCCGGCATCGAACGTGTCACCGGCACCGACGGTATCGACCACGGTCACGCGCTCGCTCGGCACCGTGACCTTGCGCTCGTTCGTGTAGCCCGATGCGCCCTCGGCGCCCTTGGTGATAACGACGAGCTTGGCGCCGTGCTTCAGCCAGTAGGCTGCCAGATCGTCATGGCTGCCTTCGAGACCGAACCACTCCAGATCCTCATCGGAGAATTTCAGGATGTCCGACTTGGCCGCCATGCGCTTGATGCGCGCCATGTGGGCTTCCTTGTTCTTGATGAAGCCCGGACGGATGTTGGGATCGAGCGAGATGACGCGCTTTCCGGCCTCGCGGTCAAGCAGCGCCTCATAGGTTTCGCCGCAGGGGCTTGGGATAAGGCTGATGGCGCCAAAGTGCAGCGCTTCGCAATCGTCACCAAGAACAGGAAGGTCGTCAGTGGTGATCATGCGTCCTGCTGTTCCTTCGTCGTAGAAGGCATAGGTGGCCTGGCCGTTGACCAGCTTGACGAAAGCAATGGTCGAGGGCCGTGGCGCGATGGCGCAAGGGCTGTAGTCGACATTGCTGGCCTTCAGAGTGCCGAGCAGGATTTCGCCCATCATGTCATCGGCAATGCCGGTGAAGAAGGCGGTCGGCACGCCGAGGCGGCCGAGCGCGATCGCGGTGTTGAAGATCGCGCCACCGGCATAGGGTGCAAAACCCTTTTCGCCCTGGGTCGTCTCACGCGGCAGCATATCGATCAGCGCTTCGCCGCAGCACAAAATCATCGGATTTCCTCCCAAAAAGGCCGTGTTGCCTCAATCCATTAAGTGAGCTTTTGTCAAAAGGCTAGAGCGAAAGCTCACTGACGCCACCGTTCCGGCCCGACCAGGCGAGCGGCGCGTCCAGGAAGGCTTCCACTTCGCTCAGCGTCTTTTCGTCGAAAAGCTTCTGTTCCTTGGCTACAGCCAAAACGTTGCGCCAAGTCGCGATATGATGGAGCTTCACCTTGCCGTCAGCAAAGCGCAAGGCGCCTTCGTTGAAGATCCCGTAGTAGAACAGCGCCATGCCGTGATCGACGATGCCGCCGGCTGCGCGGATCGCATCGATGAAGGTGAACATGCTGCCACCGGCCGTCGTCAGATCCTCGATAACGAGAACGCGCGAACCTTCCGGCATATGCCCCTCGATCTGCGCGTTGCGGCCATGACCCTTCGGCTTCTTGCGCACGTAGATCATCGGCAGGCTGAGACGATCCGCCAGGAGTGCCGCGAAAGGGATGCCCGCGGTCTCGCCACCGGCAATGCAATCGAAGCGCTCGAAGCCGGCGTCGCGGGTGATGACGCTGGCCGCAAAATCCATCACGGCCGAGCGGACGCGCGGATAGGAGAGCAGCTTGCGGCAATCGATATAGACCGGGCTCGCCATGCCGGAGGCCAGCTTGTAGGGCTGCTCGGCGTTGAAATGAACCGCCTTGATTTCCCAGAGCATCTTCGCAAGGAGTTCTGCCATAGTGGCGCGATCGGGAAATGTCGTGTGGGTCATTGCTCTCTCCTTGGCTCACGGTGTTACGCGGCAATAGCAGCAACCAAAAAATCTTTCCAGTGCCGGAACTTTTTGACCTTTCGACGCGGGCGCGAGACGGCGCGCTTACCACAAAACCATAGCGCGCCTAAACTGATACAGCCCGCGATTTTTCCACAATGCCGAGAATATTTCAGTAATTTATGATATTCATTGCATTCCAGAGCGTTCAGCCATTTCGCCACGCCAGATCCCTGAAATTACTCGAATTTTAACGATCCATTTAACATTTGGATGAGACCTGACGGGTCACCTTCGCCGCGGTTATGAGAACCGGGCAAGGAGTCCAGAATGAGTCTGACGGTATCCGAGATTACTCAGAAGGTCAGCGCTTCCCTGACGTTCAAGATTTTCTCCATCTGCTTTGCATCCACCCACATCCCGCTCTTGGCACTGGTCGTTTATCTGGTTACCGGCTTCCGCAGCGAAGCGATGCCCGTTCTCGGTACGGTGCTTGCCGCGACGCTGATCGGAACGGGCTTTTGCCTCGCCTCCGTCTGGATGCTGATCAAGCCTCTGCATGAAATCTCGGTCGCCGTCGAAGCGTACCGTTCGACAGGCGCAGTCAAACCGATCCGCAGCAAACGGACCGACGAGGTGGGCGTCGTCACGAACGGAATTTCGATGCTGATCACCGAGCTCGATGCAACACTCTCCCAGCTTCGCCGTCAGGCAACAACCGACGTTCTCACCGGTCTCGGCAATCGCCGCTGGCTGAAAGAGATCGGATCCATGGAAATCACCCGGGCAATGCGCGAGCGCACGCCGGTATCGGTCGTCGTCTTCGACCTCGATCACTTCAAGTCGATCAACGACGAGTTCGGTCACGATGTCGGCGACCAGGTGCTGATGGCGACGGGTGCGACCATCCAGCACAATCTCCGGCCCTACGATATCGCTGCCCGCATCGGCGGCGAGGAATTCTGCCTGGTCCTGCCGAAGACCGGGACGGCCGCGGCCATCGCCATTGCAGAGCGGCTTCGCAAGGAACTGGCATCGAGAGCGATCGGCGTCCTGCCGGCTGGGCGCGTGACGGCAAGCTTCGGCGTCTATCGCGGCGACCCGGCGAACGAAAGCTTGAAGGTCATGCTGACGGCGGCCGACCGGAAACTCTACTCGGCGAAGAACAGCGGCCGCAATACGGTTCACTGGGCGGTGGCGAAATCGATTACCGGAGAAAGCGTTGCAAGCTGAGTGTTTCCTGGTCAGGAAGCACTTGAGATCAGCCCTTCGATATCGGCGGGCAGCATCCTCTTGTAGAGCGTGATCGCCCTATCCCCCTCGTCCTCATCCAGCGAGATCGCATAGCGGACAGCGGCGGCGAGAAGCTGCATCAGCAACCGCGCTGGCGGCAGAAGCTCGCCCGTCGGCCGCGCAGGCCAGAGCCTTGCGAGGACTGCAAACAGGGCCTGCGCGTGAAACTCCATGTCTTCGGCATCGACCGCGCGCAACAGCCTGTCGGCTTGTGTCGCGTGCCAGATATCGCGCATGACCGGTTCGCGGCGGAAAAACTGGTAATATTCGTCGGTAATATTGGCGAGCGCCCGATGCAGCGATGCGGCATCCGAAACACGCGACAGCTCATCCTCCACGCAACGCCTGCCCTGCTCGTTGAAACGTTCGGCCAGGGTTCGGATGATCGAACTCTTGTCGGGAAAATATTGATAAAGCGCGCCGAAAGACAGATCTGCCTTTTCGACGATCTCGCTCATTTTCAGGGCGTCGCTACCCTTCGACTCAATGAGTTCGGCGGCCACCGCCAGGATCCTTTCGAAGCGCTCGCGGCCGCGCTGCTGGCTTGGAATGCGGCGTGGCTGGCCGGTATTGTCAGCCGCGCGCTTGCGCCGGGACGGCATTTTCTCATCCATGGTGCGCCTCTCGAAAGTTGACAAGAAAAATAAGAGAGTTTATCTCATTTTGCAAATGAGAGATTTTCTCTTGTTTTAACCGGAGGAATTCGCATGGCCGCCACTCTTCCCATTCTTCTCGTCGCCGCCGCGATCGGTAGCGGTCTCATTGCAGGCATATTCTTCGCATTCTCGACCTTCATCATGAGCGCCTTTTCGAAAATTCCGCCGGAACAAGGCATCGCGGCAATGAACTCGATCAACGTCACCATCGTCCGATCGCCCTTCATGCTGCTGTTCATCCCGGTCGCCATCATCTGCGTGGGGATTGCAGTCATCGCCTTCACGGACTGGCGCGGCAGCGCAAGCCTCTGGATGATTTTCGGTGCCGCCTGCTATATAATCGCATCATTCGTCTCGACGATCGTCTTCAACGTACCGATGAACGATGCGCTGGCGAAAGTCAGCGGCAATGGCAGCGCAGCGGCCGATCTGTGGAATGTCTATCTGAGGGATTGGACCTGGTGGAATCATGTCCGCACCGTAGCATCGCTGGCTTCGGCGATTGCCTTCGTGCGTGCGCTGGTGCTGCTCTGAAAGCGAAGCAGGAGATAAAGCTCCCGCCTCGTAGATCACTTTACGTCCGCTCGCAGAAGGCAATCTTGTTGCTGAACGGATCGATTACAGTCATCTCGGAGCCCCAAGGCGCGTCCTCGACACCGGGTTTCATATAGCGATAGTCCTTGCCGGCAAGCTCGGCCTGAAAGGCGCACACCCCCTTCATCCAGACGAAAGCCTTGGCCCCGGGGCTGGCATCGCCGGAATGCTCGCTCAGATGCATGATCATGCCGCTGCGCGACACCTGGCAATAGAGCGGAAAGTTTTCGCCGAAGCGGTGCTCCCAATCGAGGGTGAAGCCCAGGAAGCCGCAATAGAATTCCATGGCTTTCGCCACGTCGAAAATGCGGAAGATCGGGATCGGTGGCTCGATCGCGATCGATGGCTCGCCGCCTTTGGTTTCATCGAGCTTGGAGGCGAGGATGTTCCATTGATCGAAGCCGAATTGCCTGGCAACGATCTCCAGCGTCTCGCTGTGCGTCAGGGAAATGTCGCGGCTGGCCAGCGCCTGCCGCAGTGCTTTTGCCATGGTCTTGGCATCGCGAAAATCGCGCATCGTTCATCCTTCCATCGGCAGCGAACAGGAAGATCAGTGCCCGCGTCTGCTGACCCGTTCGCCATCGTTCGCCATTGGCAAGGATGTGAAGGATTTCATCTGGATGCATTCACCTTAGCGCTTCCGCGCCGCGGGACGGCTGGCTGCATCCGGCCAGCGCCGACATTAGCGATTAATGTTGGATGATCAAGAGGCGCTACGAACGGAGGGCGCGTCGGGAACAGCCAGCAGATGGCTGGCAAGTTCAACGCGGTTGCGGCCGGCGCGCTTGGCGGCGTAGAGCGCCTTGTCGGCTTCACTCAGCATGGTGTCGAAATCCATCGGTGTCGCGCGGCCCGGCGCCACGCCGATGCTGACGGTGCAGCGCAACGTCTCGTCTTCGACATAGATCTCGCGCTCCTCAAAGGTGCGGCGGATGCGTTCGGCAATCATCTCAGCCCGGCCCGGCATGATCTCCTTGAGGACGAGGGCAAACTCCTCGCCGCCGAGACGAGCGACTGTATCCCCATCGCGGCAATGAGCGCCGAGCTCGCCGGCGAAGACCCGCAGCACGCGGTCGCCGACAGCGTGGCCATAGCGATCGTTGATCGACTTGAAATGGTCGAGATCGAAGATGATGACGGCCGTGGAGGCGCCCATCAGACGCTCGCCGTGACGATCGAACAGCGCGCGGCGGTTCATCAGGCCGGTCAGCGGATCGGTAATCGCATCCTGCCTGTGGCGGGCAGCCAGACGCCATTGATGCAGCGCCAGCGACAGGGCGCCGATACCGGTCATGCTGGCGATGCAGACGGCAAGGCTCAGGTCCTCGGCCCAGTTGTTGGGCGCAGCGCCAAGCACCATCTTGCCATCATAGATCAACACCGCAGCGCAGAGCGCAAAGGATATGCCCGTCAGCGTGTAAAGGACGGTGATACCCATGATGGGTGCCGGCGCCTCGGCCCGCGCCCGCCAGTATTGATAGGCGGTGGCGAGCAGCAGCAGGGTGATCGACGTGTTATCAGCAATGAAACCAAGTCCATCGTAGCCAGCAATCATGCTGCCGACCGGCACCAGCATCGCAAGCAGCGCATATGAGAGAATGCCCGCGAGCGGCAGACGGCTAGTGCGGAATTGATAGCCGGCACCCCATATGGCAGCGAAGCCCGCTTGAAAGAGGACAAAGCTGGCGGTGCCAGAGATCAGACCGGGCGACGAAACATAGACACTGTAAACGAAAATGCCGCTGACGACGAGAACGAGGCCGCAGGTGCAGGTCAACAGAAAGGTTTCGGCACGCCGTGCAAACCAGCTGCCCATCAGGGTCACAGCCAGACACGTTGCTGAAACGCCGAGCGCCAGCAAAAGGGAATTATAATCCAGCATCATGCTTTCAAAACTCCGCGGCTTCTGCCGCGCCCTACAATTCGTCCAGAAACTAGCCTGTCACTGGTGACGAATGTCTTATGCATTCTGTTAAAAAATCATGGACCGCGAACGCGAATATTCGAACCGCGAGACTGCCATAGTATCAGCAACACTGATACCCGCCGAAATTGACGGTAAAGCCGGTTTTCTTTAGCGTTTTACATCCCAATGCAGCGGGAACATCGGATCGAAGACTGTCACAGGGCCTGCGCCCGTCTCGATCTTTGACGGAAACGTGATCGCTTCATCCCGCCTGACCAGCGTGACCTTCTCGTCATTCGGCTGCAGGCCATACCAGGCCGGGCCATTCAGCGAGGTGAAAGCCTCGAGCTTGTCGAGCGCATTCTCCTGTTCGAAGACATGCGCCAGGCAGCTCATCGTATTGATCGAGGTATAGATACCGGCGCAGCCGCAGGCGCATTCCTTCAGCGGATCGACATGGGGAGCCGAATCCGTGCCGAGGAAGAAGCGCGGATCGCCGCTGACGGCCGCCGCCCGCAGCGCCAGGCGATGGTTCTCGCGCTTGGCGACCGGCAGGCAGTAATAATGCGGACGGATACCGCCGACGAGGATGGCGTTGCGGTTGATGATCAGGTGATGCGTTGTGATCGAGCCCGCCAGATTGGCCTTCGACGACTTGATGTAGTCGATGCCATCGGCAGTCGTCACATGTTCCATCGTCACCTTCAGTTCCGGCAGACGCTTGCGCAGCGGCTCAAGCACGGTTTCGATGAAGACGGCTTCACGGTCGAAGATATCGATCTCCGGCGTTGTCACTTCGCCATGGACGCAGAGCGGCAGGCCGATCTTCGCCATGCGCTCTAGAACAGGCATCGCCTTGTCCATATCTCGCACGCCGCCGTGGGAATTGGTGGTCGCACCGGCCGGGTAAAGCTTCACCGCGGTGATCAGGCCGCTCTTCTTGCCCTCTTCCACATCGTCGGCACTCGTATGCTCCGTGAGATAAAGTGTCATCAGCGGCTCGAAGCGATCGCCCTGCGGCAGCGCCTTCATGATCCGCTCGCGGTAGGCGCGCGCATCCGCCGTCGTCACCACCGGCGGCACAAGGTTCGGCATGATGATGGCGCGTGCGAAATCGCGGCTGGT
This sequence comes from Rhizobium sp. RAF36, assembly GCF_052114105.1. Classification (NCBI taxonomy): domain Bacteria; kingdom Pseudomonadati; phylum Pseudomonadota; class Alphaproteobacteria; order Hyphomicrobiales; family Rhizobiaceae; genus Rhizobium; species Rhizobium sp. RAF36. Next base: position 389,829 of record NZ_JBFREC010000002.1, on the reverse strand, counting down.
GTCACCGATCACCCCCTCCAGCATGGCGCCATCGCGCAGATGCAGGTGCCAGTCATCTGGACGGCGGATGGTGATCGATTGCATGGGAGCCTCCGGAACGCTGCGGGTGGCGCTTCGATAGCATCAACAGGCCGATGGAAACAACCGTTTAGACAGCGCCGAAATCACTTGTGAGCCTTGCGCGCAAACCGGCCGGCGACAACTGCCAAAGCGGAGGCACCAACTGCGTAGCATGCATAGGCGGCGGCCTGGTTCGTGAGCGGAATGCCGGCATCCAGCAGCTTACCGGCGATCAGGGGAGCGCTGCCGGTGACGATGATCCGGATCGCTTCGAAGCGCGAGCGGACATAGCCGAACTGCACGGCGCCGAACAGATCGGCCCACAGGATAGTCCCGAGCTTCAGATCGATCGCTGCGGATATTCCGAGAAGACCCATGTAGAGGGGCGCGGCCCAAAGGCCGTCAAAGAGTGCGATGATACCCAGCCCTATTGCCAGCGGCAGAAGAAAGACAGGCAGAATGCGGATGACGCGGATTCTGTCGATGAGAGGCGCCACGAGTACCGATGTCACAGCCTGCGAAATCGCGAAGGCGGAGAAGCAGCCCGCCAACCATTCAAGCGGCCAGCCTTTTTCCGTGGCGAGGACGCCCTGATGGAAGATCATGGCCGTCAAAATGAAGGCGACAGCCAGCATGGTGGGGCACAGAAGCAGCATCAATCCGAGCTTTGGCCGGGCTACTCCCGGCTGAGACAAGGGGTTACTGACCTTCGCCGCGCTGCTGGCTACATCGTCGCGCGGCAGCAAGTGGCATGCTGCGCAGACACCGAAAACGATGGTTGCGCCTGTGAACAGCCACGTCCCCCGCCATCCGGCCAAACCTAAGACGGCAACCGCAGCGACCGGTATGAAAACCAGGGTCGCCGAATAAACGAGGCTGACGACAGCCATCGCTTTTCCGCTATCCGCCGGGAAGAACCGGATCATCGCCGTCATTGCTGTGTGGACCATCAATCCCTGACCGGCCAGCCGAAGCAGAAAGAGGCAGATGCCGAAGAAGATGACCGATGCAGGCGACAGAGCGATCATTGCGCAGGCAAGGCCGAGCAAAAGCCCGGCGCCCAGCGTGAATTTGCGAAGGCTTACCGCATCGATCTTCTGACCGAGATAAGGCAGCGCGAGCGCCGACGCGAAAGTCGCAATGGCAAACACTGCTCCCAGACTTCCGTCACCGATCGCGTAGTGGGTGCGGAACGCATCCGAGAACAGCGAGATGAAGAAGGTCTGTCCCGCGCTCGACAGGATCATCAGGATGATCGCGGAACTGAGGAGCCGGGGGTTCCGGCGTGTGAAGGCAATATAGGATCGGAGCATGTGGCAAAGGCAGACTTGAAAACGCGCGTGAGGCCTAAAAACAAATGCCTGCAGCTTAAAATGAAAAACCTCCGGCTAGAGAAGCCAGAGGTTTAATGGATGTCGCGATTCTTGCCGATCAGCAAGAGCGCCGATGCGGCCCTAAAGCGCGATCTCCAATGTCATGTCGGAGGGGCGGCGGTTCTCCAGGATGAGGCGGCCGTTGGGGAGATCGTTGCCATAGACCTTGGCGCCGGCCTCTTCTTCGGTGAGCTTGTAGCCGCGCCAGCGCTCCCAGAGGCGCTCCTCGAGCACTTCCATCGGCGGTGCCAGCATGATCGTGTAATCGAAGATGCCGTCGAGAGCAGCCCACTTGCCCTGCGTGAACAGCAGGTAGTTACCTTCGATGATGATGAAGCGGTCGTGTGGCGAGATCGGCCGGGCCGAGGCGATCGACAGTTCGCGGGAGCGGTCGAAGACCGGAACCAGAACTTCCTGATCGGCCGGACGCACGGCGCGGACGATATCGAGGAAGCCGCGGACGTCGAAGGTCTCGGGGATCCCCTTGCGGGCGAGCAGGCCGCGCTCGATAAGCACGGCATTGTCCATGTGGAAGCCATCCATCGGCAGGACAGCGGCGGTTTCGCCGCGCGCCTTCAGGCCGTTGGCGAGGTTGTCAGCCATGGTCGATTTGCCGGCACCGGGCGGGCCGGCGATACCCACGAGGAAGCGCTTCGCACTTCCGGCGCGGTCGAGAACCGCGCCGGTGATTTCATCTATCCTGACATTCATGCGGCGACCGTCTCCTGCGGAGCGGCCTTTGCACCGGTCATGAAGGCAACGGCATCCGACATCGTGTATTCCTTCGGATTGATCACCGTCAGGCGGCGTCCGAGGCGGTGGATGTGGATGCGGTCGGCCACTTCAAAGACATGCGGCATGTTGTGCGAGATGAGCACGATCGGGATGCCGCGCGAGCGGACATCCAGAATGAGCTCCAGAACGCGGCGGCTTTCCTTGACGCCGAGGGCTGCCGTCGGCTCATCGAGGATGATTACTTTGGAGCCGAAGGCGGCGGCGCGTGCCACGGCGACACCCTGGCGCTGACCGCCGGAGAGCGTTTCCACCGCCTGATTGATGTTCTGGATGGTCATCAGGCCGAGTTCGGAGAGCTTGGCGCGTGCCTGCTTTTCCATCGCCGAATGATCGAGCTTGCGGAAGAACTGACCCATAAAGCCCGGCTTGCGAAGCTCGCGTCCAAGGAACATGTTGTCGGCGATCGACAGCGCCGGCGACAGAGCAAGGTTCTGGTACACCGTCTCGATGCCTGCCTTGCGGGCTTCGATCGGTGACGAGAAGTGGATCGGCTGACCTTCCAGCCTGATCTCGCCTTCGTCGGGACGGATCGCGCCCGAGATCGCCTTGATGAGCGAAGACTTGCCCGCACCATTGTCGCCGATCACGGCGAGAATTTCGCCGGGATAGAGGTCGAAGTCGGCATGATCGAGGGCTGTGACGCGGCCATAGCGTTTGACCAGACCGCGCGCCGTGAGAAGGGGTTCGGTTGCCATCAGCCTGCTGCCTTTCTGATCCACTGATCGATACCAACGGCGGCGATGATGAGCACGCCGATCAAGAGATAGGTCCACTGAACATCGGTGCCGAGAAGACGCAGGCCGAGCGAGAAGACGCCGACGATGAGCGCCCCGAACATCATGCCGAGAATGGAGCCGCGGCCGCCGAAGAGCGAGATGCCGCCGATCACCACCGCAGTGATGGACTCGATGTTGGCGAACTGGCCCGCTGTCGGAGAGACGGAGCCGATACGGCCGATCAGAGCCCAGCCGGCAAGCGCACAGATCAGACCCGAGAGTACGTAGGTCGAAACCAGCATGCGCTTGACGTTGACACCGGAAAGGCCGGCGGCTTCAGGGTCGTCGCCGACGGCATAGAGATGCCGGCCCCAGGCGGTATGGTTCAAGACATACCAGAGGACGGCGACGAGCAGGACCATGGCGATGACGCCGTAGGTGAAGACTGCGCCGCCGATGCGGAACGTATTACCGAAGAGCTGCAGCAGCGGCGCCTGGGTTTCGATGTCCTGCGCGCGGATCGTCTCATTGGCCGAATAGAGGAAGTTCGTGGCAAGCACGATCTGCCACATGCCGAGGGTGACGATGAACGGCGGCAGCTTCATTCGGGCAATCAGCAGGCCGTTGATATAGCCACAGAGAGCGCCGACGGCAAAGCCTGAGAGCACCGCGATCTCGACCGGAAGGCCGTAGCGGAACACGAACTGTCCCATGACCACCGACGACAGGACCATGATGGCGCCGACCGACAGATCGATACCGGCGGTCATGATCACAAGCGTCTGCGCGGCGCCGACGATGCCGGTGATCGCCACCTGCTGCAGGATCAGCGTCAGCGAGAAGGCCGAGAAGAATTTCGTACCCAGAAGGGCGCCGAAGATGATCAGCGAAAGCACAAGAACGATCAGCGATACGGCCGAAGGCGACGAGTGCAGGAAATGCCTGAATTTCTGGAGGACCGAATTGTCATCCGTGTCGAAAGACGCGACGTCCTTCGAGCTGTCCTTGAGAACTTTTTCGTAGTCGTGATGCGGTGCGGCTGTTGTTGGCTCGCTCATGGAAATCCTCCGCGTGACCCCACTCCCAAAGGGGTGTCCGGCCGCTTTCGGGCAAGACGTGGGTTAAGCTGCACCCAATTCGGCGCGCTGTCAAAGATGAGCAGGGAGCGGAGATGCCGCTGGGCATCTCCGCGTTTTGGTTCAGGCTAGGCTGGGATCAACCCCAGCACTTGCCGAGGCCTTCCTTGGTGTCGATCGACTTGACGCCGGAGACCGGCTTGTCGGTGACGAGGGTCACGCCTGTGTCGAAGAAGTTCTTGCCTTCGGTCGGCTTCGGCTTTTCGCCGGAGTCTGCGAACTTCTTGATCGCTTCGATGCCGAGAGCGGCCATCTGCAGCGGGTACTGCTGCGAGGTGGCGCCGATGACGCCATCGGCAACATTCTTGACGCCCGGGCAACCGCCGTCGACGGACACGATCAGCACGTCCTTCTCGCGGCCGACAGCTTTCAGCGCTTCATAGGCGCCGGCAGCAGCCGGTTCGTTGATGGTGTGGACGACGTTGATGGTCGGATCCTTCTGGAGAAGGTTTTCCATCGCGGTGCGGCCGCCCTCTTCGTTGCCGTTGGTGATGTCGTGGCCGACGATGCGCTTGTCGTCTTCGTCACCGATCTTGTTCGGATCCTTCGGGTCGATACCGAAGCCCATCATGAAGCCCTGGTCGCGCAGAACGTCGACGGAAGGCTGGGACGGCGTCAGATCGAGGAAGGCAACCTTGGCGTCTGCAGCCTTGTCGCCGAGTGTTTCCTTGGCCCACTGGCCGATCAGCTTGCCGGCGAGCAGGTTGTCGGTCGCAAACGTCATGTCGGCAGAATCGATCGGCTCAAGCGGGGTGTCGAGCGCGATAACGAGCAGGCCGGCATCGCGGGCCTTCTTGATGTTGGGAACGATGCCCTTGGTGTCGGAAGCAGCAATCAGGATACCCTTGGCGCCATCGGCGATGCAGGTTTCGATAGCGGCAACCTGGCTTTCGCTGTCACCGTCGATCTTGCCGGCGTAGGACTTCAGCGTGACGCCGAGTTCCTTGGCCTTGGCGGTCGCGCCTTCCTTCATCTTGACGAAGAATGGGTTGGTATCGGTCTTGGTGATGAGGCAGGCCGAAACGTCGGCGGCCATTGCCGGAGCCGAGAAGGCGACGCCGAGTGCGAGCGCGCCGAAAGCGAGAACTGATTTCTTCACGAGAACTCCTCCCAGAGAGTAAGCGGATCGCCGTCATGGCCAGACCCGTATTTTCAAGCACGAACGCCGCCTCGGATTTCGCCGGAAGCCTCCTCCAAGACCGTTCGATGCCGTTCACGATGGCGATTAAAAGCGAAAAGAAAATCGCTTGTCAATAAATAAATCCAATTGAATTATTAATTCGATGTGGCATGGTGGTTGAAAATAGGGCATAGGCCGATGATCGGGAGGAGTGCCCAATGTCGTCCCTGGAAGGCCCGGCGCATGCGCCGGCCGCACCACCAATTCTGAACCCCGCCGGGGGCGCAAACCAGATCCGGGTGCGCGCCTATAACGAGCGGCTCGTGCTGTCGCTGGTGCGCCTCTACGGCGCCCTGTCGAAGGCCGATATCGCGCGCCGCAGCGGCCTTTCGGCCCAGACCGTCTCGGTCATCATGCGGGAGCTGGAAAAGGACGGGCTGCTCTCACGCGGCGCTCCCGTGCGCGGGCGCGTCGGCCAGCCATCCATTCCCATGCATCTCAATCCGGATGCCGTCTATTCGTTCGGCGTGAAGATGGGCCGGCGAAGTGCCGATCTGGTACTGATGGATTTCGTCGGCAATATCCGCATGCAGCTGCACAAGACCTATGCCTATCCGCTGCCTGGCGACTTCCTCGATTTCATCGTTTCGGGGATCGCCGAACTCGAAAGCCGGCTGGATGCGAAAGAGCGCAGCCGCATCGCCGGCATCGGCATCGCCGCCCCCTTCGAGCTGTGGAACTGGGCGGAGGAGGTCGGCTCGCCGCCTGGCGCCATGGATGTCTGGCGCGGCCTCGACCTGCAGGCCGAAGTGACGAAACGGGTCTCCTATCCCGTCTTCCTGCAGAACGACGCCACCAGCGCCTGCGGCGCCGAACTGGTTTTCGGGGTCGGGCCGTCCTATCCCGATTTCGTCTATTTCTTCATCGGCTCGTTCATCGGCGGCGGCATCGTGCTCAACTCGGCGATCTTTTCCGGCCGTACCGGCACCGCCGGCGCGATCGGCCCCCTGCCCGTCCGCGGCAAGAATGGCGAGACGCTCCAGCTGCTTGAAATCGCTTCGATCTTCGTGCTGGAAAACATGTTGCGCGAGCGCGGCATCGATCCCGAGCCGCTCTGGTATTCCGCCGATGATTGGGTCGATTTCGGCGAGGCGATGGAGCTCTGGATCCAGGACTCCGCCAAGGCACTGGCACAAGGGATCGTCGCTGCCGCATCGATCATCGATTTCAGCGCCGCAGTGATCGATGGCGGCTTCCCCGGCTGGGTGCGCGAACGGATCGTGCGCGCGACCATCCGCGAGGCGGAAAAACTCGACCTTCAGGGCGTCGTCATGCCGGAGATCATCGAGGGCGCTGTTGGGTCGCAGGCGCGGGCGATCGGCGGGGCGAGCCTTCCGATCTTTGCGCGCTATCTCACCGACCAGAACGTGCTGTTCAAGGAGATTGAAAATGCTGAAGGGGCTTGATCCGCTCTTGAGTCCGGAACTGCTTTCGACGCTGCGCGCCATGGGCCACGGCGACGAAATCGCCATCGTCGACGGCAATTATCCAGGCGTCGAACACGCGCGCCGGCTGATCCGCCTTGATGGCCATGGCCTCATCCCGGTTCTCGATGCGGTGCTCAGCGTGCTGCCGATCGACGATTTCGTACCCGAAGCGATTTTCCGCTCTACGGTGAAGGCCGAGCGCGACAAGCTCGATCCGGTGCATGAGGAGATGATCGACTGCTGCGCCAGACACGAACCGCATCAGCAGGTCGTACCGCTGATCGGCCAGGACTTCTACGGCCGCGTCCGCGCCGCCCATGCGCTGATCCAGACCAGCGAACCCCGGCTGTATGCCAACATCATCCTGCGCAAGGGCGTGATCTATCCGCATGCCGCCGGTGAGGGCGGCAAGTCGAAGGTCGAGCCCTTCGACTACTAAGCCTAGATCTCACCCGCCTGCGGACCCCAGACGTCCGTCAGCGCGAAACCACCGGGATGCGGATCGAAGGGGTCGAGGGCGACCTGGGAGAGGCCGAAGGTGAAGCCGCGGCCGGTGATGGTCGGGATGATTGCCGTGCGTCCGGCGACTTCGGTGACCGACTGCAGGCCGACTTCGAATTCCGAACCGATGATCGAACGCGACGTGAAGATGTCGCCGGGCTTTGCTTTGCCGCGGGCATGCAGTGTCGTCAGGTTGGCCGAGCTGCCAGTGCCGCAGGGCGAGCGGTCGGCGCGGCCGGGCCACATGGTCGTGCAGGTGCGCACCGCGCCATCCGGCTCGATATCGCGGAACATGACATAGGCCACGCCCGAGATCGCGGGGATTTCGGGGTGAACGACCTTGATGTCGCGGTTGATGATATCCTTGAGAACCATACCGGCGCGTACCAGCTCGGCGGCATTCGACTTCTCGATCTTCGAGCCGATCTGGCCGACATCGACAAGCGCATAGAAAATGCCGCCATAGCAAAGATCGACCTTGATCGTGCCCCATTCCGGCGTCTCGACGTCGACATCGAGCTCGTGAACGAAGGCCGGGACCATGGTCAGGCGGACCTTCTCGCAGCGACCGTCGCGGCAGGTTGCGACTGCCTCGACCAGACCGGCGGCGGTCTCGAGCGTCACCACCGTTTCCGGCTCCTTCATCTCGACGATGCCGGATTCCAGCAGAGCCGTCGTCACGCAGATCGAGTTCGAGCCCGAGCTTGCATGCGCCTGATCGGGCTGCAGGATGATGAAGGCCGCATCGGCATCCGGATGCTTGGCGGGGAGCAGAAGGTTGACCGAGCCGATCGGCGCGCCGCGCGGCTCAAGGCAGAGAAAGCGGCGAAGCTCGGTGCCCTTCGGATCGGTGTTCAGCCAGTGCAGCTGGGCCGCCACGGTTTCGCCGGGGATTTTCGGCACGCCGCCGATCGCGACCTTGCCGATTTCACCTTCGCAATGAACATCCAGAAGCTGGATCGTGCGCTTCCATCTCATCCGTCTCGTCCTTCCAAAGCGAGCCAGACCGGCTCGTCGTGCAAATCAGTATCTATCGATGCGGAACGGCGTCATGTCGACCGCCGGCTTCGTGCCCGAGACCATATCGCCAATCAGCTGCGCCGTCGTGGCGGCCAGCGTCAGGCCGAGATGGCCATGTCCGGTGGCATAGAAAACACCCGGCACCTTCGACGAAGCCGATATGATCGGAATCGTGTCCGGCAACGCGGGGCGATGCCCCATCCACTCGCTGGTATCCTCGACCTTCAAGCCGGGCAGCACGCGCTGCGCATGGCGCACGAGAACCCGTGGACGGCGGAAATCAGGCGCGGCATCGAGGCCTGCGAGCTCGACATTGCCGCCGACGCGAATGCCGCCTGCCGTCGGCGTGACCATGAAGGCGCGATGCGGCCAGATCACCGAATAGCGCATGGCAATGCCGGGTTTCATGATCTGAGTGTGATAACCACGCTCGGTTTCCAGCGGGATCGGTTCTCCGAGCTTCGCAGCGAGATCACGGGTATGAACACCGGCGGCAACGATAACGGCATCAACCTCGATGCGGCCGCCGCTTTCCAGGATAACGGCCGAGGTTCCCTCGGGCTTTCGCTCGATGCTGCGCACGCTACCCGACAGGAACCGCGCACCGGCTGCCTCTGCGGCAGCCGCCAGCTTGACGACAAGCTGGTAGGGTTCGCGGATCGATTTATTGTCCGGCAGCAGTACCGCCTTGGCGACCTTGGACGACAGCGCCGGTTCATAATGCTGAATTGCGCCGCCGTTCAGCACTTCGAACTCGAAGCCGTAGCGCTGCATCATCTCGATATGGCCGCGATCACCGGCAAACTCCGACTCGGTCTCGTAGATCGCGAGGCAGCCTTCGTCGGTCATCAGTTCGGGGGCGCCGATTGCCGAAAGCATGGCGCGGGTATCGGCGAGCGCGCGTCCGGTCAGCAGCATTCCGGCATCCTCGATCTCGCGCAGACGCGACGGCCGTCCGGCGGCGATGAAGCGCAGGAACCATGGTAGCATCTTCGGCGCGTAGGATGGACGGAGCCAGACTGGACCTTCAGGATCGAGAAGCCAGCGGGGGATCTTCTTCCAGGTGGCGGGGCCGGATCCGGCAGCGAAATCGAGGGCGATGCTCGCCATATTGCCGTAGGACGTGCCGCGGCCCGGTTCACCCTTGTCGATCAGCGTGACTTGGAACCCGCGTCTCTGAAGCTCGAAGGCAATCGAGGCGCCGATCACGCCCGCGCCAATCACTGCAACTGTTCGCTTCACGTCTTCAGTCATCGCGTCATCCATTATAGCGGGGCCGCCTGCAGCCACCGTCAATCGACGTGATATATCAGATCGCGGACCTTGCCTATGGAAATTTTCACTGGCTCGGCAGCCCTGCCCCGACGCTGTCGCCGACGGAGCCTGCAGTGTTTTCCACCGACTGGCCGAGACGCTTCAGCTGCGCATCATAGTTGCGCCGGGTGCGCGGATCGAAGATCGCAATCGGCGTGCTGACGGCAACACTGGCGGCGCTGCCGACGGTCTGCGCGGCACCGATCGCAACAGCTCCGACGGCCTCGCCGAGACCGACATTCGAGTCGGTGATGGCCTGACCTGCAATCAGGCGATCGCCGATCAGCTTCACGACTTCAGGGCTTTCTGCAAACTTTCCGTGGTTCAGCCGGTCGCCGCCCTTCAGCTTGGTCAGGTCGAGCACGGTGATGCCGGCGGCTTCCAGCTTGCTGCGATAGGGCTCCACCGAAGGGTCGATCTGGCCGAGGCGATCGACATTGCCGGAGATGCGGCGCGAGAGCGCCAGTGCCCGGTCGTCGCGCGACACGAAGATCGTGAAATGCGGCTTCTCCTTGCCGAGGCTGGCGAACTGGCGGCCGAAGACGTCCACGTCGAGATCGGGAGAGGCCAGGATGACGTTGTTGATCTTCGACGCGACTTTCCCGTCGCGGATCGCCATCTGCCGGAGCGCCTCGACGGTCAGCCAGGTTCCCATCGAGTGGGCCATGATGGTGACGTCGCTGACGGCGGGGTTATCGGCCGTGCGCCGCAGAAGCTCCTCCAGCGCATCGCGCGAATAGTTGGTGCTTTCCTTGTCGTAATTGTAATCGAAGATCGAACCGCGGGAGGGCCAGGTAAAGACCACCGGCGCCACATCCGCATGCGAATCGTGGACGATCTGCGCAAAGCGGTAGACGGCATCTTCGTAGAGGTTGTTGAAGCCGTGCACGAAGATCAGCACGCGGCGGCTCTTCGGCATGTGGCCCTTCAGCCATCCCTCGCCTGCCTTCTCGCCCTGCAGTGGATCAACGGAAACAGTCACGAAATTGCGGAGGGGATCGGCGGGCAGGCGCGTCGGCCACTGAACCTGGCCGACCTTGCGGTTGGCCTCCGGAGGGATCGAGACATCAACGGCATTGACCATGAGACCGGTGCCGCGCTCGCCGGAGAACAGCACGCCGGGATCGGTATCCGGCGCGCGCGTCGTGGCGACCAGCAGATTGACCTGCGATGTGCCGGGCTGAACGGATCCGACTGGCGTCATGACGCCGGTCGCGCGGCCACCACATCCCGACAGGACAAAGGCCGACAGCATCACCGCCGCAAGCGTCCTGCGCATGGCTTCCGAGCCGCCCAGCATGCATTCTCCTCTTCGAATACCGGCGATGCGGCTCCGGCTCAAATAAGACGCCGGCAGGAGCGGAGTCAAATAAGGCAGCGATCGCGGCCATGATGAAACTTTGCGCCCGGCTTTGCCGTTACTGCCTCTGACCCCGGGACAAATCGGATGGACGCCATGAAAGCCGTTCTTATCGCCCTTGCTTCGACGACCCTGCTGCTTCCATCCCTCGCCCGCGCGGAACGTCTCGCCGAAGACGATATCCGCCGCGACATCATTGGCAGGACGATCTATCTCGCAACACCGCTCGGCGGCGAACTGCCGCTCAACTATCACACGTCAGGCGCAGTGGACGGCAGCGGCAAGGCGATCGGCCTGGGGCGCTATTTCAAGCCCAGCGATACCGGAAAATGGTGGATCCAATCGGACCAGCTCTGCCAGAAGTTCCAGACCTGGTACAAGGGCGCACCGATGTGCTTCCTGCTGGAGCGGGCGGGCGCTGGCAAGGTAAAGTGGACGCGCGACAACGGCGAGACCGGCGTGGCTCGGATCGGCGAATAATTTTCGAGAGCTGAAATAGAAAAGAGCTCGGTGCGGGAGGAGGTGCACCGAGCTCTTGATCTTGACTGGCAACTGGGAGGAGGAGTGTTACCAGTCGGCGTAAGAGCGCTGGGAGGAGGAGTGCGCTGCTTACGGGGATATAGATAGCCCATTCATTTGGTCAGGAATAGGGATAATACCGCAACGCAGCAATGCACAATACGCATGACTAACTGTATCAATCTTGAGAAGACGCCTCATTTTGCAGCAATTTTAATCAGGTGGTCAAATATCTGCGCAGAGTTTGATCGTGAAGAAGGACACGGCAGCCTAATTGCCGCCGCGTCCCGATGATGACGTCAAGCGGCCTTGAAGAGCTTCCTGCCTTCCGCGTCGAGGGCAGCGAATTCCTCCTCGGACAGCGTTATGCCGACAGCTGCGACATTTTCTTCCAGATGCTTGACCTTGGAGGTGCCAGGGATCGGGAGCATCACCGGGCTGCGCTTCAGCACCCAATCGAGCGCGATCTGGCTTGGCGCGGCATTGTGCTTCCTGGCGATCGTATCCAGCAGCGAGCCTGGCTTTGCCAGATCGCCTGCAGCAAGCGGATACCACGGGATGAAGCCGATATTGTGCTTTTCGGCATAATCGAGCACGTCCTCGCTGGTGCGATCGACGAGGTTGTAGCGGTTCTGGACCGTTGCGACCTTGAAGTATTTCGATGCGGCCTGGATATCGGCCACCGAAACCTCGCTCAATCCCGCATGCCGGATCAGCCCGGCGGCCTGCAGCGACTTGATCGTATCGAACTGCTCGCCGGCCGGCACCTTCGGGTCGATGCGGTGCAGCTGCCAGAGATCGATCTGTTCGACCCCGAGATTGCGCAGGCTCTTGTGCACCTGCTGGATCAGATATTCTGGGCGGCCGAGCGGCAGCCAGATGTCCGGACCATGGCGGGTCAAGCCACCCTTCGTGGCGATGACCGAGCCGTGGCTATAGGGATGCAAGGCTTCCTTGATCAGCCATTCGGAAACGTCGGGCCCATAGGAATCGGCCGTATCGATGAAATTGACGCCAAGCTCTGGAAGACGCTTCAGCGTGCGGATGGATTCGGCGTGATCGGCAGGTTCACCCCAGATACCCCGGCCGGTGACGCGCATGGCGCCGAAGCCCAGACGGTTGACCTCGAGATCGCCGCCGATCTTGAAGGTCCCGGATTGCGCAGCATTCAAAACGGACATGGTCTTTCCTCTCGTATGGATGCGTAAAAACAAGCGAAGTCGCTGAGCTGGCGACGTGCTCCCTGGCGCCTGATGACAGCGCCGGCGGCGTCAGCCTCCTGCAGGCGGAACGATCCCGTTCCGTGCCAGCTTTACATGGGCAGGCAGCTCGCCGAAGGCAATATGTCTGCTGCCGCGGCAGCTGCCTTTTCAGCCACAGTGCGATCGGGCGCCGGTGAAGTCCGCTCCTAGTGTCGAGAGGAAGCGTGTAGCGCCTTACTGATCATAAACGGCGCGATAGCCTTCGGACGAAGCACAGGCGGTATAGGCCCGCCGGGCAGCGCTACGCGACACGGCCTCGCCCTCGCTCTGGTCGTATTGGCCGCTGATCTGCGAGCGCCCCTTGTAGAGCCGCATGGATTCGTCATAGGCGGCATTACCTTCGCCCATGCACATCGTATGCGCGACGAAGGATGGATTGACCGGCGTACCGACGGGATAAAGAACCGGAGAGTTGGCCCGATCGACGCAACCGGAAAGCAAGGCTGCCGCTCCAGCAACCGACACCGCAACCAACATTCTTGCCTTCATCGCATTCACTCCTGCCTGCCTCCGGACAATCCGGCGCCAGACGCAGATAGCCGCTCAAGGTTGCGCGAAGCTAGGCTAGTCGATGATTTTCAAGGAAAGAAAATGAGTGGCGCACCCGAAGAGATTCGAACTCCTGACCCCCAGATTCGTAGTCTGGTGCTCTATCCAGCTGAGCTACGGGTGCGTCTCGAAGCGGCTGAACCGCTTGCGTGGCGATCCTCTAAAGCCTCCTCCGGGGGAATGCAATAGGCTTTGTGAAAAAATCGCGACTTTCGATCTGCAGAGCTGATCTGTGAATTTTGCTTTACTTTTCAGCGTGGCTGCGCGCGCGATAATCTTCCAGCGAAACCGGGCGATCCGGCACTTCGATGCGAAACTGCGTGCCCGCTGAGGGCTTTTCCACAAGTGCAATCGTGCCGCCATGGGCAAGCACAAGCTCGCGGGCAATCGCCAGACCGAGGCCGGTGCCGCCGGAGCGGGCCGAGCCGCGGAAGGCGGTGAAAAGATTCTGGCGGGCTTTCAGCGGCATGCCAGGACCGGTATCGTCGATGATGATGCTGACCACGCTGCCGACGCGTTGCGCGGAGACGGTGATGCGCTTGACGCCATCGGCACCGAGTTCGCCCGGCATCATCAACGCCTGCAGCGCATTGCGGCAGAGATTGTGAATCACCCGGAAGAGCTGCTCGTTGTCGCCGTCGATCTCGATGTCGCTGGGCATCTGCTCCAGAAATTCGATGCCGCTGGCCGGATCGATGGCCAGCATGTCACGAACGTCCTGGGTCAATTCCAGCAGCCGGATTCGGCGGCGGCGCGGCGCCGATTCGGTTGTCTGGCCATAAGACAGGACTTCGGTCGTGTAGCCGACGGCGCGGTCGATCGTTCTGAGCAGCTTCGGCGCAAAACTCTTCACCATCGGATCGTCGACATCGACGAGACGGTCGGACATCAGCTGCGCCGAAGCCAGAATGTTGCGCATGTCATGATTGATCTTGGAGACGGCAAGGCCGAGCGCTGCAAGGTTCTTCTGCTGCTTCAAGGTCTTCTGCAATTCGATCTGCATCGCCGTCAGATGACGGCCGGCGACTGCCAGCTCGTCCCGTCCGCCATCGCCGACAAAGACGTTCTGCGGGTTCTCCGGATCCGTCGAAAACTGCTGCATGCTGCCGCTCAGATTGCGGATCGGGCGGATCAGGATGCGGTTGATAACGAAGAAAACCAGCGTTGCGGTGAACAGCGAGATCAGGACCGACAGAAGCAGAACGTTTCGTGCATAGACGAACATCGCATTGCGCAACGCCCTGTCCTTCATCACCACTTCGACGCCCGTCGCGGTATCGCCGACCGGGCCATAGACGCGAATCATCCGGTTGCCGCCGAAGATCAGCGTATCGAGCGCATCGCAGATGGCGTTTACGGGAGTGACTTTCGTCAGATCGTACTGCTCATCGACGGAGGTCGGCATCTCGGTCATGGCCAGAAGCCGCGAGGTGCCGTCCTTGCGAAGTACGATCGCCTTGGTGCCGGTTGCCTCCAGGGTTTCCTTCTGGAGCATGCGCGGCAGCTCGACGGGCTGAAGGCCATCGATGACGATGGCGGCAGCGGCAGCGGTGTTGAGCTTGTCGTCAAGCCAGCGGATGCGCATGCTGGCAACCGACGGGAAAAAGATCAGAACTTCGGCCAGCATGATGAAAAGCACGGTCATCCAGAGCAGCTTGCCGGAGAGCCCGCCAAACCACCCTGCAGGGCGTTCGCCGCCCGCAGCCGTCATATTCACTGGCATTTCGCTTTGGTCTTGCACCGGCATCGCTGTTTCCGTTCGGCGCAAGCGCCTGCGAGGCAGAGACTTATAATAGACGGTTTGCGATCTGCTTTCAAATCTTCGCGAGGCGCGGCAAGTCGTCACAAAAGAAAACGCCGCCCGAAGGCGGCGTTTCCGATTAGAAAGCTCTGGATCCGGAGATCAAAACTCTTCCCAGCTCTGCTCGGCGACCGCCGCATTGCCGTTGAAGGCGCGGGCGACGGTGTTCATAGCGCGGCGCGCGGGAGACGCGACCGGGCGATGTTCTTCGCGGCGGGCGACGGCCACCTGCGGTGCAGGGGCGTTGGAGACCTTGAAGCGCGAGATGAGGCGGACGAGGCCATCGGCTTCGGCAGAGAGCTTGTGGGTCGCGGCAGAGGTTTCCTCGACCATTGCCGCATTCTGCTGCGTCACCTGATCCATCTGGTTGACCGCCGTGTTGACCTCCTTGAGGCCGGTCGACTGTTCCTTCGCCGCGGTTGCGATCGAATGGATGTGGTCGTTGATGGCGATGACGCGGGTCTCGATTTCCGACAGCGCCTCGCCGGTTGCCTGCACCAGCTTCACGCCGACATTGACTTCATCGCCCGACTTGGTGATGAGCGCCTTGATGTCTTTGGCAGCGGTTGCCGAACGCTGAGCCAGTTCGCGGACTTCCTGAGCGACAACCGCAAAGCCCTTGCCTGCCTCGCCGGCACGCGCTGCCTCAACGCCTGCATTGAGCGCCAGCAGGTTGGTCTGGAAGGCGATCTCGTCGATGACGTTGATGATCTGGCTGATCTCGCGGGATGCCTGCTCGATGCGGCCCATGGCATCGACCGCATTGCGGACGACGACACCGGATGCACCCGACTTGTCCTTGGCTTCGGAAACCATGACGCTGGCTTCCTGGGCACGCTCGGTCGAGTTCTGGACAACCGCCGTGATTTCGTCGAGAGCGGCAGAGGTTTCTTCCAGTGCGGCAGCCTGCTGCTCGGTACGCTTCGACAGATCGTCGGTCGCAACGCGCAGTTCGTTGGTGTTGCCGTTGATGGCTTCGGTCGTTTCGCGAACTTCGCGCATCGTCGTCTGCAGGGTGACGAAGGTGCTGTTGACGTTCTGCTGCAGTTCGGCAAAGGCGCCCTGGAACTCACCGCGCATCGTCTGCGTCAGGTCACCATCGGCAAGGCTTGCAATGACGCGGCGGGTTTCGTTGACACCGGTGTCGACGCTGGAGAGCAGCGAGTTGATGTTGCCTGCGAAATGGTTGAGGCTCTCGTCCTCGTAGTCCTTCTCAATGCGGCGGCTGAAATCACCGGCGGCAGCGGAGGCAACGACGACGGACATGCTCGACTGCAGGTCATCGCTCTTGGCGCGCATCGCCGTTTCCTGGGCGTTGAGGCGCTTGATGGCGAGGCCGTTTTCCTTGAAGACGGCAACGGCCGCGGCCATGTCGCCGATTTCATCCTGGCGGCCTGCATAGGGCACTTCGGCTTCGAAATTGCCGTCGGCGACTTCCTTGATCGCGGTCGTCACTTTCTTGATCGGGCGGCTGAGGTGGCTGGTGCCGATATAGAAGCCAAGGCCGACGCCCGCAGCGATACCGATCGTGGTGATCGCAAGCACAAGCCAGAAGACAGAGTTGCGGAAAGCCTCGATCTCGTCATCGACGGCATCGAGTTCGGCCTTGTCGGTCTTGACGATTGCGTCGATCTCGGCCTGGAAGGCCTTGCGGTTGGCGCGGTTGGCGTCGTTATTGCCCTGATCGTTTGCGGCTGCAGGGCCGACTTCGGTGCCGAGACGTGCAGTCTCGGTGCGGAAGGCGCGGAATTCCTTGGACCGATCGACGAGCTTGCCGAAGCTATCCTTCTGGCTCTCAGGAACCAGCGGCGCCCAGCCAGCGATCACCTTGTCGATCTCGTCGAGATCGGTGTTGATGCCTTTGGCAAAAGGAGCGACGTCCTTGATCTCCTTGGAGGCATAAATGCCACGGGCTTCCATCACGGTTGCCGTGACGAAACGATTGAGACGCTCGCCGGCATAAGCGCGGCTGGAAGCGCTTTCATAGGCGGTCAGCTTATTGTTATACTCGTTCATAGCGAACAATGCCGTCGCGCCGATGACCAGCGCAACGCCAGCCATAACGCTGACAAGCAAATTGATCTTTCCACGAATTTTCAAAGTATAGTCTCCCTAGGGGGTGAAGAGAGACTGGAAAGCAAATTCCCAGCCGAATGACCAAAATATCGGCGAAATTTCTTAAAGTTATGTTTCGGATTTTAGCTATTACGACTACAAGAAATTATCCCTATTATTCGGGCTCACAGCAGATTTTTCGCAAAAATTGCAATCAGCAAGACCGAACCAATGGGAAATCGTGGCTGCCTCAGAAGAACTTCGGCAAAATTCAACCTCATGGGGGTATTGTCGTAGTCGTTAACACCCTGATGCGACTTTTTGCACATTGGCGCTTTAGCGGGCAGGCCGCGTGGACGATTTTTACGGCTATAATTGACTTTTTTGGCGACCGTCCCTATAAGCCGCCGCACGTCCGGTCACTATAGGTCTTTTGGCCTCGCCCGTTCGCAAAAATAACGCTCCTTGCACTTTGCAAAACGTAAGAAGGGCCGCACTCCGCGGTATTAAAATAAATGAAGCGTACTTACCAACCATCCAAGCTTGTCCGCAAGCGCCGCCACGGTTTCCGTGCACGTATGGCTACTGCCGGTGGCCGCAAGGTTATCGCCGCTCGCCGCGGACGTGGCCGCAATCGTCTTTCGGCTTAAGGCCGGAATTGCCCGATAAGAGATGGCGGGCGAATTGACGACCAAAAAAGAACAAGAAGAAATGACTGTCGGGCGGCTGAAAAGCCGCCCGCAGTTTCTTGCTGTTCGCGTGGGCGAAAAGCGCAGGGGCGGCTTCTTCCTGCTCGAGGTACTCGACCGCAAGGAACCCGACACCGAAGCCCGCGTCGGCTTCACAGTCACCAAGAAACACGGCAACGCAGTCGAAAGAAACCGCATGCGGCGGCGTCTTAAAGAGGCGGTGCGGCTTCATGCAGGGTTTGCAATGCAAGCCGGACACGACTATGTGGTTGTCGCGAGAAGGGATGTCTTGAAGGCATCTTTCAAACAATTGACTGCGGAGCTCAAAGCCCGCGTTGAAAACAAGCCGAAACAAAAGCGGTCGAGTGAAGACCGCTCCAGGAACGTATGATGCAAAACAACCGCAATTATTTCATTGCGATCGCTCTTTCGGTGCTGATCGTTCTTGGCTGGCAGTTCCTCTATATGAATCCGCGCATCGAAGCGCAGCGCAAGGCGCAGGAAGCTCAGAAGGCGCAGCAGACCACCGAGCAGACGCAGACGCCTGCCGCCGGTGGCGCACAGCCGGCTCAGACGAACGGCGCTGCTCCGAGCGGCCAGGTGGCAACGGTCGCGACGCGCGAAGAAGCGCTCGCCAAGTCGCCGCGTGTCGCGATCGATACCGCGGCTCTTTCGGGCACGATCAACCTGACCGGTGCGCGCCTCGACGACCTGAAGCTCAAGGGCTATCACGAGACCGTCGACAAGAGCAGCCCGATCATCACGCTGTTCTCGCCAGCTGAAACCAAGGACGGCTACTTTGCCGAACTGGGTTACGTCGGCAACGATCAGACCGGTACCGTTCCGGGCGCATCGACCGTGTGGACGGCACCGGAAGGCGCGAAGCTGACGGAAAAGACGCCCGTTACGCTCACCTATACGAACGACAAAGGCCTGACCTTCGCGCGCACGATCTCGGTCGATGAGCGCTACATGTTCACCATCGCCGACAAGGTGACGAACAGCGGTGCGGCTGCAGCGGCGATCTCTTCCTACGGCCGCGTCACGCGCTACAACAAGCCGACCACGCCTTCGGTCTATGTTCTGCATGAAGGCTTCATCGGCGTCATCGGCGAAGACGGTCTGGTCGAAAGCAAGTACACGGCTGTCGAGAAGGAAGCCGTTACGCCTGCCAAGTCCACCGGCGGCTGGCTCGGCATCACCGACAAATACTGGGCGGCAACGATCGTTCCGCCGCAGAAGTCCGCCTATGAGGCGCGCTTCGCCTACTATCCGGGCACGCAGCCGAGCTATCAGGCTGACTACAAGGAAGACGCCGTCAGTATCGCTCCCGGCCAGTCCGTCGAGCTGAAGAGCCTCGTCTTCGCCGGCGCCAAGGAAGTTCCCGTCATCGACGGCTATGAGGCCTCCTACGAGATCCCGCGCTTCGATCGCCTGATCGACTGGGGCTGGTTCTACTTCCTGACGAAGCCGATGTTCAAACTGATGGACTTCTTCTTCCGTTACTTCGGCAATTTCGGCGTGGCGATCCTGCTGACCACCATCGTCGTCAAGGCACTGTTCTTCCCGCTCGCCAGCAAGCAGTACGCTTCGATGGCGAACATGAAGCGCATGCAGCCAAAGATGGAAGAGCTGAAGGCCAAATTCGGCGACGACCGCATGGGTCTGCAACAGGCGATGATGCAGCTCTACAAGGACGAGAAGATCAATCCTGTCGCTGGTTGCTGGCCGATCGCGCTGCAGATCCCGATCTTCTTCTCGCTCTACAAGGTGATCTACATCACCATCGAAATGCGACACGCGCCGTTCTTCGGCTGGATCAAGGACCTTTCGGCTCCCGATCCGACCTCGATCGTCAACCTTTTCGGCCTGCTTCCCTTCGAGGCGCCGACCCTGCTGCATCTCGGCGTATGGCCGCTGATCATGGGCATCACGATGTTCCTGCAGATGCGCATGAACCCGACGCCGCCGGATCCGACCCAGGCCATGATCTTCACGTGGATGCCGCTGGTATTCATGTTCATGCTGGCAAGCTTCCCGGCCGGTCTGGTCATCTACTGGGCCTGGAACAACACGCTCTCGGTCATCCAGCAGTCGGTGATCATGAAGCGCCACGGCGTGAAGATCGAGCTCTTCGACAATCTGAAGGGCGTCTTCAAACGAAAACCGGCGCCATCCAAGTAGACTTAGAAAAGCCCCGCTCCGGCGGGGCTTTTTCTTGGCGGCAGAAATGATCTATAAGGCAGCCCATGACAGAAAAGAACAATAAGCCCCTCTTCGGGCGGCCCTGGATCTTCATCCGTGGCGTGCCCTCCATGAAATTCCTGCCGCCGGAAGGCCCATTCGAAATCGCCTTTGCCGGACGCTCGAATGTCGGCAAGTCGTCGCTGATCAATGCGCTGGTCGGGCACAAGGGGCTGGCGCGCACCTCGAACACGCCGGGACGGACCCAGGAACTCAATTATTTCGTTCCGGACGGCTATTCCGGCGCCGAAGGCGACATGCCGCCGATGGCGCTCGTCGACATGCCGGGCTACGGCTATGCCCAGGCACCGAAGGATCATGTCGACGCCTGGACGAAGCTGGTCTTCGACTATCTGCGTGGCCGCGCCACGCTGAAGCGCGTCTATGTGCTGATCGACAGCCGTCACGGTATCAAGAAGAACGACGAGGACGTGCTAACGCTGCTCGACAAGGCAGCCGTCTCCTACCAGATCGTCCTGACCAAGACCGACAAGATCAAACCGCCGGCGGTCGTGAAGCTGCTCGCGGAGACGCTCGAGAAGATCAAGAAGCGGCCCGCAGCCTACCCGTTCGTGGTCGCGACCTCGTCCGAAAAGGCAGAGGGGCTCGATGACCTCAGGCAGGCGATTGCCGAAACGGTGGAAATCAGCAACTGGAAGTGAAAGAGGCGCCCCGAAAGACGCCTCCCCACATTCTCCTGCCTGCAATCATTTACATCTTCGGCAGAAGCACCTTGTCGATGACGTGGATCACGCCGTTCGACTGCTTGACGTCGGCGATGGTCACATGAGCGACGCCGCCGTTTTCATCGGTCAGCGTGATCTTGCCCATGCTTTCCTTGGCCTTGATGATGCAGCCACCGACCGTCTTGATGTCGTGCTCGCCGCCATCATCCTTGATCATCTTGGCGACTGTCTTCGACATCGCGTCGGCCGCGACGACGTGGCAGGTCAGAACCTTGGTGAGCTGCGCCTTGTTCTCGGGCTTCAGCAGCGTATCGACGGTCCCGGCCGGAAGAGCTGCGAAGGCTTCATTGGTGGGCGCAAACACCGTGAACGGCCCCTTGCCCTCAAGCGTCGAGACCAGGCCCGCCGCCTTGACCGCGGCAACCAGCGTGGTGTGATCCTTGGAATGCACTGCGTTTTCGACGATGTTCTTGGTGGGGTACATCGCGGCACCACCGACCATCGGATTCTTGGCCTGCGCTGCAAAGGCGATTGCGGACACGGCAGTGGCAAGCGCGATGGTGCGCAAAGCGGACGTGATCATGATTGTTCTCCTCGACGCCGGCTGCAGGACACTGGCCTGATGCCTCGTGCTGCCCGGTCATTGAAGCTACGGGCGGCAGCGGAAAAGAGTTTCGGAGACAGGAAAGAATTTTACGGGCGGTGTGCCGCGCCGCTGGCGACGACGGGTCCCGTCGGAGCGCCCGTCGATGAGCCGCCGAACGGCTCGAGGCTTACGGCGAAGGTCGCGCCCTCGCCGATCTGGCTGCGCAGGTTTGCCGGGATGACCAGCTCACCGCCCTCGCCCGGCTGGAACACGCCTAGCGACTGCGGCCCGCCGCTGCCCGGAACGAGCCAGAGCTGCAGCGACTTTTCTTCCGGCTTGCCCGCGGCGACCGGGATAATGCGCAGGTGGCCGGTATCGGCCTGATACGACGCCAGCAGATTGACCTGGCTGCCGACTGCCGACAGTTCCGCCACCAGTGGTGCCGCCCCCTGTGACGGCGGTACAATGCCGGAGGCGAAGATGATCGCTCCGGCGGCAACGACCAACGAGGCGAAAGTCAGCGAACGCCAGAAGACCGCCGAATTCCACAGACCGCGCGAGAAAGACGGCGCGTGCGCGGGATCGCCAAAGAGACGGGCTTCGACCTGCTTGAAGGTTTCGCGGCTCGGCGCAACTGTCTCATACTCGTCGTTGAAAGCGGAAAGATTGGTTTCCCAGCGGCTGACGATCGCCGCAAACTGGCGGTCACGGCGCATGCGCTCTTCGACAACCCGCCGATCCTGGTAAGAGAGAACGCCAAGCACATACTCGCCTGCGAGCACTTCGTCGCGAGAGCGGCCTCCCTTGCTTTGATCGGGCGATGTCATCGTTCCATGCACTCTCTCAGCTTCAAAAGGCTGCGCCGCAGCCATGTACGCATGGTGTTGAGCGGAACGCCGAATTGGTCGGCAAGTTCCTGGTAGCTCAGTCCTTCGACATAGGCCCGCCTAACCGACGTCGCCCTGTCAGCTTCCAACTCTTCCATGCAGGTGTCAATCCGCCTTCCTTCATCACTCATCACAGCTTGCTTTTCCGGATCAAGTGCGGAGTCGGCAAGATCATAGGCACTATCGAGCTCGTCACTGACGGGCTTTCGCGCGCGCAAGGTATCGATCGCTTGGTTGCGCGCTATTGCCGCAAGCCAGGCAGTGGGTGCGCCCTGCGACGACGCGAAAACCTTGGCACGCTGCCAGATCTTCACATAGATCTCCTGCAGCGCCTCTTCGGCTTCCGCCCTGTCTTTCAAGATACGCAGGCATATGGAGAAAAGTTTCGGGCTCGTTTCCCTGTAAAGGGCGACGAAGGCCTGCCGGTCGGACATCGCCACGCGGCCAATCAGTCTTGCGAGTTCATCGCCGGTCATGCCGCTGCCGCTCTCCCTAATATATCCTTACATAGAGGGACGGGCGCAAAATTGACAAGAGGCCGTCAAACTAATGCGCAACGCATTATTCCATCTGTCAAAAACTTGAGATAAAAGGCCCGCGATCCATTCTGCGGGGTAAGCCATGAACCAGTCCGAAAGCGAAATGCAGGCGCATCTTCTGGCGCAGGCGCTGCCTTTCATGCAGCGCTACGAGAACAAGACGATCGTCGTGAAATATGGCGGTCACGCCATGGGCAATCCCGAGCTCGGCAAGGCTTTCGCCAGCGACATCGCGCTGCTCAAGCAATCCGGCGTCAACCCGATCGTCGTCCATGGCGGCGGCCCGCAGATCGGCGCCATGCTCACCAAGATGGGCATCGAATCCAAGTTCGAAGGCGGGCTGCGCGTCACTGACGCGAAGACCGTCGAGATCGTGGAAATGGTTCTCGCGGGCTCGATCAATAAGGAGATCGTCGCGCTCATCAACCAGACGGGCGAATGGGCGATCGGCCTTTGCGGCAAGGACGGCAACATGGTCTTCGCCGAAAAGGCGCAGAAGAAGATCAAGGACCCGGATTCCAATATCGAGCGCGTTCTCGATCTCGGCTTCGTCGGCGAAGTCGTCGAAGTGGACCGTACGCTGCTCGATCTGCTCGCCCGCTCCGAGATGATCCCGGTCATCGCGCCGGTGGCTCCCGGCCGTGACGGCGCGACCTACAATATCAACGCCGATACGTTTGCAGGTGCGATCGCCGGTGCGCTGAACGCCACCCGCCTGCTGTTCCTGACAGACGTCCCGGGCGTCCTCGACAAGCAGGGCAACCTGATCAAGGAACTCTCCGTCGCACAGGCGCATGCCCTGATTGCCGACGGCACGATTTCCGGCGGCATGATCCCGAAGGTCGAGACCTGCATCGACGCCATCAAGGCCGGCGTCCAGGGCGTCGTCATCCTGAACGGCAAGACGGCGCATTCCGTCCTGCTCGAAATCTTCACCGAACATGGTGCGGGCACGCTGATCGTCCCCTGATCACCGATCAAGGCGCGGCGGCGTAAACCGCTGCCGCGGCTTCCTTCAGCTTTTCCATCATTGCCCGGTAAGGTCCGGGGCCATAGCTGACCCGGCCTACGCCGAGGCTTGCGAGTGTCTTCACGTCAGGCACGCCGGCCCGCATCATGATGTTCACAGGCAGCGGCGATGCCGCGCAGATCTTCTCGATCAGCCTGGCATCAGCAAGGCCCGGCACGAAGAACCCGCGGGCACCGGCCGCCGCATAGGCCTTGCTGCGCTCGATTGCTTCATCGGCAAGAGCGGCATGTTTCGACGGATCGCTCTCTGCCAGGAAAAGATCCGTGCGGGCATTGATGAAAAACGGAATGCCGCGGGAATCGGCCATGGCGCGGATCGCGCTGATCTTGGCCGCCTGCGTTTCCGGGGAATGCAGCCCCTTGCCGCCGACGACCTGATCCTCGAAATTGATGCCGATAGCCCCGGTATCGATGACCTTGGCAACATTGGCCGCGACGCCATCCGGCTCTTCCGAATAGGCGCCTTCAAAATCGACGGAGAGCGGCAGATCGGTTGACGCAGCGATCAACCGGGCGGTGGCGATGAGCACATCCATCGGCAGCTTCTGCCCGTCCGCATAGCCCTGCGCCGCAGCCACCGACCAGCTGCCGGTCGCCAGCGCCTTGGCGCCACCTTCGGCAACCGCCTTTGCCGTTCCGGCATCCCAGATATTGTAGAGAACGACGGGCGTTCCCTTCCGGTGCAGCGCTTCGAATGCCTTTGCCTTATCCGCCTGGTTCATGATGCTTCCTCCATTTCGGGTCTCGCTGCCCGCATTTCTGCTTCGTGTTTCAACAGCCACTGCTTGCGCCAGAGGCCGCCGCCATAGCCGGTCAGCGATCCATCCGCGCCGATCAGCCGATGGCAGGGGATGACGACGGCAATCTGGTTGGCGCCATTCGCGCGCCCAACGGCTCTAAAGATGTGCGGATTGTCCATGTCGCGGGCGATGTCGCCATAAGCGCGTGTCTCGCCCACGGGGATGCGCATCAGCCTCGACCATATCTCCCGCTCGAAAGCTGTTCCGAACGCAAGCGCGAGCGGCGTTTCGAACTCCCTCAGCCGCCCCGCGAAATAGGCTTTCATCTCCGCCTCGATTCGTTCAATCGCGGGCGTACGCCCGGCGGCAACGGTGGAGCGCGTCTTCCGCTGCAGGCTCTCCAGCTCTTTTGGCAACGCCTTGCGGTCATGAAATTCGAGGAGATGCACATGCGTCTGGTCGGCCACCGCAATCATCGGCCCGAGAGGCGCATCGAAGATATCCGCAAAGAGCAGCGCGCGGTTCTGGACGATAACAGGCGCCATGCCGATCATCCGGTGAAAGGCGGCGCGAAAGCTGCTGGCCGATTCATAGCCTGCATCGAGCTGCGCATCGATGATGCGGCCGCCATCGGCGATCTGCTTGGCGGCCTGCCCGAGCCTGCGGTAGCGGGCGATGTCAAGAAAAGTCATCCCGAGCGCGCGCTTGAAGGCGCGGCGCACAGTCGAGAGATCGTAGCCGAGATCGGCGAGGCGATCCTCCGTCCAGCGCGCGGAAGGATCACGGTCGAGCGCCTTCAGGAGATCGTCGACAACAGGCTCCCGCCCCGCCTGCTCCAGCGGCCTGCACCGCTGGCACGGCCGGAAGCCCGATTGCATGCAGGCTGAAATCGAGCCGCAAAAGAGCGTGTTCTCCCGCTTCGGCTTGCGCGCCGGGCAGGTCATCCGGCAAAAGACGCCGGTCGTCTTGACGCAGGCATAGGCGAGCCCCTCGTAATCGGAGCTTCGGGCAATCAGCGCATCGTAGAGCGCGTCATCATCGGGCAGATCGAACAGCATGAAGCCTTTCTACCACCCCGCCGAACCGCCGTCCGCCCGAAATCGGGCGTCTATTTTCGATTGTCGATGATCCCGGGCTCATGCCATAAGACGCGCATGACAAAGATCGATCGCACCCCTGAAAAATCCGACTTCGAGCATGTGAGCGAGTGGGTCTTCGACCTCGACAACACGCTCTATCCGCATCACATCAATCTCTTCGCGCAGATCGACAAGAACATGACGGCCTATGTGTCGGCACTGCTGCAGATGGAGCGGGATGAGGCGCGCAAGCTGCAGAAGCAGTATTATTACGACCATGGCACCACGTTGCAGGGTCTGATGATCCATCACGGCATCGATCCGAACGACTTTCTGGAGAAGGCGCACGCGATCGACTATACGACGCTGTCGCCGCATCCGGAGCTTGGAGACGCGATCAAGGCGCTGCCGGGGCGCAAGTTCATCTTCACCAATGGCAGCGTCAAGCATGCGGAGATGGCGGCGGGTGCGCTCGGTATCCTCGAGCATTTCGACGACATCTTCGACATCGTCGCCGCCGATTTCGTGCCGAAGCCGGCGCAGGCGACCTATGACAAGTTTACGGCCTTGAAGCGGGTGGAGACCAAGAAGGCGGCGATGTTCGAGGACCTGCCGCGCAATCTCGTTGTGCCGAAGGCGCTTGGGATGAGCACCGTTCTCCTGGTGCCGAACAACCTTGAAGACACGGTTGTCGAATGGTGGGAAAAGACCAGCGGCGAGGAGGATCACATCGATTTCGTCACCGACGATCTGACCACATTCCTGGCCAAGATTACCGGCTGACTTACGAAAGTTTCATCCAGCTTACCTAGGTTTAATTGGGTTTTCCGGAACCGCAGCCTTACCTTTTGGTCGTGAAGGGATACGAACCGAAAGGAAGTCTCATGTACCGCAACAAGCTTATCCTGGCAGGCCTCTCCGCCGTTTTGATCGCCGGTGCCGCAGGCGCGAGCTTTGCTGCTCCCGGCCATCGCCCCGATGGGCCGCAGCACCATCGCGAGATGATGGGCGGGCCGCGCGGCGCCGCTTTCCGCGAGATCGCCTTCGTGCGCATGCTGAAGCAGTTCGACGAGAACAAGGACGGCAAGATCTCGAAGCAGGAAGCGATCGACGGCGTCGACAAGATCTTCGCAGCCGCCGACAAGAACAATGACGGCAGCCTGACGCCGGGCGAAATTCGCGAATATCATCAGACGCAGATCAAGGCCTGGCGCGATGCACACAAGGACGCCAAGAAGGATGGCGGCGACGATCAGCAGATGGCACAGAACGACGGCAAGGGCCCGCATGGCGGACCGGACGGCCACCGCTGGGGCAAGCGCCACGGCGGCGACATGATGTTCGCCTCGATGATGCGGCGCGTCGACAAGGACGAGAACGGCCAGATTTCCAAGCAGGAAGCCGAAGATGCGATGACCCGGCTCTTTACCCGCCTGGATACCAACAAGGACGGCTTCATTTCGATCGACGACATGCCTGATCGCCCTTTCCTCTAAGGGAGGAAACAGGAAGCCCGCCGCTTGCGCGGCGGGTTTTTCTTATTCATGTGGTTCGTAGAAATCCTGGATGATCTTCCAGGCCTGATCGGCCGTTTCCACGAAACTGATGAGCTTGACGTCGTCAGGCGCGATCGTCCCAAACTCTGCAAGCGCCTCGAAATTGACGATCGTCCGCCAGAACTTTTCACCGAACAGGATCAGCGGCATCTTTTCCATGCGGCCGGTCTGGATCAGCGTCAGGCACTCGAAGAATTCATCGAGCGTGCCGAAGCCGCCGGGGAACACCGCGATCGCCTTGGCGCGCACCATGAAGTGCATCTTGCGGATCGCAAAATAGTGAAAGTTGAAGCTGAGCTCCGGCGTCACATAGACGTTCGGCGCCTGTTCGTGCGGCAGGACGATGTTGAGACCGATCGACGGTGCGCCTTCGTCGGCAGCGCCGCGGTTGCCGGCCTCCATCACGCCCGGTCCACCGCCCGTGACGATCACATATTCATGGAAATCGTGGGCCGCCGAATAACGTGAGCAGAGGCGGGCGAACTTGCGGGCCTCGTCGTAATAGACCGACGCCGCTTCCAGATTGACCCGCTGCACATCGTTGCGTGCTGCCCAGGCGCTCTGGCCGGGCGCTGGGATGCGGGCACCACCGAACATCACGACCGTCGATTTGATGCCACGCTCGGCCAGCAGCATTTCCGGTTTCAGCAACTCGAGCTGCAGGCGGATCGGCCGCAGTTCCTCGCGGCAGAGGAAATCCTCGTCGACATAGGCAAGACGATAGGACGGGGAGAGCGTTTGCGGTGTTTTCGGTACGGCGCGGGCGCGATCCTTGTCCGTTTCGCTGGTCTTCAGCGGATCCCAGACCCCATCCTTACGCCGGAGCCTGCCATTCTTACCCTTCGCCATTCAAAAATGCCTTTCAGTCCTTACCAAACGCGTCTTTAACGCCTTGAATCCAGAAACGATCTGGTTCGAAAAATCATTCCATTTTGGGCGCCCATGCGATAGAGCAGATCGCATCCCGCCGATCACAATTCCCGGAGGCCCTGTAGGCTTCAGGATAAAGTTCGAAGTTTAAGGAATTCTCATGAGCGCCACCGATCTTGCATCCCTCGAAAAGACCATCGAAGCGGCCTTCGACAACCGCGACAGCGTCAGCCTCTCGACCAAGGGCGAAATCCGCGATGCGGTCGAAGCTGCGCTCGAACTGCTCGATGGCGGCAAGGCACGCGTCGCCGAACGCGGCGCTGACGGCGCCTGGACGGTCAATCAGTGGCTCAAGAAGGCCGTGCTGCTCTCCTTCCGCCTGAACGACATGGAAGTCGTCAAGGGTGGCTCGGGCAACTCGACCTGGTGGGACAAGGTCCCCTCGAAGTTCGAAGGCTGGGGCGAAAACCAGTATCGTGACGCCGGCTTCCGCGCCGTTCCGAACTGCATCGTCCGCCGCTCCGCCTATATCGCCAAGAACGTCGTGCTGATGCCGTCCTTCGTCAACCTCGGCGCCTATGTCGGCGAAGGCACGATGGTCGATACCTGGGCGACGGTCGGCTCCTGCGCGCAGATCGGCAAGCATGTGCATCTTTCGGGAGGCGTCGGCATCGGCGGCGTGCTGGAGCCGATGCAGGCCGGCCCGACGATCATCGAGGACAATTGCTTCATCGGCGCCCGCTCGGAAGTCGTCGAAGGCTGCATCATCCGCGAAGGCTCGGTGCTCGGCATGGGCGTCTATATCGGCAAGTCCACCAAGATCGTCGATCGCGCCACCGGCGAAGTCACCTATGGCGAAGTGCCGCCCTACTCCGTCGTCGTCGCAGGCTCGATGCCCTCGGGCAACAAGACCATGGCCAACGGCCTTCCGGCACCGCATCTCTACTGCGCGGTGATCGTCAAGCGCGTCGACGAGCAGACCCGCTCGAAGACCGGCATCAACGAGCTGCTGCGCGACTAAGCTTGAAGTGACAGCCGGACATCGATCCGGTAAACAGACGGCGCTCTTTTTAACGCGAGGCGGCATTCGCCTCGCCATTTCTTTGCCATCCCCGCCGGATAATTCGACCGTCATGACCGCTACCAATCCCGTCGTCAATCTCCAGACATTTATCCGCTGCCCATCCGTCACGCCGGCTGAAGGCGGTGCGCTTTCGGCGCTCGATGCGATGCTGTCGCCGCTCGGCTTCAAGGTCGATAGGGTGATGGCGACCGAGGCCGGGACACCCGATGTCGAAAACCTTTATGCGCGCATCGGAAACGACGGCCCGCACCTGATGTTTGCCGGCCATACCGATGTTGTTCCGGTTGGTGATGAGGCGGCCTGGACACACCCGCCCTTCTCCGCCGAGATTGCCGGTGGCGAGATGTTCGGCCGCGGCGCGGTGGATATGAAGGGTGGCATCGCCTGCTTCGTGGCGGCAGTCGCGCGACATATCGAAAAGCACGGCGCGCCCAAGGGCTCGATCTCCTTCCTGATCACCGGCGACGAAGAGGGACCTTCGATCAACGGGACGACCAAGCTGCTGCAATGGGCGGCAGAGCGCGGCGAGCGCTGGGATGCCTGCGTCGTCGGCGAACCGACCAATCCGGATGCGCTTGGCGACATGATCAAGATCGGCCGGCGCGGATCGCTGTCGGGCAAGATCACCGTTCACGGCGTCCAGGGCCACGCAGCCTATCCGCATCTCGCCGACAATCCGGTTCGCGGCCTGCTGCAGCTGACGACGGCACTGATGGATCCACCGTTCGACAACGGCACCGAAAGTTTCCAGGCGTCCAATCTCGAAGTGACGACGGTTGATGTCGGCAATCCGGCAACCAACGTCATTCCCGCGAAAGCGACGGCGAGCTTCAACATCCGCTTCAACGACACCTGGACCGCCGACACGCTGCGGGCCGACATCATCCGGCGTCTCGATGCCGCCGCTGCCGAGGGCGCATTGCGGCCGGGCCGTGATGCTGTTCGCTACGAGATCGTCTGGGCTGATCGTCCCAGCCATGTCTTCCTGACCCGCAACAACGCGCTGATCGCGTCTCTGTCTTCCGCCGTCGAGAGCGTCACCGGCAAGGCGCCGAAGCTGTCTACGACGGGCGGCACGTCGGATGCGCGGTTCATCAAGGACTATTGCCCCGTGGTTGAATTCGGCCTCGTCGGCCAGACCATGCATATGGTCGATGAGCGCGTTGCAGTCGCCGATCTGGAGACGCTGACAGTCATCTACGAAACCTTCATCGAGCGCTGGTTCGAGAATGCCGGGGCTTAGGGAAGTCCAATATTATCTGGCGGGGCTCTGGCTGCTGATCCGTATGGATCCGCGCGGCTTCCGCTTCCTTGACGTCTCTGACCGGGGCGTGAACCGCTCGTTTTGGGCCATGGTCTGGTGCCTGCCGCCGATGGGCATTTCCTGGCTCTGGTGGCGTCAGGCTTTCCTGCAGACGATGCCGCCGCATTACGATGTCGGGCTGCCCTTTTACCTCCGTCTTGGAATGGTGGAGGTGGCGAACTGGTTCGCGCCGCTAGTGCTGGCCGGGCTTTTGCTGCTGATCTTCAAGATGGGCAACCGCTTTGCCGCAGTCGTCGTCAGCGTCAACTGGCTGGGCGTGCCGCTCTCCTACATCAACGGCCTGCTGCTGGCGCTGGTCTTCTTCATTCCGGGAACGGTGAGCGTCGTCTCTATTCTGCTGCTGATCCTGATGATCGCGCAGGTCTTCATTCTGGCGCGCATCCTGCGGATGATCTTCCATGGACACGGCCTAATGGTCGGGGCGCTGACGCTGGCGCTGCTGGTGCCGACGATGATGCTTGCCGAATATCTTCAGAAGTTTCTCGGGATCTATCCCGCCTGACCCCGCGCGGGCACGACTTCGCCATCTTCCTTGGTGAATAGGCCGATATCCGGATTGGGAAGAAGATCCAGCACCCGTTCCGAAGGGCGGCAAAGCGCCGCGCCTTTTGCCCCCACCACGATCGGCCGGTTCATCAGGATTGGATGCTCTACGATCGCATCGAGCAACTGACCGTCGGAGAGAGATTGATCGCCAAGGCCCAATTCGCTGTAAGGCGTACCTTTCTCGCGCAGCAGATCGCGCACCGGAACACCCATTTTCGCAATCAGCGCCGCAAGCTCGTGCCGCGAAAGCGGCGTCTTCAGATATTCGATGACAACGGGCTCCTCGCCTGATTGACGGATCATCGCCAGAGTATTGCGCGAGGTTCCGCAGGCAGGGTTATGATAGATCGTCACCGTCATCGCTATCTGCTCCCTTGCGTCTGTCCGGAATCACCTCCGGATAATCGACCTGCATGAAATAAAGCCCATCCGGCGGCGCTACCGGCCCGCAAGCCTTGCGGTCGCGGGCTTCGAGGGCTGCCTGCACGTCATCCGGCGTCCACTTGCCCTCACCCGCCAGCTTCAGCGTTCCAGCGAAGGAGCGGATCTGGTTGTGGAGAAAGCTCTGCGCTGTCGCCCGTATCTCGATCAGCTCGCCTGTACGCGTGACATCCAGCCTGTCCAGCGTGCGCACCGGGCTCTTGGCCTGGCAGTGAGCCGACCGGAAGGTAGAGAAATCGTGATTGCCGACCAGCCTCTGGGCCGCCTCATGCATCGCTTTATGGTCGAGTGTCTTCGGCACCCACCAAGCCTTGCCCGCTTCGATCGCAAGCTGCGCGCGGCGGGTGATGATCCGGTAGAGATAGTGACGGCGAAGCGCCGAAAAACGGGCATCGAAGAATTCGGGCACGGCCAGGACATCGATGATCGACACCCGCTCGCCGGCCAATCTCAGATGCGCG
The DNA here is from genome assembly GCF_052114105.1 of Rhizobium sp. RAF36. Lineage (NCBI taxonomy): Bacteria > Pseudomonadati > Pseudomonadota > Alphaproteobacteria > Hyphomicrobiales > Rhizobiaceae > Rhizobium > Rhizobium sp. RAF36. The sequence goes on along the minus strand of NZ_JBFREC010000002.1, from coordinate 358,000 downwards.
TTCAATGCGTTCTGAAGCTTGAAGTCAGCCCATTCCTTGGAGAGATCCGCGTGAATTACCTGACCGAGCGCATGGACACCGGAATCGGTGCGTCCTGCGCCCCGGACGGAAACCGTCTCGCCGCTCAGCGACAGGATTGCCGCCTCGATCGCGCCCTGGACCGATGGGCCGTTGTCCTGGCGCTGCCAACCGACATAAGGCGCGCCGTCATATTCGACGGTCATCCGGTAGCGCGGCATCAGGCGAGCCTTGTGCCGGGCGAAAGCGGCGTGCCGCGCAGAAAGTCTGGCGCCGCGAGCGGCTTGCCGCCGGCTTTCTGCAAACGAGTAAGCCTGATGGCGCCGGTTGCGCAGGCAACGACGAGATCGCCGGTTAGAAGCTCTCCAGCAGCGCCCTCGCCGGTTGCCAGTTCAGAGCCCAGCACCTTGATCCTCTCGGACTTGCCACCACTCTCCAGTTCGAACCAGGCACCGGGAAACGGCGCCAGTCCACGAATATGATTGTGAACGGCTTCGGCGTCCCTGTTGAAATCGATGCGCGTCTCGCCCTTGTCGATCTTCGAGGCGTAGAGCACGCCTTCTTGGGCCTGCGGCACCAGCGGCAGATTGCCGGATTCCAGCGCCACCATCGCCTCGCCGATCGCCTTGGCGCCGGTGTGCATCAACTTGTCGTGCAGCTCTCCAGCCGTCATGTTCGGGCCGATCTCGACTTCGCGGGTGAGCGCGACAGGGCCGGTATCCAGGCCCTTGTCCATCTTCATCACCATCATGCCGGTCTTGGTATCGCCTGCCATGATCGCCCGCTGGATCGGAGCTGCGCCGCGCCAGCGCGGCAGGAGAGACGCATGGCCGTTGTAGCAGCCGTCCCGCGTGCCGGTCAGGATAGCTTCCGGCAGCAGCAGCCCATAGGCAACGACAACGGCAACGTCGGCGCCAAGAGCACGAAATTTTTCCCGCTCTTCGGGGTCCTTGAAATTCACCGGCGTGAAGACCGGCAGGCCCAGCAGTTCGGCAGCCTGATGGACCGGCGATTTCTGCAGGTCGAGCCCACGGCGGCCGCCTGGCCGCGGCGGCTGGCTGTAGACGGCAACGATCCGATGCCCAGCATCGACGAGCGTGCGCAGCGTCGGAACGGAAAATTCGGGCGTCCCCATGAAGATGATGCGAAGTGACATTCTATTCCGCCGTTAACGATCAACCGTCTTCAGACGGGTTTACCAGCTTGAGATCAAGCCCCTCGAAGTCTTTTATGTTGCGGGTGGCCAGGGCCGCGCCATGAGACAGGCAGATTGCGGCGATCATCGCGTCCTGGACCGAGATCGGCCTGCCGATCGATTCACGGCGGGCACGGAGCCTGCCTGTTTCGACCGCAGTATGTCGTTCGAAAGCAAGTATTCGCCCCCTGTAAACGGCCAGTAGCCGATCGAGTACTTCACGGTAGCGAGGAGATTTGTCACGAAGCCAAATTCGCTCGGCTCCGTACGCTTGCTCCATAAGGACCACATCACAGAGGTAAAGACGGTCTTCGGACTGGGCAGCAGCCCATGCGAGCACACGCGAATTCGAAGCCGGCTTGGCAATCTCCGAGATCACATTGGTGTCGAGAACGATCAATCGAAGCCCTCAAGAGGCCGGCCAAAGTCCCTCTTCCGCTCCGCTTCGATCTCGTCCATGATCCCTGCGAATTCTTCTTGCTCATCTTCGGTCAGCGGTGAGAATATTTCGCGAAAGCCATCAAGGGCGGACCGCGCCGGCGCATCGTTGTCCGAGATATCAACCATCGCCTTCTGCAGCAGGTTTTTCGCCTCGTCGGAAAGGCTGTTGCCGTTCTTCTCGGCGCGCAAAGCAATATCCCGCTTCATCGCGTCGGAAATATCGCGGATCAGAAGATCACCCATGCCCGCACCTCCGTCATGATATCGCTGATATCATAACGCGCCAGCCCCACAGGTTCAATGCACAGATCAGAGGACCTTGGACTTGGCAGCCTTGGTGAACTTCTTGATCACCATTTCGCGCTTCAGCCGCGAGATATGGTCGATGAACAGCACACCGTTGAGGTGATCGATCTCGTGCTGCAGGCAGGTGGCCAGCAGGCCGTCGGCGTCGATGGTCTGTTCCTTGCCGTCCCGGTCGAGATATTTCAGCGTGATGACGGCAGGGCGCTCGACCTCGGCGTAATAATCCGGGATGGACAAGCAGCCTTCCTCATAAACGGAACGCTCTTCCGAAGACTTGAGGATCTCCGGATTGATGAACACCTGCGGCTGCTTATCTTCGCCTTCGCGCGCTACATCGATAACCAGCATGCGGCGCGGAACGCCGATCTGGATCGCGGCAAGGCCGATGCCGGGGGCATCGTACATGGTCTCCAGCATATCGTCGGCGAGACGCTTCAGCTCGCCATCGACGCGCTCGATCGGCTTGGAAGCCTGGCGGAGAACGGGATCGGGAAGAATGATAAGTGGCTTGATGGTCATGGCGTTCCCATAACCTATCTTTTTAAGCGAGGGAATTATCCCGGAAGTGCCGGAGGCGCTTTTTTATGCGCGCCTCCGGAAAATTGCCGTATTCGTCTCAGGCTGCACGGCGGCTGGGAGCGCTGCTGCGCATTTCCATCCGGGTACCGAAGCGCTGCAGCAGCTCCATCAGATTGCTGACTTCGCCGCGCAGGCGGCGGGTCTCGGCCGAGGTGTGCTCGACCATGCCGGAATTCTGCTGGGTGATCGTATCCATGTTGCGGATGGCAACGCTGACCTCGTTTACGCCAGTCGCCTGGTCGCGAGCGGCGGCGGCGATTTCAGCGACCACATGATTGATCATGTCGATGCGGCTGATCATGTCGCCCAGTGCTTCGCCGGTGCTGCTGACGATGCCGACGCCCTGGTCCACCTGTGCAGAGCTCTGCGAGATCAGGTTCTTGATCTCCTTTGCCGCTTCTGCAGTGCGCTGGGCAAGCTGGCGGACTTCCTGGGCGACGACCGCGAAGCCCTTGCCTGCTTCGCCTGCACGTGCCGCTTCGACACCGGCATTCAGCGCCAGAAGGTTGGTCTGGAAGGCGATCTCGTCGATGACGCCGATGATCTTGGCGATTTCATCCGACGACTTCTCGATACCGGCCATGGCGGAAACGGCGCTGTTCACAAGCTCGCCGGAATTCTTCGCACGCTGCTGTGTTTCACGCACCGCATCCGAGGCCTTCTCGGCATTGGCGGCGGTCAGCCCGACGCTGACGGACAGCTGCTGGAGCGCCGCTGAGCTTTCTTCGACGCCCGCAGCCTGCTGTGCGGTCCGAAGCGCCAGATCGTCGGCAGCCTTGGAGATCGTGTCCGTGCCCCGCAGGATTTCAGCCGAGCTGCTACGAACCGAGCCGAATGACGTGCGCAGCGCAGCGACGGCGCGATTGTAGTCGTCGGCCATATGCTTGAAATTGCCCGGAAGGTCGGTAGGCAGCTTGGCATCGAGGTCTCCGGCGGAGAGCGCTTCCAAACCGCGGCGCAGATGGTCGAGCGCCATGGTCTGGTCGGCCTCCGCCTTGGCGCGGTCCTCCTCCAGCTTGCGGCGCTTTTCTTCCAATGCCTCGAGATAGACGGAGATCGAATAGTCCATGTCCAGCATCCCTGCCTTGATGACGGCGGAAAGCTTCTCGGCCAGTACCTTGCCCTGCTGGCGACCAAACATCGACGGCCACTGCTTGTCCATGATGCCCTTAACGAGCTCGGACATGACGATCGCGTAGCCACCGATATACCACCGCGGCTCCAGGCCGATGCGGGCGTGAGTGCGGCCGACTGCGGTGACGCCCTTCACGTAGGTTTCGTCGAAATTGCCACCAGCCAGATTGGCCCAATGGTTTTCCTGCGCCTTCTTGGCGTGGCCCATATGGGATTTGTCGGAGAAGAAGCTGGCAACGGCCGGGGTCTTGGCGATCTTCTGATAGAATTTGTCAAGCGCACCGCCGACCAGCGAGCTGATGACAGGCCGGATCTCGCTCATCGTCTTGCGCGCAGCATCGTCGAGCTCGATGAAGTCGAGGCGCTGCTTGAGGTCGGATTGCGATTGCTGGCTGCTCATGATGTTCTCTGTCTGCGCGATGCGCGGTAAGGATCTGTTTCGGCAGAGACATTTCTAAAATATGGTTGAGCAATCGTTAAGCATGGCCACGATTTGTCGTCCCTCTCCCAAAGTGGACTGCGGCCTTTTGATCATACCAAAGCTACCTGTGGATTCGTTCACGTTTTGATCTAGTCAATGGTTTGAAGTTTGCTATGGTGGCCGGATGAACAATTCTGCCGACTCGCTCACCATCTCGCTTGCCGCCGTCAATCCGGCCATTCTCGCCATCGCAGGCGGCGCCATCGCCGCGATGGTCGTCGTCCTCGTCTTCTTGCTGTTCAGAAGCAGCAACTTGCGGCGCGAGCAGAATGAGGAAGCCGCGATCCGATCGGCGGAAGCCGATATGCGCATGTCGGAGCTTCTGAAAATCCAGGCGGAGATGCAGGGCCGCATTTCGACCATGGCGGAAGTGTTCGGCACGCGGCAGGCAGAGCTCAATCAGGCGATCAACCAGCGTCTTGATGGCATGTCGCAGAGGGTCAGCCACACGATCACCGAACAGACGAAATCGACCCATGAAAACCTACAGAAGCTGCAGGAGCGGCTTGCCGTCATCGACGTTGCCCAGAACAACATCCAAATGCTTGCCAAGGACGTCGTCGGCCTTCAGGCGATCCTTTCCAACAAGCAGACACGCGGTGCCTTCGGCCAATCGCGCATGGAGACGATTGTTGCCGATGGGCTGCCGATGGGCGCCTATGCCTTCCAGCAGACGCTGTCGAACGGTTCGCGGCCGGACTGCACCGTGAAGATGCCGAATGGCGCACCGCCGCTCGTCATCGACGCCAAGTTTCCGCTCGAAGCCTGGAACGCCATTCGCGACGCCGGCGGCCCGGATGCCACCAAGATCGCCTCCCAGCAGTTCCGGCGCGATATGGAAGTGCATATTCGCGATATCTCGGAAAAGTATCTGATCCAGGGCGAGACCCAGGATACGGCCTTCATGTTTGTTCCCTCGGAATCAATCTTTGCCGAGGTCCACGAGAATTTCGAGCCGATCATCCAGAAGGCGCATCGCGCCCGGATTGTCATCGTGTCTCCTTCCCTGCTGATGCTGTCGATCCAGGTGATCCAGGCGGTTCTCAAGGATCAGCGTATGCGCGCACAGGCGCATGTCATTCAGGGTGAAGTCGCGAACCTCATGGACGATCTCGGCCGCCTCGATGAGCGTGTGCGCAAGCTGCAAGGGCATTTCGCCATGGCGCAGAAGGATGTCGACATGATCGTCACCTCCGCCGACAAGCTGACCAAGCGTGGCTCGAAGATCGAGGCTCTCGAATTCGAAGCGACGGGCGATACCGGCAAACCGGAACGCGAAGACCAGCCAGCAGCGAAATCGGTCGAGAGCCGGACAGGCCTTCTCAAGCTCAGGGTGGTTGACGAGGAGTGAGCCCTTCGGGCAGTGTCGCGCCAATTTAAGGACGGGACATCTACCATGATCACTGTGTTCGGCTCCATCAACATGGACCTCATCGCCACCACCGCGCGCCTGCCGAAGCCGGGTGAAACCGTGGCTGGGACTGGCTTTGCGACTGCCGCCGGCGGCAAGGGTGCCAACCAGGCGCTTGCTGCGCGCCGTGCAGGCAGCACCGTGAGCATGGCCGGCGCAGTCGGCAAGGATGAATTCGCCGCCCCCGCCATCGCGCTCCTCAGTGAAGCCGGTACCGGACTTTCCAAGGTCAATCATGTGGACGGCCCAACCGGCACCGCCCTGATCCTCGTGGGCGGCGACGGCGAAAACATGATCGCGGTCGTTCCCGGCGCTAACGGCACCGTCAGCCCCGAAGATGCTGAGGCCGTGGTTGCGGCAATGGAACCCAACGATATTCTCATGCTGCAGCTCGAGGTTCCCCCGGCCGCCGTCGAGAAGGCTCTCGATGCGGCCCGCAAGAAGGGCATCCGCAGCGTACTCAATCTCGCGCCGCTGATTGCCGACGCACCACGCCTTGGGCGGCTGGCAGATATCGTCATCGCCAACGAGACGGAATTCGAGCTTCTGGCCGGACAAGAAGGCATGACCGCTGGCGATCGCGAGGCCGCCTTGAAGCGCCTTCACGGCGAAACCGGACAGACGCTGATCGTCACACTTGGCGCCGATGGCGTCATTGCCATTCGCGATGGCGAACTCGTCCGGGCGAAAGGACTGAAGATCGAGCCTGTCGATACCGTCGGTGCCGGCGATACCTTCTGCGGCTATTTCGCCGCAAGCCTCAACGACGGTCTCGATTTCGAGACGTCACTGCGCCGCGCCGCCGTTGCCGGATCCCTTGCCTGCCTCAAGGCGGGAGCCCAGCCGTCGATCCCGCTCAGCGCCGAAGTCGCAAACAAGCTATAGACTTTTCTGTTTCCGATACGCTCTACGAAAACCCTCCGCCGCCAAGGCAATTCAGGGGTTCAATTCGTACAGTTTCATTCAAATTTAAGAGATTTCTGGCGATCTTTCCGGCGATCGTCAGGCTTCAATTTTAACGGCGCCTGGACTTTTGCACGGCTGCTCCATGACGGTGCGGCTCACCCTCGCCTGTGCCGGAAATGTTCGTCCGGCAAGTCGCCCCGCCGAGGCACCATGTTCATCTTCCGCATGAAGTCGCTTGCCGCAAAACTCATTGTCATCACCGGCGTCGCCATCGCGCTCGTCCTTTTTGTATCAAACTTTTTCCTCATCGATCAGACGCGCAGCCGCGTGCAGACGCTGACGATGGACCAGGCGAATCTTGAGGCAAAAGCTATCGCCAACGAAATCGCCGCCAATGTCGGCGAACTGGCGAGTGCTGCGCGCTCCATGTCCGGCGTTGTCGGCCGTGGCCACGAGGGTGGCAACTTCGACCGCAAGGGCATCATCAATATCCTGAAGGCCAATCTCGAAAAGAACGCCTTCGCGTTCGGTAGCTGGTTCTGCGAACAGCTCGGCGCCTTCGACGGCAAGACCACCGAGATTGCCGACAAGCTCGACGAGGGCACGAACAAGGCTGGCGCTTTCACGCCTTACTGGTCGAAGACCAAGGATGGCGCGATCCAGTTCTCGACCTTCGACAACGACTATACGGCCGAATGGTGGAAGCTCGCTGCCGAAAGCGGCAAGGGTGCCATCACCACGCCTTACCTTGCTGAAGGCACGGATGTCCCGACGCTGCTGACCTCGATCGCTTATCCCGTCGTTTCCGGCGGCAAGATGATCGGTGTCGAAGGCGTCGATATCTCGCTGAAGTCGCTGACCGACAAGCTGCAGGCCCTGCATCCTTTCGGCTCCGGCCGTGTGACGCTGGTTGCCCAGAACGGCAACTGGATCGTCGCGCCGACGAAGGAGCTGATGTCGAAGCCCTACGGCGATGCTGAGGGTTCGGCCCAGGTCAAGTCCGCCCTGAGCTCGATGACGCCTGGCGTTGTCAAGAATCTTTCGCTCGACGGCTATGAGCCCTTCGATCGCGTCGTCTATCCCTTCGCCGTTCCCGATCTCAACGCCACCTGGGTCGTACTCGTGGACGTGCCCCACAGCGCCATCAATGCTCCGGTGCAGGATCAGACCTTCATGATGATCATCGGCGGCATCGTGGTGCTCGGCGCCGTGATGCTGGCCCTCTATTTCGCCGTCCGCTCTCTCGTGCAGAAGCCGCTCGGCCAGCTGGTCGCCGGCGTCAAGAAGCTCAGCGATGGCCAATACGAGCAGCCCGTAGCCGGTCAGGAGCGTGCCGATGAAATCGGTTCGGTCGCCAAGGCACTCGAGGGCTTCCGATTTGCGCTTGCCGATACGCGCCGCCTCGAATCCGAGGCCGACAGCCAGCGCAGTGCCGCTGAGTCCGAACGCAGCCGCTCCGAAAGCGAGCGCCAGCAGTCGGTCGCGCTCCAGCGCCAGATCGTTGCCATCGTCGGTGCCGGTCTCTCCGAATTGTCGCAGGGCAATCTCGGCCACCGGATCAACGACGAGTTCCCTGGCGAATATGCAAAGCTGAAGCAGGACTTCAACGCTGCACTCGCCAGCCTCGAAGAAACGATCAACACGATGAACCTCAGTGTCGGCAACATCGGCTCGGGCACCAGCGAGATCAGCAACAGTGCCTCCGATCTTGCCAAGCGTACAGAACAGCAGGCAGCAAGCCTGGAAGAGACCGCAGCTGCGCTGAACGAGCTGACCGCACAGGTCAATTCGAGCGCTGAGAACGCCCGGACTGCTGCCGAGAACGTGAACCTGGCCTGCGAGGACGCAGAGAGGTCTGGTGAAGTCGTGCAGAAGGCAATCGCTTCGATGCAGGGCATCGAGCAGTCTTCGACCGAAGTGTCGCGCATCATCGGCGTCATCGACGAGATCGCCTTCCAGACCAACCTGCTTGCTCTGAACGCCGGCGTCGAAGCTGCTCGTGCAGGTGAGGCCGGCAAGGGTTTTGCAGTCGTCGCGCAGGAAGTCCGCGAACTGGCGCAGCGCTCAGCGAGTGCTGCGAAGGAAATCAAGACGCTCATCAATACCTCGGCCGTCCAGGTCAAGGAAGGCGTCGATCTCGTCGGCCGTGCCGGTGGCACGCTGCACAAGATCGCCGATCAGGTGATGAGCATCAACGAACTGATCCGCCAGATTTCCGCCTCCGCCAGCGAGCAGGCGATCGGACTGAAGGAGGTCAACCAGGCCATGAACCAGATGGACCAGGTGACCCAGCAGAACGCCGCGATGGTGGAAGAAGCGACCGCAGCCAGCGTCACGCTCAACGACGAGGCACAGACACTGAAGGCGCTCGTACTGCGCTTCCGCGTCTCCGGCCAGGCAAACAGTGCGGCACTCAGGGCAACGGCCCAGCATATGCGTGCTCCCGCGGCCCCTGCCCCGGCCTATCGCGCTCCGGCGCCGCGCCGTGCCGCAGTCGCCCATGGCTCGGCTGCAGTCGCACAGGACAATTGGGAAGAGTTCTGAGAGCTATCCCATCTCAAACGAGAAGAGGCGCCCGGTCATCCCGGGCGCCTCTTTCATTTCTGCACTTGAAAATCTCAGGCGGCGTTCGAGGCCTGCTCTTCGTTGAGGAAGGCATAGATCGCCGAGGCAGAGTCCGTCGCGCGAAGCTTGGCGACCAGATCCTGGTCCCGCAGCACACGGGCGATACGCGACAGCGCCTTCAGATGGTCGGCGCCCGCGCCTTCGGGAGCGAGCAGCAGGAAGACGAGATCGACGGGCTGATCGTCCAGCGCTTCGAAATCGACCGGGCTTTCGAGCCTTGCGAAGACACCGACGATCGAGCGGACGCTGGCAATTTTCCCATGCGGGATTGCAATGCCGTTGCCGACGCCCGTCGAGCCCAGGCGCTCACGCTGCAATACGACGTCGAAGATTTCCCGTTCGGAAAGGCCGGTAATCTTGCTGGCCTTTGCCGCCAATTCCTGAAGCAGCTGTTTCTTGGAATTTACCTTGAGGGCGGGAATAATCGCATCTTGGTGCAGCAGGTCTGCCAATGCCATTTCTTTTTCCTTCTGTCGCCAAAGCCGGGTGATTGGAAGAGCGGCGCAACGCGCCGCTCATCGCCCGATCTCAGCTCTTGATATTGGCTGCGTCGATCCAGCCAATATTACCGTCATGCCTGCGGTAAACGATGTTTAACTGTTCCTTGCCCGGGCTGCGGAACAGAAGCAGCGGCTCGTCCGTCATGTCGAGCGCCATCACGGCGGTCGCAACGGACATGGTCTTCAGCTGCTTCGTGCTCTCGGCTACGATAGCCGGGGCAAAATCGTCGGGAACCTCTTCTTCGTGGTCAGGAACGCCGTCCATGACCGTATAGGCGACTTCCGCAAAACCGTTCAGATGATTTCCGGCATGATGATCTTTCAGCTTCCGCTTGTAGCGGCGAAGGCGCTTCTCGATGCGTTCCGAGGCGGCATCGAATGCGACCTGCGGATCCATTGCTTCTCCTGCAGCATGCAGCACCACCCCGCTATCGAGATGAAGCTTGCAATCCGCAGAGAAGCGCGAGCTCGACTTCTCAACGATCACCTGACCAGAATATCCCCCGTCGAAGTATTTCGTGACGGCCATGGCCATTTGCTCCTCGATCTTTTGACGGAACGAGTCACCAATTTCCATATGTTTACCGGATACACGCACACTCATGGAGTTTCCCTTCTTATAGTGGTTTGCGGTACCAGTTTACGCCAAGCCTACCTCTCATCCAAGCACTTCACGCAAACTCAAGCAAGATCGGCTTAAGTCTCGTGCTTCAAGCGCCCTGAGGATGATGGGGATAAGTCTGAACGCTGTTTCACAGCGCCAATTGCGGCGGGCTAATAAAGGCAGGTTACCAAAAAGTCAACGCCAACCGCGGGAGTCCGCCTAGAAGCCTGCAACCTTTGCCAGCGCACGCTTTTCGCGCCGGCGCTGAACCGAAGAGGCGATATTCATCGCTTCGCGGTACTTGGCGACCGTGCGGCGGGCCAGATCGACGCCGCCTTTTTTCAGCATATCGACGATATCGTCATCGGAAAGCACTGCTTCCGGGCTTTCCTGCATGATCAGCGCGCGGATCTTGTGACGTACCGCCTCGGCCGAATGGCCATCGCCGCCCTCCACTGCGCTGATCGACACCGTGAAGAAATATTTGAGCTCGAAGAGACCGCGCGGCGTCAGCATGTACTTGTTCGACGTCACGCGGCTGACGGTCGATTCATGCATCTTGATGGCGTCGGCGATGGTCTTCAGGTTGAGCGGGCGCAGATGATCGACCCCGTGGAGCAGGAAGGCGTCCTGCTGACGGACGATCTCGGTCGCGACCTTCATGATGGTCTTGGCGCGCTGGTCGAGGCTGCGTGTCAGCCAATTGGCATTCTGCAGACATTCCGAGAGGAAGGCGTGATCGTCACCATTCTTGGTGACATTCGCAAAATAGGCCTGGCTGACAAGCACGCGGGGCAGCGTGTCCGGATTGAGCTCCACTAGCCAGCTACCATCGGACGATGGCCGCACGACGACGTCCGGCATGATCGCTTCTGAAACGCCCGCCTCAAAGCCGCTGCCCGGCTTTGGGTTCAGCTGGCGGATCTCTGTCAGCATGTCGAGGAGATCTTCCTCATCGACGCCACAAAGACGCTTCAGGGTCGCAAAATCGCGGCGCGCGAGAAGCTCGAGATTGGAGACGAAGGCTTCCATCGCCGGATCGAAGCGGTCTTTCTGGCGAAGCTGAATTGCCAGGCATTCCGCAAGATTGCGGGCGAAAACGCCGGGGGGATCGAGCGTCTGCAGTTCGGCCAGCACCCGTTCGGCGTCGGCCATTGCAGCGCCGAGGCGTTCGGCGGCTTCGGCAATATCACCCTGAAAATAACCGGCCTCATCCAGCTGATCGAGAAGATGCTGACCGATCAGCCGGTCTGCAGCGTCAGTCAGAATGAAGGGAATCTGCTGGATGAGGTGATCCCGTAGCGAGACCTGACCAGCGACGAAGTCGTCGAGATCATAGCCCTCGCCCTCAGAGCCGCCCGGCATCGATTTCCATTGGCTGAGAAGCTCCGGCGCATCGGCGCGCTGCGGCGCGCCGTCATCCTGAAAGACATTGGAATAATTGGCGTCGAGTTCGTCGCCGAGATGGCTAACACGGCCTTCGCTGCCATTGTCGTACCAGTCGCCGGAGAGCGCGTCGCCGCTATCGCCGTCTTCGGCCTGATGCTGCGCGTGCCCCTCATCTTCGCTGTCGCGGTCGCTGCCCGTTTCCGCGTCATTTGACGGAAATTCCAGCAGCGGGTTCTTTTCGACTTCCTGGGCGATGAACTGGACGAGTTCGAAATGCGTCATCTGCAGCAACTGAATGGACTGCATCAGCTGCGGCGTCATGACGAGGGATTGGTTCTGTCGCAGGAAAAGATTGGCTGACAGGGCCATGGCGGACGCGAAACTCCCGTTCATTTCCTCCGGGAAACCGCGTCGAAACAAGAATTTCGGGCCGCGGATATCCAGTTGGCCCAAAAATTGCTTTTTTATTCTATTTGGTCAAGCGCAAGTATGGCGGAAGGTGAATTTCCGCCGGCTTCAATCCAATCAAAGGCTGAAATTGTCGCCAAGATAGAGGCGGCGAACCTCGGGATTGTTGACGATGTCATTCGCGCGGCCATGCGTCAGCACTTCACCGGCATGGATGATATAGGCGCGGTCGATCAGGCCCAGCGTTTCGCGAACATTGTGGTCGGTGATCAGCACACCGATGCCGCGAGCCGTCAGATGATGCACGAGGTTCTGAATATCGGAAACCGAGATCGGATCGACGCCGGCGAAGGGCTCGTCGAGCAGCATGAAGGTCGGGTCGGTCGCCAGCGCGCGGGCGATTTCCAGGCGGCGGCGCTCACCGCCGGACAGCGAAACAGCTGCAGCCTTGCGGAGCTTGGAGATATGGAATTCTTCCAGCAGCTCGTCGAGCTTCTTTTCGCGCGCTGCCTTGTTCTTCTCGTGCACTTCGAGAACCGCGCGGATATTTTCCTCGACCGTCAGGCCGCGAAAAATCGAGGCTTCCTGCGGCAGGTAGCCGACACCCAGGCGCGAACGGCGATACATCGGCATCGTCGTGACGTCGTTGCCGTCGATCTCGATCGTACCTTCGTCGACAGGCACCAAGCCGGTGATCATGTAAAAGCAGGTCGTCTTGCCGGCGCCGTTCGGCCCGAGAAGACCCACAGCCTCGCCGCGGCGAACCACCAGCGACACGCCGTTGACAACGCGCCGCGTGCTATAGGTCTTGGTCAGACCGCGCGCAATCAGCGTGCCCTGGTAACGGCTCTTGTCTCCGGCGGAACCGTCCGCGGCCTGCGGCGCGGACTGGCCGAACATTTTGGGAAGCGAGAAAAGTTTCACGAGAGGGCCGGATCAGTTCTTCTTCTGGGACTTCGGATCAAGCTGGATCTGGACGCGGCCCCCGCAGCTATCCAGTTGCGCCTGCCCGGTCTCCATGTGAACGGTAAGCTGGCAGCCGGTGAAGACATTCGGGCCATCGGAGAGAACGACTTTGTCGCCCTTCAGAACGAAGGTCTGTGCCGCCATGTCGAACGCGCCGTTATCGGCCGTCGCCGTCTGCGTTCCGGAGCTGACGAACACCTTGTCGCTGACCAGAATGTGGTCGATATCGGCATTGCCGGAGGAGATCGACGCGGCACCTGCATCGGGCTTCGCCTTTGCATCGGTCGCCTGTCCGTCTGCTGCCGCCTTGGGCTTGTAGAACACCGTCATGTGCCCGGCCTGCAGGGTCGTCTTGCCCTGCACGACCTTCACGTTGCCGGTGAAATCGGCCTTGTGTTCCTGGTCATGAATTTCGAGCTTGTCGCTCTCGATCTGGATCGGCTCGTTCTTGTCGAGCTTGAGGCCATCCATCTGGCTGGTGGTAGCCTGCGCAAACGCGGCTCCCGTGATCATCAGAAGTGCCAGAGCGCCGCCGGTTGCTGCTGCGCCAAACTTACGTACTGAAGAGTGACAATCTTTTGTCATTAAATAACCCGGCTGTTAGGTGCCCTGTTTGCGGATGGCGGATGGATCAACGTTCATACGAACTTTCCCCTCGAACGTGATCACGCGACCCTTATCCGCCATCTTGAGGGAGTTCGCAACAACCGAAGTTCCCTCTTTCGTGATGGTAACGGGATCATCAGTCGACATGCTGCCGCCCTTGATATCGAGCTTTGCAGACTTGAAATCGGCTTTCAGTCCATTGCTCATGATAACGGTGAATGGCGAAGTCAGCGCCAGCTTGTCCGTCGCGCGGTCATAATCTGCGGAAGAGGCCTCGACGCTGGCGACCAGGCCGTCACTGACGGGAACGGCTGCCTTGATCGTCTCAAGCGTGATGAGGCTGGGGTTCTTGATATCCTGCAGCGCGCGCTCGGCGAGCATGGAGTAATTGATGCCGTCGGAATTGCGGCCTGAGATCGCAGGCTTCGCCATGACGACCTTGCCGTTCTCGATCTTGGCGCCTTCGATCTTGATATTCTCCGGCAGATAGGCCCGGATCATAGAGACGGCGATGAAGATCAGCGAGATGATGACGGCGGTGACCGGCAGTAGCACTTTCAGGCGGCGGACGCGCGCGGAGTGATGCAACGCAGCGCCATAGGCGTTGCGCTCGGGTCTGGCAATTGCAGCCCCCCCGCCGCTGTTGATGGTGTTGAGCATCGGTCTGTCCGTGTCTGTTGATCGGCTTCCTATATAGGAACTACTACCGTCGATCACAGATCGTTTCGCATTATTACATTAGCTTGCCAATATGGATTTTTTTCTGCAACAAGCAACAAACGGATAAAAACGAGGTAAACCGGCATTTTCACAACACTATGCCGCCTTATCTCATGCCGCAGTGAATGAGGCCGCCGCCGGCCCTGGAGGACTTATGGACAGCTCGACGATCGCCGACCGCCGCAAACTTCGCCGGCGCCTCGGCTTCTGGCGCATCGCCGCAGCGCTGCTTCTCGTCGCACTCGGCTTCTCTCTATACCAGTTCTTCCGTGCTGATATCGAGCAGAGCCGGCCGCAGATCGCCCATGTGACGATTTCAGGACTGATTACCGACGACGATGAGCTGCTGGAGCGGCTCAAGAAAATCGAGGAGAATGATCAGGTCAAGGGCGTGATCATCTCGATCTCCTCACCAGGCGGCACGACCTATGGCGGCGAAAAGATCTTCAAGGCGATCAGGGCAATTTCAGCCAAGAAGCCTGTCGTTTCTGATGTCAGAACACTGGCCGCTTCGGCCGGCTATATGATTGCCACGGCAGGCGATACGATCGTCGCCGGTGAGAGTTCGATCACCGGATCGATCGGCGTCATCTTCCAGTACCCCCAGATCCAGCCGCTACTCGACAAGCTCGGCGTCTCGCTGCAAGAGATCAAGTCCTCGCCTTTGAAGGCCGAGCCCTCGCCCTTCCACAACACCAGCGAGGAAGCCAAGGCAATGATCAACAGCATGGTCCAGGACAGCTATGCCTGGTTCGTCGATCTCGTTGCCGATCGCCGGAAAATGCCACGCGATGAAGTACTTAAGCTTGCCGATGGGACGATCTATACAGGCCGCCAGGCGCTGAAGATCAAGCTTGTCGATCAGCTCGGTGGCGACCCCGAAATTCGCGACTATCTTGCCAAGCGGGATGTAAGCAAGGACCTGCCGGTGGTGGATTGGGACAAGAAGAGCAACACGCCTTTCCTGCTTGCCGGTGCGCTTTCCAAGGTCGCGACGCTTCTTGGTTACGGCGACCTCGTCAAAAGCCAAGCGCTTGAGGGCATTCTGCCACAAAAGTTGCTCCTTGACGGGCTCGTTTCAGTTTGGCAGTTTGGCCGCGATTGATAAGAAATCAATAATTTAAGGGGGCGACCGTGATCAAGTCGGAACTGGTGCAGATAGTTGCCGCGCGCAACCCGCATCTCTATCACCGCGACGTCGAGAATATCGTCAATGCCGTTCTCGACGAGATCACCGATGCACTGGCAGCGGGCAACCGCGTCGAACTGCGCGGCTTCGGCGCCTTTTCTGTCAAGAACCGCCCGTCGCGCTCCGGCCGGAACCCCCGTACCGGCGACACCGTGTTCGTCGAAGAGAAGTGGGTTCCGTTCTTCAAGACCGGCAAGGAACTGCGCGAACGGCTGAACCCCGGCCAGGCCGATCAGGACGACTGAGACCTGCCCTGCGGCGAAACCGCGCTTGAACTTCGCCCGCCGATTCCTATTCTGCATAAAGTCTGAAAGCGCCGTTTGAACGCGGCGCTGATAATGCGCGGAGGCCATCCATGGCGAAGAAGATCACCAACCTTTTGATTTTGCTGCCGCTAGGCATCATCCTGATCATCTTCTGCGTCGCCAACCGGCAGATCGTGACGCTGGCCTTCAATCCCTTCCGGCCCGAAGATCAGGTCCTGTCACTATCAGCGCCATTCTTCGTCTTCATCTTCATCGCGCTGATCATCGGCATGTTCGCAGGCTCTGCCGCCACCTGGTTCAGCCAGGGCAAGCACCGCAAGCGGGCGCGCAACGAAGCGAAGGAGGCCGTGCGCTGGCAGAGCGAGGCGGATCGCCACAAGGCGCGCGCCGAAGAGATCGCAGGCCAGCTTCCATCGCGATAATCAGCGCGGCGGATCGAAGGTCAGCTCCTCATACTCGCCTTCCGACGACATCCCTCCGCTGGTAACGGCGAAGCCCCTGGATAGATAGAAGGCTTTTGCCCGGGCATTGTTGACCAGGCATTTCAGCCGGTATTTATGCCGTGGCCAGTCCGGAAGTGCGGCAAGCAGCGCTGTGCCGACGCCCCTGCCCCGCCATTCCTTGCGGATATAGAGCATGTGAACGAAATCGTCGGCTGCCCAGAGCGTCATGAAACCGGCGATCGTGCCATCGTCCGCCTCTGCGAGCCAGACGAGTTCGCCTTGCGTGTGAGCCGCAAAATCCTCGTGCCGGAACTTGTGGGGATCGACCCAGGTGAAGGTCTGGCGGCGAACCTGGAGATAAATGTCGGCCAGCTCTTCGCGATCCGAATGCTGCGGGGTCCTGATCGTCACGTTCATGCTTCAGGCTTAGCTTAGACATCGCAAGCCGCCAATGGCCCGAAGCTCAGATCGCTGCCTTTTCCGAGACTGCCGCATTGAAATCGGCGAAGAACTGCTGCGCCAATTTCTGCGAGGTGGAGTCCACCAGCCGGGCGCCAAGTTGCGCAAGCTTTCCGCCGACCTGCGCTTTTGCCGCATATTGCAGGATGGTTTCGCTGCCGTCTTCCTTCAACACGACATCGGCGCCGCCTTTGGCAAAGCCCGCGATGCCGCCCTTGCCTTCGCCGGAGATCGTGTAGCTTTCAGGCGCGTTGATATTGGACAGCGTCACCTCGCCGTTGAAGGTGGCCGAGACCGGGCCGATCTTGATCTTGACCGTCGCCGCCAACTCGGTCGGCGAGGTCATCTCCAGCACCTGACAGCCCGGAATGCAGCGCTTGAGGATGTCTGGATCATTGAGCGCGGCCCATACGGCATCGCGCGGAGCATTGATGCGTTCCTCTCCGGTCATATCCATTCGAAATCCTCCCACTTCGGATCGCTAAACTTATCACAGCGGGAAAGCGCTTTGCCAAGGTGAAACGGAATGCTATTTGCACGGGCTCTATCGAATTGAAGACGCGGAACACCACGTTGAAACAAAAAGAACGCCGGCCGGGCGCAAAGACGCCTTCCGGCTCCTCCGGCCACCGCCGCAACGACGAGCGCCCCAACCGCCCGGCAAAGCCCGCGGCGAAACCTGCGGCTGCCCGCGAGGCGGTGCGCGAAGCCGCCGCCAGCCTTGCTATCGAACGGCCATTGCAGACGCGGACGGGCGACCGGCCAGCTGAGCGCGTGCCTGTCATCCTGGAATCGCTGGGTGCCGGCGATTTCCATCTGATCGACAGCGGCAACGGCCAGAAGCTCGAACAATACGGGCCCTATCGCATCATCCGCCCCGAGGGACAGGCGCTGTGGCAACCGTCACTTCCGACGCATGTCTGGGAAAAGGTCGATGCCGCCTTCACCGGTGACGTCGATGAAGAGGGCACCGGCCGCTGGCGCTTCCCGAAGGATGCGCTCGGCGAAACCTGGCCGCTCCATCTGCTCGGCGTCGATTTCTTCGGCCGCTTCACGTCGTTCCGGCATGTCGGCGTATTTCCGGAGCAGATCGTCCATTGGGCCTGGATGAAGGAACAGGTCGAACGTGCAGGGAGGCCGCTCAAGGTGCTGAACCTCTTTGGCTATACCGGTGTCGCCTCGCTGGTCGCAGCTGCAGCCGGTGCCGAAGTGACCCATGTCGATGCCTCGAAGAAGGCAATCGGCTGGGCGCGTGAGAACCAGGCGCTCGGACGGATGGAAAAGCTGCCGATCCGCTGGATCTGCGAAGACGCGATGAAGTTCATCCTGCGCGAGGAACGCCGCGGCAACACCTATGACATCATCCTGACGGATCCGCCGAAATTCGGCCGCGGGCCGAATGGCGAGGTCTGGCACCTCTTCGAGCATCTGCCTCTGATGCTTGACATCTGCCGCGGCATCCTGTCGCCCAAGGCCGTCGGCCTGGTGCTGACCGCCTACTCGATCCGCGCCAGCTTCTATTCGATCCACGAACTGATGCGCGAAACGATGCGCGGCGCCGGTGGCGTTGTCGAATCCGGCGAGCTGGTGATCCGCGAAGGCGGTCTCGACGGCAAGACGCCGGGCCGCGCCCTTTCTACGTCTCTCTTCTCCCGCTGGGTGCCGAAATGAACGAATATCACGACCGCGGACCCCGCCGGGTCGGCCAGGTGAAGGAAGTCACCTCGCTTGCCAATCCGATTATCAAGGACATCAAGGCGCTCAGCGACAAGAAGACCCGCGAGCAAAGTGGCACCTTCATGGCCGAGGGCCTGAAGCTCGTAATCGACGCGATCGAGCTCGGCTGGACGATCCGCACCCTAGTCTATGCCAAGGCCGCGAAGGGCAAGCCGCTGGTCGAGCAGATGGCGGCGAAGACCGTCGCCTCGGGCGGGCTGGTGCTCGAAGTGAGCGAGAAAGTGCTTTCCTCGGTCACGCGCCGCGACAATCCGCAAATGGTCGTCGGCATCTTCGAGACCCGCTGGAAACCGCTGCGTGACATCCATCCCCAGCAGGGCGAAACCTGGATCGCACTCGACCGCGTCCGCGATCCCGGCAATCTCGGCACGATCATTCGTACCGCCGATGCAGCAGGCGCCTCCGGCGTCATCCTTGTCGGTGAAACGACGGATCCTTTCTCGCTGGAGACCGTGCGCGCCACCATGGGCTCGGTCTTTGCCGTGCCGGTCACCCGCGCTTCTCCCGAGGACTTCATTGCCTGGAAGAAGGCAGCCGGTGTTTCGGTGGTCGCAACGCATCTTGCCGGATCGGTGGACTACCGCACGATCGACTACAAGAAGAAGCCCGTCGTTATCCTGATGGGCAACGAGCAGTCCGGCCTCCCCGATCAGCTTGCCAGCCAAGCCGATGCTCTCGCCCGCATTCCGCAGCAGGGCCTTGCCGACTCGCTCAATCTTGCCGTCGCCAGCGCCGTCATGCTCTTCGAGGCCAGGCGCCACCTTCTCTCATTGTCCGAGGCAAAATGACCGAACAGACGCTCCCGCGCCCGGCCCTCTTTTCGCGCCCGCTGCCGATCCTCCTGTTCATCGTGGTGGCGGTGATCCTCGATCAGGCCGTGAAGATCGCCGTCGATCACTATCTGCCGCTGCAGGAGATGGTTCCGGTCATCCCGATGCTGGCGCTCTATAGAACCTACAATCTCGGCGTCGCCTTCTCGATGCTCTCAGGTATGGATGGCTGGTTCATCGTGGGAATGCGCCTGATCATTGTCGTCTTCGTGATCTGGATGTGGCACCGCACAGCGAAGGACCGCTGGATCGCGCATACCGGCTTCGCGCTGATCATTGCCGGCGCGCTCGGCAACCTCTTCGACCGCTTTCTCTACGGGCACGTGATCGATTATATCCTGTTTCATACCGAAACATGGTCGTTCGCGGTTTTCAATCTTGCCGATAGTTTTATCACCGTCGGCGCGGGATGCGTGATTCTTGACGAGTTGCTGCAACCGAAAAAGGCCGAAAGCTAAAATTTTAGCTTTTTCCTGAAGGCATTCGGAAGAGCGCCTATGTTAGCCAGAAGTCATGCAAAGCTTGGCTCAACTGCAGGAAAGATTGACCGCGGCATTCGGTCCCGCCAAACCGCAGGCAATGCGGACGGCGGATGATAACCTGCAATCCAAGGCTGACGCGCTGCCCGAGCACCGGAAGCGGCCGCTTCGCAGCATTGTGTCATATTGGCTCGGTGGCGCCGGTCTGATTGCGGCCTGCCTCCTCATTTTTCTCGGACAGGCAGGCGGCATTCTGTTTCTATCCGCCGGACTTGCCTTCATTGCTGTCGTGCTGATCGCCTATGCCGCCGCGTCGAGCCGCAAGACGAATTCCCGTCTGGCCGCGAAGACCGGACATGAGCGCGTACCGGCCAGCGAGGCAGCAGATCTTTTTGCCAATGTCCACGACGTACTTGGCGATATCACCGTTACCCGCAGCATCGACCGGCGAATCCTTGGCGCCAACGCGACGTTCCGGCGTCTCACCGGGCGGTTGAAGCCGGAAGGCCAGACCTGCGAGGAAATCGGCATCGCCTTCCGCCCCGGCGCCGAGCCGCACCGCTTCGACGTCGAAATCTCGACGCCGGAGGGACAGCGCATCTTTGTCTGGAACGACGTCGTCACCCGCGATCCCACGAACGGCAATCTGCTGATCCAGAGCGTCGCGCGCGACGTGACCGCCGAGCGCCTGACGGCACAGGCGCGTGAAGAGGCGCGGCAGAAGGCCGAATACAACAGCGCGGCAAAGTCGCGTCTGCTTGCCACCGTCAGCCATGAAATCCGCACGCCGCTGTCCGGCATTCTCGGCATGACGCATCTGCTGACCCAGGCTCAGATGACGCAGGAGCAGCAGAACTATATCGGCGGCATCCGCCAGTCCGGCCATGCGCTGACGCAACTGGTTGAAGACCTGCTCGATTTCTCGACCATCGAAGTCGGCCGTTTCCAGCTGCGGCCGCGATCGGAATCGCTCCGGCAGTTGCTGGAAAGCGTCGTCGAGATGCTGGCGCATCGCGCCCATGAGAAGGATATCGAGATCGGCGCGACAGTGTCTTCGGATGTTCCGGAATTCATGAGCTTCGATCCGGCCCGGCTTCGCCAGGTGCTGTTCAACGTCATCGGCAACGCCGTGAAATTCACCCAGGCCGGCGGCGTCTTCATCCGCGCCGCCCTGACGGACGACGAACTCGTCATCACCGTGACCGACACCGGACCCGGCATGACGGCGGAGGAGCAGTCGCGGATCTTTGCCGAATTCGAACAGGGAGGAACGATGATGGAAAAGAGCGGCGGCACCGGGCTTGGGCTGACGATCTCCGCCCGCATCATGCGCGAATTCGGCGGCTCGCTGACGGTTGCCAGCGAAAAGGGCAAAGGCAGTGAATTCACCATCCGCTTCCCGGCAGGCATGACCGACGAAAGCCGCGGACGGCGCAAAGGGCTGCTGGCGGGAAACACGGTCCTTTTGCTCGCACCGGCCGGTGCGGCGCGGGCCGCGATAGCTGAGACGGTGACGGCACTCGGCGGCGATTGCCACCTCGTCGAAGACGGCGAGACGGCCCGCGAGACGCTGCTTTACATGGCCGGTCGCGGACAACGCCCGACCGACATCATCATCGATCATCGGCTATCGGCCGAGTTCTCCAGCCACCTTGCCGATCGCGCCGACATTGCAGCGCTCGGCCTGCGCAAGATCCTGCTCGTCAATCCGGAAGAACGCAATTCCCATGCGCTCGATCTCTTTGACGCCTGGCTGATCCGGCCGCTGCGCGAGCAGTCGTTGATCGACGTACTGCGCGGCCGCATGCGCGGCATGGAAAAGCGCGACGCTCTGAACGACAATCAGCCAGGCTTCAGCGCCTCGATCCCGGAAGCCAGCCAGCAGCACGGACTGAATATCTTGCTTGGCGAAGACGATCCGATCAACGCGATGCTTGTGCGTGCGATGCTGGAGAAGGGCGGCCACACCGTCCGCCATGTCGAGGACTTCGAAGCGCTGCTCGATGGCGCCCTGTCCGAGAACGGCAGCAGGCCTGATATCATCATCAGCGACCTGACCATGCCGGGCGGCGAAGGTGTCGACATGATCGGCCGCCTGCGCGGTCACGAGCGCCGGCTCGATCTGCTGCCGGTGCCCGTCATCGTGCTGACGGCCGACAAGCGGGACGAGTCGCGCCGCGCAGTTCTGCTCGCCGGGGCCAACCGCGTCATGATCAAGCCGATCGACCCCATCCGGCTACTGACCGAGGTTCAGGCCGTCGCCGCGCTCTCCGCAAGACGCGCCGAAGCGCTCTGATGATGAGTGACACCAGCTGCATTTTTCCGTAACATTGATGTCACTTTCCTGTCGCACATTAGTGTTTTATGGCAGCTCATAAGCCGGCAACGGGAGAATCGTCAATGGACATCGACACCTTGAATCGTGAGACATTGGTGGAGGCGACACGGCCAGCAACTTCGGCCCCGCCGAAGGAAAGCGACGTTCTCGGCCGCATCGGCAACCTCGAAACCCGGCTGGCCCGCACTGCAAGCGAAATCGATGCTTCGCAGCATGTGCGCTACCGCGTTTTCGTCGAGGAAATGGGCGCGCAGCTTCCGGCGGAGACGATGCGCCGTGAGCGCGATGTCGATGCCTATGACGCCTTCTGCGACCACCTGCTCGTTCTCGACCGCTCGATCGAGGGCGACAGCGAAGACCAGATTGTCGGCACCTACCGCCTGCTGCGGCAGGACGTCGCAATGGCGAATGGCGGCTTTTACTCGGCTTCCGAATTCGCCATCGGCGAGCTGCTCGCCCGGCACCCCGACAAGAAGTTCATGGAACTCGGCCGCTCCTGTGTGCTGCCCGCCTACCGCACCAAGCGTACGGTCGAGCTTCTCTGGCAGGGCAATTGGGCCTACGCCCTGAAGCATGGCGTCAGCGCGATGTTCGGTTGCGCATCGTTTCCAGGCGTTCATCCGGAAAGCCATGCGCTGGCGCTTTCCTTCCTGCACCACACGGTCGTTGCCAAGGACGAGTGGGCTGTCGATGCACTGCCGCATATGGCACGCGCCATGGACCTGATGCCGCCGGAAGCGGTGAACCCGAAGAAGGCGCTGATGGCGCTTCCGCCGCTGATCAAGGGTTACCTGCGCCTCGGCGCCATGGTCGGCTCCACAGCCGTCGTCGACCACGCCTTCAACACCACCGACGTGCTGATCGTCCTGCCGATCTCCAGCATCTCGGACCGCTACCTGAATTACTACGGCGCCGACGCCGGACGTTTTGCGAGCTGATAACAGTGGGCAGGCGCCGTCACTCTTGACGGCGCCCGGTTGGACATTCATCCTGAAGTCAGCGTTTCAGTAGGGCGCATCGGCATGGTGCCGGCTGGGCTATGCCCGCCTACGATCTTCAACGTTGCGCCATGCCCAATTTCGAAAACCTCAAGAAAAAAGCCAAGCATTTCAAACGCTGGCATCAGGATCGCTATTATCCTGTCGCTGCGGAAATTGGATATTGGCTCCCGCGCTTCAGGAACCTTGACGACAAGGCTATCCTCAACGCCGAGTTCAAGCTGGTTGATGCTCAAGAGCTGGTTGCCGCTATGGAGGGCTTTACAAGCTGGGCCGCGCTGAAAGAGGGACTTAGCGACATGAGTTCATCAGCCAAGCAGCAATCCCCATCAACGCCTCGAATGATCGATTCACAGCCTCAGCTGTTCGTGAGCGACATCGATTCATCTCTCTCATTTTATGCCCAGAAGCTGAAATTCGAAACGACCTTCGCCTACGGTAATCCGCCCTTCTATGCCCAGGTCGCCCGTGACGCTGCGAAGCTGAATATCAGGCACGTCGATAGCCCAGCCTTCAGCATTGAATTTCGGCGCCAGGAAATCGATGCGCTCTCGGCAACGATCACTGTCGACGACGTGAAGGCATTATTTCTGGAATATACGGCGGCCGGTGTTCCATTCTATCAGAGCCTGAAAACGGAACCTTGGGGCGCGCGCACATTCATCGTGCGCGATCCCGATGGCAACCTGATCATGTTCGCGGGTTGAGGACAGACTGATGACAAAGCGGATGTGTCGCCCATTCCGCTTTGTCATTACTGTTCGCTTTACGACCCGGCCGCATAGGCGGCGATTGCCGCCATGTTGACGATGTCGCTGTCCTTGGCGCCCATCGAGGTGATCTGGACGGCCTTGTCGAGGCCGACGAGGATCGGGCCGATGACGGTGGAGCCGCCGAGTTCCTGCAGCATCTTGGTGCTGATGGAGGCCGAGTGGAAGGCTGGCATGACGAGGACATTGGCCGGGCCGGAGAGGCGGCAGAACGGATACTGTTCCATCGCCTTGCGGTTCAGCGCCACATCCGCCGACATTTCGCCGTCATACTCGAAATCGACGCGGCGCTTGTCGAGGATCTTCACCGCTTC
The DNA here is from genome assembly GCF_052114105.1 of Rhizobium sp. RAF36. Taxonomy (NCBI): domain Bacteria; kingdom Pseudomonadati; phylum Pseudomonadota; class Alphaproteobacteria; order Hyphomicrobiales; family Rhizobiaceae; genus Rhizobium; species Rhizobium sp. RAF36. The sequence continues at coordinate 333,888 of NZ_JBFREC010000002.1, read as the reverse complement.
GCGGACGCGCTCGGAGCGCTCACCCGAGGGGTGGCCGAAGGTGGAGTAGGCGAGCATGGCGACGCGCGGTTGGTAGCCCATGCGGCGGGCGAGACCGGCGGCTTCCTCGGCGATATCGGCCAGCTCTTCCGCTGTCGGCATGTCATGGACGGCGGTATCGGCAACGAAGACAGTGCGGCCACGGGCAAGCACCAGAGATACACCGATAACCCGGTGGCCCGGCTTCTCGTCGATACAGCGGCGGACGTCTTCCAGCGCCGTCGAGTAGTTGCGCGTAATCCCGGTCACCATGCCGTCGGCATCGCCGAGCGCTACCATGGTGGCCGCGAAATGGTTGCGGTCGTTGTGGATCAGGCGCTGGGCATCGCGATGCAGATAGCCCTTCCGCTGCAGGCGGGCATAGAGATAATCGATATAGGCCTCGACGCGGGTGGAGATGCGGGCATTGACGATCTCCAGACCGGGACGGTTGAGATCGATGCCGGCACGCTCGGCCGTCGCCTTGATCAGATCCTCGCGGCCAAGCAGGATTGCCGTGCCGAGCTGCTGGTTGGCGTAGGAGAGTGCGGCGCGCATCACCTGCTCTTCTTCCGCCTCGGCAAAGACGACACGCTTCGGACGTCGGCGGACGCGCTCGTAGAGGCTCGCCAGCGTCGAGGCGATCGGATCGCGGCGGGCGGAGAGCTCGCGGCGATAGCCGTCCATATCGGTGATAACCTTGCGGGCCACGCCGCTCTCAATCGCAGCTTCCGCGACTGCGGCCGGGATCGCCGAGATCAGCCGCGGATCGAAGGGTACCGGGATGATGTACTGCGCGCCGAAGCGCGGGCGATTGCCCTGATAGGCGGCAACGACATCGTCGGGCACATCTTCGCGGGCGAGACTGGCGAGCGCCTTGACGGCGGCAATCTTCATGTCGTCGTTGATCGTCGTGGCGCGAACATCGAGCGCGCCGCGGAAGATGTAGGGGAAGCCGAGGACGTTGTTGACCTGGTTCGGATAGTCCGAGCGGCCGGTCGCCATGATTGCGTCGTCGCGGATGCGGGCGACTTCTTCAGGCGTGATTTCAGGATCCGGGTTCGCCATCGCGAAAATGATCGGCCGGTCTGCCATCGAGCGGATCATGTCTTCCGAGAAGGCGCCCTTCTGCGACAGGCCGAAGACGACGTCGGCACCCTTCATCGCTTCTTTCAGCGTGCGGGCCTTGGTCTTGACGGCGTGGGCTGACTTCCACTGGTTCATGCCCTCGGTGCGGCCTTGGTAGATCACGCCCTTGGTGTCGCAGAGCACGATGTTTTCCGACGCGAAACCCATCGCCTTGATCAGCTCGACGCAGGCGATCGCCGCGGCTCCGGCCCCGTTGCAGACGAGCTTCGTCGTCTTCAGGTCACGGCCCGTGAGCTCCAGCGCATTGATCAGACCGGCTGCGGCGATGATTGCGGTGCCGTGCTGGTCGTCGTGGAAAACCGGGATGTCCATCAGCTCGCGCAGGCGCTGCTCGATGATGAAACAGTCGGGCGCCTTGATATCTTCGAGGTTGATGCCGCCGAAGGACGGGCCGAGGAAGCGGACGCAATTGATGAACTCGTCGACATTCTCGGTATCGACTTCAAGGTCGATGGAATCGACATCGGCGAAACGCTTGAAAAGGACCGACTTGCCTTCCATGACCGGCTTGGACGCCAAAGCGCCGAGATTACCGAGACCGAGAATGGCCGTACCGTTGGAAATGACGGCCACCATGTTGCCACGCGTCGTGTAGTCGTAGGCAGTGGCCGGATCGGCGGCGATCGCCTTGACCGGAACGGCGACACCAGGCGAATAGGCCAATGAGAGATCACGCTGTGTCGCCATCGGCTTGGTTGGATTGACCTCGAGCTTGCCCGGCCGCCCCATAGAGTGGAAGTCCAGTGCTTCCTTGTCGGTGATGCCGTTGGCGGGGCGCTGCTTGCTGTTCATGTCGGGCATATGTCCTCCAAATCTCCTGGCAACCATCTTCGATTGCGCCGTTATCCCTCTATAGGCACGCTTATTTGGGCCGACACGACGCCTTGCGAAAAAGCCGTACGGCTACAATCGATTAAAATATCCGCCGGAGCTGACAGGTGTCCCCTCAAGGGGTTCCTGACCTCGCGGTTCGCCGAATACCTCCCTCAATCCTCCTGTGGGCTAACGGCTCCCATTTCCCGATAGCTGTTGTCTTCTATAGCCGCGCTTCGATAGGGTGGCACCTGTTTTTTAGGGAAAAGCCGACCGACGTGAACGACAGAATGGATCCTCGACACGAAGCCTTTTCGGCTGCCGAACTTTCGACGGAGGAAAGCCGCGCCTCGGCGACGCCGATGATGGAGCAGTTCATCGAGATCAAGGCGAACAATCCGGATTCGCTGCTGTTCTACCGCATGGGCGATTTCTACGAGCTGTTCTTCGAGGACGCGCTCGATGCCTCCCGCGCGCTCGGCATCACGCTGACGAAGCGCGGCCAGCATATGGGTCAGGATATCCCGATGTGCGGCGTCCCTGTCCATGCCGCCGACGATTACCTGCAGAGGCTGATCGGCCTCGGCTTCCGCGTTGCCGTCTGCGAGCAGGTCGAAGATCCGGCCGAAGCCAAGAAGCGTGGCTCGAAATCGGTGGTCAAGCGCGATGTCGTCCGCCTGGTCACGCCGGGTACGATCACCGAAGAGAAGCTGCTTTCGCCATCGGAATCGAATTACCTGATGGCGCTCACCCGGATCCGCGGCGCGTCCGAACCGCTGATGGCGCTTGCCTGGATCGACATTTCGACCGGCGTTTTTCGTCTCGCCGAAACAGAGACGTCCCGCCTGCTGGCCGATATCCTGCGCATCGAACCGCGCGAGCTGATCGTGCCGGATACGATGTTCTACGATCCGGAACTGAAGCCCGTTTTCGACGTGCTTGGCCGGGTCGCCGTGCCGCAGCCGGGCGTGCTGTTCGACAGCGCCACAGCCGAGGGCCGCATCACCCGTTATTTTGGCGTCTCGACGCTCGATGGATTCGGGACTTTCTCGCGGGCCGAACTTGCGGCTGCAGCCGCCGCTGTCGCTTATGTCGAGAAGACCCAGATCGCCGAGCGGCCGCCGCTTGGAAAGCCGGAGCGCGAGAGCGGCGCCTCGACGCTCTTCATCGATCCGGCAACGCGCGCCAATCTCGAACTGGCAAAGACACTCTCGGGAGACCGCAACGGATCGCTTCTGAAGGCTATCGACCGTACAGTTACCGGTGGTGGCGCACGGTTGCTCGCCGAGCGGCTGATGTCGCCGCTGACCGATCCGGCAAGGATCAATGAGCGGCTGGATTCGATCGGCTTTCTGATCGAAGAGCCATCGCTTTGCGGCGATCTGAGGGATGCCTTGAAGCACGTGCCGGATATGCCGCGTGCACTCTCCCGCCTGGCGCTCGATCGCGGCGGACCGCGCGACCTCTGGGCGATCCGCCAGGGACTGGGTGCTGCAAGTGAACTGGCGCGCCGTCTTTCCGATGCCCTGCTACCCGCAGAACTCGATAGCGCCTCGACTGAGCTTCTTGCGCTTCCGCCCGCGCTGGAAACGCTGCTCGGCGAGACGCTGGCCGACGAATTGCCGCTGCTGAAGCGCGACGGCGGCTTTCTGCGCGATGGCGCGGATGCCGAGCTCGACGAAGTCCGGGCACTGCGCGACCAGTCCCGCCGCGTGATTGCCGGACTGCAGCTGCAATATGCCGATGAGACCGGCATCAAGTCGCTGAAGATCAAGCATAACAATGTTCTCGGCTATTTCATCGAGGTGACGGCGGGCAATGCCGGGCCGATGACCGATACTGCTGAGGCCAAGGCGCGCTTTATCCATCGCCAGACGATGGCGAATGCCATGCGTTTCACGACGACAGAGCTCGCCGATCTCGAAAGCCGTATTGCCAACGCCGCCGACCGGGCGCTGCAGATCGAGCTGAAGGCCTTCGACCGGATGACTGCGGCAGTGGTTGCCGAGGCCGAGGCTATCAAGGCCGGCGCCCGGGCGCTCGCGATCATCGACGTCGCCGCGGCCTTGGCCCTGCTCGCCGACGAGCAAGCCTATTGCCGCCCGATGGTCGATGGCTCGAAGATGTTCGCGATCGAAGGCGGCAGGCATCCTGTCGTCGAGCAGGCGCTGCGGCGCCAGTCCTCGGGTCCCTTCGTCGCCAACAACTGTGATCTGTCTCCCGCTTCCGACGGCAAGGATGGCGCCATCTGGCTGCTGACCGGCCCGAACATGGGCGGTAAATCGACCTTCCTGCGCCAAAACGCCCTGATTGCGATCCTGGCACAGATGGGCTGTTTCGTCCCGGCGGCATCAGCGCATATCGGCATCGTCGACCGGCTGTTTTCCCGCGTCGGCGCATCCGACGACCTCGCCCGCGGCCGCTCGACCTTCATGGTCGAGATGGTCGAGACCGCGGCGATCCTCAATCAGGCTACGGAGCGCTCGCTCGTGATCCTCGATGAGATCGGCCGCGGAACGGCGACGTTCGACGGCCTGTCGATCGCCTGGGCCGCTGTCGAGCATCTGCATGAGGCCAACCGGTGCCGCGGTCTGTTTGCGACGCACTTTCATGAGCTGACGGTTCTGTCGGAAAAGCTTGCCCGGCTATCGAACGCCACGATGCGCGTGAAGGAATGGGACGGCGACGTCATCTTCCTGCATGAAGTCGGCCCGGGCGCGGCGGATCGCTCCTATGGCATCCAGGTTGCGCGGCTGGCCGGCCTGCCTGCCTCGGTCGTCTCACGGGCGCGCGACGTGCTGACGCGTCTGGAAGACGCCGACCGCAAGAACCCGGCGAGCCAGCTGATCGACGACCTGCCGCTCTTCCAGGTGGCGGTGCGCCGCGAAGATGGCAATCGTGGCCCTTCAAAGGTCGAGGAAGCGCTGAAAGGCATGAGTCTTGACGACATGACGCCGCGCGAGGCGCTGGACGCGCTTTACGCCCTGAAGAAGCAAGTGAAGTAGGAGCCGCCGGATGTTCATGCGCAGCCTTGTCCGCGAGACACAGCGGCTTTCCGATATGTTCACGATCCTCGAGGCGCTGCGCAAGGCCGACGAGCATGGCAATCCGCGGGGCTGGAACTCGCCCTACGGCCTTCTGGAAGTGACGCGCAGCTGCGCACTGATCTGCGAACTGGCGTCGATGATCGCCAAGGCGGGATACCGCGAATGTGACAGGCCGACGCTCGAGGCGATTACCGGTGAAGCCCGGCAGGTGCTGTATTCGGTCCAGGCCCAGGCCGCCTGAAAGCCGGCGCCCGCCGAACTTGCGGCAAACCGCCTCGCCACGGCCCGCGCCAACACCTTTTCGCCAAAATTAAAGGTTCTTGAGGTATGAAGCCGGTGTCATTCGCCGGGCAGAGAGGCTATAGCGCATGCAGACGAAACGAGAGGCGCAGAACGATCAAGCCGCGCCGCGCGAACAGAGCATGGCGAAGCAGGACATCGACTTTTCAAGCATTCTCGACACCGCGTACCTGCAGAGCCAATGCGACGCCGTCGCCGAGGCGAACAGGAACCGGCCGGACCTTCTACGCTCCGACCTCTTGGCGGTTCTCAAGAAAGCAAGCACAGAGGGCCGCCAGAAAGCCCGGACGCTGCTTTCGGACGACGGCAGCGGACTGAATTGCGCCTACCGCATTTCATGGCTTCAGGACCAGATCATCTCGGTTCTCTACAATTTCGCGATCACCCACGTCTTTCCGAAGCAGAAGGACAAGTTCGCGGTGACCGCGGTCGGCGGCTATGGCCGTGACACGCTGGCGCCGGGCTCCGATATCGACCTTCTGTTCCTCTTCCTGCCGAAGCCGGGCGAGGAGACCCACAAGGCCGTGGAGTTCATGCTCTACATCCTCTGGGACATGGGCTTCAAAGTCGGCCACGCGACCCGCACCGTCGAAGAATGTATCGCGCTGTCGAAATCCGACATGACCATACGCACGGCGATCCTCGAAATGCGCTATATCTGCGGCCTCCAATCGCTGGAGACCGATCTCGAAGCGCGCTTCGACAAGGAAATCGTCACCGGCACCGGCCCGGAATTCATCGCCGCCAAGCTTGCCGAGCGCGACGAGCGCCACCGCAAGGCCGGCGACACGCGCTATCTCGTCGAGCCCAACGTCAAGGAAGGCAAAGGCGGTCTGCGCGACCTGCACACGCTCTTCTGGATCTCCAAATACTACTATCACGTCCGCGATCCCGCAGAGCTCATCAAGCTCGGCGTTCTCTCCAAGCAGGAATACCGGCTCTTGATGCGCGCCGAGGATTTCCTCTGGGCCGTGCGCTGCCATATGCACTTCCTGACCAACAAGGCGGAAGAGCGGCTTTCCTTCGATATCCAGCGCGAGATTGCCGAAGCGCTGGGCTATCAGCCGCGCCCTGGCCTTTCGGCCGTCGAGCGCTTCATGAAGCACTACTTCCTGGTGGCCAAGGATGTCGGCGATCTGACGCGCATTCTCTGCGCCGCGCTCGAAGACCAGCAAGCAAAGTCGACCCCGGGACTGAGTGGCGTGCTGAGCCGCTTCACGCACCGGACCCGCAAGATCGCCGGAAGTGCCGAATTCGTCGAGGATCGCGGCCGTATTACGCTTGCCGATCCTGAGGTCTTCAAGCGTGACCCTGTCGCCATCATCCGGCTCTTCCATGTGGCCGATCTGAATGGACTGGAATTCCATCCCGATGCCCTGAAGCGGGTCAGCCGCTCGCTCGGCCTGATCGACAACGATCTGCGCGACAACGAGGATGCGAACCGGCTTTTCTTGTCGATCCTGACATCACACCGTGATCCGGCGCTGATCCTGCGGCGGATGAACGAGGCAGGCGTGCTTGGCCGCTTCATTCCGGAATTCGGCAAGATCGTCGCGATGATGCAGTTCAACATGTATCACCATTATACGGTGGACGAGCATCTGATCCGCAGCGTCGACGTGCTGTCGGAAATCGACAAGGGCAAGGCCGAGGAGCTACACCCGCTTTCCAACAAGCTGATGCCGGGCATCGAGGACCGTGACTCGCTCTATGTCGCGGTGCTGCTGCACGACATCGCCAAGGGCCGCCAGGAAGATCATTCGATTGCCGGCGCCCGCGTTGCCCGCAAGCTCTGCACGCGCTTTGGCCTGTCGCAAAAGCAGACCGAGACGGTGGTCTGGCTGATCGAGGAACATCTGACGATGTCGATGGTCGCCCAGACCCGCGACCTGACGGACCGCAAGACGATCACCGATTTTGCCGATCGCGTGCAATCGCTGGAACGGTTGAAGATGCTGCTGATCCTGACGATCTGCGATATCCGCGCCGTCGGCCCCGGTGTCTGGAACGGCTGGAAGGGCCAGCTGCTGCGCACGCTCTATTACGAAACCGAACTGCTGCTTGCCGGCGGCTTCTCCGAAGTGTCGCGCAAGGAGCGCGCCGGCTTCGCTGCCGAGGCATTGTTCAACGCGCTCTCCGACTGGACACAGAGGGACCGCAAGACCTATACGAAGCTGCACTACCAGCCCTACCTGCTTTCGGTTCCGCTGGAAGACCAGGTGCGCCATGCGCATTTCATCCGCCAGACCGACAAGGCCGGTCAGGCGCTGGCGACCACCGTCCGGACCGACAGCTTCCATGCGATCACCGAGATCACCGTGCTGTCACCCGACCATCCGCGCCTGCTTGCCGTCATCGCCGGTGCCTGCGCAGCGGCCGGAGCGAATATCGTTGATGCACAGATCTTCACGACATCGGACGGACGCGCGCTCGACACGATCCATGTGAGCCGCGAATTTCCCAACGACGAAGACGAGCTGCGCCGTGCGGCGACGATCGGCCGGATGATCGAGGACGTGCTTTCGGGCCGCAAGCGGCTGCCTGAAGTCATCGCGACACGCACCAAGAACCGCAAGAAGAGCAAGGCCTTCGTCATTCCGCCGTCGGTCAACATCACCAACAACCTGTCGAACAAGTTCACCGTCATCGAGGTCGAATGCCTCGACCGCGCCGGTCTGCTGTCGGAAATCACCGCCGTGCTGTCCGATCTGTCACTCGACATTCAATCCGCCCGCATCACAACATTCGGCGAGAAGGTGATCGATACCTTCTACGTCACAGACCTCGTCGGTCAGAAGATCACCAGCGACAGCAAGCGCTCCAACATCACCGCCCGGCTGAAAGCCGTCATGGCGGGCGAGGAGGACGAACTGCGCGAGCGCATGCCTTCGGGCATCATCGCGCCTGCTGCCACCAGGACTTCGCAGCCGAACGACAAGAAAGCCGGTTCGCCCGCATGAGCCTCGTCAAGAAATTTGCCACCGTCGGCGGCGCCACCCTCGGCAGCCGTATCTTCGGTTTTGCCCGCGAAACGCTGATGGCCGCCGCCCTCGGCACCGGGCCGATGGCCGACGTGTTCTACGCCGCCTTCCGCTTCCCGAACCTCTTCCGGCGGCTGTTCGCCGAAGGCGCATTCAACGCAGCCTTCGTGCCGCTGTTTGCCAAGGAGATCGAGGCGAATGGCACCGATGGCGCCAAGCGTTTCTCGGAAGAAGTCTTCGGCGTGCTGTTCTCGGTACTGCTGCTCATCACCATCGTGATGGAGCTCTGCATGCCGCTTCTGGTGCGCTTCATCATCGCGCCGGGTTTCACCGACGATCCGGACAAGTTCTCGATCACGGTGCGCATGGCGGCGGTGATGTTCCCGTATCTGATGTGCATGTCGCTGACGGCGATGATGAGCGGGATGCTGAATTCGCTGCATCACTTCTTTGCCGCCGCGGTTGCACCTGTTTTCCTCAACGTCGTCATGATCGGCGCGCTGTTTTATGCGCTCTACACGGGCTCCGAGCCACTGCAGACGGCTTGGTACCTTTCTTGGGGCGTTCTGGCGGCGGGTATCCTGCAGCTCGCCGTCGTCTATATCGGCGTCCTCCATGCCGGCATGAGTATAGGCCTGCGCCGTCCGCGCATGACGCCCAACGTCAAGCGGCTGCTGATCCTCGCGGTTCCCGCAGCCGTCACCGGCGGTATCACGCAGATCAACCAGATGATCGGCCAGGCGATCGCCTCATCGCGCGAAGGTGCGATTGCAGCGCTTCAATATGCCGACCGTATCTATCAGCTGCCGCTCGGTGTCGTCGGCGTTGCCGTCGGCGTCGTCCTGCTTCCGGAACTGGCGCGCGCGCTCAAGGGCGGTAATCTGCGCGAAGCTGGCAACCTGCAGAACCGCTCGATCGAATTCGTGCTGTTCCTGACGATCCCGGCTGCCTTCGCCCTCTGGATTCTCTCCGACGAGATCATCCGCGTGCTCTACGAGCGTGGCGCGTTCCACCAGGAAAACACTGCTATCGTCGGCTCGATCCTGGCGATCTACGGTATCGGCCTTCCGGCTTTCGTGCTCATCAAGGCCTTGCAGCCGGGCTTCTATGCCCGCGAGGACACCAAGACGCCGATGCGGTTTTCAGCTGTTGCCGTCGGCGTCAACTGCGCGACAGCGCTGACGCTTTTCCCGCATCTCGGCGCTCCCGGCATCGCGGTTGCCGAGGCGACGGCGGGCTGGATCAGCACGGTGTTGCTGTTCACCACTCTTATTCGGCGCGGCCACCTCGCGTGGGAATGGGCGCTGGCGCGGCGCGCGGCGCTGCTCGTCGTCTCGGCCGCCGTCATGGGTGGCGTCATCATCTATCTGCAGCATCGCTGGGAGCCGTGGCTCGCCTCAAGCGCTCATCTGACGACCAAGGTCGGCACACTGGGACTGCTGATTGGGATCTCGATGATCATCTATTTCGCCACGGCATTCCTGATCGGCGGCGCCGATCTCGGCATGATCCGCCGCAACCTCAACCGCAAGCCGGCACCTTCCACCGAAGGCTGAGGCTCAACAGTAGGTCCATCGCCGCTTCGGCCCGGTATCGACATGGACGATGCCGTTGCAGTAGCGGCCGATACCACCGATGCCCGGTGCACTCTGAGCGGCGGCAATAACCACCCGCTCGGAAACGCCGGGCACCCGGATATCGGCGGCGTTGCAATGCCGGTGCTGGGAGTGCGACCGGCCGGAATGCGGCCGGAAACCCGATGTGACCATCGGGCGCCTGCCGGTCTTGGCGGCGATATGGGCAAGAATTCCTCTCAGGCGCGGCGGAAAGCAGCCGACACGGACGCTGACGGTCTGCACCGTGTAGGCAGATGTGGCGGCATTCTTGAGCAGCCTGACGGATGGCTTCTTGGCGGTCTGGGCATTGGCATTCAAGCAACAAGACACGGCGAAAAGACTGGCGAGCGCCAGGGATAGAATGGTGTGCATCGACGTCCCTCCGGAAAGGGCCGGGCTGAAAGGGCAGCGCCCGGCCGGATGGCGCCAGGAACGTTGGTTTCAATTGTGACCATTTTGTGAAATTTTCTACCAATTGAAAATGTGAAAATACCTCATTTATAGGATATTCACATTTTCAACATAGCTATAAATGAGTATAAAATACTCCTGACACCCAAAGCGGAATCAAGGCTTTGCCCGTTGCGCGCATAGCCCATCCGAAATCGCTTTCGGCGCGCAAAAAATGCGGCTCGGCGGCTGAAAAAAGTTTAAGAAGGGAGCCTTCATCCCGTTGAAATGCCTTGAATCAGGAGCCCGGACCCATGCAGTCGCTGTTTCTCGTCACGCTTGTTGTCGATGACTATGATCGCGCAAAGGCTTTCTATTGTGGTTCGCTCGGCTTCGACTGCCTGCAGGATGAGGCGATGCCGGACGGCAAGCGCTGGGTCGTGGTCAAACCGCGCGGCGGCGAAGGCGCGGCCTTCCTGCTTGCGCAGGCCGCAGACGAACAGCAGAAGGCCGCGATCGGCAATCAGACCGGAGGGCGCGTCGGCTTCTTCCTGAAGACCGACGATTTCGCGCGCGACCATACGGGAATGACTGCAGCCGGCGTTCGCTTTCTGGAGGAGCCGCGGCACGAGATTTACGGCACCGTCGCCGTGTTTTCGGATCCCTACGGCAACACCTTCGACCTCATCCAACACGCCGCACCAGCAGGCTCTTGATTGCCGCGTTTGACGCGTGCATAAGCGCGCCCGTTAGCAACATGGGCGTCGTGCCCTGGGGCCCTCCACCAGCCTAATCGAGGACATCATCATGGGCGAATTCAAGAAGCTCGTATTCTCCGGCGTTCAGCCGACCGGCAATCTCCATCTCGGCAATTATCTCGGCGCGATCCGCAAGTTCGTGGCGCTGCAGGACGGCAATGATTGCGTCTATTGCGTCGTCGACCTGCATTCGATCACCGCGCAGCTGGTTCACGAGGACCTGCGCGGCCAGATCCGTTCGATCGCTGCGGCCTTTATCGCCGCCGGCATCGATCCGGAAAAGCATATCGTCTTCAATCAGTCCGCCGTGCCGCAACATGCCGAGCTTGCCTGGGTCTTCAATTGCGTTGCCCGTATCGGCTGGATGAACCGCATGACGCAGTTCAAGGACAAGGCCGGCAAGGACCGCGAGAATGCCTCGCTTGGCCTGCTTGCCTATCCGAGCCTGATGGCCGCCGACATTCTCGTCTATCGCGGCACCCATGTGCCTGTTGGCGACGACCAGAAGCAGCATCTGGAGCTGGCGCGCGACATCGCCATGAAGTTCAATCTTGACTATCAGGATCACATCCGCCGGGCCGGTCACGGCACGGATATCGTGGTCGGCAACGAGCCTGTTCACGCCTATTTCCCGATGGTCGAGCCGCTGATCGATGGTCCGGCGCCGCGGGTCATGTCGCTGCGCGACGGCACGAAGAAGATGTCGAAATCCGATCCGTCCGACCTGTCGCGCATCAATTTGATGGACGACGAAGAGGCGATCTCCAAGAAGATCCGCAAGGCAAAGACCGATCCCGATGGCTTGCCGAGCGAAATCGAGGGTCTGAAGGGCCGCCCAGAAGCCGACAATCTTGTCGGCATCTATGCAGCACTGGCCGACAAGACGAAGGCGGAGGTTCTCGCCGAATTCGGCGGTCAGCAGTTCTCGGTCTTCAAGCCAGCCCTCATCGATCTGTCGGTGCAGGTTCTGGCGCCAATCACCGGCGAGATGCGCCGGCTGATGGACGACACGACCCATATCGACACGATCCTGCGCAACGGCGGCGAGCGCGCCCGCGCCCGCGCCGAAGCCACGATGAAGGACGTCCGCGACATCATCGGATTTCTTTACTAGGCAAACATTGTTCGAGCCGGGCGTTGTCAGCCCGGCTCAAGCTTTGCCTGCCATGGATTTCCAGCATTGTCCGGACAGTCCGGACGATCATCCAACGCTGACGCGCTGCAAGGAACATCCATGACCCCGTCTGCCTCCACTCCAGGTGCGGCGCATTTGCCGGACGTCGAACTGCTGAGGGCCAAGGTCGCCGGGAACGGATGCCTCGTATACCAGCCCTATCTGAACGATCAGCAGCTCGCCTCGCTGGATCCGCAGGCTGTGCCACTCGACATATCGTTCAATACCGAGGCCGCGACGCGCGAATACGAGCTGTTTCGGACGCTCTACGATCACCATAGAGCCATCGGGTTCGACCCTTCCGCCTTCTGGGGTCTTGTTTCCAGCAAGTTCGCGTTGAAGGCTGCCACGCCATTTTCCCATTTCGTATCTCAGGCGAGCGAAGCGCAACGCGCCGGTTTCGACTGCTATGCCTACAATCCGATGCTGGCCAACGCCGCGATCTTTCTCAGTGCCTGGGATCAGGGTATCGCGACCGGTCATGTCGGCATGGACAAGATCTTCGACTATCTTGCCGCGACCGGCTACCCTGTGGGCGAGCCGCAAGGCCCGGATACATTCTTCTTCTGCAATTATTTCGTGGCAAACGACCGCTTCTGGAGAGGCTACTTCTCCTATTGCGAGGCTATCCTCTACGCTCTCGAGCAAGAGGCCGCCGCAGGCAGGCAGGCAGGCCTAGCCTATATCGGCCACGGCAATTATGCGCGCGACAAGAACACGAGCATGCGGCCGTTTGTCATCGAGCGCCTTCTCGGTCTCTACATCGCCTCCGCGCGCACCAGCGGACTGAAGGTTGCCGGTTTCGTTCCCCAGGCTGAAGACTTTGCCCGCAAATTCGGCGACCGCATGGGCAGCGCCTTGTTCGATCTCTGGTCAAAAAAGAACGATGGCATTGCAGGTGAAGGCGCTTCACGTTTCGAGACATGGAAGGAAGCCCGCTTCGCGATCGCATCGCAACCGATCCTCGCGCTTCATGCCGACGATCCGCCGGCCTGGCTCCCCAGGATCAACAAGCTCTAAGTGCCGAGCGAACCCGTCCGGAAGGTTTTGCGCTCGTACGAGGGGCTTGCAAATTTTCGGGTTAGGGTGTCAGACTCCGCGCCATGGTATCAAAGCGACTCTCCCGTCTTGAAGGTCATCGCCGCAAGTTCATGGCGGTCATTGACGGTACACCCGAATGCCAGCGCGCCGTTCACTATGCCGGCCGGCGTGCCAAGAATTCCAACGGCGGCCTCGTTCTCGTCTATGTGATCCCGGAAGGCGATTTCCAGCAGTGGCTGGGCGTCGAGGAAATCATGCGTGCGGAAGCGCGCGAGGAAGCGGAAGCTGTCGTTGCCAAGTCAGCGCAGGTTGTGCGCGAGACGATCGGCATCGAACCGGAAATCGTCATCCGCGAAGGCAGTGCTGCCGAGCAGATCAATCTGGCGATCGAAGAAGACCGGGATATTGCTATCCTGGTGCTCGCGGCAAGTTCGGCGAAAGAGGGACCAGGACCCCTGGTCTCCTCGGTTGCCGGCAAGGGTGCGGCTTTTCCGATCCCCGTCACCGTGCTTCCCGATACGCTGACGAATGAAGAGTTGGACGCGCTTGCCTGAGAAGGGCAATTCTGGAGTCATTATCTCTTGAATGGCGCGGCCAAACAGCCTATTTTCTTTTGAAGAATTCTAAAGACGGCCCCGAGCGACGGCTTGGCCGCATGGAGAGCGAAATGTTCATTCAGACCGAAGCCACCCCGAACCCCGCCACGCAGAAGTTCCTGCCGGGCAAGGTGGTGATGGAGAACGGCACGGCCGAATTCCGCAGCATAGACGAAGCGCAGGCTTCACCGCTCGCCGCGCGCCTGTTCGAAATCCCGGGCGTGACAGGCGTCTATTTCGGCTATGATTTCATTTCCGTCTCCAAGGACAATGCCGAATGGCAGCACTTGAAGCCGGCGATCCTCGGCTCGATCATGGAACATTTCATGTCGGGCAAGCCTGTCATGGGCGATGCATCGATCCTTTCCGAAGATGCGGATGCCGGCGATGAGTTTTTCGATGCAGGCGACGAGTCGATCGTCCTCACCATCAAGGAACTGCTGGACACACGTGTGCGTCCGGCCGTGGCCCAGGACGGTGGCGACATCACCTTCCGCGGCTTCAAGGACGGCAAGGTCTATCTCAACATGAAGGGCTCCTGCGCCGGTTGCCCCTCCTCTACCGCAACGCTGAAGCATGGCGTTCAGAACCTGCTTCGCCACTTCGTTCCCGAAGTGCAGGAAGTCGTCGCGGCCTAAACAACAGTATTTGCGCATCGATTCACCCGACCGGGCTATTGCAGCACGGCCGGATGAATTTATTCTGCGCGCGGAAGAATTTATTCGGAAATTGATGGCATGATAATTCTGGCGCTCGACACGGCAGGTGTGGATTGCGCTGCCGCTGTTTTTGACAGCGGTAGTGAGACGGTGCTTGGGGAGGCATCGGAGATGATTGGCAAGGGGCATGCAGAGCATCTGATGGGCATCGTCGACCGCGCATTGTCGCAGGCCGGCAAGAAGCTCGCGATGGTCGAACGCATCGCCGTGACGATCGGCCCCGGCTCCTTCACAGGCATTCGAGTGGGTGTGGCTGCGGCCCGCGGTTTCGCCCTCGCACTCGGTATCCCGACGGTCGGCGTCACGACGCTGGAAACCATGGCAGCGGCACAACGGCTGAAGACGCCCGGCCGCGCGGTCCTTGCCGCCATGGATGCCAAGCGCGACGAAATCTATCTCCAGAGTTTTTCTGCCGAAGGCGAACCGCTTGACGAGCCCCGCGCCGTACCGATTGCGGAG
The DNA here is from genome assembly GCF_052114105.1 of Rhizobium sp. RAF36. NCBI lineage: Bacteria > Pseudomonadati > Pseudomonadota > Alphaproteobacteria > Hyphomicrobiales > Rhizobiaceae > Rhizobium > Rhizobium sp. RAF36. The sequence continues at coordinate 318,827 of NZ_JBFREC010000002.1, read as the reverse complement.
GCCATCGCTTTCGCATCGTCTTTCGACGGCGAAATCACCGGCTCGGCCGCGCCGCTGCTGCGGCCCGAACTGACTGGCGACTATGTCAACGCATTTCCCATTTCCATCGTGGCGCGCCTCGGTGCTGCCGCTGATCCGTCTTCCGGAAAGCCGAAGCCCCTTTATCTGCGTGGACCCGACGCCAAGCCACAGGCGGGGTTTGCGATTGCGCGAGTATGACGATGCTGGAAGCCTATCTGTCGCTTAAGCCGGAATTCGAGATTGTCGCGATGGACAGCGACGACTGTCATGGGGTTGCGGTGCTCCACGGCGAACGATTTGCCCGCCCCTGGGGCGACGGCGAGTTTCACAGCCTGCTCAGCCAGGACAATGTCTTCGGTTTCGTCGCGCGCCAGACCAACGCTTTCCTCAAGAAGCCTCTGCCCGGTTTCGTGCTTGCCCGGCAGGTGGCAGGCGAGGCGGAAATCCTGACGGTCGCGGTGCAGACGAAGGCCGCGCGCTCCGGCCTCGGCTGGCGGCTGATGCAGGCGGCGATGCGTGAAGCGCATGCGCGGGGTGGTGAAAGCCTGTTCCTGGAAGTCGATGCGGGCAACGTGCCGGCACTCGGTCTTTACCGCAAGCTTGGCTTCGAGCAGGTTGGCGAACGCCGGGGCTATTACAAAGACGACAAGGGTGCGGTTTCCACGGCGCTTGTCATGAAGCGCGTTCTTCGCTAGTTCCCTCTTGGAACTGGAATCTCTTGTGAAGGCCGCCAATGACCGACGTAGCCAAGACCCTTGAGGAGCTTTGCGCCGAACGCGGCATGCGGATGACCGAGCAGCGTCGCGTGATTGCACGCATTCTCGAGGAATCGGAAGACCATCCCGATGTCGAGGAACTCTATCGCCGCTCCGTGAAGGTCGATGCGAAAATCTCGATCTCGACCGTCTACCGCACCGTCAAACTGTTCGAAGATGCAGGCATCATTGCCCGCCACGATTTTCGCGACGGCCGCTCGCGCTACGAGACGGTACCGGAAGAGCATCACGATCACCTGATCGACCTGAAGAATGGCGTCGTCATTGAGTTCCGCTCGCCGGAGATCGAGGCGTTGCAGGAACGCATCGCCCGCGAGCATGGCTTCAAGCTGGTCGATCACCGGCTGGAGCTCTACGGCATACCGCTGAAGAAAGACGAACGCTGATCCTATGACCGCAGCCGCAGGAAGTGCCCGCTGATGGTCTGGCTGCGCATTGTCTATGCCGCGATCGTCGTGGCGCTGGCGAGCCTGCTGCTGATGCCGTTCCAGCTGCTCGCGCTCTACTTCGACTGGAAGCTCCGCCGCACCCTTCCCGGGTTCTGGCACAGGATTGCCTGTCACGCACTCGGCATCCGAGTCCATGTTCACGGCAGCCTGGAACGGCGCCGGCCGCTGATGCTCTGCGCCAACCATGCATCCTGGATGGATATCATGGTGATGTCGTCAGTCGCCGACGTTGCCTTCATCGCCAAATCCGAGGTGCGCAGCTGGCCGGTCTTTGGGCAGCTTTCCCGGCTGCAGAAGAGCGTCTTCATCGTCCGCGAAGAAAAACGCAACACCGGCAATCAGGCCAATGAAATTGCCGGGCGCATGGCCGATGGCGAGATCGTCGTACTGTTTCCCGAGGGCACGACATCCGATGGCAACCGCCTGCTGGAAGTGAAATCGTCTCTGTTTGGCGCGGCCGCCATGGCGGTTCCGCATTCGCCCAACGGTTCGGTCTTCGTTCAGCCTGTAGCAATCGCCTATACCAAGGCGCACGGCGTCGCACTCGGCCGCTATCATCGCCCGCTCGCGGGTTGGCCCGGCGACGTGGAGCTGATGCCGCATTTCATGGACGTCGTGAAAAACGGCGCCATCGATGTCGAGGTTCGCTTCGGCGAGCCCGTCGATTACCGCGCAGATTCGAACCGCAAAGACGTGAGTTCGACCATCGCGCGGCGCATCCGCGCGATGCTGAACAGCAGCCTGCGCGGACGCGAGATCAACTGACGCAAGATTTCGATTTTCTAGCGGGCAAAAAACCACTAAATAGCCCGCCATGACCCAAGACAGCGCCCTTCTTCAGGCCCCGGAACTCCCGAGCGAGAGCCTCCGTGATGGCAGCAACAGCCGCAAGGTCTTCATCAAGACCTACGGCTGTCAGATGAACGTCTATGACTCGACGCGGATGAGCGACGCCTTGGCGCGCGACGGCTACGAGCCGACCGAGGATATGGAAGAGGCCGACCTCGTCCTGCTCAACACCTGTCATATCCGCGAGAAGGCGGCGGAGAAGGTTTATTCCGCCCTCGGCCGCCTGCGCGAAATGAAGAAGAAGAAGGCTGCCAAGGGCAAAGAGATGATGATCGGCGTTGCCGGTTGCGTTGCCCAGGCGGAAGGCGAGGAAATCCTGCGCCGGGCGCCCGCCGTCGATGTCGTCATCGGACCGCAGACCTATCACCGCCTGCCGGAAGCGCTGCGCAAGGCCAAGGAAGGCCAGCGGATCGTCGACACGGAATATGCGCTCGAGGACAAATTCGAGCATCTGCCGATTGCCGAGGCGAAGAAGATCCGCTCGCGCGGCGTCACGGCTTTCCTCACCGTGCAGGAAGGTTGCGACAAGTTCTGTACGTTCTGTGTCGTGCCCTATACGCGCGGCTCGGAAGTGTCGCGCCCGGTTTCGCAGATCGTCGATGAAGCAAGACAGCTTGTGGAAGCCGGCGTGCGCGAAATCACGCTGCTCGGCCAGAACGTCAATGCCTGGCACGGCACGGGCGCGAACGGCGAAGAGTGGACGCTCGGCGACCTGCTCTACCGGCTTGCTGAAATTCCCGGCCTCGCGCGGCTGCGCTACACCACCAGCCATCCACGCGACATGGACGACCGGCTGATCGCCGCGCATCGCGACCTCAGGGCGCTGATGCCCTATCTGCATCTGCCGGTGCAGGCGGGATCGGACCGTATTCTGAAGGCGATGAACCGCCGTCATACCGCTGCTGAATACCTGGCGCTGATCGAGCGCATCCGCGCCGCTCGCCCCGACATAGCCCTATCGGGCGATTTCATCGTCGGCTTCCCGGGGGAGACAGATCGCGATTTTGAGGATACACTCAAACTCGTGGAGGAAGTGCGATATGCGCAGGCTTTCTCCTTCAAATATTCGACACGGCCGGGCACGCCCGGCGCGGACTTGAAGGATCAAGTGCCCGAAGAGGTCAAGGCAGAAAGGCTCGAACGCCTGCAGGCGCTTCTCCTGAAGCAGCAGCAGGAATTTGCCGAATCCTGCATCGGGAAAACGATCGACCTGTTGCTGGAAAAGCCCGGTCGCATGGAAGGACAGCTTATTGGGCGTTCTCCCTGGCTTCAGTCAGTGAATGTTGATGCAAAAGCATCGCAAATCGGTGACATTATTAAAGTGCGAATCACCGGAACTGGAACGAACAGCCTGTTTGCCGAATTTGCAGAGGGCTGAGGTTCAACAAAGGAGCTCGACCGCTTGAACGGACAAGAATTGGTTTCTTCTTCACCGCGCCACCCACGCATTGCGAGCGACGCCAATCACTTTGTCCTGACGTTCGAGAACAACCGGTTCGCCAGCGAACTTTTTGGTCAGTTCGATCAGAACCTGAAGCTCCTCGAAGAGCGGCTCCACATCGATGCGCGCGCCCGCGGTAATTCCGTCGTCATTACCGGCGACGTGGTCGCCACCAATCAGGCGCGGCGCACGCTCGATTATCTCTATGAAAAACTTCAGAAAGGCGGCAGCGTGGAACGATCCGACGTCGAGGGTGCCATTCGCATGGCCGTTGCGGCCGACGACCAATTGAGCCTGCCGACGATGGAGAAGAAAGCCAAATTGACCATGGCTCAGATTTCAACGCGCAAGAAGACCATCATTGCCCGGACCCCGACACAGGACGCCTATATGCGGGCGCTGGAGCGCAACGAGTTGGTCTTCGGCGTCGGCCCTGCCGGTACCGGCAAGACCTACCTCGCGGTCGCCCAGGCCGCCCAGCTGCTGGAGCGCGGCGCGGTCGAGAAGATTATCCTGACCCGCCCGGCCGTCGAAGCCGGCGAGCGCCTCGGCTTCCTGCCCGGCGACCTGAAGGAAAAGGTCGATCCGTATCTCCGCCCGCTTTACGATGCGCTCTACGATATGATCCCGGGCGACAAGGTCGAACGCGCGATTACCGCGGGCGTGATCGAAATCGCACCGCTCGCCTTCATGCGCGGACGGACACTTTCGAACGCGGCAATCATCCTTGACGAAGCGCAGAACACGACATCGATGCAGATGAAGATGTTCCTGACCCGTCTCGGCGAGAATTCGCGGATGATGATCACCGGCGACCCGAGCCAGATCGACTTGCCGCGCGGCGTGAAATCCGGCCTTGTCGAGGCCCTTCACCTGCTCACCGAAGTCGAGGGCATCTCGATCGTCCGCTTCAAGGATGCCGATGTCGTTCGTCATCCGCTTGTCGGCCGCATCGTCAGGGCTTATGACGCCACCTACACAGCGCGCGAAGAAGACGCGATCAAATAGGACTTATGGCCTTACTCGATATTCAGATCAGCGTGGAGGAAGGCGGCTGGCCTTCCGAGGACGAGTTGCAGCCTTTGACGGACCGCGTGCTGGAAAAGGCCGCGGACTATCTCAAGGCCAACGCCAAGCAGAAGTTTCCCAAGATGGCCACCGAGGTTTCGCTGGTCTTTACCGACGACGAGTCGATCCGGGCGATCAATGCCGAATGGCGCCAGAAGGACAAGGCGACTAACGTGCTGTCCTTCCCTGCCTACCCGATCACGCCGGGCAAGATTCCCGGACCGATGCTCGGCGACATCATCATCGCCAGGGAGACCGTGGCGCGCGAGGCGAAAGAGCTTGAGAAGCCTTTCGAAGACCATCTGACCCATTTGATGGTGCATGGTTTCTTGCATCTGTTCGGCTACGACCATATGAATGATGCAGAAGCCGAAATTATGGAGGGGTTGGAGACTCGTATTTTGGCAGATCTCGGCCTATCTGACCCCTACGAAGGTCAAGACCTTAAATTGGAACCATGAGCGACTTTTCAGCAAAGACCACGGCAGACAGCAAGGATGCCGACCAATCTTCCTCCTCCGACGAGGGTGGAAGTAGTAGAAACGCCGGGCGATCTTTCTGGGCACGCGCAGCCCGCATCCTCCGGCCACAGCAAGGCTCGCGCTTGCGCGAGGACCTCGCCGACGCGCTGATGACCAGCGATACCGGCGACGACGCCTTTTCGCCCGACGAGCGGGCGATGCTGCACAATATCCTGCGCTTCCGCGAAGTTCGTGTTGCCGACGTCATGGTGCCGCGCGCCGATATCGAGGCGGTCGATCAGACGATCACCATCGGCGAGCTGATGATCTTGTTCGAAGAGTCCGGCCGCTCACGCATGCCTGTCTACGCAGACACGCTCGATGATCCTCGCGGCATGGTGCATATCCGCGACCTTCTCTCCTATGTCGCCAAGCAGGCGCGCAACAAGCGCCGGACCGGCATCAAGGCAAAAGCCGCCGAACCGGTCGTCGAGATCGCGCCCGAAAACCTCCAGAAGGTCAGCCGCTCATCCAAGCCGAATTTCGATCTGGCACGGGTCGATCTGCAGAAGACGCTTGCCGAGGCAGGCATCATCCGCAAGATCCTGTTCGTCCCGCCGTCGATGCTGGCGTCCGACCTTCTGCGCCGCATGCAGGTCAACCGTACGCAGATGGCGCTTGTGATCGACGAGTATGGCGGCACGGACGGCCTGGCATCGCATGAAGACATCGTTGAAATGGTTGTCGGCGATATCGACGACGAGCATGACGATGACGAGGTGATGTTCAAGCGTGTCTCCGAGGACATGTTCGTTGCCGATGCCCGCGTCGAGCTGGAAGAGATCGCTGCGGCGATCGGCCCGGATTTCGACATTGCCGAGCAGGTGGACGAAGTGGATACGCTGGGTGGCCTGATCTTCTCCGCACTCGGCCGCATCCCGGTCCGCGGCGAAGTGGTTCAGGCGCTGCCGGATTTCGAATTCCACATCCTCGATGCCGATCCGCGGCGCATCAAGCGCGTCCGCATCACCCGCAAGCGCCAGGCGATCCGCCGTCGCGTGAGGGACGGAGACGGCGCAGGCGGCTCCGAACAGGGCGACGACAGGCCCGCAGAATCCTCTGCGGCAAACTGAGCGCCCGTAAGGCACGACAAACAGCTGCTTTTTTGAAAGACTGCGAGCCGGGTTGATTCGCGGCTTGATGGGGACTGTGCATGGAGCGGCTTGCGGACAGGGTTATCCTGCTCTGGGGTTTCAAACGGGCGTTGCTGGCAATCCTTGCAGGCGCCATCGGCGTCATCGCCCTGCCCCCGATCGGCTTCTTTGCCGCGATGTTCATCTCCTTCACGCTGCTCGTCTGGCTGATCGACGGCGCGGCTGCCTCGCCGGAGGCAAGCTTCATCGGCAGGCTGTGGCCAGCCTTCGTTACCGGCTGGCTTTTCGGCTTCGGCTATTTCGTCGCCGGGCTCTGGTGGCTCGGGCATGCGCTGCTGATCGATTCCGATGCCTTTGCCTGGGCGTTGCCGTTGGCCATTCTCGGGCTGCCCGCCGTGCTGGCGATCTTCTACGGCCTGGCCGCTGCCGCTGCCCGGATTTTCTGGTCTGAGGGTTTCGGCCGTATCGCAGCGCTGGCGGCGAGCTTCGGTCTGTTCGAATGGCTTCGCAGTGTCGCGTTCACCGGCTTTCCGTGGAATGCAGTCGGTTACGGCATGATGCCGGTGCCGCTGATGATGCAATCGGCCCATGTGCTTGGCGTCATGGGCGTCACGGCGCTTTCCGTCTTCGTCTTTGCAGCACCGGCGCTGCTTGGGACCCGCCAGGGCGCCAGGACGGGTGTCTTTGCCGCTGCCCTGCTGTTTGCCGCGCATATCGGTTACGGCGGCTACATCCTCTACTATCTACCGAAGCCAACGCCGGCGCCTGGGGCCACCCCGCCTGTCGTCCGCCTGGTGCAGCCGATGATCGACCAGGCGGCCAAGCTCGACAGCGATGCCGATCGCTCGGCGATTTTCGAACAGCATCTGAAGCTCTCCGCGGAAGCCCCGAAGAATGGCACCAAGAAGCCTGACATCATCGTGTGGCCGGAAACCTCTATCCCTTTCATCCTGACCGACAATCAAGACGCCTTGACGCGGATCGCCGATACGCTTGACGACAGCCAGATCCTTATTGCGGGCGCCGTCCGTGTCGAGGAGAGCGGTCCCGGTAATGCGCCGCGCTATTATAACTCGATCTATGTCATCGATGGACGCGGCCAGATCATCGCGGCATCCGACAAGGTGCATCTGGTGCCGTTCGGCGAATATGTGCCGTTCGAGAACATTCTGGATAATTTCGGCATTCAGAATATCGTCGAGATGCCGGGAGGCTTTACCGCAGCTGCAAGCCGCGAAATGCTGAACCTGCCAGGTGGCCTCGCACTATATCCGCTGATCTGCTACGAAATCATCTTTCCCGGCGAAATGGCCGGTATCAATCAGGCCAACGCCATTCTCAATATTACTAATGATGCATGGTTTGGGTCTACGCCCGGGCCTTATCAGCACTTTCAGCAGGCGCGAATCCGCGCAGTTGAGACAGGATTGCCGCTGATTCGCGACGCCAATAGCGGCATTTCAGCGCTAGTGAATTCACGCGGAGAGATTATTGCCGGCCTTGGGCTCAATGAGAGCGGTTTCATAGACGCAACTCTTGATGGCGAACAGGGCAATTCCACAGCGCGCTATCCACATCAAGCCTACTTTTGGTTGACTGAAACGTTGCTGTTTATGATTGCGCTGATTTCTCGCATGGGTTTTATTTTCAAGCAGAATTGACCAAAAACCCCTAAAATTGCATAGTAGTTCAGATCGGCGTTGTTAACGTATGCTTGAGAGTGGGTTAATGCCTCTTGCAACGTGGCGTTACGGATGGGTTCAGGGGATGCCGGTTTCACTCGTTGAAATATCTTTTGTTAGGGCACAACCATGATTGAGAACAAGAAGAAGCCGAACCCGATCGACATCCATGTTGGCAGTCGCATTCGTCTTCGCCGTACTATGCTTGGCATGAGCCAGGAAAAACTTGGCGAAAGCCTGGGCATTACATTCCAGCAGATTCAGAAGTACGAAAAGGGCACGAACCGCGTCGGCGCCAGCCGCCTGCAGAATATTTCGAGCATCCTGAACGTTCCTGTTTCCTTTTTCTTCGAAGACGCGCCAGGCGAGCATGGCGGCGGAATGAGCGGGCTGGCGGAAGCTTCCAGCTCGAACTACGTCGTCGACTTTCTTTCGTCGTCGGAAGGCCTCCAGCTCAACCGCGCATTCGTCAAGATTTCCGATCCGAAGGTTCGCCGGAAGGTCGTCGAACTGGTGAAGGCGCTAGCTGCAGAAGCGGACGCCGACTAAGCGATCCCTAAAGCAGGTAAATTAGAAAAGGCGGTCGAAAGGCCGCCTTTTTTACGTTTTTAAGGCAAAATTTGTCATTTCACCGCAGATATAAAGATATATTTATGTCCTTCTGCGCTTGTTTTTCGAGCCTGAACTGAGTACCAATTCGTCGAACTTATTCTTTGAGGGGAATCCCGGAATGCGCGCTAATTACCTCTTCACCAGTGAGTCTGTTGCCGAAGGTCACCCGGACAAGGTGTGTGACCGTATCTCCGACGAAATCGTGGATCTGGTTTACCGCGAAGCGGCGAAAACCGGCGTAAACCCATGGGGCGTGCGCATTGCCTGCGAGACCCTGGCAACCACAAACCGCGTCATCATCGCCGGTGAGGTTCGCCTGCCGCCGAGCCTGATGAAGAAGGACAAGGACGGCAAGGACGTCATCAACCCGTCGAAGTTCAAGGCTGCCGCCCGCCGCGCCATCAAGGACATCGGCTACGAGCAGGACGGCTTCCACTGGAAGACGGCGAAGATCGACGTTCTCCTGCACTCGCAGTCCGCCGACATCGCCCAGGGCGTTGACAGCGCCGCCGACCAGCAGGGTGACGAAGGTGCCGGCGACCAGGGCATCATGTTCGGTTACGCCTGCAAGGAAACCCCGGATCTCATGCCGGCGCCGATCTACTATTCGCACAAGATCCTGCAGCTGCTGGCCACCGCCCGCAAGAAGGGCGACGGCGAAGTCGCCAAGCTCGGCCCCGATGCCAAGAGCCAGGTGACCGTGCGCTACGTCAACGGTAAGCCGTCGGAAGTCGCATCGATCGTTCTGTCCACCCAGCATCTCGACGAGAGCTGGGATTCGAAGAAGGTTCGCGCCGTCGTCGAGCCCTATATCCGTGAAGCTCTCGGCGAGCTGCCGATCGCCAGCGATTGCAAGTGGTACATCAACCCCACCGGCAAATTCGTCATCGGCGGTCCGGATGGTGACGCCGGCCTCACCGGCCGCAAGATCATCGTCGACACCTACGGCGGTGCAGCCCCGCATGGCGGCGGCGCATTCTCCGGCAAGGACACGACCAAGGTCGACCGTTCGGCCGCCTACGCCGCCCGCTACCTCGCCAAGAACGTCGTTGCCGCCGGCCTCGCCGACAGCTGCACGATCCAGCTCTCCTACGCCATCGGCGTTGCCCAGCCGCTGTCAATCTATGTCGATCTGCACCAGACCGGCAAGGGCGTGACCGAGGATCAGGTGGAAGCCGCGATCCGCAAGAACATGGACCTGTCGCCGACGGGTATCCGCCGCCATCTCGACCTCAACAAGCCGATCTATGCCAAGACCTCTGCTTACGGCCATTTCGGCCGCAAGGCTGGCCGTGACGGCTCGTTCTCCTGGGAGCGCACCGACCTGGTGAAGGGCCTCAAGGAAGCCATCAAGGTCAAGGCTGCGGCATGACGGATATGGAACGCCGCGGACGCGCGACCGAAGCCTTCTTCGGCCGCCGCAAAGGAAAGGCCCTCCGCGGACAACAGGCGGAAAAGCTGAGTACCCTGCTCCCGGCTTTCCTCATCGATCTTTCAGCGGCTCATCCCGAGCCGCTGAGAAGCCTCTTTCCGGTGCCGGTGGAGAAACTCCGCCTGGAAATCGGCTTTGGCGGCGGTGAGCACCTGATCCACCGCGCCCAGGAATTGCCGTCTACCGGCTTTATCGGTGTCGAGCCGTTCATCAATTCCATGCAGAAGCTGCTTGCCAGCGTCCAGGACAAGGGCGCCAGGAACGTTCGCGTCTATAACGACGATGCGACGCAGCTGCTCGACTGGCTGCCCGATGGCTGCCTTGACCAGATCGATCTGCTCTATCCCGATCCCTGGCCCAAGCGGAAGCATTGGAAACGCCGTTTCGTCTCGAAGACGAATCTCGCGCGTTTCCATCGCGTGCTGAAGCCCGGCGGACTGTTCTGCTTCGCTTCGGATATCGATACTTATGTGAACTGGACGCTGCTGAAATGCCGCGACCACGGCGGCTTCGACTGGCTGGCAAGCAATGCCGCCGACTGGCTGACGCCCTATGAGGGCTGGCCGAGCACCCGCTACGAAGCCAAGGCGCGGCGCGAAGGCCGCTCTTCCGCCTATCTGACTTTCAAGAAAATATAAGCCCGCAGGTTAGTGCAGGCTTACAGTCTTCAGCTCGTCTTCGGCAGCCTTGAAAAAGGTGCTGGAGCGGTTGTCGGTCAAGAGGATCGGCGTACCGTCCGCGCCGAACAGGGCCCATAGATCGACGCCAGGGTCGATATCGGGCGCTTCGGGGAAGCACTTCGATACTTCTTCGTTACGCATTTTGCGGACGTAGGCGACCTCGCCGTTGCCGATACCGGCAAGTTCGGATTTGGTCAGGTGAGAATTCGCTTCTTTCATCAACATTCCTGTACCTCCAAGAGAAGGGACTAACGGCTCAACTCGAACCGTTGTCCTACTGTGGGACCGAAATGTTAATTTTCTTGACCATGCGGGCGGGCTCCGGCCGAATAAGATCGACTGAAAGCAAACCGTTTTTTAGCCCTGCGCCAAGCACTTGCATGCCATCGGCAAGCACGAAAGTACGTTGAAACTGGCGGGCTGCGATACCGCGGTAGAGATACTCGCGCTCGCCCTGCTCGACCTGCCGGCCGCGGATCAAAAGCTGGTTTTCTTCCGTCGTCACATCGAGCTCATCCTCGCCGAAACCGGCAACGGCAAGCGTGATTCGAAGGCGCTCGGGCTGGTCATGACCGGCGGCAATGCGCTCGATATTATAGGGGGGATAGCCATCGCTTGCCTTGGAAATACGCTCCAGCGTCTTTTCCATTGCGTCGAAGCCCAGAAGCAGCGGGCTGGCGAAGGGAGTGATACGGCTCATGTTTCAAGTCCTTGATGCAAGCGACCTTTCCGGACCTAAACTAGCATCCGGCTGTTGCTAATATGGGAATTGGTGGGCAGCCGCGCAAGGTTTTGCGGACCTCGCGACAGTGCCGGGAAATTTTAGGGTAAACGGTGCCTTCGTCCTTGCTTGACAAAGCGCATGCGGGCTCGCATCAAATCGTCACCCGTAAGGGCTGCGCCGATTTGCGACGCAATCATAAACAAATGGTGCCTGCCAGAACGACGTGCACCTGAGGAGGGACGACGTATATGGCAAACCCCAGAAAGATCATCATCGATACCGATCCGGGCCAGGACGATGCCGCAGCGATCATGCTCGCCTTCGGCAGCCCCGAAGAGCTCGAAATTCTCGGCATCACCACGGTCGCCGGCAACGTGCCGCTATCTTATACCAGCCGCAATGCGCGCATCATCTGCGAGCTCTGCCAGCGCACCGACATCAAGGTCTTTGCCGGCGCCGACAAGCCGATCGCCCGCAAACTCGTCACCGCCGAACACGTCCACGGCAAGACCGGCCTCGACGGCCCGACGCTGCCGGAGCCGACCATGCAGCTGCAGCCACAGCATTCCGTCGATTTCATCATCGAGACGCTGCGCCGCGAGCCCGAAGGCAGCGTGACGCTCTGCACGCTCGGCCCTCTCACCAATATCGGCCTCGCTTTCCAGAAGGCGCCTGACATCGTTGCGCGCGTCCGCGAGCTTGTCATGATGGGCGGCGGCTTCTTCGAGGGCGGCAACATCACGCCGGCCGCCGAATTCAACATCTACGTCGACCCCGAAGCGGCCGATATCGTCTTCCGTTCCGGCGTGCCCGTGGTGATGATGCCGCTCGACGTGACGCACCAGCTGCTGACCCGCAAGGACCGCGTCAAGCGCATGGCCGATCTCGGCACCGCGCCAGCGCAGGCGATGGTAGAGATGCTGGAGTTCTTCGAGCGCTTCGATATCGAGAAATACGGTTCCGACGGCGGCCCGCTGCACGACCCGACCGTCGTTGCCTACCTGCTGAAGCCCGAGCTCTTCAAAGGCCGCGAGTGCAATGTCGAGATCGAGGTGAAATCCGAGCTGACGGTCGGAATGACCGTCGTCGACTGGTGGCACGTGACCGACCGCAAGCGCAATGCAAAGGTCATGCGCTTCGTCGATGCCGATGGTTTCTTCGATCTGCTGATCGAGCGTTTCGCCCGCATCTGAGCAAGAACAAAGACCAAAAGAAAAGGGCCGCTTCTCAGCGGCCCTTTTTCGTTATGCGTCCTTCTGATCCAGATAGGAATTGGCCGTCTCTGCCTCGGGCTTCGGACCGCCCTTGGCGACGCCGACCATGGCCGGGCGCAGCACGCGCTCGCCGATCGTGAAGCCGGCCTGCACCACCTGGACGACGGTGTTGTTCGGAACTTCCGTGTTCGGCACTTCGAACATCGCCTGATGGAAGTTCGGGTCGAACTTCTGGCCGACAGGATCGAGCTGGCGAACGCCATGGCGCTCGAGCGTAGAGAGCATGGAGCGCTCGGTCATCTCGACACCTTCGATCAGGGTCGTCAGCCCGGCCTCGCCCGCAGCCTTGGCTTCGGCCGGAATGGCATCGAGCGCCCGGCGCAAGTTGTCGGATACGGCGAGCATGTCGCGCGCGAAACCGGCAACGGAATAGGACTTCGCGTCCTTCACTTCACGCTCGGTGCGGCGGCGCAGGTTGTCCATCTCTGCGGCGAGGCGCAGATAGCGGTCGCGCAGCTCGGCATTTTCTGCCTTCACGAGTTCCAACGGATCCGGCTGGGACGATGCCTCAGCGGCCGCTTCATTCTCGACGTTTGCGGCTGCGTCCGCAGCAGCGTCAGCCGCAACAGCCTCAGGTCCGTTTTTCGTCGTTTCGTCAGTCATGACGGTCTCCGGGTAAAGGGTTCTTTCGGGATGCGCCCGATATCGAGCTTTGACCGCAAAAAATCAAGTCTGCGTGACAAAGAACCGGAAATTCCGGCTTTTTCAGAGCGACCCGCGCGACAGGCGGGAAATCAGCTGGGCGGTATAATCGACCATCGGCACGATACGAGAGTAATTCAGCCGGGTCGGACCGATGACGCCGACCGCCCCGACGATCCGGTCGTCGTCGTCACGATAGGGCGCGACGATCAACGAAGAGCCGGAGAGCGAGAAGAGCTTGTTTTCGGAACCGATGAAAATGCGGACGCCCGGACCGCTTTCCGCCAGATTCAACAGCTCGATCAGGCTGTCCTTCTTCTCCAGATCGTCGAAGAGCATGCGCAGGCGGTCGAGATCACCGGCACTGTCCAGCCCCTCGAGCAGGTTGGCACGACCGCGGATGATCAGCTGCGCAGGCTTACCTTCATCCGGGCTGCCGGACCAGACGGCAATGCCGCGCTCCACCAGGTCGCGCGACAAGGCGTCGAGCTCGTGGCGCACATCCGTTTTCAGCCGGTCGAGCTGCTTGCGCAATTCCGGCAGCGTCTGGCCGGTCATGTGGGCGTTGAGGAAGTTGGCGGCTTCGGTCAGCTGCGACGACGTCACGCCCGCCGGAAGCTCGATGATCCGGTTTTCGACCTGATCATGTTCGCCGACCAGAACCGCGAGTGCCTTCGTCGGCTCCAGACGGATGAATTCGACATGCTTCAGCACCGGATCGTTCTTCGATGTGATCACCAGGCCGGCGCCGCGGGAGATCCCCGACAGCATCCGGCTTGCCTCGTTCATCATCGATTCCACCGGATTGTCGCGGCTTTCGGCGCGCACCTGACGATCGATGCTGGCGCGCTCTTCGGCCGAGAGGTCACCGACCTGCATGAAAGCATCCACGAAGAACCGGAGCCCGACCTGGGTCGGCAGACGCCCAGCGCTGATATGCGGCGAGTAGATGAGCCCCAGTTCCTCCAGATCGCTCATCACATTGCGCACCGAGGCCGGAGACAGCGACATTGGAAGAATACGGGAAAGATTACGCGAGCCGAGCGGCTCACCGTTTTCCAGATAGCCTTCGACGATACGGCGGAAGATTTCCTTCGAGCGTTCATCCAGCGCAGCAACGGCATCCGAAACCGACGTAGATCTGAAGCCCATGAATTCTGAAACACCCACGCTGATGACAATCTGCAAAATATAATCAATCTCGCCCGCGTGGCAAAAGGGAATTTGCAAATGACCGCGGCCAATCGTAGAAGCGGGGCAGCATCACGAAACAACGCATGATCATGCCGTGCCGCCACTCGCGGCCTAACGGCTCATGCATCAGGAGACAGAGAATGCGGCCGTCAGGCAGAAAAACCGACCAGATGCGCAAGGTCAGCTTCGAGCGCAACTTTTCCAAGCACGCCGAAGGCTCCTGTCTCGTGAAATTCGGCGACACGCATGTGCTGTGCACGGCAAGCCTCGAAGAAAAGACGCCGCCGTGGCTGCGCAACACCGGCAAGGGCTGGGTCACATCCGAATACGGCATGCTGCCGCGCGCCACGGGCGAGCGCATGAAGCGTGAAGCGGCGACCGGCAAGCAGGGCGGCCGCACGCAGGAAATCCAGCGCCTGATCGGCCGCTCGCTGCGGGCCGTCGTTGACCTCACTGCGCTCGGCGAGCGCCAGATCACCATCGACTGCGACGTCATCCAGGCCGACGGCGGCACGCGCACGGCCTCGATCACCGGTGGCTGGATCGCGCTTTATGACTGCCTGAAGTGGATGGAAAGCCGCAACATGATCAAGGTCGATCGTGTTCTCAAGGATCACGTCGCGGCCATCTCCTGCGGTATCTTCGCCAGCCAGCCGGTCATCGACCTCGACTATATCGAAGATTCCTCGGCCGAAACCGATGCTAACTTCGTCATGACGGGTGCCGGCAGCATCGTCGAAATTCAGGGCACGGCCGAAGGCACGCCGTTCAGCGAAGCCGAATTCGCATCGCTGATGGGCCTCGCAAAGAACGGCATTGCCGAACTCGTGGAACTGCAGAAGCAGGCAATCGCCGGGTGAACGACATGCTTGAGGGCATGCTGGAAACGGCGCTTTACGCGAAGGACCTGGATAGAGCCGAAGCTTTCTATGAAGGCATTCTCGGTCTTTCCAAGATCACGCGGGCTGCCAACCGGCATGTCTTCTTTCGGTGCGGTCCTGGGGTGTTGCTGATCTTCAACCCGGACGAGACGGTCAAGCCACCGGCGCCGGGCGCGCTTCAGGTTCCGCCGCACGGCACCAAGGGAGCGGGCCACGCCTGCTTCCGCGTTTCGGCCGGGAATATCGATGCTATGGCCGCCCGGCTGACGGCGGCGGGCATCGCCATCGAATCCGAAGTTCACTGGCCGAATGGCGGCCGCTCGATCTACTTTCGCGATCCGGAAAGCAACAGCCTGGAATGCGCCGAAGCCCGTATCTGGGGCATCGAATAGGAAACAGAATGCGCAAGCTCGACACCAAGACCATCATTGTCGCCAGCCACAACGCCGGCAAGATCCGCGAAATCCAGGACCTGATCGGCCCGCTGGGTTTCACAGCCAAGTCGGCAGCCGAGCTCAATTTCGTCGAGCCTGACGAGACCGGCACGACCTTCGAAGAGAACGCGAAAATCAAGGCGCTTGCCTCCGCCAGCGCTGCCAACATGCCGGCGCTGTCTGATGATTCCGGTCTGGTGGTCGATGCGCTCGGTGGCGATCCCGGCGTCTATACGGCCAATTGGGCCGAGACCGCCGATGGCACCCGCGATTTCGCAATGGCGATGCAGAAGGTCGAGACGGCACTCGAGACAGCTGGTGCGGCAAAGCCCGAGCAGCGCACGGCCCGCTTCGTCAGCGTTCTCTGCCTTGCATGGCCGGACGGCCATACGGAGCTTTTCCGCGGCGAAGTCGAAGGCACCGTCGTCTGGCCGCCGCGCGGCACGCAGGGTTTCGGTTACGATCCGGTGTTCCAGCCGCAAGGCTACGACACCACCTTCGGCGAGATGAGCGCCGAACAGAAGCATGGCTGGAAGCCTGGGGATGAGCAGGCGCTGTCGCATCGTGCGCGCGCCTTCAAAATCTTTGTCGAAACCTGCCTGGAAGCGTAAGGTCGGCTCGTGGACGATCTGAACAACCTGACTTCGCTGCGTGATGCCAAGCTTCTGCCGGATACCGGGGAGCCCGGTTTCGGCGTCTACGTGCACTGGCCCTTCTGCGCCGCGAAATGCCCCTATTGCGATTTCAACAGCCATGTGCGCCACCAGCCTGTCGATCAGGAGCGCTATGTTGCGGCCTTTCTGAAGGAGATGGCCGCGATCCGCCAGTTGAGCGGGCCGAAGACGGTGACCAGCATCTTCCTCGGCGGCGGCACGCCCTCGCTGATGAAGCCGGAGACCGTGGACGCAGTCCTGAACGGCATTGCCCGGGAATGGCACGTGCCTTCGGGCATCGAGATCACCATGGAAGCCAATCCTTCGAGCGTCGAGGCAGAGCGGTTCCGCGGCTATCGCGTTGCCGGCGTCAATCGCGTCTCGCTCGGCGTTCAGGCGCTGAACGATCGCGACCTGAAATTCCTTGGCCGCCTGCACAATGTCGAGGACGCGCTGAAGGCGATCAAGCTGGCGCGCGATATCTTCCCGCGCATGTCGTTCGACCTCATCTACGCCCGGCCCGACCAGACGGTGAACGAATGGGAACGCGAGCTCAAGGAGGCCATCTCCTATGCCGTCGATCACCTGTCGCTCTATCAGCTGACGATCGAGGAAGGCACGCCTTTCTACGGCCTGCACAAGGCCGGCAAACTCATCGTGCCTGACGGCGAGCAATCGGCCGTGCTCTACGAGGCAACGCAGGAGATTACCGAGCGCGAGGGCATGCCGGCCTATGAGGTGTCCAACCACGCACGCCCCGGCGCCGAGAGCCGCCACAACCTCACCTATTGGCGCTATGGCGACTACGCGGGCATTGGCCCAGGCGCCCACGGCCGCCTGACCCGTGGCTCCGAGAAGCTCGCCACGGCAACCGAGCGCAAGCCGGAATCCTGGCTCGAAATGGTCGAGCGTGACGGACACGGCGTTCTTGAAGAGGAGCGGCTCGGCTACGAAGAGCAGTCGGATGAATTGCTGCTGATGGGCCTGCGGCTGAAGGAAGGCGTCGATCTCGCCCGCTGGCAGCAGCTCTCGGGACGCGATCCGGATCCGGCGCGCGAGGAGTTCCTGCTGGAACACGGCTTCATCGAGCGGCTCGGCAATTCGCGGCTTCGCTGCACGCCATCGGGGATGCTGATCCTCGATTCCGTCGTCGCCGATCTCGCCTGCTAATTTTCAGGCCGCGCGCTTGCGGCCGAGTGCCAGCAACCGCCCGTCGATCGCCGCAAGGCCGATGGCAATCATCGCCATGCCGATCAGATGCTTTGTCTGCAGCTGTTCTCCCAGAATCAGCGCGCCGAGCAGGATGGCGCTGACCGGGATCAGGAAGGTGACAAGCATCAGATTGGTCGCACCCGCCGTCGCCAGAATCCGGAAGAACAGAATGTAGGCGATCGCCGTCGAGAGGATGGCGAGGCCGAACAGCGCCACCCAGGTTTCAGCACCGGGCATTGCCAGCGTCCACGGACGGTCGGCGATCAGGGCGATCGGGATCATCAAAACAGTAGAAGCCGTGACCTGGCCGGCAGCCGGCAAGAGCGGCGGCATGCCCATGGCGCGGAAGCGGCGTCCCCAGATCCCGGCGAAGGAATAGGATATCGCCGCGCCGAGGACGGCGAGCTGCGCCAGCACGTTCGAGCCGAGATCATGCAGCGCATCGAAGCCGATCATATAGGCGACACCGGCAAAGCCGACGACGACACCGATCAACCGGTTGGCCGTCATTTTCTCATCCGCCGTCAGGAAATGGGCAACGACGACGGCGAAGAGCGGCGTCGTGGCATTGAGGATCGAGGCGAGCCCGCTGGCGATATGCGTCTGACCCCAGACGATCAGGCAGAAAGGGATCATGTTGTTCAACACGCCCATACCGAAGAAGGCGATCCAGCTCTTGCCATCGCGCGGCATGGCGTGGCCCATCATCCGCACGATCAGATTAAGCGCGATGGCGGCCAGCAGCACGCGGCCGGTGACGATGGTGAAAGGCGGCAACGCCTTGACCAGGATGCCGTTGAAAAGGAACGAGCCGCCCCAGAGCAGGGAGAGAACCAGCATCATGCCCCATTCGGCCAAGCCCATCTGCTTCTGCATCGTCATCCTCCATCGCATGCAAGCGTCATAGAGCTGCCAGGCGGCACCGGCCACCCGATTCCTGCAGACGCAGCATGCGGCTATCTTCGATTTATTCTCGTCCGAGACCGGCAGGCAATGTGCATTGCAGATCCATTTGATGCTGATATTATTTCGATAATCGGATCGCCACAAACGAGTCTTTTTCGCCTTACACTTTAGCTGAGCTAAATCATGAGCGACTATCTACCCTCGCTATCGGCCTTGCGGGCCTTCGAAGCAGCAGCCCGGCACCTCAGCATGACGCTGGCAGCCCGGGAGCTGAATGTGACACCCGGCGCCGTCAGTCTGCAGATACGCGATCTGGAAGCCGCGCTTGGTGTGCAGCTGTTCGACCGCAAGCCGCGGGCGCTGGCGCTGACCGTCGAAGGCGCCGACTACTTCACCACGCTGAGGGCGGCATTCCGGCTGGTGCGCGAAGCGACGGCGGCGATCACGGCCCGGGCGCGCGGCGCGATCCTCAACGTCACCTGTACCGCCGGGTTTGCCACCTACTGGCTGGTGCCCCGGCTTGGCCGGTTCGAAACACTGCATCCGGAGATCGACGTGCGGATCAGCGCCTCACACCGCGTCCTCGATTTCCAGCGCGACGGGATCGATCTGGCGATCCGTCATGGGCTCGGCGGCTATGAGGGGCTGGTCAGCGAACGGCTTGTCGATGACGAGCTCGTGCCGGTCTGCATACCCAAGCTTGCCGGAGAGCTCGGTGATCACCCAGCTCCCGCGGCGCTGGCGCCCTTCACGCTGATCCACGACGTCTACCGCCATGACTGGCAGCTCTGGCTGGAGGCTGCAGGCGCGGCCGGCGTTGACGCGGCCCGCGGGCCGATCTTCATGCATGGCAATGGCGCCTATGAGGCGATGAAGGCCGGTCTTGGCTTCGCGCTGATGCGACGCTCCTTCGTCGACACGGAGCTCAAGGAAGGCGCCGTCATCGCACCCTTTCCGATCGGCGTCGCCAGCCGCCTCGCCTTCCACCTCGTCTATCCGGGCGCCGCCCTTGAACGCCCGGCCGCGGCCGCGTTCCGCCGCTGGCTACTCTCGGAGGCGCATAGCTAGGCACGTCGATAAATCAAAGGTGAATTATTTAGTCACCTTTATCTTCCTTTTCGCTGATGGTGCGGTTATCAAGCAGTGACTGCCTGCATTGAAATCGAACGGTGCCATGAATATCCGTTGTTCTGCCATTCCATCTGTATGGCGCGCTGAGGCGCGCTCCTGCCGCATGGCCAGCACATGGCGGTGATTGCAGCCACAGAGGCCCTGAGAGGCGCCTACCGCCCGTCAGAGCGGCTTGCGTCACTGTTTACCGGCGAGCATGCGTGGTGTGCCGAAAAGCTCATGCTGTCGGCGGACCTGGAAGGCGCGATGCCTCTCAACAGCTTCTTCACCGGCGGAGCGTTGGAACAAGCAATCGACCGATATGCCGCCATCTCGGGTGGAACCGACCGCCGTGCTGCCGTGTCGATGTGGACGCTCTACTACTTTGCCGGTCTGACGATCGCCTATCTGATTGCGAGGCGCGCCGGGGGCCGGCGGCTGCCGGTTGCTTTCGATGAGATGACCATTGCGCTCAACGAGGACGGACTGCCGCGCGCCTTCGGCGTGCCGCATAGCGGTTGGGATGATGGCGCTGCCCGCGGCTCTTTCGAGGCGATTGATCCGCTTCTTGAAACCCATCTCTTCAAGGCCGTAGGCCAGCTGGTGAAGCACGGCATTTCCGCCAAGCTCTGCTGGAACAATGCGGCCGTCTATATCGACTATGCGCTGCGGCTGACCGCAGACAAGGACGACCCCGACCTGGCCCAGGCCGACCTGCCGGTTTTCGTGCGCGGCTGCCTGCCCGATGGCGGCGTCAATCCGCTCTCCGGCTGTATCCGGCACGTGGAGGAGAACGGCGAATGCGTGGCGCGCCGAAAGGTCTGCTGCCTTCGCTATATGCTGCCCGGCATACCGAGCTGTGGCAAGCTCTGTGCGCTGCCTGAAAGACGCAACCAGTAGCTCAAACTTGATCTTCGCCTGCGCCTAATGCCTGCTGGCGCTTCTGGCCTTGAACAGGCTACCGGTCGGGGTCTGCAGGAAGGTGTCGAGCGGGATATGTTCCTGGTGCAGGAAACCGGTCGATGGCAACAGTCCGTCGCGCACCATTTCGATGACGGCGACGACCGAGGCTGATGTGGTCCAGGCGATTGCCGTCCGCCTCTCTCCAGCGACTTCGATCGGATAATAGGCCCTGACGAATTCCTTGCGGCGCAGACTGCCGCGCTCGGTGCCTTCGGCGGCGACATGGACGTAGACGACGTCGTCATCGACGGGCGGCTTGGCGTCGGTCAGGATCTGGCCGGCAAGCTTGCGCTGGTCGCGCATCAACAGTTCGTGGAAGAAGAAATTCATCAGCTCCATGTGGCCGGGATAGCGCATGGTCTTGTAGTCGAGGTTCTCGACCTTGCCGAGCAGCGTATCGCACATGGTTCCGAGCCCGCCGGAGGTGGTGAAGGCCTCGAGCTTGACGCCTTCGACATAGATCGTCTCGTGCCACTCCATCGGCGAAACGAGCTTGCGCACACCGCCCTCGATAACCTCGCAATCGTTCAGATATTCGTTGACCACGCCTTCGGGCGACCAGTTGAAGGCATAGCCCAGAAGCCCGGTCGGATGCTGCGGCAAGGCGCCGACGCGCATGCGGATCGAGCGGCAGCGTTCGAAACCGTCGGCAAGGCTCGCGCCGACGATGCCGACGAAGCCCGGCGCCAGACCGCATTGCGGCGCCATGAGGCCGCGCGCGGTCTTCGACAGCTCGATGATGAAATTCGTCGTCGGCACATCTTCGGTGAGATCGAAATAGTGGACGCCGGCAGCATGCGCAGCGCGAGCAAGCGCGATGTTCAGGTGATAGGGCAGGCAGGACAGGACGGCCTCGACGCCGGAGAGGAGTTCGGCCGCAACAGCGGCGTTCGAGATGTCACCGGTCCGGCAGGTGAAGGGCACATCCGACAGCGGAAGCTGGGCATCGACGCCGGTGACCTCGAAACCGCCTTCATGCAGAAGCGTTGCGGCGAGACGTCCGACCTTGCCGAGACCGACAACGGCGATTTTCCTGAAGCTCATCCTGTTCCCTCCCAAGCAGCGACCGCTTCACTTTGAGCCGTCTTTGGAGGGGATGTACAGAATAAAAGGCCCGTAAAAAGAAAAGGGCCGGGATCGCTCCCGGCCGCAGATTTCCAGCGCTCAAGGGCGCGCTATTCGTTGATCAGGCGCTTCAGCAGCTCGATCTCGTGCGACAGCTTGGTGTCTTCGGAGATCAGTTCCTCGATCTTGCGAACGGCATGAAGCACGGTCGTGTGGTCACGTCCACCGAAGCGGCGGCCGATCTCCGGGAAGGAGCGTGGCGTCAGCGTCTTCGACAGATACATGGCGATCTGGCGCGGCTTGACGATGACACGCGTGCGGCGGTTCGAGACCAGTTCCTGGCGCGAGACATTGTAATGGCGCGCGACGATGCGCTGGATGTCCTCGATGCGAACACGGCGCGGTTCGCCGGAGCCGACCAGATGCGCGAGAAGCTCATCGACGCGTTCGATCGACAGGTTGGGCTCGAAGGAGCGGCGGAAGATCAGCTGGTTGAAGGCGCCTTCCAGTTCGCGGCCGCTGGCGGTGACGCTGCGGGCAACATGCGACATCAGCTCGGCCGGAATTTCCAGCGACGGATCTTCGACGCGGGCAACGGCCAGACGGCGCTTGAGGATCTCGAGACGCATCTCATAGTCCGGACCGTCGAGCTCGATCGCCACACCGCCCTGCAGGCGCGAACGGACGCGCGGATCGAGCGATTCCAGCTCCCAAGGGGCGCGGTCGGCAGCGACCACGACCTGCTTGGCGCTGTCGAGCAGCATGTTGAGTAGGTGGCAGAACTCGTGCTGGATCATCTTGCCCTGCAGGAACTGCATGTCGTCGATGATCAGGAGGTCGATGTTGCGCAGCGAGTCCTTCAGCGTCAGCGCATCATTGTCGCGGATCGCCGTTGCGAAGCGCCACATGAAGTATTCGGCCGTCAGATAGACCACGCGCAGGGCGCGGGGGTTCTGGACAGCAGCATTGGCAATCGCCTGCAGCAGATGCGTCTTGCCGAGGCCGACCGTCGAATGAACGAAGAGCGGGTTGAAGCGCACGGCGCCCTGGCCTGCTTCCGCGATGGTTTTGGCAGCTGCCAATGCAACGCGGTTGGAGCTGCCCTCGACAAAGGTGTCGAAGGTGAAGCGGGAATCCAGCGGCGAGCCGAACAGCGGCTGGCCGAAGGTTACCGGACGTGCCGCTGCTGCAGCGGAAACGGCCTGCTGGACGGCGTGACCGGCCGGCTGGGCCGATGCCGGACGGCGGATCGGCGTGACCTGTGAGGACGGCTCTTGGGTAGCCACCTCATCGGCAGGCTTGACGCCAGCGCGCGTTGCGGTGCGCACGAGAATTTCGACTTTCAGGATTTCCGCATCTTCCTGCTGGAACAGGCTGGTGATCAGATCCAGATAACGGTTGTTAATCCAGGACTTCAGAAAGGTCGTCGGAACAGTAAGCCGTACGACGCTCTTGGAGACCGAATGAAGCTTCAGACGCTGGAACCAGCTTGCATATACGTCCGGGCCGACCTGTGCCTTCAGACGGGCGCTAACGCGCTCAAAAAGTACGCCATGTTTCATGTCTCCCTTTTCTCCTGCCGCCTCAAGCGAAGTAGAGCCAAATGCCGATGCCTTGTCCCCGTTCTCAAGTGCACCCGCTGCCATAGAATTCATCTGCATCATGCCGCCTTCCAATTTCATTTCACCGGGCGGTCATCCGAAAAAACGGCCGCCCGATCAATTTTCCCCGTTAGACAGGCTGGCGTCCCCTCATGAGCCGCAGGCTTGCCGGTTCACTCAATACAGATGTCCCAGCTCCAAAAGAGAGCGGCGCAGAAACCCGTGGCGGAAACCGCCATCATGGGGCCTCCGTCATGTTGTCTCCTAACCGTACTGGCTGGCGGCCCTCGTTCGCCCGCTAACCAACCGGAACACAAATGTAGTTTCCCCATCCCCTTCGGCTTCACCTTAAACGTGCAGCCGTCGAGCGCACAAAAGCTATCCGTTCCGAGACCAGCCACGGCCGCGGTGCAAATATGCTCAAGTGCTTGAAAAAACGGAGAGATAGACTGCTCCGCGACAAAAGATACAAACTCATCGCCCTGCCGGTATGGCAGTTAAGACTGAACCTTTTCAGGTGATGTCCGCGCCCTTTGCTGGAAGTCATTTAGGCAGGATCGGTTGCGGATATCAACGATGAATTTTACGCAAAATTAAGGAGGGGCCATTGACTCCGGGCACCGGTTTAGGGCGTCACGCCGGTGTCAAAAAAGAATCGCAGAAGAATCAATGAGATTCCCAAAGTGGGTATTTTCGACACGCTATGAAAGAAAAAAAATAAAAATCCGCTTGACTCATTTCGCCCCCCTTCCGGAGGGGGGAGAGTCGCGCGGCGTTGAAAGAACCTAGCGCAAGCATTTGATATTAAACGATTTTTAGTGTCATCCGCCCGACACGAAATCGTCGCTGAATTCGCCATACAAAGGCCAGATCGCGGAATCGAAAAAGCCCGGTAAAATTACCGGGCTAATCATAACGAGCAGTTCGTTAACGAAATGTTATGCGCTTGCGGACGCCGAGAGCGTCTTCAGACGGGCAGCAAGACGCGAGATCTTGCGGGATGCCGTGTTGGCGTGAAGGACGCCCTTGCTTGCGGCGCGTGCCAGTTCCGGCTGCGCTGCGAGGAAGGCTTCCTTAGCCTTGGAAGCGTCGCCGGATGCGAGTGCCTCTTCGACCTGGCGGACGAACGTGCGAACGCGCGAGCGACGAGCCTTGTTGACGTCGGTGCGGCGGGCGATCTTGCGGGTCGCTTTTTTCGCCGAAGCTGTATTGGCCATGGATGCCTCTCAAAAGAATTCGAACAAAACTCCGCCATCACCGCGGGCCCTGCGGCCACAATATCCAGCAATGCGGGAGCATAATCGGAAAACCAGAGCGGCTTCCCGAACCGTGGGCGGGCATATAACTCTAAAGCCGGGCCGCGTCAACGCGGATTTTCACGGAAACGCAGCCTTTCTCCACTGAATGCCCATCAGCGGTGCTTGAAGTCTGGTTTACGCTTTTCGATGAACGCCGTCATCCCCTCTTTCTGATCGTCGGTGGCAAACAGGCTGTGAAAGAGACGGCGCTCGAAACGCAGACCTTCTTCGAGCGTCACCTCGAAGGCGCGGCTGACGGCTTCCTTGGCCATCAGCACCGATGGGCGCGACAAGGAGGCGATCTTGGCGGCGGCCTCCAGCGCCTCGTCGAGCAGGCGCTCCGGCGCCACCACACGCGAAACGAGTCCCGCGCGCTCGGCCTCGGCCGCATCCATCATCCGGCCCGTCAGCACCATATCCATCGCCTTCGACTTGCCGACCGCCCTTGTGAGCCGCTGCGAGCCGCCCATGCCGGGAATGACGCCGAGGGTGATTTCCGGCTGGCCGAACTTGGCCGTCTCGGAAGCGATGATGAAATCGCACATCATTGCCAGTTCGCATCCGCCGCCGAGTGCGAAGCCGCTGACGGCGGCGATCACAGGCTTGCGTGCCTTGGCAATCTCGTCCCAGCCGCCGATGAATTCGGCCTTATATATATCGGCGAATTCGAGCGGCTGCATTTCCTTGATATCGGCGCCTGCCGCGAAAGCCCGTTCTGAGCCGGTCAGGACGATCGCGCCAACGGCGTCGTCGGCATGAAAATCCGCATAGGCCTGCTTCAGCTCGCTCAACACCCTAGAATTCAGCGCATTGAGGGCCTGCGGCCGGTTCAGCGTGATCAGGCCGACATTGCCGCGGGTTTCGACGATCAGGGTTTCGTAGGCCATGCGTTTCTCCCTATTTCTGGCAGACGGGGCAATAGAAGGTGGAGCGGCCCGCCTGGACGATACGCGAAACCGTACCGCCGCAGCCGGGCGTGCGGCAAGGATCGCCTTCGCGGTCATAGACCGAGAAGGAATGCTGGAAATAGCCGAGCGAACCGTCCGTCTGGATATGGTCGCGCAGCGACGAACCGCCGGCCTTGATCGCATCGGCGATCACATCGCGGATCGACGAGACGAGCAGCTCCAGCGATTCTTTCGGCTTCCCGGTCTTGGTGACCAGCGTTTTCGCGGCTTGTGTCGGCAGGATATGCGAGCGCCATAGCGCTTCGCAGACATAGATATTGCCGAGACCGGCGATATTCTTCTGATCGAGCAGTGCGCTCTTCAATGGCTGCGCCTTGCCTGCGAAACGTTCGGCGAGATAGGCGGCGCTGAGTTCGTTGCCTGTCGGCTCGGGTCCAAGGCCAAAAAGGAACGGATTGGTCTGCAGTTCCGAACGCTCGGCAATATCCATGAAGCCGAAACGGCGGGGGTCATTATAGATGACGCGCCTTGGTCCCTTGCTGCTCTCCAGATGGAAGATAGCGTGGTCGTGCTTCTCGTCTTTCGAGCGCTCGTGATGGAAGTCGCCTGGTACGGCTTCCTGAGGCCCCTCCTCGATCCGGAAGGAGCCGGACATGCCGAGATGCGAAATGATGGTCTTGCCGCTATCGAGATCGATCAGCAGATATTTGGCGCGGCGCCCGAGACCGATGATCGTGCGGCCGGTGACATCGGCCTCGAATTTCTCCGGAAACGGGAAGCGCAGATTGCCGCGGCGAAGCTCCAGCCGCTCGATGCGCGCGCCCTCCATCGCGGGGGTCAGGCCGCGCCTGACGGTTTCGACTTCTGGCAATTCCGGCATCGTTACCCATCTGTAGCTAAACGTATTTCAACCGCTGGCGATGTGCGCTATAGCGCCAGAAGGCCGCGGCTTGCGATCCGCGCCTACAGATAGCGTCCAAAGCATCGTTTCGCTATGGTCGCCGCACCGATTTCGAGTAACGGAGTTTTCCGATGTCAGACAGCCGCACTTCCGCCGATGGCGGCATGGAAACGTCCTACGGTTTCCGTGAAGTGTCGAACGGCGAGAAGCAGGGCCTCGTCAACGAGGTCTTTCACAAGGTCGCCAAGCGCTACGACATCATGAACGACGTCATGTCTGCCGGCATGCACCGCGTCTGGAAGGACGCGATGATCGCATCGCTGAACCCGCGCAAGGAACCGGGCTACAAGGTGCTCGACGTTGCCGGCGGCACCGGCGACATCGCCTTCCGGATCATCGAAGCTTCCAACCGGCTGGCGCATGCGACCGTGCTCGACATCAACGGCTCGATGCTCGGCGTCGGCGCCGAGCGGGCCGAGAAGAAGAAGCTCTCCGACAATCTCACCTTCGTCGAGGCCAATGCCGAAGACCTGCCGTTCGAGGCCAACAGCTTCGATGCCTATACGATCGCCTTCGGCATCCGCAACGTGCCGCGCATCGACGTGGCGCTGTCGGAAGCCTATCGCGTGCTGAAACGCGGCGGACGTCTGCTCGTCCTCGAATTCTCCGAAGTTGATCTGCCGCTGCTGGACAAGGTCTATGATGCCTGGTCGTTCAACGCGATCCCGAAGTTCGGCAAGGCGATCACCGGCGATGCCGAGCCCTACCAGTATCTGGTGGAATCGATCCGCAAGTTCCCCAACCAGGCGAACTTTGCCGCGATGATCCGGGGCGCTGGCTTTTCACGCGTGTCATATACGAATTATACCGGCGGCATTGCAGCCCTGCATTCTGGCTGGAAGCTCTGAGGGAAAATGGGAATAGATACGGTTCCTCCCTCATTCCTGTGCTTGTCACAGGAATCCAGTGCGCCCAAGTCCTTGGGCGCGGGAGACTCTCATGAGATTGCTGCTTTGTTCACGGCGCAGACGCGCCGTAACTGGATTCCTGTGACGAGCACAGGAATGAGGGCAGCCGCATGAGTGCTTTCGGCGCATATTTCCGGCTTTGGCGCGTCGGCTGGGTGCTGGTGCGCGAGGGTGTCGTATCGGCCCTGCCGTCCGAAGGGCTTCCGCCCGTGGTGGCGCTTGCCAAATCCTTCGTCAGCATTTTCGAGCGCAGCAAGGCAAAGCGGCAGAAGCGCAGCGACCGTCTGGCGCAGGCGGTCGAGCGGCTTGGCCCTTCCTATGTCAAGATCGGACAGTTTCTGGCAACTCGGCCCGATGTCGTCGGCGTCGATTTTGCCAATGATCTGTCGCAGCTGCAGGATCGGATGACCTTTTTCCCGATTGCGGCGGCAAAGGCCAATATCGAAGGCTCTCTCGGGCGGCCAATCGAAGAACTCTACGCAAGCTTCGGTGATCCGATTGCTGCGGCATCGATCGCCCAGGTTCATCCGGCGGAAGTCGATGGCACCGACGGCCGCAAGAAGGTGGCCGTCAAGGTTGTCCGGCCCGGCGTGCGGCAGCGTTTCGGCCATGACATCGAGGCGATGTATCTCGTCGCCCGCCTGCAGGAACGTTTCATGCCCTCCAGCCGGCGTCTGCAGCCGGTGGAAGTCACCAAGACGCTGGAGCAGACCACCAAGGTGGAGATGGATCTGCGCCTCGAGGCGGCAGCCCTTTCCGAGATTGCGGAAAATACCGAAAAGGATCCGGGCTTCCGGGTACCGAAGGTCGATTGGGAGCGCACCGGCCGCGACGTCATCACAATGGAGTGGATCGACGGCGTGAAGATGTCCGATGTCGAGGGGCTGCTGGCCGCCGGACACGATTTGAACGCGCTTGCCGATACGCTGATCCAGTCCTTCCTGCGCCATACGCTGCGCGATGGCTTTTTTCATGCCGACATGCATCCGGGCAATCTTTTCGTCGATGCGCAGGGCATGATCGTCGCCGTCGACATGGGGATCGTTGGACGACTCGGAAAGAAGGAACGGCGCTTCCTGGCCGAGATCCTCTACGGCTTTATCACCCGCGACTATATCCGTGTCGCCGAAGTGCATTTCGAGGCCGGTTACGTTCCCGGCCACCACAATGTCGAGAGCTTTGCGCAGGCGATCCGCGCGATCGGCGAACCGATCCACGGCCAGCCGGCAGAGACGATCTCGATGGGCAAGCTTCTGACGCTGCTCTTCGAAGTCACCGAGCTCTTCGACATGCAGACGCGGCCCGAGCTGGTGATGCTGCAGAAAACCATGGTCGTGGTGGAAGGCGTGTCGCGCATGCTCAATCCGCGCTTCAACATGTGGAAGGCGTCCGAGCCTGTCGTCGGCGAATGGATCCGCAACAACCTCGGCCCGAAGCGCATCGTTACCGATCTGAAGGACGGGTTGAAAGCGGCCGTGAAGCTTGCCGAAGCCGTGCCCGAGATCGCCGCGCAGACGGAGAAATTCCATCACCAGCTGCTGCACATGAGCGAGCATGGATTGCGCTTCGACGAGCAGACCACTGAGGCGATCGGCAAGTCCGAGGCACGGCACAACCGCTCGGCCCGGATTGCTCTCTGGATAATTGCCTTGACGCTTCTCTATATTGCCTGGACGTTGAGCTGACTTCAGGCAAAGCAAATGCATGCTGTGTTCGGCATTTGGGATATCCCATGGTGTGACGCACTCGCTTAGTCTCGGCTTCAAGGAGACCAGCAGATGAAGCATGAACGCCCCGGCATAGAATTGTCCGGCCAACCTCTCGGCTTTGCGGAGATGGTGAGGATCGGATCGGGCAAAGTGGCGCTTTCTGCTTCGGCAGCAGGCATGGCACGAATCCAGCACGCCCGCTTGATCGTCGAAGCGGCCATCAATTCCGGCGTGCCGGTCTATGGCTCGACGACAGGCGTCGGCGCCATGAAGGATGTCGAGTGGTCGAATGACGAGCTCGAAGCCTTCAATCTCGGGCTGGTGCGCGCTCACCATTTCGGCACCGGCACTCCCTTTTCCTGCGCCGTCGTGCGCAATGCGATGGCGATCCGCATCAATACGGCGCTGACGGGCCAGGTCGGTTGCACGGCGGAACTGATCGAAGCCTATATGCGGCTTCTCGACGCCGATCTTATTCCGCTGGTGCGCCGGACAGGCTCGATCGGCTGCGCCGATATCGGCCTGATGGGCCAGATCGGCGCAGTGCTCACGGGCGTTGGCGAGGCCGTCTATCGCGGCAAGCGCATGCAGGCGGCCGAAGCGTTCCAGGCGGCGGGGTTGCAGCCCGTCAGGATGGCGCCGCGTGACAGCCTGGCTTCGCTCAGCGTCAATGCCGTGAGCTTTGCCGCCGCCGGCGAAGCGACCCGCAATGCCGCCGCTTCGATCCGCGTCCTTCTTGCGACGGGCATGATGGCAGCCGGTGCGCTTGGCGCCTCACGCGACCCCTGGAAGGCCGTCCGCCATGTCGGCACGGCCCGCGAGGCGCTAATCGGATCATGGCTTTGCAACGCCTCGGACCCTTGGGACTGGCCGGTCGCAACGCATGTTCAAGACCCGCTGAGCCTGCGCATGATCGCGCAGGTGTTCGGCGCGGTGATCGAAAACCTTCTCTCCACCGGACATAAAATTCTGGCTGCGACGGGCCGTTCCGACGACAATCCTGTCGTCGTCGAGGGCCGGGTGATGACATCGGGCGGTTCGCTGCCGCTCGACGTGACGATCCTGCTTGAATCCGCAGCGCTCTGCATGGCGCACGCGGCGCGCAACGCCTTCAACCGTTGCGTCATCCTCGGCAATGGCCAGCGCCGCGATCTGCCTGTCAATCTCGTTCCTCCGGGCAAGATCGCCACAGGCTTCGGCCCGATCATCAAGCTCGCCGGTGAAATCTTCTCCCGCGTGCTGTCGATGTCCAATCCTGTCTCGGCGCAGTCTCTCGTGGTGGCGGCCGGTCTTGAAGACGAAGCTGCTTTCCTGCCGCTCGTGATCGAGCGTTTCGAACGCCAGACGCGCGCACTCCGCCGCCTCGCGGCATTGGAGGCCCTATTGTCTGCGCAGGCCGCCGATATCCTTGGCGACAAGCCGAAGGGCGTGGCGGGGATGATCTATGAGGTCGTTCGCAGCCATGCCGAATTCTATACGGTGGACCGGCCGCTTTCGGCGGAGGTCGAAGCGATCGAAGAGGACCTGGGCTCTGACGCCTTTGTCTCGAAGCTGATAGCCGAAATGCCAATCGCCTCCTTCGACGATTTCTTCGCGCTCGGCTCGCTGGAGCGCATCGAAGAACGGCTCGCCACCGAGCCGATGGTTCTCTGAAATTCAAGCATAGAGGAAAGCGGCATGGCTGATTTCGATCTCGTTCTACAGGGTACGGTCGTTCTGCCAGAACGCATTCTGGAGCAGGGCTATGTCGCCGTCCGCGACGGCAAGATAGCCGAAGTCGGCCAGGGCATCCCGCCTGCCGCCCGGGAAAGGCATCTGCTCGGCAAGGCTCTGATCCTGCCCGGCGCGATCGATGCGCAGACACATTCGCTGTCGCAGAAGAATCAGGAAGACTTCATCTGGTCGACCCGCTCGGCTGCCGCAGGCGGCGTCACCACGATCGTCGACATGCCCTATGACGAGGGCAATCTGGTCTGCTCAGCCGAAGCGGTAAAGAAAAAGATGGACCATGCCGGCCCGCAGGCACGCGTGGATTTCGCGCTCTATGGTACCGTCGATCCCGAAGAAGGCGCGAAGCGCATCCGCGAGATGGTGGATGCCGGTGTTGCGGCCTTCAAGTTCTCCACCTTCGGCACGGATGCCAAGCGCTTCCCGCGCATTCCCCCTGCCCTGCTTGACGAATGCTTCGCGGCCATCGCCCCGACCGGCCTGACGGCCGGCGTCCATAACGAGGATGACGAGGCCGTCCGCACCTATATGGAAAAGGTCAAGGCGAGCGGCATCACAGACTGGCGTGCCCATGGCCTCTCCCGTCCGCCGATCACCGAGTTGCTGGCGATGCACACGATCTTCGAGACCGGCGCCAACACCGGCTGCCCGTCGCATGTCGTGCATTGCTCGCTCGGCCGGGGCTACGACATTGCCCGCGCCTACCGCCGCGACGGCTTCGAGGCGACGGTCGAATGCTGCATCCACTACCTGACGCTGGACGAGGAAAATGACGTGAAGCGGCTCGGCGGCAAGGCGAAGATCAACCCGCCGATCCGCCCGCGCGCCGAAGTCGAGACGCTGTGGCGCAAGGTCGCCGAGGGCAATGTCTGGCTGGTTTCGACCGATCACGTCAGCTGGTCAGAAAACCGCAAGACCAATCCGGATATGCTGGCGAACTCTTCCGGCGTGCCGGGCCTGGAAGTCATGGTGCCGCTGTTCGTGAAGGGCGCGCTCGAGCGCGGCATATCGCTCACCTGGGCGGCCAAGCTGATGGCCGAGAACCCTGCGAAGCATTTCCGCCTTGACCACATCAAGGGTGCGCTGACACCGGGCAAAGACGCCGATATCGTCGTGCTCGAGCCACGCGAGACCGTTTACGACGCAGCCGCGAGTGGCAACAATATCGTCGGCTGGAGCCCCTATCACGGCATCCGCCTGCCCTGGAGCGTTTCGGCCGCCTATCTGCGCGGCGAAAAGATAACCGATGGCGCCAAGGTGCTTTCCGAGCCGGGCAACGGCAAGTTCGTCCGCCCGCTGCCCCGCCACGTCCTTTCTGGAGAATCCGCATGAGCCGCAACCTGCCCGTCAACGCCGGACGCATCGCCGAAGACATCGATGCGCTGGCAAAGATCACTGAACCGGATCACCCCTGGACGCGCCGCGCCTTCTCGCCGCTCTTCCTTGAGGGCCGCGCCTATATCGAGGCGCGGATGAAGGCCGCCGGGCTTGAGACGCGGATGGACGCCGCCGGCAACCTGATCGGCCGCCGCGCGGGAACGAAGCCGGGCCTCGGGACGATCATGGTCGGCTCGCATTCCGATACCGTGCCTGACGGCGGGCGGTTCGACGGCATTGCCGGAACGATCACGGCGCTGGAAGTGGCGCGATCGCTGGCGGATCAGAATATCCAGCTGGATCACGACCTGGAGATCATCGACTTTCTGGCAGAGGAAGTCAGCATCTTCGGTGTCTCCTGCATCGGCAGCCGCGGCATGACCGGTCAGATCCCGGAAGCATGGCTGTCGCGCACAAATGGCGACCGCACGCTCGCCGACGGCATCACCGAAGTCGGCGGTGACCCCGCGACGCTGCTCTCGCAGAGCCGGCCCGACCTGAAAGGTTTCCTCGAGCTGCATATCGAGCAGGGCCCGATCCTCGAGAACGAGAAGAAGGATGTGGGCATCGTCACGGCGATCGCCGGGATCACCCGGATCGAAATCACCGTCGAGGGCCGCGCTGATCATGCCGGAACGACGCCGATGGACGGGCGTGTCGATGCGCTGGTTGCCGCCTCGCAGCTGGTGCTCGACATTCGCGAAGCCGCGGCCCAGCGGGCGAAGACGCCGGGGCATTTTGCGGCAACGGTCGGCGAGTTTCGGATCGAACCGAATGCCGCCAATGTGGTGCCGTCGAAAGTCGTGCTGCTGATCGACGGGCGCGCCGAGATCCGCGGCGACATGGAGGCTTTCTGCGAGTGGCTGGATGCCCATGTGATCAAGCTGGCGATCGCGCAGGGCGTAACCATCAAGTCGCCGAACCGCGTTTCCGACAATTATCCGACGCCCGGTGATCCGCGGCTGCTGAAAATTCTGGAACAGGCCTGCGACACCGTCGGCGCCAAGCATCGGCGGATGGCATCGGGTGCCGGTCACGATACGGCCTGGGTCGCCAAGGTCGCGCCCGCCGCGATGATTTTCGTGCCCTGCAAGGAAGGCCGCAGCCATTGCGCCGACGAGTGGGCGGAAAATGACGACATCGCGCTCGGCGCCGCCGTGCTGTTTGAGGCGGTCCGCGACATGGACAAGAGCTTGAATGAGGAGAAGGCCTGATGGGACGCATACTCGTTGAGAAGGACGTCGAGGCTGCGGTCAAGGGTGGCTCCGTCTATGCGGCAGGCGGCGGCGGCTGGGCCGACCATGGCCGGATGCTCGGCTATGCCGCGGTCAATGTCGGCAAGCCGGAGCTGGTTTCCATCGACGAACTCAAAGATGACGACTGGATCGCGACGGCTGCGGCCATCGGCGCGCCCGCCTCGACCACGCCTTGGGAAATGCAAGGCATCGACTACGTCAAGGCCGTGCAACTGCTGCAGGAAGAGCTTGGCGAGAAGCTTTCGGGCCTGATCATCGGCCAGAACGGCAAGTCTTCGACGCTGAACGGCTGGCTTCCCTCGGCCATTCTCGGCACCAAGGTTGTCGACGCCGTCGGCGATATCCGTGCGCATCCGACCGGCGACATGGGGTCGATCGGCATGGCCGGTTCGCCGGAGCAGATGATTCAGACGGCGGTCGGCGGCAATCGCGCCGAGAACCGCTATATCGAGCTCGTCGTAAAGGGCGCGACGGCGAAGATCTCGCCGATCCTGCGCGCCGCATCCGATCAATCCGGCGGCTTCATCGCCTCCTGCCGCAACCCGCTGCGGGCCTCCTATGTACGCAGGAATGCCGCACTCGGCGGCATCTCGATGGCGCTGGCGCTTGGCGAGGCGATCATCGCCGCCGAGAAAAAGGGCGGATCGGCGGTGATCGACGCGATCTGCAAAACGACAGGCGGCAGCATTCTCACCGAAGGCATCATCACCAAGAAGGACGTGGTCTATACCAAGGAAGCCTTCGATATCGGCACGATCGTCGTCGGCTCCGGCGACAATGCGGTGACGATGCATGTGATGAACGAATATATGGCCGTAGACGACGCTGGCGGTACGCGCGTCGCGACCTTCCCGTCCGTCATCACCACGCTCTCCCCTGACGGCGAACCGCTGTCCGTCGGCCAGCTGCAGGCGGGCATGCATATCTTCATCCTGCATGTGCCGATGGACATCATTCCGCTTTCGGCCAGCGTTCTCGACCCGACGGTTTATCCCTCCGTCGAAAAGGCGATGGGCATCGAGATCGCGCGCTACGCGCTGGCATCTAAGGCCTGAGCATTCCCTTCTCCCCAGCGGGGAGAAGCGGGAACCATATTACGAGGAACATCACGATGCCGAAGCAGAATCCACGCCACCCGAAATTTCCTATTCCCGGCGGGCCGGAGCTGCGCGCCAAGGGCTGGCGGCAGGAGGCATTGCTGCGGCTTCTCGAAAACGTGCTCTCGGTCGGCGAAGACCCGGAAAATCTGATCGTCTACGCGGCTCTCGGCAAGGCGGCGCGTAACTGGGCGGCCCATAAGGGCATCGTCAAGGCGCTGACCGAGATGGACGAGGACCAGACACTGCTGATCCAGTCCGGCAAGCCGATCGGCCTGGTGAAGACACACGCCAAGGCGCCACTGGTGATCATGGCCAACTGCAACATCGTCGGGCAATGGGCAAAGGCTGAGGTGTTCTACGAGCTGCAGCGCAAGGGGCTGATCTGCTGGGGCGGGCTGACGGCCGGCGCCTGGCAATATATCGGCAGCCAAGGCGTCATCCAGGGCACCTACGAGATCTTCATGCGCATCGCCGAGCGCCGTTTCGGCGGAGACCTCTCCGGCCGCTTCGTGCTGACGGCGGGCCTTGGCGGGATGGGTGGCGCGCAGCCGCTCGCCGGGCGTATGGCAGGTGCCGCGATCCTCTGCGTCGATATCGATGCCGACAGGGCGAAGAAGCGCCAGGAGATCGGCTATCTGCAGGAAATCGCGCCTGACCTCGATACGGCTCTCCAGATGATCGATGACGCCGTCAAGGAAAAGCGCGCGCTTTCGGTCGGCCTCGTCGGCAACGCGGCAGAAGTCTACCCGGAGATTGCCCGGCGCGGCATCGTGCCCGATGTAGTCACCGACCAGACCTCGGCCCACGACCTCGTCTATGGCTACGTGCCGAAGGGCATGAGCATCGCGCAGGTGAAAGAATTGCGCGACGACGGTCAGGGGCAACTGATGGCGGCCAGCCGCGCCTCGATCGTCCAGCACGTCACGGCCATGCTGGAATTCCAGAAGAAGGGCTCCGAAGTTTTCGACAACGGCAACCTGATCCGCACCCAGGCCAAGGAAGGCGGCGTTCAGAACGCCTTCGACATTCCGATCTTCACCGAAGCCTATCTGCGCCCGCTTTTTGCCCGTGCCATCGGCCCGTTCCGCTGGATGGCCTTGTCAGGTGAGGAAAGCGACATCGCGCGGATCGACGATCTGCTGCTCGAAATGTTTCCTGACAACAAGATCATCACCAACTGGATCCGGCTGGCGCGCGAACATGTGCCCTTCGAAGGCCTTCCCGCCCGTATCGCCTGGCTTGGTCATGGCGAGCGCACGGCGCTGGCGCGGAGGGTCAACCAGCTGGTCGCCAGTGGCGAATTGAAGGGGCCTGTCGCCTTCTCCCGCGACCACCTGGATGCCGGCGCCATGGCACATCCGAATATCATGACCGAGCGGATGAAGGACGGCTCCGACGCGATCGCCGACTGGCCTCTGATCGACGCCATGATGCTCTGCTCGTCGATGGCCGATCTTGTCGTCGTCCATTCCGGCGGCGGCGGCTATGCCGGCTACATGACGAGCTGTGGCGTCACCGTCGTTGCCGACGGCACCGATGACGCCGACGAGCGCCTCGACCACGCGCTGACCAACGACACGGCGCTCGGCGTCATGCGCTACGCGGACGCCGGATACGAGGATGCGCTTGACGAGGTTGCCAAGAAGGACGTGCCGTATATCCGGCTTGGTTGAGATTTTCGCCTAACTCTGAACGCTCGAAAGCCGCCTTGCCGCATAGGCAGCGGCAAAAGCGCAGGCGAGCATGGCGAGCGTGAAGAAGACGACCGCCGACCATCCTTCAGCCGAGAAGAACCAGCCTCCGGCCGAGCCCATGACGCTGGAGCCGACGTAGTAGGCGAGCATGTAGAGCGAGGACGCGTGGCCCTTGGTACCCTTTGCCAGCTTGCCGACCAGGCCGCTGGCGATCGAGTGACTCATGAAGAAGCCGCTGGTCAGTACGATGATGCCGAGGATGATGACAGGCAGGGACGCTGATAGTGTGAGAGCGCTGCCGAGAGCCGTGACGGCAAGGCCGGTGAGCAGCACGGCGAAATGGCCGAAACGATCACCAAGGATGCCGCCTATCGATGAGGCGCCGATGCCGAACATGTAGACGGTAAAGATCAGGCCGAGTTCGGTTTGCGTGAGTTCATAGGGCGGCGCGACGAGCCGGAAGCCAGCGTAGTTGTAGATCGTCACGAAGGAGCCCATCGCCAGGAAGGCGATGGCGAAGACGAAGGGAAGTGCCGGATTGCGGAGGTGGCCGATCCATGCCCGGAGATGAAAGCGCGGGTCGAAGCCCGGGCGGCGGATGAAATTGCGCGACGCCGGAAGCAGCAGAATGAAGCCGATCGCCGCGGCCAGTCCGATCGTCCCCATCAGCGCCATCGCCGGGCGCCAGCTCAGATATTCGGCAAAAATCCCGGTCAATACCCGGCCGGACATGCCGCCGAAGGCCGTTCCGCCGACATAAAGGCCCATGGTGGCGCCGAGCCCTTTCGGATCGATCTCTTCGGCAAGATAGGCCATTGCCACAGCGGGCACGCCGCCGAGAACGAGACCTTGCATGGCGCGCAGCACCAGCAGCAAGTGCCAATCCGGTGAGAAAGCGGCGGCGATCGTCAAGAGCGAGGCACCGATGAGCGAAATCGACATCAGGCTGCGGCGGCCGAGACCTTCGGAAACGGCGGCGGCGCAGACGATGGCGATTGCCAGAAATCCCGTTGAGAGCGACAGCGCCAGAGAGCTCTCCGCCGGGCTGACGGCGAACTCGGAGGCGAAGACCGGAAGCAGCGGCTGGACGCAATAAAGCAGCGAGAAGGTCGAGAAGCCTGACAGGAACAAGGCAAGACTCGCCCGCCGGTAGGACGCGGTGCCGCGGGTCAGATAATCCCTTGCAGGCGCCATCGCCTGCGCCTCAACCGGAGAAATGTCGCTCATTCTTGCTGCTGTCTTTGGCATATCAGGCGCCTTTCGCCTTTGATCTAGCCAGCAAGGCGCAATTTTTCCAATATATGGAACAACCATTCTCGATAGCTTTTGGAGATAATGCAGATGGAGCTCCGGCATATCCGTTATTTCCTGGCTGTTGCCGAGGAGCGCAATTTCACCCGCGCCGCAGCCAAGCTCGGCATCGGCCAGCCTCCGCTCAGCCAGCAGATCCGCGATCTGGAGGCGGAAGTGGGGGCTGCGCTTTTTCATCGAGTGCCGCACGGGGCGGAACTGACGGCGGCCGGTGAAGCCTTTCTCGGTGAGGCGAAAGCATCGCTCGCCGCCGCCGAGAAAGCCAAGCTTGCAGCGCAACGGGCGAACCGCGGCGAGACTGGGCGGCTGGCACTAGGCTTCACCGCGTCCTCGGCATTCAACACCGTGGTCAG
Source organism: Rhizobium sp. RAF36 (assembly GCF_052114105.1). NCBI lineage: Bacteria > Pseudomonadati > Pseudomonadota > Alphaproteobacteria > Hyphomicrobiales > Rhizobiaceae > Rhizobium > Rhizobium sp. RAF36. The sequence goes on along the minus strand of NZ_JBFREC010000002.1, from coordinate 280,940 downwards.
CGCTACGATCCGGCGCTTCCAGGCACAATGGCCTGGGGTACGGCTGTCATTGACCGAGATGAACACGCTGGCGCTGATGGAGAAACTGCACCGCGGCGAACTCGACGCGACTTTCATGCGCCCGAGCCTAGATGATCCGCCCGGTGTCCGGCTGAAGCGGCTTGCCGACGAACCGATGGTTATCGCACTTCCGGCAAGTCATCCGCTGGCAAAGCGCGCCGCACTGCCGCTCTCGCTGCTCGCCAACGAGCCGTTCATCCTCTTTCCGCGGCTTGTGGGGCTCAGCCTGTTCGACGACGTTGTGCTCGCCTGCCGGAAAGCGGGCTTCGAACTTGAAGTGGCGCAGGAAGCGCCGCAAATCTCATCGGTCGTCAATCTGGTGGCCGCGGAACTCGGCGTGTCCATCGTTCCGGAATCGATAGCGCAGATCAGGCTCGACGGCGTCGCGTACCGGCCGATCGAGGGACCGCCGGCCGTTGCCCGGCTGGCGCTTGCAGTACTCAAGACTCAGCGCTCGCCGGTCACAGAAAACCTGATGAGCCTGCTCTAGATCTCCAGCTTCAGGATGCGGGCCGATCCCAATAGGGCGGATCGCCGAAAACCTTCTTCAGGTGATCGGCAATGGCGCGCAGCTTGGCAGAAGGATTGCGGCCTTCGGGATGGGCCATGTAGATGAATTCCGGTTCTGGCGTGCTGCCAACGTCGATCTCGGCAAGCGCACCCTCGCTAATGGCCGGTCCGGCGATGAAGGCTGGCAGAAGCGCAATCCCGAGACCCGCGATCGCCGCATCGCGCAGCATGTCGCCATTGTTCATGCCCATCGCCAGTTGGGCGCGCACTACGGCGACACCCTCTGCGGTCTGGAAGCGCCAGTCGGCAACACCGCGATTGGTGTAGAAAAGTCCCCTGTGCTCCTGAAGACTGGCCAGAGTGCGCGGGATGCCCACCTTGGCAAGATAGTCCGGCGAGGCGACAAGCATGCGGCGGCTCGGAGCGAGTTTCCAGGCGACAAGACGCGAGTCGGCGATCGGGCCGTTGCGAATGATGGCGTCGTAGCCTTCCGACGCCGCATCGACGCGGCGATCGTCAATATCGAGCGTCAGGGCGATTTCCGGATGCTCGGCGAGAAACGGATAGAGGGCGGGCCCAAGATGCATGCGCCCGAAAGTGACGGGGGCGGCAATCCGCAGCGGCCCTGCAAGCGTGCCGCGGCGCTCCGCCATGCTGGCTGAAGCTTCCTCCACCTCGTGGACGATGCGCAGCGCGCGCTCCAGAAAGGCAGTCCCATCCTCCGTCAGCGTCAGCTTGCGGGTGGTGCGATGGAGAAGCAGGCCGCCCAGCGTTTTCTCAAGTTCCGCAAGGCGTTCGCTGACGACGGATTTCGACAGGCGGAGCCTACGTGCCGCTTCGCTGACCGAACCGGCCTCGACCACGGCGACGAAAGCCGCAATTCCCTCAATCTTGATCATTGTTCGGTATTTCCGAAATCGAGTTCCACCATTTGCAGACTAATCCGAACAACTGGAAAATGCCATCTTCCACTCATCGAAGGGGCACAACGCCCCGCAAATAGGAGATGGAATTATGAACCGCCTGAACAACAAAGTTGCAATCGTCACCGGCGCAAGCTCGGGTATCGGCCGTTCGACGGCCAAGTTGTTTGCCGCCGAAGGCGCCAAGGTCGTGGTCGGCGCCCGCCGTCAAGCGCAGCTCGATAGCCTCGTTGCCGAAATCAAGGAAGCCGGTGGCACTGCCATCGCAGTTGCGGGCGACGTACGCTCGGAGGATTACCACAAGGCACTTGTCGCCACTGCCGTCGGCAATTGCGGCAAGCTCGACATCGCCTTCAACAATGCCGGCATCCTCGGCGAAGCGGGCCCGAGCACTGAGGTTTCCGAAGCAGGCTTTACCGAAGCGCTGACGATCAACCTCGTCGCCTCCTTCCTTGCCGCCAAGCACCAGATCGGCGCCATGGTCAAGACTGGCGGCGGCTCGGTGATCTTCACCTCGACATTCGTCGGCTACAGCTTCTCTTTCCCCGGCGTTGCCGGCTATGCAGCCAGCAAATCCGGCCTGATCGGCCTGACACAGACGCTTGCCGCCGAATTCGGGGCGCAGAATGTGCGCGTCAATGCCGTGCTGCCCGGTGGCGTCGACACTGACATGTATCGCGAGATGAACGACACCGAAGACAAGCAGGGCTTCATCACCAACCTGCATGCGCTGAAGCGCGTCGCCAAGCCGGAAGAGATTGCCCAATCGGTGCTCTACCTCGCCTCCGACGACTCGAGCTTCGTCAGCGGCACGGCATCGCTGGTCGATGGCGGCGCATCGATCACCCGCACGTAAGCCTTTCAACATCGAAGCAAGGCCGCGGCACGAGAGCGCCGCGGCCTTTCGCGTCAGCGGGTTTCGATCAGCGTGCGGATCGCCGTTTCGAAATCCGTCTTTGCCTTTCGCGAACCGCTCGCGCCGGCTTCGAACTCGATCCAGCCTTCGTTGAAACCATCGAGCATGCGCATACGCGGGCCGGGGTTCTGCATGCCCTGCGAAAGGAACAGTTCGCTCCAGCTTTCCCTTGCAACCGCCTCAGCACGGACCTGCCGGCCGAGTACTAGCGAAAGAGCTTCGGCCATCTGTAACGGCGTGATGCGGGAGGGGCCCTCCAGTTCGACGATGCGGCGCCCCGTCCAGGTTTCCTGCAGCATTCCGGCGGCGGTCGCGCCGACATCGCGAACCGCGACCATTGGCACCGGCTTGTCGAGCGGTTGAAGGAAGCTCGGCATCACGCCGCTTTCCCGCGCTGAAGCGATATCCCAGGCGGAATTCTCCATGAACCAGGCGGCCCGCAGGAACGCGACCGGCACCGGCAGCGCGGAAAAGACCTGCTCGGCAATACCGAGCTGGGTCAGAAGGTTTTCCTGCTGCGCCTGAGCGCCGATGGTGGAGAGGCAAACGATCTTCCTCGGGCTTGCCGCAATCACCGCTGCCTTCACCGCCTCAATGATGGCGCGCGCCTGCGGAAAGCCCGGCGCCGGATTGAAGGCAGGCGGCAGCAGCACGAAGACGCCTTCGGCACCCTCGAAAGCCTTGGCGAGCGCGTCCGCATCCGTCATCTCGGCGATCGCGATTTCAGCACCGCTATCCCGCCACGCCTTTCCCTTTTCCGCATTGCGCATCACGGCGCGCACGGCATGGCGTCCAGCCAGCAATCGCTCGGCCACCACCGCGCCGACCTGACCCGTCACTCCAGTTACTGCAAACATCGTCACGCTCCTTTTCCGGCAGCAACAGGCCGCCGCGATGCGCGGAAGATGCACGCAATTCATTTTTGACTGAATTGCGCTTTTGTCATATTATTCATGACAGAAAATCACGGATCAGATGATGTTGGACGGACGACTGCTGAATGGTGTCAGCGTGCTGGCGGCGGTGGTCGAAAGCGGCAGTTTTGCGCGCGCCGCCGAGGCACTTGGTTTAACCGCATCGGGCGTTAGCCGTGCCATATCGCGGCTGGAGGGGCGGATCGGCGTCCGGCTCCTCGACAGGACGACGCGGTCGCTCAGATTGACCGATGACGGTGCGCGCTTCTACGAACAGGTCGTGCCCCTGCTCGGCGGCATCGAAGAAGCGGCCAGTTATGCCGCTGGCACCGCACAGGCGGTGCGCGGGCGCCTTCGCGTCAACGCCGATCCCTATTTCTCCAGGCTGATCCTGGCACCGGAGCTTGGCACCTTTCTTGATCGCTATCCTGATCTCCAGCTCGAAATCATCACCCGCAACGAGATCGGCGACCTGGTGGCCGATGGCATGGATGTGGCGGTGCGCTTCGGAGAGATCCCGGCCAGAAGCGCGCTGATTTCCCGGCAGCTGTTTCGGACGCGGGTCATCACGGTCGCGGCCCCCGCCTATCTCGAACGCTATGGACGCCCCCGGCTTCCTGAGGATCTCGGCGATCACACCTGCATCCAGTATCAGGATCCGCTCACTGGAAAGCCCTTCGAATGGGAACTGCGGCGCGGCGAGGAAGTGGTGCCGATCGCCACGCGCGGACGGATTCTCGTCAACGATGCCGGGACGACGCTTGCCACATGTCTCGCCGGCATCGGCATTGCCCAGGTGTTTTCGCTCGGCATGAAGCCCTATCTCGACAGCGGGCAACTGGTCGATCTCTACCCGGATTGGCCGGGCGAAACCTTTCCGCTGCACTGCTTCTACCCCTCGCGGCATCACGTGCCGGCCAAGGTCCGAGCCTTCATCGACTTCTGCGCCGAAATCGCCCGCTAGATGTCGCTGGTGAGACTTGTTTCCGGGCGCGGCCAAGCCTATCAACGATGCTGAAATCCATCTCATCTTCCGGCCCTTGTGCCTCCGGTGCTTCATGCTTCTCGGTATTCTTTGCGGCCTCGCCACCTGTGCGTTGTGGGGACTGACCTTCGTCGTGCCGCGCGCCATCGCGCCGTTCACGACCATGGATCTGACGGTCACGCGCTATGGACTGTTTGCGCTGGCCAGCATCGTGCTGATGGTCAGCCCGCGGTTCCGGCCGAAGAATATCAGGCCGCGCATGGCGATCACCGCGCTATTGCTCGGCGGCATCGGCTATGTCGGCTATTTCGTCAGCGTCGCCTATGCGGTGCGGCTTGCGGGGGCAGCCATTCCGCCGCTCGTTATCGGCACCATGCCGGTACTGCTCGCCATCATCGCCAACCTGCGCGACCGCTCGGTCGCCTGGAAGCTGCTTGCGCTGCCGCTGATCCTGATCGCGGCCGGCATCGGCTGGGTCAATGTCTCGATCTTCGCGGCAACGCCTTCGGGCGACCAGAGCGCGATCTGGCTCGGCATCGGATCGGCGCTGATCGGCCTGACGCTCTGGGTGATCTACGGGCTGGCGAGCACGGCGGCGATGCAATCGCCCGATGCGCCCGATATCCTGCAATGGACGGGCTTGCAGGGCATCGGCGCCGGGATCGGCTGCCTGGTGCTCATTCCCTTTACCTCGATCGGGACCGATATCGTCTTCACCGGAGCGGAACTTCTGCGCTTCATCCTCTGGTCGCTGATCATGGGGCTGGCCGGCGCCTGGCTTGCGACCCTGCTCTGGATGATCGCCTCCAAGCGGCTGCCGCTGGCGCTTGCCGCGCAGCTGATCGTGGCCGAAACGGTGTTCGGCCTGATCTTCGGCTTCCTGTTCGAGCAGCGGCTGCCGACGGTTGCCGAAGCAGGCGGCTCGATCCTGCAGCTCGCCGGCGTCGGCTTGGCGATTGCCATCTTCACGCCCTCCCGCAAGCGGCGGGCCCACTGACCAGCCGCGCATTGCATGTTATTCGCCAAAGGCTTAGGGTCGTTCGACCAATAGGACGACGGGTAAAAGGCCATGGCTCTCAGCGGCAAACGCATCCTGCTTATCATCTCGGGTGGCATCGCGGCCTATAAGAGCCTCGACCTGATCCGCAGGCTGCGTGAACGCGGCGCATCGGTGCGCCCGGTCATGACATCAGGCGCGCAGGAATTCGTGACGCCGCTTGCCGTCGGCGCGCTTGCTGCCGATCATGTCTTCACCGATCTCTTTTCCCGGCAGGACGAACAGGACGTCGGACATATCCGCCTGGCGCGCGATTGCGATCTGGTGCTGATCGCGCCGGCGACCGCCGATCTGCTGGCGAAGATGGCGAATGGGCTGGCCGACGATCTTGCCTCAACCGTGTTGCTTGCGACCGACAAGCCGGTGCTTGCCGCGCCTGCGATGAACCCGAGGATGTGGGCGCATCCGGCCACCCGGCGCAACGTCGCGACCCTTACTGCCGACGGCATCCGCATGATCGGGCCGATGGCCGGCGAGATGGCCGAGAGCCGCGAGGCCGGTGTCGGCCGGATGGCGGAGCCGCTGGAAATCGTCGCCGCAGCCGAGGCGCTTCTGGACGACGGACCGAAGCCGCTTGCCGGACGCAAGGCTGTGGTCACGTCAGGCCCGACCCACGAGCCGATCGACCCGGTCCGTTACATCGCCAACCGCTCATCCGGGCGCCAGGGGCATGCGATCGCGGCCGCACTTGCCAAACTCGGCGCCGATGTGACGCTGGTTTCGGGACCGGTGACGATCCCAGACCCTTCTGGCGTGAAAACCATCCATGTCGAGCGGGCCGAAGAGATGCGCGACGCCGTGCTGGCAGCGCTGCCTGCCGATATCGCCGTGATGGTAGCCGCCGTTGCCGACTGGCGGGTGGCCTCGGCCGCCGACCAGAAGATCAAGAAGCATCCCGGCGAATCCATCCCGACGCTGGCGCTAACCGAGAATCCGGACATCCTCAAAACCGTCGGCCATCATACGATGCGGCCGAAAATCGTCGTCGGTTTTGCCGCCGAAACGCAGGATGTCGAGAGCAATGCCAAGACGAAGCTGGAGCGCAAGGGTGCCGACATGATCGTCGCCAACGACGTGTCTCCGGCGACCGGCATCATGGGCGGGACGCGCAACAGCGTGAAGCTCATCAGCCGCGCAGGCATCGACCAATGGCCTGATATGGCGAAAGAAGATGTGGCGGAAAAGCTTGCTGCCCTGATCGCCGAACGGCTCAGGCAGAGATAGCCAGGCTTGCTGCTCTTTCCACCCGCCGCTCAGGCTGGAACGGCGTAATCGTGATTCCCGCCTCGTTGACGGTGACGGCGCTGCCATCCGGGATTTCCATCCAGGCATCGACATCATCATTCAACGGCTCCGACACCAGGCAATGACCCATCCGCATCGGCGATGCGTAAAGGGTTGGCGCCTTGCGGTCCGTCGCATAGCGGATGCCGTAGAGCGATGCGCCATCGGAAAAGGCGGCGGTGAAGCGGAGATGGGCATCACCGAGAATGTTTTCGGCCAGTCCTTCGACGAAGCTTACCATCTCCGACATGGCGGCGACCGGCGCCTGACGGAGGCCGAACTGCATGGCGAGCAGAAACATCAGCTCCGAATCCGTCGTGCCGCTTCTGGCGTGGAAGAGCTCGTCATCGAGCATCGCTTCCATCGGCCGGCGCAGCCGCTCGAAGCCGCCAATCTGGCCATTGTGCATGAACGACCAGTTTTCGTGGGTGAAAGGGTGGCAATTGTCGCGGCGCGTACCGCCGCCGGTCGCGGCGCGCACATGTGCGAGGAACAGCGGTGAGCGGATCTGGCGCGCCAGGCTCTTCAGATTGCAATCGGCCCAGGCCGGAAGAATATCGCGGTAGCGCCCCGGCTCCGAGCGATCGCCATACCAGGCGATGCCGAAACCATCGCCGTTGGTGGCGGTCTTGGCGCGGGTGGCGCAATGCGACTGTTCGATCAGCGAATGGGCAGGCGACGACACCAGCTCCTCCAGATAGAGGGGGTCTCCGCGATAGGCTGCCCAACGACACATGCTCTTTGCTCCAGCCCGCCGTCTCTGCAGCAGGAATGCCCGAAAACACGAGGCCCGATTGTCGGGCGACGTGGTGAATAAAAACTTAAGGGTTGTAGAGCTGGCAAGCGTTTGTGACCGATTGTTGGCGAAGCCGGCGATCACATTGCGTAGCCGCCAGCATTTCAGCGTGAACGGCGAGATCAATAAGCGTGGTGGCATCGCGCTGATTATTCTTGGAAAACACCTTTGAGACGTAGCGGGGAAAACCCGCGCCATCTCGCCACTTCGGCCGGACTGCCGATTTTTTCTTGCATCGACGGCGAATCGGCCTACCTTCAAGGTGTGTTCAACGAAATGAAAGGAAGGTGATCCAATGTCTAATGAGATTTCGGTCTTTGTAGCAGGCATGGAAGTGGTGACGAAAGCGGGGCAGCCCTCGCTCTAAAGCCTACCTTCCTAGGATCGCTTTGACGGTCCGGCCAGTTCAAGGCCAAACTCATGGAAAGGGTCGCGAAAGCGGCCCTTTTTCACGTCCGGCAGAATCCATTTGACCTCATCAGCCACCGGGCATATTCATAAAGTCATCTGATGACTTTATGAATATGCCGATGCAGCCTCTGAGCAAGACCAATCTCGCCGATACGGCAATCGAAGCGATCCGCAGCGAAATCGTCGCCAAGCGCTGGGCCGTGGGCGAAAAGCTGCCGAACGAGGCTGCCCTCTGCAGCATGCTGTCCGTCAGCCGCGGGACCGTGCGCGAGGCAGTTCGCGTCCTGGCGTCACAGGGATATCTTGAGACGAGACAGGGGTCCGGCACCTACGTGCTGTCGACAGCCGACGCCAGCCGCCCGCTCACCATGGCGAGACGCTCAAGCCTGCGCGACCAGTTCGAGGCGCGTTGCGCGCTGGATGTCGAGGCTGCGCGTCTGGCGAGCCTCCGGCAGACGCCAGAGATTATCGCCGGATTGCGAGCGCTGCTCGAAAAGCGCGGCAACTACGAGGGCGGCGACAAGGCTGCCTTCATCAGGCGCGATCTGGCTTTTCATCAGGCGGTTATCGCCGCATCGCAAAACCGCGCGATGATCGAAATATACGATTTCTTCTCCGCATCGATCGCCGAGACCATCGAGGCGACGCTCGGCCAGGACGTGCCGGAGCCGGATATGCAGGCGCATGCCGATATCGTCGATGCAATCGAAACAGGCGATCCCGAACGGGCGGATGCGGCGGTTCGCCGCTTCATGGCCCCCGTCATCGCCGCACTGGACCGGATGCTGCTTTCATGAATACCCCTCACGCCGATGCCGCGCATGCTTTCGATGCGTCCGGCGAGCAACTGATCGATGCCGAAGCAGACAGCGTGCCGCCGGTTCAGCCACCTGCGAAACTTTCCGCAACAGCCCGCATATTGCTTGGCGTGAGTCTGGTGCTGATTGCCTTCAATCTCCGGCCAGTCTTTTCCAGCGCTTCAGCGCTGCTTCCCGAGATTCGCTCCGGCCTCGGTCTTTCGGCGCTCGGCGCCAGCCTGCTCACCACCCTGCCGGTCGTCTGCCTCGGCGCCTTTTCGCCGCTCGCACCACGGCTTGCCCAGCGGATCGGCTCGGAGCGGACGCTTCTCGGAGTCATCTTCCTGCTGGCGCTTGGAACGGCGATGCGCGGTCTGAACTCGATACCGCTGCTGTTTCTGGGAACTGCCCTTGCCGGCGGCTGCATCGCCGTCGGCAACGTGCTGCTGCCGGGTCTGGTGAAGCGCGACTTTGCAGACCGGGCCGCGCTGATGACCGGTTGCTACACCATGGCGCTCTGCGCCGGTGCTGCCAGCGCCGCCGGGCTGACGCTGCCGGCCGAGCATATGCTGGGCGGCTCTCTTTCCGGTGCGCTTGCCATCTGGGCCCTACCCGCCCTTGCCGTCGGACTGATCTGGCTTCCACAGGTGCTGCGCACCAAGAACACCGCCAAGCGCAGCGGCTTCCGTGTCGAAGGTCTCTGGCGCGACAGGCTCGCCTGGCAGGTGACGCTTTTCATGGGGCTGCAATCGGCCCTTGCCTACTGCGTCTTCGGCTGGCTGGTGCCGATTCTCCGCGAACGCGGCCTCGACGGCGTGACCGCCGGAGCGATCGTCTCCATGTCGGTCATGGTTCAGGCCGCGGCATGTCTGGTTGCGCCGCAGATCGCCGTGCGCGGCAAGGATCAGCGCGTCATCAACGCCTCGCTCTGCATCGTCGCCGTCGTTGCGCTGCTCGGTCTTCTGTTTGCGCCTCTCTGGACCGTCTGGTTCTGGGCGGCGCTGCAGGGCATCGGCCAGGGCGGGCTGATTGCCGTGGCGATGACCGCCATCGTGCTTCGCTCGCGCGATTCCCATGTCGCGGCCCATCTTTCCGGCATGGCGCAATGCGTCGGCTACCTGCTTGCCGCCATCGGCCCGCTTGTCGTCGGCATGATCCGCAGCTGGACGGGCAGTTTCGCCTGGTGCGCGGTGCTGTTCGTCATCCTCGGCCTTGGTGCTGCGATCAACGGCTGGAACGCCGGGCGGGCGCTGCATGTCAACGCAAGGACGATCGAGGCGCCTTAGGCAGACCTTTGCTACTTGGCGGATCAGCTGCGCTCACCTGAGGGATGAGCTGCGCTCACCCTGGGATCACCATGTCTTGATGAGCCTTCGCGGCAGGCGATGGTAGGTTAGCTCCGGGCTGGACCAATCCGCCGGAGGAGATCATTTGCCGCTTCGCTCTCTCATGCTGACGATCGCGCTCGCCGCATCCCTTGCCGCCGCACCGGCATTGTCCCAGGAACGCCCGGGCGTGCTGAAGCTGCTGCCCGGCGATGCTGTGACCGAGCACCAAGCGACGATCGGCGGCCGCAAGCTGGACTATACGGCAACCGCGGGAACACTCGATCTCTTCGGCCAGGACGGCAACCAGACGGGGGCGATCTTCTACACCGCCTATGCCGCCAAGAATGGGGGTACAAATCGCCCAATCACCTTTGCGTTCAACGGTGGACCCGGGGCAGCATCTGCCTTTCTCCACCTCGGCCTCGTAGGCCCGCGCATCCTCGATTTTGGGCCGCAGGCGCGCGACGGCGCCAATGCCAGGCTCACCGACAATCCGCAGAGCTGGCTCGACTTTACCGATCTTGTGCTGATCGATCCGATCGGCACCGGCTGGAGCCGGACGGCGAAGGCCGACGATGCCAAGGATTATTACAACGTCGGTTCGGACGCGCAGAGCATCGCCAAGGCGATCGCGCTTTACGTTGCCCACAACAACCGCTCCAATTCGCCGAAATACCTGCTCGGCGAAAGTTATGGCGGCTTCCGCGCGGCGCGGGTCGCGGGTGCTTTGCAGCAGAACCAGGGAATCATCGTTTCGGGCGCCGTCATGCTCTCGCCGCTCATCGAGGCGCAGTTGATGTTCAATGCCGACGAGTTCGCGTTGGGTGCCGCTCTGGAGCTCCCCTCGCTCGCAGCCGCCGACATGAACCGCCGCGGCGCCTTTTCGGAGGATGCGCAGCGCGAGGCGGAAAAATTCGCGCTCGGCGACTATCTGACGACGCTTGCCGGCCCGGAGCCAACAGGCGACACGGCAAAGGCCTTTTACGGCAAGATATCGGCAATGACCGGCATCCCGGAGGATGTCGTCACCCGCAACCGCGGCTTTCTGGGTGACGCCTATGCCAAGCATTCCGGCAAACCCGCCGGTAAGGTGATGAGCCCCTATGATGCGGCTTTCGCATCTCCCGATCCCTATCCCGAATCCGACTATGATCGCGGTGACGATGCAATCCTCGACGGGTTCACCCGCGCCTATGGCGGTGAGTTTTCCGGCTATGCCCGCAACGAGCTCGGCTTCAAGACGGAGATGACCTATTCTCTGCTCGACAGCGATATCAGCCGTCAATGGGAATGGGGCGGACGCGGCGGCGGATCGCGGCTGCAGGCCAGTATAACCGGCGATATCCGCCAGCTGCTGGCGTCAAACCCATCCTTCCATCTGTTGATCGCTCATGGCTACAGTGACCTCGTCACGCCCTATGGCGTCAGCCGCTATATCGTGGATCACCTGCCGCAAAGTCTCGCGAAAGACCGCGTCAAGCTGGATGTCTATCGCGGCGGCCACATGTTCTACACGAATGCCGAACAGCGGGCTGCCTTTACGGCCGATGCGAAGGCATTCTACGCGCTGAGCGGCACAGCGCAGCCCGCGGACTAGGCTCTGGTTGGCGCATGAGGGTTGCCGCAGTGCAGCACTGACCTAGATAGACCCCATGTCCTACCAAAAGCAGCCGCTTGTTATCGCGGAGCCGGATGCGGCTTCAGGCGAGGAGTCCATGCTTGCCGCACTTGCCGGAGCGCCGCACGAATGGGCGCTCTTTCTCGATATCGACGGCACCTTGCTCGATCTCGCAGATACGCCTGACGGCATCGAAGTCCCCACCCGTCTCCCGGGCCAGCTCGACGCTCTCTCGCAAAAACTTGGCGGTGCGCTGGCGCTGGTCACGGGCCGCGGCCTTGCCTACGCGGACAGCCTATTTGCACCGCTCCGCTTTCCGATTGCCGGGTTGCACGGCGCCGAGCGTCGCGATGCCGACGGAACGCTCACGACCGCCGCGGCAACCGCGGCCTTCGACGCCGTGAAGGCTGATCTCGCCGCCCAGACGGCCGGCTGGCCGGGCATCCTCATCGAGGACAAAGGTGCGGCGGTCGCCGCGCATTACCGTCAGGCGCCGGAGCGGGAAATCGATCTGGAGCCGCTGATGCAGCAGGCGCTCGACCGTGCCGGGCCCGGCTGGCACATCCAGCATGGCAAGATGGTGATCGAAATCCGTCCCTCAAGCGCCGACAAGGGACATGCCGTCGAAGCCTTTCTTGCACAGCCGCCCTTCGAAGGACGGCGCGCCATCGCTATCGGCGACGACGTGACGGACGAGGCGATGTTTCGTGCCGTCAACCGGCTTGGTGGCCTGTCGATTCGTGTCGGCCCGCTTGCGCCTGCCAGCGAGGCGACGGCCTCCTTCCCGTCCGCAGCTGCGGTGCGCGATGTGATCGCCCGGCTGACGGCGTGAACCATTTCAGCATCTAAGACATTTTCTGAGAAAAGGATCCTTTCATGAGCCGTCTCGTCGTCGTTTCCAATCGCGTCCCCGTTCCCGAGAAGGGCGGCATTGCGCCCGCCGGTGGGCTTGCGGTTGCCCTCAAGGCAGCGCTCGAAGAGCGCGGCGGCATCTGGATGGGCTGGTCGGGGAATTCCAGCGGCGCGCAGGAGCCGGAAAAGCTGAAGGAAATCCAGCAAGGCAATATCACTTATGCGCTCACCGATCTCACCGATACCGATGTCGAGGAATATTACCACGGCTTCGCCAACCGCGTGCTCTGGCCAATCTGTCACTACCGGCTGGATCTCGCCGAGTATGGCCGCAAGGAGATGGCGGGCTATTTCCGCGTCAACCGCTTCTTCGCCCACCGGCTTGCGCCGCTGATCAAGCCCGATGACGTCATCTGGGTGCATGACTATCATCTCATTCCGCTGGCCGCCGAGCTGCGGCAGATGGGGTTGAAAAACAAGATCGGCTTCTTCCTGCACATCCCCTGGCCGCCGGCGGATGTGCTGTTCACCATGCCTGTCCACGAAGAGATCATGCGCGGCCTTTCGCATTACGATCTCGTCGGCTTCCAGACCGACCATGACCTCGAGAATTTTGCGGGCTGCCTGCGCCGCGAAGGCATCGGCGACGAGCTCGGCGATGGCCGCTTCAGTTCGCATGGCCGGACCTTCAAGGGCGGCGCCTATTCGATCGGCATCGAGACGGCAGCCTTTGCCGAATTCGCCCGCAAATCGGCAACCCACAGCATGGTCAGGAAAGCGCGCGAAAGCATCGAAGGCCGCAGCCTGATCATCGGCGTCGATCGCCTCGACTATTCCAAGGGACTGACGCAGCGCATCGACGCTTTCGAGCATTTCATCCTGACAAACCCGGCCCAGCAGGGCCGCGTGACCTATCTTCAGATCACGCCGAAATCGCGCTCTGAGGTGCCGGAATACGAGGCGATGCAGCGGACGGTCGCCGAGCAGGCCGGGCGGGTGAACGGCGCTCTCGGCTCCGTCGACTGGGTGCCGATCCGCTACATCAACCGTTCGGTCGGACGCCCCATTCTCGCCGGCCTCTACCGGCTCGGCAAAGCCGGTCTCGTGACGCCATTGCGCGACGGCATGAATCTCGTCGCCAAGGAATATGTGGCGGCGCAGGATCCGGAGGATCCTGGTGTTCTGGTGCTTTCCCGCTTTGCCGGCGCCGCGCGCCAGCTGAAAGGCGCGCTGCTCGTCAATCCCTATGACATCGAGGGAACTGCCAACGCGCTGGCGCGCGCGCTCAGCATGCCGCTGGAGGAGCGGCAGGAACGCTGGAAAGTGATGATGGATCAGCTCCTCGAATTCGACGTGTCTCGATGGTGCAGGGATTTCCTGACGGATCTGGCGCCTTAGGCTTCACGCGGTCGCGACTTCGGATTGCAGCCACGCAATAAGCCTGCCGGTCTCCTCCGTCATCTCTTTCGGCGGCACCAGCCAGTAACCGCGGTCCGAGGCCTCGACCATCGGGCCGGCCGCAACAAGGATGCCGGATGCCAGCAGCGAATCGACCAGCCCCATCCAGCCGATCGCAACACCCTGTTCGCCGACAGCGGCCTGCACCACCAGCGAATAGGTGTTGAAGCTGATCTCGCCGGGCGCGGCAGCGGCATTGCGGCTGATGGCGAACTCGTCGAGATAGCTCGTCCAGTCGAACCAGGGCGGCGTCCCGCGGGCATCCAGATGCAGAAGTCGCGCGACGGAGAGGCGCTCCGGCGTCCCGAGCGGACCGTGCCGCTCGGCAAAACCCGGCGAGCAGACCGGCACCACTTTTTCCGGCAACAGCAAGATGGCATGTCCGCCAAGCTCGCGCCGGCTTCCAAAGACGATCGCGGCGTCGCTTGCGTCCGGCACGCCCTGTTCGACGAATTGGGTGGCGACGATCTGGATGTCCATGCCAGGGTAGAGCTGGCGGAAGCCATGCATGCGCGGAATCAGCCAGAGCGACGAGAAGGCATAATCGGTGCGCAGCCGCACCGTCGATCGCTCCGCCTCGTTGCGAAAACTGCGCGCAAGCGCGTCCACGTCTCCGACGGTGCGGGCGGCGACATCGAAGAGCCTGCGGCCCTCGACCGTCAATTCGACCCCGCGATGACGCCGCTGCAGCAGGCTGACGTTCATCTGCTCTTCGAGGCGGCGAATCTGGTAGCTGACGGCCGGCTGCGTCAGCCCGAGAGCGCGAGCCGCCGCCGACAGATTGCCGAGCCTGCCGATCTCCGCGAGAATACGAAGCCATCCGAGATCCACCGGCCGCTCAGCCATAAAAAATCCTTTTGGCACGCATCGAAAAATTTCAGCTTCACAAGGGCCGTGAGCCGTTGTTGAATAAAATGCTCGAATAGCAGGCGGAACGCAACGACCTTCGAAGACCGCGCGTGACCTTGCTCCACATCATCAGGACATGACAGCATGGCGCGCCCGAATATTCTCATCCTCATGGTCGACCAGTTCAACGGCACGCTGTTTCCAGATGGCCCTGCCGATTTCCTGCATGCGCCGCATCTGAAGGCGCTGGCCGAACGCTCGGTACGCTTCGCCAATACCTATACGGCGAGCCCGCTCTGCGCCCCGGCGCGCGCCTCCTTCATGTCCGGCCAGCTGCCGAGCCGGACGCGCGTCTATGACAACGCCGCCGAATTCGCCTCCGATATTCCGACCTACGCCCACCACCTGCGTGCCGCCGGTTACCAGACTGCGCTATCCGGCAAGATGCATTTCGTCGGCCCGGACCAGCTTCACGGCTTCGAGGAACGGCTGACGACCGATATCTATCCGGCGGACTTTGGCTGGACGCCGGACTATACCAAGCCCGGCGAGCGCATCGACTGGTGGTATCACAATCTCGGCTCGGTCACCGGCGCGGGCGTCGCCGAAATCACCAACCAGATGGAATATGATGACGAGGTCGCCTACAACGCGACCCGCAAACTTTACGACCTGTCACGCCGCCAGGACGACCGACCCTGGTGCCTGACCGTCAGCTTCACGCATCCGCACGACCCCTATGTCGCCCGGCGCAAGTTCTGGGATCTCTACGAGGATTGCCCGGCGCTCAACCCGGCCGTTGCGCCTCTGCCTTTCGAGGAACTCGATCCGCATTCGCAGCGCCTGCTCGAAGCCTGCGACTACAAGGCGTTCGATATCACGCCCGAGCAGATCCGCCGCGCACGGCAGGGCTACTTCGCCAATATTTCCTATGTCGACGAGAAGATCGGCGAGATCCTCGACGTGCTTGATCGCAGCCGGATGGCAGACAACACCATCATCCTCTTCGTATCAGACCATGGCGACATGCTGGGTGACCGCGGCCTGTGGTTCAAGATGTGCTTCTTTGACGGCTCTGCCCGCGTGCCGCTGATGATCGCGGCGCCCGGCTGGACCCCGGCAAAGATCGACCGCCCGGTTTCGACGCTCGACGTGACGCCGACGCTCGCCGGTCTCGCCGGCCTCGACATCTCGTCGCTGAAGAAATGGACCGACGGCGAGGATCTGGCGCTGCTGGCAACGGGAACCGGCAGCCGCAGCCCGGTACCAATGGAATACGCCGCGGAAGGGTCGATCGCGCCGCTTGTCGGCATCCGCGACGGCCGTTTCAAGCTTTCGCTTTGCGTCAAGGATCCACCGATGCTGTACGATCTCGACGCCGATCCATACGAGCTGAACAATCTCGCTGAGAACCCTGACTATGTTGAAGTCCTGGCGTCTCTCAAGGCCCAAGCCGATGCCCGCTGGAACCTTGAGACCTTCGACGCAGCCGTGCGTGAAAGCCAGGCCCGCCGTTGGGTGGTCTATGAAGCGCTGCGCAACGGTGCCTACTATCCTTGGGACTACCAGCCGCTGCAGAAGGCATCGGAGCGCTATATGCGCAACCACATGGACCTCAACATCCTCGAAGAGAGCCAGAGGTATCCGCGCGGAGAGTGAGCCTTTCGGACTATTGCCGTGCCTTCGGCAGAGCCGCGGCCACCCGGCGTTCGGCCGGCCAAAGCAAGGCGGCCATGAACAGACTGTAGAGCGTCGCGAGAATGATATAGCCGATGCGCGTGGCGAATGTTTCCGCCGCCGTACCGGGCAGCGGCGATATTCCCGATCCCAGCACCACGAGGAATATCGTCAATGCACCTGCAAACACCTTGGCGGAAGGCCGCGGCAACACCGCACTGCCGGCGAGGACCAGACTTACGGCAAAAACACTGAGGAACAAAAAAAATAGCGAGTGCCGCAGGGTGACGAAGCCGAAGACTACACTCGCCGCAGCGCCACCGAATATGTTGACAAGGATGAGGCCGAAGGCCGCTCTTGCGCCCGCAAGAACATCCAGCTGCATCAGCATCGACGCTACGGTAATCGGTATGACCAGCGCTGTGGCGAAGCGATCATTTGTCAGGCAGATGGCGACAGCGCCCAGCAATATCGCTCCGCTTGCCAGCGCCCGGGGTATCGGTCTCTGGTGATGAATAGCGGGCGGCTGGCCGCTGCCAGTCAGTCCGCGGTGGGGAAAGGCGGCATGTGCTACCCAGGCCCAGACGATGCCCTCGACGATGCCCCCGACCAGCAGTGCGAGAACCGAGCTGCCAAGATCGTAATGCAGCAACGTCAGAAGCGGCAGCATGACGGCGACGACGAGGATCATGAATGGCAGCGCGCCTGCCCTTCCTGTCGCTTGCGCGAGAAAGCAAAGGAAGTAAATCGCGGCAAGGAAGGTGAGGATCACCGGTGGATGATCGGCGGTGACCGCCAGGAACATCTGCAGGCAGAGCCCTGTGAGCGTCACAATCAACGCCATGCCGAGTGCCTTGCCGAATGGCATCGGCGTGCGATCCGTCAGCAGGAACTGGACGGCGAAGAGCGCCCCGAGAAACGGGATAGCGTCTCCAACGGCAACGGACCAAGTAAACGAGAGCGTGGCGGCGAATGCCACACGAAGACCTTGCGAAGCCTCAGGCGAATGCCACCAGCGATGACCCGATACGGCGTCAGCTGACATAGGTCAGAACCGAGATGATGCGCATCCACAATGCGCCCAGCGCGTTGGTCACCGGATTGTCTCCGGTATAAATCACCACATTAGCCTGAGCGCCGTAGCGAATACCCTTCGGCCGCTCGCCGTCGAGAATGAGCCGCACGGGGAAGCTCTGCGGCGTGCGGATCCAGCCGCTCTGATCCGATACTTTCGGCAGGCCCGTATTCGGATCGACATTGCCCTGAGCGACACCGAAACCGACGCTTTCGACATGGGCCGGAAACAGCTTTCCGGGCAGCGCATCGAACAGGATTTCGGCCTTGTTGCCGCTTGCGACATTCTCGAGGCTGTTCTCCTTGAAGTTGGCCGCTATCCAGATCGTGCCGGCGTCGATGAAGGTGATGGCGCTCTGTCCGGTGTTGACAAAGCCACCGACGGACAGCTGAAGATTGGTGACGACGCCATCGGCGGGCGCGAGCACGGTGGTGCGGAGCAGATCGAGCCTGGCCCGCTCCAGCGCTGCAAGAGCGTCCTGTAGCTGCGGGTTATCCTGGCCGGCCGGTCCGAGCTCTTTCTCGGCGCTCGCAAGTTCTGCATCGGCCGCAGCTGCTCCCGCCTGCGCCTGCTGGAGCGTGGTCCGCGCCTGATCCGCCCGCGTCTGCGCGATCACCCCGCGTTTCAGCAAGGCCTCCGAACGGTTGGCCTGTTCCAGCGCGTTGTCGCGTACGGCGCGCGCTTCGACGACTTTCGCCTGGGCGCCATCGAGCGCGGCGATGGAGGCGCCGATCGACTGGCCGACCTTGGCGAGCTGCGCCTCTGCTTGCGCCAGCGCCAGTTCGTATTGCTGCGGATCGATGCGAAACAGCATCTGACCCTTGGTGACCGGGCTGTTGTCGGAAACCGCGACATCCACCACCCGGCCGGAAACTTCAGGCGCGATGCCGACCACATAGGCGTTGACCGTCGCCTGCGCCGTTATTGGCGTCCGGCGCTCCATGAAAACGGAAACCGCGAAGGCGAAGACAAGAAACACGAGGACGCAGACCGCGGCCCGGCGCAGCGGGTTTCGTGCGCTCACCGGCGCGGCAACGTCCTGCACAGCTCTGTTGTCCTGCTGATCCATTCGCCCCTCCCGAAATCTCTGCGAGAATGATCAGCTGGTTTGGATGCCCTCAGCGGTGTTTACCGCGCGCGCGGTCCGCACAAACAAGGCCCGGATCTTGCCCCAGAAATTGCCGCCGAGAACGAAGATGCTGGCAATCAGCATGAGGTCGCCGAGCAGCTGAAATTCCCAGCGGTTCGGGCGAAAATCCGGCCAGATGTTATCGACATAGGGTTCGAACAGCGCAGAAACGAGCGGCAAGCAGAACATCACCAGGCCAACGACATGGCGCACTGGACTGACTATCTCGTCTTTCAGCGATGGCAGATAGCCGCCGAGGGTGCGCTTCAATTCCTGGAAGCCGGCCTTGCCCATCACCGCGATCATCACGACAAGGATGATCTTGTTGCCGACAAAGATGGCGCCCGTCAGCGCCGCGACGCGCGCAGGCGGCATTCCGGACATCGCCAGAACCGGGATTGCAATGACCAGCAGCAACATCAGCGCAAAGAGCGCAATGCCACATTTGAAACGCCAGCCGCCACTCGCAGGCGCATTCTCCAGCTCGATATTCGTGCTCACGTTCGCCAGCCCCCCATGGATGAACGATTTACGAATATCTAATGTACATTAGTATGATTGCGCAGTCATCCCAGCATTTCGGCGAGATCACGCCGCCTTGGCGACGTGATATTCCTTGATGGCATCCATCTTGATTGCCGGGAAACGCTCGGCTTCGTAACGCAGCGAGAAGCTGTCCTGCGCCAGAAAAACGGGATCACCGTCAAGATCGCGGGCGATATCGCCGCGCTTGACGGTCAGGAACTTGTCGAGATCAGCGGCATTCTCCGACGAAACCCAGCGGCAGACCGAGAAGCGTGACATTTCGAAGGAAACAGGCAGGCCATATTCCTGCTGCAGGCGTTCCTTCAACACGTCGAGCTGTAGAGCACCAACGACGCCGACGATCGCCGGTGAGCCATCCTCCGGTGAAAACAGCTGCACGACGCCTTCTTCGGCCATCTGCTGCAGCGCTTCCTTCAATTTTTTCGCCTTCATCGCATCCTCGAGACGAACGCGGCGGAGGATTTCCGGCGAGAAGTTCGGGACGCCCTGGAAGACCAGCGGTTCGCCTTCGGTCAGCGTATCGCCGATGCGCAGCGTGCCGTGGTTCGGGATACCAACGACATCGCCGGCATAGGCGGTATCGGCCAGCTGACGCTGCGAGGCGAAGAAGAATTGCGGCGCGGTAAGGCCGAGCTGTTTGCCGGTGCGGGCGAGACGCGCCTTCATGCCACGCTCCAGCTTGCCGGAGCAGATGCGGGCGAAGGCGATGCGGTCGCGGTGGTTCGGGTCCATGTTCGCCTGGATCTTGAAGACGAAGGCGGTCATCTTGTCTTCGTTGGCATGAACGGTACGGATATCGGCCACCTGGTCACGCGGCGGCGGCGCAAAATCGGCAAGCGCGTTGATCAGATCGCGCACACCCAGATTGCGCAGCGCCGAACCGAAAAAGACCGGCGTCATGTGGCCTTCCAGAAATGCTTGGCGATCAAAGGGGCGGCACGCCTCCTTGGCGAGGTCGACCTCGTCGATGAAAGCCGCGCGTTCGTTTTCCGGAAGGCGATCGGCCACGGCCTGCAGGCCATTGACCACGATCGCATCTTCCTTGTCCGATCCGCGCGCCCGGTTTGCGGCGAGGTGGTAAGTGCCGCAGAAGCTCTTTGAGCGGCCGATCGGCCAAGTGACCGGGGCGGTATCCAGTGCCAGCTTTTCCTCGACCTCATCGAGAATTTCGAAGACATCGCGGCTTTCACGGTCCATCTTGTTGATGAAGGTGATGATCGGGATGTCGCGCATGCGGCAAACTTCGAAGAGCTTCAGCGTCCGTGGCTCAATGCCCTTGGCGGCATCGATGACCATGATGGCGGCATCCACCGCCGTTAGCGTGCGGTAGGTATCGTCGGCGAAGTCTTCGTGACCGGGCGTATCGAGAATGTTGAAGACCTTGTCGGCATATTCGAAGGTCATCACCGAGGTGACGACGGAAATACCGCGCTCGCGCTCGATCTTCATCCAGTCGGAACGCGTCTGGATGCGGTCCTTCTTCGCCTTGACTTCGCCGGCAAGCTGAATGGCGCCGCCGAACAGCAGCAGTTTTTCGGTCAGCGTCGTCTTGCCCGCGTCCGGGTGCGCGATAATAGCGAATGTGCGGCGGCGGGAGACCGCCTCGGCGAGTGTTTCGGCCATCATGTGAATCCTGTGGAATTGCGGGCTATCTAGCGATTTAGGCCGGGCTTTGCAATTGACCTTCGGCGACCGGATGCAAACTAATGCCCGCATGAACATTCAAAACGACCTCCGCCCGAAGCTCAATCTCATCCGCCTCGCCAATGGCGAAGGGCTGGACCTGCCCTCCTACGAAACGTCAGGGGCTGCCGGGATGGACCTGCGCGCCGCTGTCGATGACGGCGCACCGCTGGTGCTGGCGCCGGGCAAGCGCTCTCTCGTACCAACCGGCTTCATCTTCGAGTTGCCCGAAGGTTTTGAGGCGCAGATCCGCCCGCGTTCCGGCCTCGCCTTCAAGAACGGCATCACCTGCCTCAATACGCCTGGGACCATCGACAGCGACTACCGCGGCGAGGTGAAGGTGCTGCTGATCAATCTCGGCGACGAATCTTTCGAGATCAGCCGGGGAATGCGGATTGCCCAGATGATCATTGCGCCGGTGACCCAGGTCCGCGTTGCCGAAATCACCGAGACGAGTGCCACCGCACGCGGCGCCGGTGGCTTCGGCTCCACCGGCGTATGAGCGCCGCGCCTGACACGACGAGTCTGACGTTCCGGCAGGATTACTTTGCCGACCACGCCGCCTGGCGGGCATTGGTCTCGCTTCTAGACGACACCTTCGGCATCGATATCGGCCCCTTGATGAAGCTCGGCGGGCCTGATCCATCCAGCATGCCCTTTGGCTGGTTTGCCGAAGACGGGACGCTGGCCGCCAATCTTTCGGCCTTTGCCATGCCTATCATCGTCAACGGCCGCCGGATCAATGCAGCCGGCCTGCAATCTGGCGCCGTGCGGCCGCCCTGGCGCGGTCTCGGGCTCTATCGCGACGTGACGACGAAGGCGCTCGATTGGTGCCAAGCGCAAGGCTTCGCGGCGATCGTGCTCTATACCGACAAGCCTGCGCTCTATGAGCCTTACGGCTTCCGGACATTGCCGATGCACAGCTTCGAGGGTGATGCGCCGAAACCGGATGGCGCCGCTGACGCAAGGACGCTCGATCCCCGGGTCGCTGCTGACCTCGCCTTGCTCCAGGATCTGCTGGCGCGGCGGGAGGCGGTGTCCGACACATTGGCCGTTATCAGCAGTCCGGCGATGTTTCTGATCAATACACAGTTCGATCCCGATGTGCGGCTGACATTCATCGAGAAGCTCGATGCGGTCATTGCCTGGAAGCTCGATGGCGAGCGCTTTATCCTGCTCGATGTGCTGGCGCCCTCGATCCCTTCCCTCGCCGCCATTTTCGGCGGGCTCGGCATCAAGCCTTCGCGCGCTGAAATCCTGTTCAACCCCGATAAGCTTGGCTGGAACGGCGCGCCGCTGCCTTCTTCGCACGGGACGCATTTCATGATCCGCGGACTGGACGGCCTCGAGCTGCAGGGCCCCGCCATGCTCTCGCCGATGGCGGATTTCTGATCAAACTGGCGGCAGTCGGCGCTTGACCGGCGACGACTTGATCATCGACGTGTTGGTTTCGGCGCGCTCCGCAATCTTGTCGAGGATGCCATCCAGCTCTCCCATTGAGCGCACGACGAGCCGGGCGATGAAGCAATCGTCGCCCGTCACCTTGTCGCATTCGATGAATTCAGGGGTTTCCTGGATCAGCTTCTTGACGATATGCAGCTGACCTGGCAACGGGCGGACGCGGACGATCGCCTGCATGGGATAGCCGAGTGCCGCCGGATCGATATCGATGGTGAAAGCCCTGATGATGCCGCGCTCCTCCAGCCGGCGCAGGCGCTCGGCGGCACTCGGTGAAGACATACCGGCTGCCTGGGCGAGTTCCTTCAGCGAGAGGCGTGCATTGACCGCGAGCGCATCCAGCAGCTTCTGGTCCGTTTCGTCGATTCTTTCGGGATTAGCCACAACAATCCTTTCACCTAAATTTATTAGGCGAGACGCTTTCATTCTGCTTCATACGATATAGAGACAACAGCGATTGCGCAATAATCTGCGCCTCTATCACGGGAGAGTTGCGATGCAGAGCGAGATCAGACGAGGAAGCGCGGAAATGACGGCGGCAATGCTGATTTCGGGCAGCATAGGCTGGTTCGTTATCATGTCAGGGCAACCGGTTGGCAATGTCGTTTTCTGGCGCTGCCTGTTCGGGGCCATCAGCCTGCTTGTCATCTGCGCGGTGCTCGGGCTTCTCAATCCTCGCCTGCTGTCGCTGAAGAGCTTCGGCATCGCCGTTTTCGGCGGCATCGCCATCGTGCTGAACTGGCTGATGCTGTTTGCGTCCTATTCACATGCGTCGATTTCGATCGCCACCACTGTTTACAATACCCAGCCCTTCATGCTGCTGGCGCTGGGTGCGGCCTTTCTCGGCGAGAAGATCACCGGCACGAAGCTGTTCTGGCTCGGGCTCGCCTTCGCGGGCATGGCGACGATCGTCGAGGCGAAACCGGATAGCGGCGCGATCAGCGGCAGCTACGGCATGGGGATCGCGCTGGCGCTCGGCGCCGCCTTCTTCTACGCGCTAGCGGCGCTGGCGGCCAAATGGCTGAAGGGCACGCCACCGCATCTGATCGCCCTCATCCAGGTTTCGACCGGCATTCTGATGCTGGCGCCCTTTGCCGATTTTTCCGCCATGCCTACGGCGGCGGGGACTTGGTCGCTGCTGGTGACCATGGGTGTCGTCCATACCGGACTGATGTATGTGCTGCTCTATGGCGCGATCCAGAAGCTGCCGACCCATCTCACCGGTGCGCTGTCCTTCATCTATCCGATTGCCGCAATCGCGGTTGATCGCATCGCCTTCGGCCACGCACTGCAGCCCCTGCAGGTGGTGGGAGCGGCGATCATTCTGCTTGCCGCTGCGGGCATGAACCTCGGCTGGACGCCGGGGCGGTTTCTGCGCGTGGTCAGAAGCTGACCTCGGCGGCCTTTGACAATCTGACGCCGTGAGAGCCGGCACCGAATCCCCAGAGAACGGTGTTGTGATGCGCGATGATCTGCTCGAAGCCAAGTGCTCCGATATCGCCGCTCATGTGACCGTCGGTGATTAACGTCACATCGAAGCCGAGGGAGACGGCGCGGCGAACCGACGTGTCGATGCAGAAGGGCGTGACGCAGCCGCCGATGACGAGATGGGTAATGCCGCGCCTGCGCAGCTCAGCTTCCAGCAGCGTCTCGAAGAAGGCATCGCAAGCCCGCTTGTTGATCAGCAGCTCGCCGGGCGCAGGCACCACTTCCGCCCTGATTTCCCAGCCCTTGGTACCCTTGGCGATCGGATCGCCTTCGGCTTCGTCATGCTGGACGATGATAACCGGGACGGCTTCCGATCGCGCTTTTGCGAGCACGGCTGCGAGCCGCCTGGTCATTGCATCGTAGGCGTCCTGGATCGCCGGTACACGCTCTTTCGCGCCCATGCCTTCCAGCACGGCATTCTGGACATCGATCAGCAGCAAGGCCTTGGACATTTCATCCCCCATGACGTCATTCTCGAAGTCGCTTGAAAGCCATTTCGCACGGACGTAAATAGGCGGCAATCAGGGAGAGACAAATGACGATTGCAGCGCTCATTGCCTATAGCGGCGCACTGTTCATTGCAGCAGCCATTCCGGGGCCGGGTATCACGGCGATCGTGGCGCGGGCGCTGGGCTCGAACTTCCGCGAGACCTTCTTCATGGGGCTCGGCCTGGTGCTTGGCGACATGACCTACCTGACCGCCGTCATCCTCGGCCTTGCCTTCGTGGCGCAGACCTTCACCGAGATCTTCCTGGTCATCAAGTTCGCAGGCGTGATCTATCTCTGCTACATCGCCTACAAGCTCTGGACTTCCGGACTTCTGCCGCAGGATATCTCAGCGCGCAAATCGAGCAGCATGGGCATGTCTTTTCTTTCGGGCCTGCTCGTAACCCTCGGCAATCCGAAAACGATGCTCTTCTATGTGGCATTGGTGCCGACGCTGATCGACATCCATACCATCGACCTGCGCGAATATGGCCTGCTGCTGGCCGCGACCTTCATCGTCCTGCTGACGGTGCTGATCCCCTATATGCTGCTGGCAACCCGTGCCCGCAGCATGCTGAAGCAGCCGCGCGCATTGCAGGCCCTGAACCGGACGGCGGCCGGCATTCTGGCGGGCACCGCAGCCTTTATCGCCACCCGCGCGGCCTGAAAAATTCATCCGTCAAACGGCGGTTTTCAAAGGATTTTTTCTCTGGCTTGCCACTCCCGCGCGTGAGGCCGGTCTGGTCTGGCGCGCGCTTTGACCCTATTGTCTGCGCAACACACTTCAAGGGAGAGCACTCATGTCGAAAAAACCGGGCCGCGGCCGCATCTACTCGTCGATCACCGAAACCATCGGCGATACGCCGATCGTGCGCCTCGACAAGCTTGCCAAGGAAAAGGGCGTGAAGGCCAACCTGCTGGCAAAGCTCGAGTTCTTCAATCCGATCGCCTCGGTCAAAGACCGTATCGGCGTGGCGATGATCGAGAGCCTGGAAGCACAGGGCAAGATCTCGCCCGGCAAGACGACGCTGATCGAGCCGACCTCCGGCAACACGGGCATTGCACTCGCCTTCGCCGCCGCTGCCAAGGGTTACAAGCTGATCCTGACGATGCCGGAAACCATGTCCGTCGAGCGCCGCAAGATGCTGGCGCTGCTTGGCGCCGAACTGGTGCTCACCGAGGGGCCGAAGGGGATGAAGGGCGCCATCGCCAAGGCCGAGGAGCTGGCCTCGACCCTGCCTGACGCGATCATTCCGCAGCAGTTCGAAAACCCGGCCAACCCTGAAATCCATCGCAAGACGACGGCCGAGGAAATCTGGAACGATACCGACGGCGCAGTCGATATCTTCGTTTCCGGCATCGGCACCGGCGGCACGATTACCGGCGCTGGACAGGTGCTGAAGTCGAAGAAGCCCGGCATCAAGGTCATCGCTGTCGAGCCGGAAGAATCGCCCGTGCTTTCGGGCGGCCAGCCCGGACCGCACAAGATCCAGGGCATCGGCGCCGGCTTTGCGCCCGCCATTCTCGACACCAAGATCTACGACGAGGTCGTCACCATCAATAGCGCATTGGCCATGGAAACCGCCCGTCTGGTCGCCAGGCTCGAAGGCGTGCCGGTCGGCATCTCGTCCGGTGCGGCGCTTGCCGCCGCCATCAAGGTCGGCAGCCGCGAGGAAAATGCCGGCAAGACCATCGTGGTGATCATCCCGTCCTTTGCCGAGCGCTATCTTTCGACGGCGCTATTTGATGGGCTCGGGAGCTGATCAGCGAATAGCGAATAGCGAATAGCGAATAGCGAATAGCGAATAGCGAATAGCGAATAGCGAATAGCGAATAGCGAATAGCGAATAGCGAATAGCGAATAGCGAATAGCGAAGCTTGCTCGGCCCTGAGTGCTAAGCAAGCTTTTCTTTTTCTATTCGCTATTCGCTTCCCTTCATGCTGCAGCCGTCAGCCGCTCGCCCGCGATCCGATAGGAGATCGCTTCAGCCAGATGGATACGACCAACCGTTGTCTTTCCATCGAGATCGGCGAGCGTACGCGCGACTTTCAGAACGCGATGATAGCCGCGGGCGGAGAAGCGCATCTTCTCCGCCGCATCCCGCAACAGCTGCAAGCCGCCGGCATCCGGTTCGGCGTATTTCTCGATGAGCGCCGTCGAGCAGCGCGCGTTGGTGACGATGCCGCCGAGGCCTGCAGCGATGAACCGGTCGGCCTGCAAGTCTCGCGCGCGCGCGACGCGGGCGGCCACCGTGCTGCTCGCCTCGGCTGGCATCGGCCGGATCAGGTCGGTCGCGGCCACGGCCGGTACGTCGATGCGGATATCGATGCGATCCATCAGCGGGCCGGAGATCCGCCCCTGATAGTCGGACTGGCAGCGAGGGCCACGGGCGCAGCTGTGGCCGGGCTCTCCGGCCATGCCGCAGCGGCAGGGGTTCATGGCGGCGACCAGCTGGATACTGGCCGGATAGGAGACCCGGTGATTGGCGCGGGCGATGATGCATTCGCCGGTTTCCAGCGGCTGACGCAATGCATCGAGCGCCTGCGGCGAGAATTCCGGAAACTCATCGAGAAAGAGGACGCCGTGATGGGCAAGCGACGCCTCACCGGGCCTCGCCCGCAGACCGCCGCCGACCATGGCGGCCATGGTCGCCGAGTGGTGCGGGGTACGGAATGGACGGCGATCGGAAAGCTTGCCGCCGGAGAGCTGCCCGGCGATCGAGTGAATCATCGAGACCTCGAGTAGCTCGGCAGCCGAAAGCGGCGGCAGGATCGATGGCAGCCGCGCTGCGAGCATTGATTTGCCCGAGCCGGGAGGCCCAACCATCAGCAAATTATGATTTCCGGCAGCGGCGACCTCGAGCGCGCGCTTGGCGCTTTCCTGACCCTTGATATCGGCGAGATCGGGCAGGTTGGCAGCGTTGGCGCGGATCGACGGCTCGGGGCGCGACAGAACCTGCGTGCCGCGGAAATGATTGGCGAGAGCGATCAGGCTTCTCGGTGCCAGTATATCAAGGCCGGTCCCGGCCCAGGCCGCTTCCGGGCCGCTGTCGGCCGGGCAGATCAGGCCCTTACCAAGACCGTTGGCACCGATCGCCGCCGGAAGCGCGCCGGCAACCGGGGCTATCGTGCCATCCAGATTGAGCTCGCCGAGCACGACATAATCCGCAAGCGCATCGCCGGGAATGGCGCCGAGCGCCGCCATTAGGCCGAGCGCGATCGGCAGATCGAAATGCGAGCCTTCCTTCGGAAGATCGGCAGGTGCCAGATTGACGGTGACCCGCTTGGCCGGAAGCGCCAGCCCCGACGCATGAAGGGCGGCCTGAACCCGCTCGCGGCTTTCCGCTACGGCCTTGTCGGGAAGACCGACGATCTGCATGCCGACCTTGCCCGGAGCGACCATCACCTGGACTTCGACCGGCACACCTTCAATGCCCTGAAATGCAACCGTACTGACGCGCGCGACCATGCCCCTGCCCCCGCAACCAACTACATCGCGTTTTACGACCCATCATGGCCGCCAATTGCAATCTGGCATGGAAAACAGAATAAAACAAGAACAATAAACGAACAGATTCCCGCACCCGCTGCGTTCAGGTTGCAGCGGGTTGTATTGGCTCATCAAAATGAGAACAAAACACCCGTTTTAGGTACGCTTGCGCTCGATGGCATCCCAGAGAAGGCTGGCAATATCGGCGCCGCCGAACTTCGCGACTTCGCGTAAGCCGGTCGGAGAGGTGACGTTGATCTCCGTCATGTATTCGCCGATGACGTCGATGCCGACCAGCAAGAAGCCGCGCTCCTTCAGAGCCGGGCCGATGCGCTTGCAGATTTCCTTCTCGCGCGCGGTCAGCTCGGTCGCCTCGGCGCGGCCGCCGACATGCATGTTGGAGCGGCTGTCATGCTCGGCCGGAACGCGGTTGATGGCACCGACAGGCTCGCCGTCGACGAGGATGATCCGCTTGTCGCCCTTGCGCACGTCAGGCAGATATTGCTGGGCGATGAAGGGTTCACGGAACAGCTGGCCAAACATTTCGAGCAGCGAGGAAAGGTTGCGGTCGTCCTTGGTCGAATGGAAGACACCGGCGCCGCCATTGCCATAGAGCGGCTTGAGGATGATGTCGCCCATCTCATCGCGGAAGCGGCGGATTTCGGCGGCATCCTTGGTGATCAGCGTCTTCGGCATCAGATCAGCGAACTCGGTGACGAAGATCTTTTCCGGCGAATTGCGCACCCAGACCGGATCGTTGACGACGAGCGTCTTCGGGTGGATGCGCTCGAGCAGATGCGTCGAGGTGATGTAGGCCATGTCAAAGGGCGGATCCTGACGCAGCAGGACGACATCCATGGTCGCGAGATCGATGCGCTCGGGCGCGCCGAGCTCGAAATGGTCGCCCTTGACGTCGCGCAGCACCATAGGCTCGACCGAGGCGAAGACCTGGCCGTCGCGGAAACTCAGCCGATCCGGCGTGTAGTGAAAGAGCTTGTAGCCCCGGGTCTGCGCCTCAAGGCTCATGGCGAAGGTGGAATCGCCTGCGATGTTGATACCCGAAACATGGTCCATCTGGACCGCTACGTTCTTGATCTTGGCCATTTCCGTCCCTCACTGAATGCCGGACAGATGTAGGTCGCAAGACGGCTGAACGCAACGGCCAATCAAGGGCTTCCCGGCACCTCTATCAATGATTTTTTCAGGCGGCGAGTCCTTGCTGGCCGCCGTTGCGCAGCATGTTGCGGAGACGGTAGGCAATCGCGACAGGCGCCGGAAACGGCTTGCGCAGGAAGGCAACCTTGCGAACGTAGTTGTCGACCCGCCAGCTGGCCCAGGTGCCGCCGGCAAAGAAGGCGACGTCGCCGGCGCGGAGTGTGCGCTCGGTGCCATCTTCGGCGGTGATATGGACCTCTCCTTCGATGATCATCACGGTCTCGTCCCAGCCGAAGAACCAGCGGAACTCGCCTGCCGTACAATCCCATATCGCCGTCAGCGAGGCTTCGTCATGGCCGCGTGAATGCTCGGCGGTGCGGGCCTGCGGGTCACCACTGACCACCCAGTCCGGGTTGATCGGCGTCGATTTCATCGGCAGATGATCGCTCGAATGCGCGATGAAGGATTTGCCGCGCGACATCGCCACGGCATATGGCACCGTGCGCGCAGCCATTGCAACCGCACTTGCAAGCATCAGCTTCCAGGCCATGAAACACCCCGTTTGCTACCCCAATGTTCGCGGAATAACAGACAAGTCGTAAGAGAGGCGTTCAAGCAGCCGCTAAAATTTTAACGGATCCTGACGAAGCCTACTGGACTGGCTCGGCGGCGACAGGCGCGCTTGTGCTGGCCGCGACGCCGGCACCGATCCGCTTGCCGCTATCGGCTGCGAAGAAGTGCAGCTTTTCGGGAGCGATGACGAAGCGCATTTCACTGGCGATCGGCGTTTCCGGCGAGACGACAGCAGTCAGCTGCTGATCGCCGAGCATTCCGTGGACGAGGCGCTGCGAGCCCAATTCCTCGACATATTCAACGGCGAGCGGCATCGCATATTCATCTGCCCGCGCGAGACGCAGGTCCTCGGCGCGCATGCCGATGGTAACGGGACCGGAGGCCGGAGCGTTGCCTGCGAGGTCGATCAGGCTAGGGCCGATCGCCAGCTTGTCGCCATGCAGTTCGGCCTTCAGGAGGTTCATGGCCGGTGAGCCGATGAAGCTGGCGACGAAGGTGGAGGCCGGGGTGTGGTAGACGTCGAGCGGCGCGCCGATCTGTTCGATCTCGCCGCCATTCAGGACGACGAGGCGGTCCGCCAGCGTCATCGCTTCCAGCTGGTCGTGGGTGACATAGATCGAGGTGGTGCCGAGGCGGCGCTGCAGACGCTTGATCTCGCCGCGCATCGAGACGCGCAGCTTGGCATCGAGGTTTGACAGCGGCTCGTCGAAGAGGAAGACGGCAGGCTTGCGAACGATGGCGCGGCCCATGGCGACGCGCTGGCGCTGACCGCCCGAGAGAGCCTTCGGCTTGCGCTCCAGATATTGCTCGATCTGCAGCATGCGGGCGGCTTCGGCCACGCGGGCGTCGATCTCCGCCCGAGGCGTCTTGCGGTTCTTCAGACCGTATTCGAGGTTCTGGCGGACGGACATATGCGGGTAAAGCGCATAGTTCTGAAATACCATAGCGATGTCGCGATCGGCCGGCTCGACATTATTGACGACGCGGTTGCCGATCTTCACCTGTCCCTCGGAGATGCTCTCGAGACCCGCGATCATGCGCAGCAGGGTGGACTTGCCGCAACCGGACGGGCCGACGAGGACGATGAACTCGCCGTCCTTGATGTTGATGCCGACGCCCGAAACGGCCTTGACGCCGCCCTGATAGATTTTGCCGACACCTTCTACATCGATAGAGGCCATTGTCATTTCTCCGTTTCGACCAGGCCTTTGACGAAAAGGCGCTGCATGACGATGATGATGAGAACCGGCGGCAGGGCGGCGAGGATGACGCCTGCCATCACGAGGTTCCATTGGGTGTCGCCGTCCAGTACCGAAGCCAGGCGCTTGATGCCCATGACCGCGGTGTAATAGCCGGGATCGGTGGTGATCAACATCGGCCAGAGATACTGGTTCCAGCCATAGATGAAGAGGATGATGAACAGCGCTGCGATATTGGTGCGCGACAGCGGCAGCAGGATATCCCGGAAGAATTTCATGGCGCCGGCGCCATCAACGCGGGCCGCTTCCATCAGCTCTTCCGGGATGGTCAGGAAGAACTGACGGAACAGGAAGGTCGCGGTCGCCGAGGCGATTAGCGGGATGACGAGGCCCGGATAGGAATTCAGCATGCCGAGATCGGCGACCACCTTGTAGGTCGGCAGGATGCGGACCTCGACCGGCAGCATCAGCGTCAGGAAGATGATCCAGAAGGCGACCATGCGCAGCGGAAAGCGGAAATAGACGATCGCGAATGCGGAGATGATCGAGATGGCGATCTTGCCGACGGCGATCATGACAGCCATCAGCAGGCTGTTTGCCAGCATCAGCGCGAAAGGCGGCGCACCGGCCACAGAATTGCCGGCGCTGAGCAGCTGGTCGAAATTGGTGATCAGCTGATCGCCAGGAAGCAGTGGCATGAGGCCGCTCATGAAATCGGTCGGACCATGAGTGGCGGCGATGAAGGCGAGGTAGACGGGGAAGACCACCGTGACGACGCCGACGATCAGGATCAAGTGCGTGAGGAAGTTCAGAAAGGGACGGTTCTCGATCATCGCACGGGCCTCAATACTGGACTTTTTTCTCGATCCAGCGGAACTGGATGACGGTCAGGGCGACAACGATGAGCATCAGCACCACCGACTGCGCCGCCGAAGGGCCGAGGTTCAGGCCGACGAAACCATCGGCATAGACCTTGTAGACGAGCGTATTCGTCGACTGCGACGGGCCGCCTGACGTCGTGGAATCGACGATCGGGAAGGTGTCGAACAGCGCGTAGGTGACGTTGATGACTGCCAGGAAGAAGGTGGTCGGCGAAATCAGCGGGAAGACCACCGTCCAGAACCGTTTGAACGGTCCGGCGCCATCGATCGATGCGGCCTCGATGACCGACTGCGGGACGGATTGCAGGCCGGCGACGAAGAACAGGAAATTGTAGGAAATCTGCTTCCAGGCTGAGGCGATGACGATGAGGATCATCGCGTCATTGCCGTCGAGGCGGTGGTTCCAGTCATAGCCGAACTGGCGAAGGATATAGGGCAGGATGCCAATGCTGGGGTTGAACATGAACCACCAGAGCAGGCCGGCCGCCGCTGGCGCCACGGCATAGGGCCAGATGAGCAGCGTCGTATAGATGCGGCCGCTCTTCAGCACGCGGTTGACGCAGACGGCAAAGAGCAGTGACAGCCCCATCGACAACACGGTGACGGAGACCGAGAAGATCAGCGTCACCCACAGCGCGTTCATATAATCGGTACTGCCGAAGAGCTTGGTATAATTGGCGAACCAGACAAAGGTGGTCTTCATGCCGAAAGGGTCTTCGCGCAGGAAAGACTGCCGGAAGGCCTGAAAGGCCGGCCAGATGAAGAAGACCAGAGTGACTGCGAGCTGCGGCGCCAGAAGAAAATATGGCAGGACGCGGTTCGAGAAGATTGTGCGCTTTGTCTGCATGGCTCGCCCGATATGGAAAGGCCCTCCCCGGACTGGGGAGGGCTCAGCTTTGCTTCGAAAGCTTAGTTCGAGTTGGCGGCTTCGAATTCGCGCAGGATGGCGTTGCCTTCCTTGACGGCTTCGTCGAGCGCCTGCTGGGCGGTCTGCTTGCCCGACAGCACGGTTTCGAACTGCTGGTCGATAACGTCGCGGATCTGGGTCAGGTTGCCGAAACGAACGCCCTTGGAGTTTTCAGACGGCGTGCCGCGCAGGATCTGCTTCAGGCCGACGTCGGAGCCGGGGTTCTTGTCGTAGTAACCCTGCGACTTGCCGAGATCGTAGGCAGCGTTGGTGATCGGCAGGTAGCCCGAGAACTGGTGCCAATCAGCCTGAACTTCCGGCTGGCTGAGGTAGGTGTAGAACTTGGCAACACCCTTGTAGACTTCAGGCTTCTGGCCGTTCAGCGTCCAGAGCGTTGCGCCACCGATGATCGAGTTCTTCGGATCCTTGGTGACGTCGTCGTAGTAAGGCAGCGTCGAGAAGCCGACCTGGAACGCCTTGGCGTTGTTGATGACGCCGGCGCGCGAACCCGAGGAGCCCATGTAGATGGCGCATTCCTGCGAGTAGAACTTCGGAGCTGCATCGGGGCCGCCGCCCGGACCGCCGTACTGGAAGTAACCGGCATCCTGCCACTTCTTCAGGTCGCTCCAGAGACGAGCCTGGTTCGGGCCGTTGAAGCTCAGCTCAGCCTTGGTGCCGCCGAAGCCGTTCTGCAGCGTGCCGTAGGGCAGATCGTGGATGGCCGAGAAGTTTTCGAGGCCGAGCCAGGTCGCAGCGTAGGTGATGGTGAAGCCGCACTTGGCAGCGCCGGAGTCAACGATCTTCTTGGAGAACTCAGCCAGTTCGGCATAGGTCTTCGGGGCAACTTCCGGATCGAGGCCGGCCTTCTTGAAGACGTCCTTGTTGTAATAGAGGATCGGCGTCGAAGAGTTGAACGGGAAGGAAAGGATGTTGCCTTCCGGGTCCGAATAGTAACCGACAACAGGCGCGATGAACTTCGACGGATCCCAGGGCTCGCCCTCGTCCGCCATCAGCTTGTAAACCGGATAGACGGCGCCCTTGGCGGCCATCATCGTGCCGGTGCCGACTTCGAAGACCTGAACGATAGCCGGCTGCTGACCTGCGCGGAAAGCGGCGATAGCGGCAGTCAGGGTCTCAGGATAGGTGCCTTTGAAAACCGGGGTCACGTGATATTCGGTCTGGCTGTCGTTGAACTTCTGAACGATCTGCTCGAGCTTCTGACCGAGTTCGCCACCCATGGCGTGCCACCAGGTGATCTCGGTTGCGGCGAACGATGCCGACGAAGACAATACGACCGCGGCAGCGGCCAGAGAAAACGTCTTGAACATGGATAAATCCTCTCCACCAATTGTTGGGGTGAGGAAGCCAATAGAGGCCTTACGTGACGCCTCCTTTACATTTGCATGACAGAAAAATTACAAAGCCTGACTGTCTGCACGCCTATGCAATGCCGCTAGAAGGCATTTGGGAAATGCCGGGGCAAGCGGCCGGGCAACACGGCCACGATGTCGTAACGCTGCGATAGAAGGTGATTGGCCGGCTGGCGGGCAAGCCAGAGGTCGCTGGCATCACGGATGCGTTTCTGAGCCGCATAAGAAACGGCGTCCACCGCGCCACGCTCGTCACGCCGGGCTTTGACCTCGACGAAAATGGCCAGATCGCCCTTGCGGGCGATGATATCGATCTCGCCGAGCTTGGTGCGATAGCGGAAGGCGGCGATGCGGTAGCCCTTCAAGATAAGAAAGAGTGCGGCTGCGTATTCCGAGAACCTGCCCCGGCGCAGCGCCGTCTGCCTGTCCGCGCGAGGGCCGCTACCGCTCATCCGCCTTCATCTCCAGCAAGCGCTGATAAAGCTCCTTGCGGGGCAGGCCCGTCAGCTTTGCGGCCTCGGCTGCCGCCTTGGCTGTCGGCATCGTGCCCGAGAGATCGGCAAGGATCGCATCGACATCGGCCGCATCGGCCGGCTTCTCGGCGGCCGGTGCGACGACGAGGACGATTTCGCCCTTCACATTGTCGTTCTCGGCATAGTGGGCAGCAAGTTCCGCGAGCGTGCCGCGGCGGAATTCCTCATAGGTCTTGGTCAGCTCGCGGCAAACCGAGGCAAGGCGTTCACCGCCCAGCACATCGGCCGCAGCCGCCAGCGTCGCGCCGATACGATGCGGGGATTCGAAGAACAGCAGCGTCGCTGGCGTGGTTGCGAATTCGCCCAGCCGGTCGCGGCGCGCCTTGTCCTTGACCGGCAGAAACCCGGCGAAAAGAAAGGCTTCGTTTGGCAGACCGGAGCCGACGAGGGCCGCTAGCGGGGCAGAAGCGCCCGGGATCGGAACGACCTTGTAACCGGTCTCGATGGCTGTCTGCGCCAGACGGTAGCCCGGATCGGAAACCAGCGGCGTTCCGGCATCCGAGACCAGCGCGACCGATTTTCCGGCCTCGATCGCCTGCATCAGACGCGGACCGGCCTCGTCTGCATTGTATTCGTGATAGGAAAAGGGCCGGTTCTGGATGCCGTAGCGGTCGAGAAGCACGCGCGTCACACGCGTATCCTCGCAGGCGAGCACATCGGCTCCCGCCAGCGTTTCCAGCGCGCGAAGCGTGATGTCACCGAGATTACCGATCGGCGTTGCGACCAGATACAGCGCCGCTTCGAGCGGGCGGGCGGGGATGCTGACATTATGCAGGCGGTAGGTGCGATGCTTGCCGCCCTCGCCCGCCGTCTCTTCATTACTCAATTTCAAAGGCCCTCTCTGGCGTCGGCTCTTTATGCGCGCAGGCTTCGTTCGCGGCAAGGGTTCGGATTTCTGTGAGGATCATCGGGTAAATGCGCCTTTGCAGGCCTGCAAAGCCTTGCACCCCTTGCAATGCCCGGCAAAGTTCTGCCATTTTGCCCGTCCACTCCTCCGGCCATGGAGCCGGAAAGGCATTTTTCTGGCGCGCTCGCGCGCCCGGACAGTCACGGTCGAAAGCGGTAGCATCCCATGCGTATTACGATTGAGCGTTCCAACCTCCTGAAGTCGCTGAACCACGTTCACCGCGTCGTCGAACGACGGAACACGATCCCGATCCTGTCCAATATCCTGCTGCGCGCCGATGGTCAGAATCTCGACATGAAGGCGACCGACCTCGATCTCGAAGTCACCGAAGCGACGCCTGCCAATGTCGAACAGGCCGGTGCGACCACCGTTCCTGCCCATCTTCTTTACGACATCGTCCGCAAGCTGCCCGACGGTTCGGAAGTTCTGCTTGCGACATCGACCGATGGCGGCTCGATGACCGTCCAGTCCGGCCGCTCGAAGTTCTCGCTGCAGTGCCTGCCGCAATCCGACTTCCCGGATCTGACCGCCGGCACCTTCACCCATTCCTTCAAGCTGAAGGCAACGGATCTCAAGATGCTGATCGATCGCACCCAGTTTGCGATCTCCACCGAAGAGACCCGCTATTACCTGAACGGTATCTTCTTCCACACGATCGAAAGCGAAGGCGACCTGAAGCTGCGCGCCGTTGCGACTGACGGCCACCGTCTCGCCCGCGCCGACGTGAAGGCGCCTTCGGGCTCCGAGGGCATGCCCGGCATCATCATCCCGCGCAAGACCGTTGGCGAGTTGCAGAAGCTGGTCGATAGCCCGGATGCGCTTGTTACCGTTGAAGTTTCCGATGCCAAGATCCGCCTCAGCATCGGCTCGATCGTCATGACATCGAAGCTGATCGATGGCACATTCCCGGATTACCAGCGCGTCATTCCGACCGGCAACGACAAGGAAATGCGCGTCGATTGCACCACTTTCGCCCAGGCCGTCGATCGCGTATCGACGATTTCGTCCGAGCGCGGCCGTGCCGTGAAGCTGGCGCTTTCCGATGGGCAGCTGCTACTGACGGTCAACAATCCGGATTCCGGCAGCGCGACGGAAGAAGTGGCCGTCGGTTACGACACGGATTCGATGGAAATCGGCTTCAACGCCAAATACCTGCTGGATATCACGGCGCAGCTTTCCGGCGATCAGGCGATCTTCCTGCTTGCCGATGCCGGTTCGCCGACGCTCATTCGCGACACGGCTGGCGATGATGCGCTCTACGTTCTGATGCCGATGCGCGTGTAAACGCGCGTCGCATTTGGCGGGCAAAGTTTTCAGATTGCGACGTTTGGTCTTGTTTTACTGCCGGATGATTGCAATTAGATAGCCAGCAGTTTGTTGCTTGACGAGGAGGACGGCATGGCGTTGCGGCTGAAAGAACGGCTCGGCAAAAAGTTCGATGAAGAAATCCGTTTCTTCAAGGGAATGATGCAGGGGCCGAAGACTGTCGGCTCCATCGTCCCCACCTCCTCGATTACCGCCAAGAAGATGGCAAGCGTCATCAACATCAATTCCGGCCTGCCGGTGCTTGAGCTTGGACCGGGAACGGGCGCGATCACAAAGGCGATCCTCGGCCGCGGCGTTAAGCCAGAAAAGCTTGTCGCAATCGAATATTCGACGGATTTCTACGAGCACCTCGTTCGCCTCTATCCGGGCGTCCATTTCATCAACGGTGACGCTTTCGATCTCGACAAGACGCTCGGCGCACTGAAGGGACAGATGTTCGATTCCGTGGTGTCCGCCGTGCCATTGCTGAACTTTCCGATGCAGGCCCGCAGCGCATTGCTGGAAAGTCTTCTCGACCGCGTTCCGGCTGGCCGGCCCGTCGTCCAGATTTCCTATGGGGCCGTCTCGCCGATCATCGCGCGGCCGGATCGTTACCACATCCAGCATTTCGACTTCATCGTTCGCAACATCCCCCCGGCTCAGCTCTGGATCTACCGCCGCGGCTGATGTTCGCGCTCTATATCACTCACCCACAGGTCAGGATCGATCCCGATGTCCCCGTTCCGCAATGGGGCCTGTCGGAAACAGGTGCTGCCCGCGCCGGACTAGCCGCCGAACGCCCGTGGGCCACGCAGCTGCGGCGGATCGTCTCCAGCGACGAGACCAAGGCGATAGAGACAGCAGACATTCTGGCGGAAGCCGCCGGGATCGGTGTTGAGATCGTCCATGGCATGCATGAGAACGACCGGTCGGCGACCGGATTTCTGCCGCCAGCGGAATTCGAAAAGGCCGCCGACTGGTTCTTTGCCAATCCAGACCTCAGCTTCAAGGGCTGGGAGCGCGCTATCGATGCGCAGGCCCGCGTCGTTTCCGCCGTCGATCGCATCCTGTCGTCTCACAATTCGGACGAGCCGATCGCCTTTATCGGGCATGGCGGCGTCGGAACACTGCTGAAATGCCACCTGGAAGCAAAGCCGATTGGGCGCGACCGCGACCAGCCCGGCGGAGGCGGCAATCTCTACGCTTTCTCCCTTGCAGACCGGCGCTTATCATGCGACTGGACGCCCATTGAAAGCTGGCAGGGGTGGATGCGATGAACGCACGCGAACGGTTGATCGTCGGGCTCGATGTTCCGACACTGGGCGAAGCGGAAAAGATCGTTTCGACGCTCGGCGACGACATTCTCTACTACAAGATCGGCTATCAGCTGGTCTTTGCTGGCGGGCTGGAATTTGCCCGCGAACTTGCCCAGAGCGGCAAGAAGATCTTCCTCGACATGAAGCTTCTCGACATCGACAACACGATCGCATCGGGTGTCGAGAACATCGTCAAGATGGGCATGTCGATGCTGACGCTGCACGCCTATCCGAAGGCGATGAAGGCGGCCGTCGAGGCCGCAAAAGGCTCCGATCTCTGCCTGCTCGGCGTCACGGTGCTGACCTCGATGGACGAGCAGGACCTTGTTGCCGCAGGCTACGAATATGACCCGCATACCCTGGTGCTGCGGCGCGCCGAACAGGCGCTCGCCGCCGGCATGGGCGGCATCGTCTGCTCGGCCGAGGAATCGTCGGCCGTCCGCAAGATCGTCGGCCCCAACATGGCGATTGTTACCCCGGGCATCCGCCCGGCCGGCAGTGACAAGGGCGACCAGAAGCGCGTGATGACGCCCGCCGACGCTCTGAAGGCCGGCTCCAGCCACCTCGTCGTCGCCCGCCCGATCGTCAAGGCGCCGGATCCGAAGGATGCCGCCCGCGCGATCCTGGCCGAGATGGACGCCGCGCTCGGTTAAACAAAGAGAGGGAGAGGAAAATCATGGCAAAGGGTTACTGGATTGCGCGCGTCGATGTTCGCGACGCAGAGCGCTACAAGGATTATGTCGCGGCCGCAAAGCCCGCCTTCGAGAAATACGGCGCCAATTTCCTCGCCCGCGGCGGTGCGATCACCGAACTCGAGGGCAAGGCGCGGGCGCGCAACGTGGTTATCGAGTTCCCGTCGATGCAGGCAGCCGTTGATTGCTACAACTCGCCGGAATACCAGATCGCCGCCAAAATCCGCCAGGAAGTCGCGGATGCCGAAATGGTGGTCGTCGAGGGAATCTGAGGCGTCTTCGCAGATGCGAAACTGCGGCGCGATGGGCCTTTCCGTCGCGTCTGGATTGGGCTAATACGGGAGCCAACAACCACTCTCTCCCAAGCCTTTCGAGGAACCTGCCATGACACTTGCCAACCTGCCGCCGCTCGTCACCGTGTTCGGAGGCTCCGGCTTCGTCGGCAGGCACGTGGTTCGCGCGCTTGCCAAGCGTGGATACCGCATCCGGGTCGCGGTGCGCCGCCCCGATCTCGCAGGTTTCCTGCAGCCGCTCGGCAATGTCGGCCAGATCTCCTTCGTGCAGGCCAATCTGCGCTACCGCCAGTCGGTCGAGCGCGCCGTCGAAGGCTCCGACTGTGTGATCAACTGCGTCGGCATTCTTTTCGAGACCGGCCGCAACACCTTTGACGCTGTGCAGGATTTCGGTGCGCGCGCCGTTGCCGAAGCAGCGAAGAATGCCAAGGCTCGTCTGATCCACATTTCGGCAATCAGCGCCGACGAGAAGTCGGAATCGAGCTATGCCCGCAGCAAGGGGCGCGCCGAGACGGCGGTGCTGTCGATCAAGAAGGATGCAGTGATCTTCCGCCCGTCGATCGTTTTCGGACCCGAGGACAGCTTCTTCAACAAGTTTGCCGACATGGCCCGTTTTTCGCCGGTTCTGCCTGTCATCAGCGGGGGCAAGACCAAGCTGCAGCCTGTCTACGTCGAGGACGTTGCCGAGGCCGTGGCGCGCGCGGCCGACGGCAAGGCTCTCCCTGGCAAGATCTACGAACTCGGCGGCCCTGAAGTCCTCAGCTTCCGTGAATGTCTCGAGACCATGCTGAAGGTGACAGCGCGCAAGAATCCGCTGGTATCGATGCCGGCAGGTATCGCCTCGCTGATCGGCAGCATCGCATCGCTGATCCCCTTCGTTTCACCGCCGATCACGCCTGACCAGGTTCGCCTGCTGAAATACGACAACGTCGTATCGGCAAAGGCGGAGAAAGAAGAGCGCACGCTGAAAGGCCTCGGCGTCACGCCGACGATGGCGACCTCGGTTCTGCCGTCCTACCTAGTGCACTACCGTCCGCATGGGCAGTACACGGGCACCGGCAAGGCCGCCTGATTCGTCCCATTAGAATTAACTGAAACGCCGCCTGCGGATTTCCACAGGCGGCGTTTCTGTTTTGGGTGAAAGCTCAAATCTGGCGCAAGTTTCGCGTGTTTTTGTGGCCTGAAAAGCGGATTGGCGTTGCATAAAAGCCGCATGAAAAAATTAGTGAAATTAACGTCACATTTAGCAGGAACATTTATTGCTATTTGCCATTCCACTGACTACACACCCGGCGCGCAACTAGCGGCTCACGAGGCTTGGCAGGCGCGTTC
The DNA here is from genome assembly GCF_052114105.1 of Rhizobium sp. RAF36. Taxonomy (NCBI): domain Bacteria; kingdom Pseudomonadati; phylum Pseudomonadota; class Alphaproteobacteria; order Hyphomicrobiales; family Rhizobiaceae; genus Rhizobium; species Rhizobium sp. RAF36. The sequence goes on along the minus strand of NZ_JBFREC010000002.1, from coordinate 240,687 downwards.
AATCGATTTGAAAGGCTTTATACCGATGGGCAAGTCAATCGCGCTTCTCTTTGCGTGTGCGGCACTGGTTATCCTGGCCGGCTCCTTCATCGCGCCCGGCTCGGTCGCGGCTGTGAAGGATGGCTGTGCGCCGGCTTACGGTGTCGACCCCTGCTCGACGGCAAGCATTCCCCAATAAGTGGGAGCTTTTCCGCGCGGCTGAGTTGAACGCCCGCTTGGCGGAAAGCAATGATTTTCAAAATAGTCTGAATTGGTTTCAGCCCCCTGCCTGTCGGCAAGGGGCTGTTTTTCGTTGAGCCTCAGGCGATGATACCGGCATAGGCCATGCCGAGAAGCACGGCGCCGAGAATGATGCGGTAGATCGCAAAGACGGTGAATCGGTTGCTCTGGATATACGAGAGCAGCCATTTGACCGCGATGAAGGCAACGATGGTCGAGACCACGAAGGCAATGCCGAGCGCTGTCCAGTCTTCGTTCGCCGCGCCGCCATCCTTCACGGTCTTGAACAGCTGATAGGCACTGGCCGCGTACATGGTCGGAATGCCGACGAGGAAGGCGAATTCCGTTGCCGCGGCGCGATTGGCCGTTCCGGCCAGCATGGCAACGAAGATCGTTGCGCCGGAGCGCGAGGTGCCCGGGAAGATGCCGGCGACGACCTGAGCAATACCGACCAGAATGGCAACCATCCAGGTGATGTCCTTGTAGGGCGGCTTCTTGGCGGCGGCCCATTCGGCAAAGATCATCCAGAAGCCGCCGATAATCAGCGCCCAGGCAATCGGCGTCGCATGTTCCGGCAGCTCGAAGCCGAGCTTCTTGACGATCAGGCCGAGCACGGCGGTGATCAGGAAGGCGACGATGAGCCTGGAGGCGTAGCGGCGGTTCTTGGGTTCTCGCCAGCCGACGACCAGATCCACAAGGCGGCGCCAATAAATGATGGTGACGGCCAGAATGGCGCCAGCCTGAATGACGATATTAAACGTGTCGGACCGGGCGCCGAGCCACTGCTCTGCAATGATCAGGTGGCCGGTACTGGAGATCGGCAGGAACTCCGTTATCCCCTCGATGATACCCAGGATGATCGCGTTTATATAATCCATCTATGGTCTCCGGTTAAAATTCCTGGCCGCCGAATCAGGACCGGGCAAGCGCCGGCGGCGGGCAACTCATTGGTCATCAGGATGGCGGAAAAAGGCCGGATCTTTCGGGAGATCATGAAAAACCCATCATTGGCCGCACTTAGAAGCGGCTGTAACCCTGCTTCGCAGTTGAAGCCGCCATCCAATCCTATATCTTTCTTAAACTCTAATTGTTAGGAGTTTGAGAAGGACACAATGTCGCCGAAACGCGGGCGGACCGAAAACCCATAATGCCAGTACTTTATCATCACCCCATGTCGACCGCCTCCCGGTTTATCCGGCTGGTGCTTGCAGAATACGGCTATCAGGTCGATCTCGTGGAAGAGCAGACCTGGGACAAGCGCCGTGATTTCCTGGCGTTGAACCCCGCCGGGACGTTGCCGGTCTATGTCGACGACAGCATGCGCGCACTCTGCGGCGCCATGGTCATCTCCGAATATCTCGACGAAACGCACGGCGTCCTCAAGCGGGACCGCCGGCTTCTGGCGGAAGACCCGTTTCAGCGCGCCGAAATCCGCCGCCTCGTCGAATGGTTCATGCTGAAGATGGAAACCGACGTGACGCGCCCGCTGGCGCGCGAGCGGGTCTACAAGCTGCAGATGACAGCGGAGCAAGGCGGCGGCGCGCCTGACTCCAAGATGCTGCGCACCGCGCGCAGCAACATCCGCCAGCATCTGAAATATGTGACCTGGCTTGCCGGCTCGCGCCAGTGGCTGGCGGGCGAGCGCATGAGCTATGCGGATCTGGCCGCGGCGGCATCGATCTCGATCCTCGATTACCTCGGCGAGATCGACTGGGCGGAAACGCCTGTCGTCAAGGACTGGTACCAGCGCATCAAGTCGCGGCCGTCCTTCCGCCCGATGCTCAACGAGCGGGTTCGCGGCCTGACGCCGGTTTCCCATTACGCCGACCTGGATTTCTGACGGGGGCTCTCGATGCCCGCACGATCAGAGCAGGATAAAGAGCGAAAGAAGCGCGAGAGCCTGACCGCTTTCGTGCGCGCCGAGGCAGCAAGCCTCGGCTTCGAGCTCTGTCGCGTGACCCGGCCGGACTCCATTCCTGAAGCCAAGGCACGGCTCGGTGAATTCATTGATGCCGGACGGCACGGAACGATGGAATGGATGGCCGAGACGCAGGAGCGGCGTGGCGATCCCCGCTCGCTCTGGAGCGATGTCCGGTCCGTCGTGGTCTTCGGACTGAATTACGGCCCGGAAGAGGATCCGCGCAGCATTCTCGAGAAGCCCGATAAGGCGGCAATCTCGGTCTACGCCCGCAATCGCGACTATCACGATGTCATCAAGGGCCGCCTGAAGGAAATCGCCACGCGCTTTGCCGCACGCGCCGGAGCCGACGTGAAAGTCTTCGTCGATACCGCGCCCGTCATGGAAAAGCCGCTGGCTGCCGCTGCCGGGCTCGGCTGGCAGGGAAAGCACACGAACCTCGTCAGCCGGGCGCACGGCTCCTGGCTGTTTCTCGGCTCGATGTTTACCACCGCCGACCTCGATATCGACGCGGCGGAGAGTGATCATTGCGGCTCCTGCCGCGCCTGTCTCGACGCCTGTCCGACCAATGCCTTTCCCGCCCCCTACCAGATCGACGCGCGGCGCTGCATCTCCTACCTGACGATCGAGCACAAGGGGCCAATAGCTCCTGAGTTCCGGCCGATGATCGGCAACCGCATCTATGGCTGCGACGACTGTCTCGCCGCCTGTCCCTGGAACAAGTTTGCGGCGTCTGCCTCCGAGATGAAGTTGCAGGCCCGCGAAGACCTGAAGGAACCGGAGATTGCCTTTCTGCTGACGCTCGACGATCCAGGCTTCCGGACGTTCTTCAGCGGCTCGCCCGTCAAGCGGATCGGCCGCAACCGCTTTATCCGCAATGTGCTGATCGCCGCCGGCAATTCCGGCCAGCGGCAATTGATCGATCTCTGCCGCAGCCTCAGCCGCGATCCCTCGCCTGATGTGCGCGGAATGGCGGTGTGGGCCCTTTCGGGGTTGATGGACGCTGGCGAATTCCAGTCGTTTGCGGCAGAAAGGCAAGTCGAAGAGGACGGCGACGTCCTGAACGAGTGGCGGCTGGCGGGAGTATTGTGATGAAGCTGATGATCTTCGGATGTGGCTTTTCGGGAATGGCGATTGCCAAGGCATTTGCCGCAGCGGGTGCCAGCGTCGGCGGCACGACCCGCAGCCGCAACAAGCTCGATCAGCTGCGCGCCGCCGGGATCGACGGTCATATCTTCGACGGCGAGAGCTTGAGCCCGGAGCTGATGGCGGCGATGCATGGGGCAACGCATCTCGTGCAATCGATCGCGCCACGCGAAAGCGGCGATCCCCTCGTCAGTATTGGCGGATCGTCCCTCCGGACGCTGATGCCTGGACTGCAGTGGATCGGCTATCTCTCAACGGTCGGCGTCTATGGCGATCATAAGGGGGCGTGGGTCAGCGAGGATACCGCATGCGTTCCGGTTTCCGGGCGTTCGAAGGAGCGGCTGGAGGCGGAACAGGCCTGGAGCGACCTCGGCGCAGCACTGAATGTACCGGCTGCCATACTCCGCCTCTCCGGGATCTATGGGCCGGGACGCAACGCTTTCGTCAATCTCGAGCGCGGCACGGCGCGGCGGCTGGTCAAGAAGGATCAGGTCTTCAACCGGATCCGTGTCGAGGATATCGGCGGTTCGGCCCTGTTTCTTTCGCAGAGAAAACTGGATGGCATCTATAATGTCACCGACGATCTGCCAGGCCCGCCGCAGGATGTGATCGTCGAGGCGGCCCACCTGATGGGTGTCGAGCCGCCTGCCGAACAGGCCTTCGAGACCGCCGAGCTGACGCCGATGGCCCGCTCCTTTTACGGCGAGAACAAACGGGTCTCGAATGCCAAGCTGAAAGCTGCCGGTTTTGCATTCGCCTTTCCGAACTATCCCATGTCGCTCGCCCAGATGTGGCAGGACGGGCGATGGAAAATCTAACACTTCCGAGCTAGCGATCTAACCCCTCAAAGAGCAGAAAATTCCTACTTCCGAATTTTAGCAATCAAAATTTCGCGCCCATTTATGGTTAACGGCCTCTAAATTTGCGCAAATACGGCAACAAATATGGCGGTCTAGCAAAATTATTTTTGTGATCACCGTAACATTCCGTGAGCGAACTCAGTCCTCGGAAAAATTGTTCTAATTTTACCTGATTCTATTGTCTTTTTTCCATGAGTGCGGCGGCAAGACTTTATTGACCTTAATCCGCCGGGAATCACGAATATTACAGACTGTAACATTCCGTGATTGCGCGTGGCACTTTTTCGCCACTTTTGAGCGGATTCAAGCCCTCACCGCCCCCAAGGCGCAAGTTCAATAGTTGAGGGATACTCCGTTTTGAGGAAAACCAGCCGTTCTCTAATCACTGCCGCGGCGATTGCAGCCTGTTCTTTCATCCTTCCTGCCGAAGGATTTGCTGCAGCCGGATGTGGTGGTGCTTCGTGGTACGCACTGCACTCCAAAACAGCTTCCGGCGAACGCATGAACCCCGCCACACTGACTGCTGCACATCGCTCGCTGAAGTTCGGTACCAAGCTGAAGGTCACCAACCGCAACAACGGCCGCACGGTCATCGTTCGCGTCAACGACCGTGGCCCCTTCATTCGCGGCCGCGTCCTCGATCTTTCCCGTGCCGCCGCTCAGAACATCGGCATGGTCAGCTCCGGCACCGCCAAGGTCTGCTACGAAGTCGTCGCCTCCCGCTAGACGTCCATCTGCTTGCGCCGAGGCGCTTGCTCTTGCCGTCAATCGCGTTTACCACGCGCTTGAGACTTGTGAATTATCCGCTGCATCCGTCTTCTTTCCCGCGGATCGTTCACAAGCCGTTGGCAACAGGAGACTTGTGAATGCGTTTGGGCGGCCGCCTCGAAGGGGCGATTTCGGTTCTGGCTGACATCGAGCAGCGAAAGAGACCTGTCGCCGACGCTCTCAAGGACTGGGGCCTGGCGCACCGATTTGCCGGATCCGGCGACCGCGCCGCGATCGGCAACATCGTCTATGACGCGCTGCGCATGCGGCTCTCGCATGCTTTCCTGATGGATGACGACAGCCCGCTGGCGCTTGCCTATGCGGTGATGTTGCGTCAGTGGGGCTTTACACAGGAAAGCCTCGCAGCCGAACTTTCCGGCGACAAATTTGCGCCGCCGGAACTGCCGGATGCGGCAACGGCGGCTTTCGCAAGCCGCGATCTTTCGTCTGCTCCCGCGCATATACAGGGTGACATACCCGAATGGGTGCAGCCGTCCTTCGAGACCGCCTTCGGCGACAGCTGGCTTGCCGAGGCGCAGGCGCTTGCCGCCCGCCCGACACTCGACCTGCGCGCCAATATCCTGAAGGCCAGCCGCGAGAAGGCCGTAAAGGCGCTGGAACGCGCAGGCGCGCAGGATGCCAAGATCGCCCGCTACGGCATTCGCATACCGGCCGGCGAAGGCGCCTCAAGACTTCCAAACGTCACGGCAGAGCTTTCGTTCCAAAAAGGCTGGTTCGAAGTTCAGGACGAAGGATCGCAGATCGTCGCCGATCTGGTGCTGCCGAAGGATGGCGAGCAGGTGCTCGACTATTGCGCCGGCGGTGGCGGCAAGACGCTCGCCATGTCGGCAGCCATGCATAACAAGGGGCAGGTCCACGCCTATGACGCCGATCGCAAGCGCCTTGCGCCGATCATCGAGCGGCTGAAGCGGGCGGGAACGCGCAATGTCCAGGTTCATGACGATGCGAGAGCGCTCGCAAGTCTCAAGGACCGTTGCGACAAGGTTCTGGTCGATGCGCCCTGCACCGGCACCGGCACCTGGCGCCGCCGCCCGGATACCAAGTGGCGGCTGACCGCCAAGAATCTCGACGAGCGCACCAGCCAGCAGCAGGACGCGCTGACCCAGGCCAGCGCCTTCGTGCGTCCCGGCGGAGAACTGATCTATGTGACCTGCTCGGTGTTGCCGCAGGAGAACGAGGAACAGGTCCGCAAGTTCACCGGCGATAACCCGGAATTCTCGATCGCCAGCGCCCTGCCCGCCTGGAAAGACCTGTTCGGTGCGGCAGCGCCGCAACCGCGCTCCTCCGATCAGCAGACGATTACGCTGACGCCGGCATCGACCGATACCGACGGCTTCTTTTTCTGCCGGATGCAGCGGAAGGCGTAAGGCGCTTTCACCGCTTGCAAGCGATGTGGATGCCGCGGCGGAACGCGTTTTTGAAACGCGGACGTTTTAGTACGTTCGATCCTTAAAACCATTCCAAACTAGAGTGTTTGACACCAGTTTGCTTTTGGGCGATGAGACTCCGGCATTTCAGACGGATATCCGTCAAGGAGAGGACCATGAAGCTCAACAAGAATGTCTGCGCAGCACTGGCGCTGGCGGTAGCCCCCCTATCCGCCGCTCCGGCTCTCGCAGCAGCCCCGAAGGCTGCCGAAGTCGTCAAATATTATACCGAAGTCGCGCATGCGAAATACGAAGACTCGCTGACCACGGCGAAGACGCTCGATGCAGCGATCGACGCCTTCCTGAAGACGCCGACCGACGAGACGCTGAAGGCTGCCCGCGACGCCTGGATCAAGGCACGCGTTCCCTATCAGCAGACGGAAGTCTACCGCTTCGGCAACCCGATCGTTGACGATTGGGAAGGCAAGGTGAACGCCTGGCCGCTCGACGAAGGCCTGATCGACTATGTCGACGCCTCCTACGGCACCGAAAGCGACGAGAACTCGCTCTACGTTGCCAACGTCATCGCCAACAAGACGATCAAGATCAACGGCAAGGATGTCGACGCATCCAAGCTGACGCCTGAGTTCCTCTCCGGCACGCTGGCTGAAGCAGGCGGCGTCGAGGCGAACGTTGCGACCGGCTACCACGCCATCGAATTCCTGCTCTGGGGCCAGGATCTGCACGGCACCGGACCGGGTGCCGGCGAACGTCCTGCCAGCGACTACGACCTGAAGAATTGCACGCACGGCAATTGCGACCGCCGCGCCGAATACCTGAAGTCGGCCTCCACCCTGCTGGTCTCCGATCTGCAGGAGATGACCGACAACTGGGCTCCGGATGGCGCTGCCACCAAGCATGTCGAGGAAAATGCCAAGGCTGGCCTCACCGCCATCCTGACCGGCATGGGTTCGCTCTCCTACGGCGAGCTTGCCGGCGAGCGCATGAAGCTCGGTCTGCTGCTGCACGATCCGGAAGAAGAACACGATTGCTTCTCCGACAACACCTACAACTCGCACCTCAACGATGCGATCGGTATCGCCGCTGCCTACACGGGTGACTACACCCGCGTCGACGGCAAGAAGATGACCGGCCCGTCGCTTCACGACCTCGTCGCTGCGAAGGACAAGAAGCTCGACAAGGAAGTCGAAGGCAAGCTGAAGACCACGCTCGACGCCATGCACGCCATGGCCAAGCGCGGCGAGACTGTCGAGAAATACGACCAGATGATTGCCGAGGGCAACAAGGAAGGCAACGCGACTGTTCAGGCCGCCATCGACGGCCTCGTCGATCAGACCAAGTCGATCCAGCGCGTTATTGCCGCACTCGATCTCGGCAAGGTCGAGCTTGAAGGTTCGGACAGCCTGGATAATCCTAACGCTGTCTTCAAGTAAGCAATAAAGGCGGGCCGTCCTGAAACAGGGCGGCCCGAACTCCGAAATGCCCCATCCACCGGCTCGCCGTCTCTATCTCAGCGTCGCGCTTCTCGCCACGCTTGCCGGTCTTCCCGTCGCCCTCGCCGCCAATTTCGATCTGCCGGTGAAGCGGACCGATCTTTCCGACGCCGATATGAAGCGCGTTGCCGACGTGACGCGCCCAACCGCGGATTTCGCGAAGGCGGAGCCATACGAGGCCATGCAGGCCGGGGCAGCGACATCGATCGATCCCGTCACCGAAGACAGTTTCTCGCATATCTCCGCCAACATTCCCTTCGAGGAAGAGCAGAACTTCAAGCTCGGCAATGCACTATTCAAGAAGCTCTGGGTATCGGCACCATCCTCGACCCAGGCATCCGATGGGCTTGGCCCGCTTTTCAATGCACGCTCCTGCATGAGCTGCCACGTCAATGACGGGCGCGGCAAGCCGCCGGAGGGCGGCGCCAGCGCAACGTCGATGTTCCTGCGGCTGGCGCGCACGCCGGAGACAGCAGCAGAAGAAAAAGCGATTGCCGGCGCCGAGACGGTGAATTTTCCCGATCCGGTGTACGGACATCAGTTGCAAGACCTCGCCGTTCCCGGCCTTGCGGCCGAAGGCAAGATGGCGATCCACTACACCGAAAAGAGCGTGACGCTGGCGGGCGGCGAAACAGTCCTGCTGCGCGCGCCCGAATATTCGGTCACCGATCTCGCCTATGGGCCGCTCGATCCGGCGACGACAATTTCGCCGCGCGTCGCACCGGCAATGATCGGGCTTGGCCTGATCGAAGCGATCCCGCCTGCCGATATCCTGGCGCATGCCGATCCGGATGATCGCGACGGCGATGGCATCTCGGGCAAGGCGGCGATCGTGCGCGATCACCGCACCGGCGACATCGCGCTCGGCCGCTTCGGCTGGAAGGCGCAGAACGCCACGGCGCGCGACCAGAGCGCCGACGCTTTCTCCAACGATATCGGCATCTCCACCCCCGACCGGCCGGATGCCTATGGCGACTGCACGGATGCCGAGACCAAATGCCGCAAGATGCCGACGGGCGTTCAGAAGCGGCTCGGCAACGAGGAGGCGCCCGGGCCAGTGCTCGACCTCGTGACCTTTTACTCCGCCAATCTCGCCGTACCCGCCCGCCGCAAGGCGAGCTTTCCGGATACGCTGCGCGGCAAGCAGCTGTTTTATCAGTCCGGCTGCATCTCCTGCCACGTTCCGAAATTCGTCACCCGTCGCGATACGGCTGAAAAAGCTCAATCTTTTCAGCTGATCTGGCCCTATTCCGATTTTCTGCTGCATGACATGGGCGATGGACTGGCCGACGGTCAGCAGGTCGGGCTTGCAAGCGGACGTGAATGGCGCACCCCGCCGCTATGGGGTATAGGACTGACCCGGACTGTCAGCGGACACAGCTTTTTCCTGCATGACGGCCGCGCCAGGAACCTCACCGAAGCGATCCTATGGCATGGCGGCGAAGCAGAAAAAGCCCGCAACGCATTCTCCTCTCTGCCGAAAGACGATAGAGAGGCCCTGATCAGATTCCTGGAGTCCCTGTAATGCGCCTTTGGCAGCCTCTCGTTCTTTCGCTTGCCCTTGCCGGCCAGGCAGCCGCACAGACGGCAGCGCCTCCCTCAGGTCTCAACGAAGATGCCGTGCCGCAGGTGATGGCCCGCGCCGTCGACGAGGTGATCCGCCCCGGCTACCGCAACATGCAGCAGTCGGCGGCCCGGCTGACGACGGTGATGAAAGACCTTTGCGCCGACGGCACGCAGCAGACGCTCGACAAGGCGAAGTCGACCTTCGACGATACGATCCGCTACTGGTCGAATATCGAGATCGTCCAGACAGGACCGGTCATTCACGACAACCTCTTCGAACACATCCTGTTCTTCCCCGATCGCAAGGGCGTCGGCCTCAAGCAGGTCCAGGCGCTGATCGCCAAGGCCGATCCGAAGGATACGACCGTCGATGCGATCGCCGGCAAGAGCGTTGCACTGCAGGGCCTGACGGCGCTGGAATACGTACTCTATGGAAACGGCTCGGAAGATCTGATCAAGCAGAAGAACGGCTTCCGCTGCCAATATGGCGCGGCCGTCGCCGGCAATATCCAGCGCGAGGCCGGCGAAGTCGTCGCCGCCTGGGAAAAGCCCGATGGCGTGCAGGCGAGCTGGAAACATCCAGGCCCTGAGAGCGAAGACTTCATGGACAACAATGAAGCCGTCACAGCACTGCTCGGCATCCTCGTTCATGGCGCCGAGACGGTGCGCGACCAGCGGCTGGAACAGTTCTACAAGGGCAAAGACACAGCACCGCGCCCGCGCATGGCGATCTACTGGCGCTCCAAGAACACCTGGAAGTCGATGACGGCCAACATCGAAGGTCTGCGCACGCTCTGGCAGAAGGCCGGCATGGCCGAGCTGCTGCCCGCCGACAAGAAGCCGATCGCCGACGCGATCGACGCCAATTTCAAGACGCTGCTCGACACGGTGCCGAAGCTCAACCCTGACATCGACGTCGCGACCAGCGATGCCGAGAAGGCCAAGCTCGATGCGTTTCTGGCGACCAGCCGCGACCTGATCACCCGTATCAGCGATGATTTCGGTGGTGCGGTCGGCCTTTCGGCCGGTTTCTCCTTCTCCGACGGAGACTGATACCGATGTGGCGCAGTGCTGCGATCGACCGGCGCGGCTTCATGAAGGCTGCAGGCGTGACCTTCCTGGCTGCACTACAGCCACGCAGCCTGTTTGCGCTCGAGCGCGCCGACGCCGTCTATGCCTCCGGCATCCGCGCAGCTGACGGCTCTTTCGCGGTGGCGACGGTCACCGAGCGCGGAGAGATCATCGATCAGGTAACCTTGCCTGACCGTGCGCATGGCATGGCTTTCAGCAAGGCGACCGGCAGGACCGTGGCCTTTGCCCGCCGTCCCGGCACCTATGCGATGATCTTCGATCCCTGGAACAAGGGCGAGCCCGTTGTCATCACTTCGGTCGAAGGCCGGCACTTCTACGGGCATGGTGCCTTCTCTCCCGATGGCCGCATCCTCTATGCCAGCGAGAACGACTTCGACGCCAATCGCGGCATGATCGGGCTCTATGACACCACCAACCGCTTCGCCCGGATCGGCGAATACGAGACCTATGGCGTCGGCCCGCACGACATGACCGTTTCCGATGACGGAAAGATGCTGATCATTGCCAATGGCGGTATCGAGACACATCCGGATTTTGGCCGCACCAAACTCAATCTCGACAATATGCAGCCATCTCTGGCGCTGATCGACGCGGCATCGGGCGCGCTCATCGAGCGGCGTACCTTGCCACCGCAATGGGCGCAGGTCTCGACCCGGCATGTCGATCTCGATGCGGATGGCCGCGTCTGGTTTGCCTGCCAGTACGAAGGGTCGCGGCGCGATCTTCCGCCGCTGGTCGGCCACTTCTCCAAGGGCGAGGATCTCACCCTTATTGACCTGCCCGAAGAGACGACGCGACGGCTCGGCAGCTATGTCGGCGCCATTGCCGTCAACCGCGGCGACCGGCTGATCGGCATCACCTCGCCAAAGGGTGTTTCGGTCACCATCGATGCCCGCACGGGACGGATGGTTGCAGAAGATGCGTTGCCGGAGGCGGCAGGTGTCGCGCCCGCGGAACACGGGTTTGCGGTATCTTCCTACGAGGGTGAATTCCTGTCGACCCAGAGCGATGTGGCATGGGATCAACACATCGTCCGAATTCAGCGCAAAGGCGCCTGACATTGCTGGACCGCCGGACGGACGGCCCTAACTTCGCGGCATGAACAAAGCGCTCACCTATATCGTCTTCATTGCCGTCTCCCTCGGCGGCGGCCTCCTGATCGGCACCAACAATCTGCCCGGCGAATGGTATCAGTCGCTGGCCAAGCCGGTCTTCAATCCGCCGAACTGGATCTTCGGCCCTGTGTGGTCGATCCTTTACGTGCTGATCGGCATTGCCGGCGCGCGGACCTGGCTGCGCGGCCACCTCTCGGCCGCCATGCTGATCTGGGCCGGGCAGATGGTCTTCAACTTCCTCTGGTCGCCATTCTTCTTCGGCGCCCAGATGCCGAAGGCAGCGCTCGTCGTGATCGTGATCCTGCTCGGGCTGGTACTGGCGTTCATTGCCAATCGCTGGTCCTCAGACCGGATATCCGCCACCCTTTTCCTGCCCTACGCCGCCTGGGTCGGCTTTGCGACAATTCTCAACGCCTCGATTGCCTACCTGAACTGATTTACCCCTTGGCATCCTTGTCGAATCCGGCGCGCCGTGCCACTTTCGCGGCTCGAAGGGGACAAGGCATGAGCGTCGGTAATAACGGTGATTTCCGCGAACGGATAAGGCAGAGCTTCTCGCGCCAGGCGGCGATGGAGACGATCGGAGCGGAACTGACGCGCGTCGAACACGGCGTCGTCGAGATCGAACTGCCGTTCGACGTGAAACTGACACAGCAACACGGCATTTTGCACGCGGGCATCATTTCCGCCGCGCTCGACAGCGCCTGCGGTTTCGCCGCCTACACGATGATCGACGCCGATGCCTCGATCCTGACAATCGAATTCAAGGTGAACCTGATGTCTCCCGGCAGGGGTGATCGCTTTGTCTTCCGGGGAGAGATCACCAAGCCGGGCAGCAACATCATCGTCGCAGACGGGCGCGGCTACGCGATCGGCGACGGTCCGGCCAAACTGATCGCATCGATGACAGGCACGATGATGGTCGTGCGGGGAAGAGAGGGAATTACCGGATGAAGTTCGAACTGAAATCCGTTGCCGGAAAGTCGATCCTGTTCGTGATGGCAGCGGAGGCGGAATACGGTCCGTTCCTCAAGTCCCGCTTCGAACCGCTGATGACCGGTATCGGTCCTGTCGAGGCAGCGGTGGCGATGACCAAGACGCTGACGCGGCTCGATGCTGCCGACGATCTCCCGCAACTCGTCGTCTCGCTGGGGTCGGCCGGTTCCGCCAAGTTGGAGCAGACGGAGGTCTATCAGGTTTCCTCGGTCGCCTATCGCGACATGGATGCCTCGCCGCTCGGTTTCGAGAAGGGCAAGACGCCGTTTCTCGATCTTCCTGCGACGCTCGACCTGCCTCTGCGCATTCCCGGCATCCCCGAGGCGACGCTTTCGACCGGCGGCAACGTCATTTCAGGCGCCGCCTATCAGACGATCGACGCCGATATGGTCGACATGGAAACCTTCGCGATCCTGCGGGCCTGCCAGGGATATAATCTGCCGCTGATCGGGTTGCGCGGCATTTCCGACGGCATCGAGGAACTGCAGCATATTTCCGGCTGGACGGAATATCTGCATGTCATCGACCGCAAGCTTTCCTATGCCGTGGACAGCCTCTTTACAGCGCTCGAAGACGGTGTCTTCTGGTTCTGAAAGCCTTGCAGGCAGGGACAATCGGGACAATAAAATCGGCCAGGCCGTGATTTCCCGCATTGCAAGACCGGGTGCTATTCATTAAAGGCTCGCCATGACCCAGACAGCACATCCCGACAGCGTTCTCATCGTCGATTTCGGCAGCCAGGTAACCCAGCTGATCGCGCGCCGTGTGCGCGAAGCGGGCGTCTACTGCGAGATCGTTCCCTTCCAGTCCGCCGAAGAGGGCTTCAAGCGCCTCCAGCCGAAAGCCGTGATCCTGTCCGGCAGCCCGGCCTCGACGGTCGATGAAGGCTCGCCCCGTGCGCCGCAGATCATTTTCGACAGCGGTCTTCCTGTCTTCGGCATCTGCTACGGCCAGCAGACGATGTGCATGCAGCTCGGCGGCAAGGTCGAAAGCGGCCATCACCGCGAATTCGGCCGCGCCTTCCTTGAGGTCGATGAGGACAGCAAGCTGTTCGAGGGCCTCTGGTCGAAGGGTTCGCGCCACCAGGTCTGGATGAGCCACGGCGACCGCGTTACCGCGCTGCCTGAGGGCTTCAAGGTCGTGGCGACCTCGCCGAACGCGCCTTATGCGTTCATCGCCGACGAGAAGCGCAAATATTACGGCGTTCAGTTCCACCCGGAAGTGGTGCACACACCCGATGGCGCCAAGCTGATCGGCAACTTCATTCACAACATCGCCGGCATCAAGGGCGACTGGTCGATGTCGGCCTACCGCCAGAAGGCGGTCGATACGATCCGCGAGCAGGTCGGCGACAAGCGCGTGCTCTGCGCCCTCTCCGGCGGCGTTGACAGCTCCGTTGCGGCCCTGTTGATCCACGAGGCTATCGGCGACAAGCTGACCTGCGTGCTCGTCGACCACGGCTTGATGCGCAAGGACGAGGCGGCCAACGTCGTTGCCATGTTCCGCGAACACTACAATCTGCACCTGATCCACGTCGACGCGTCCGACAAGTTCATCGGCGAGCTCGAGGGCGTTTCCGATCCCGAGACGAAGCGCAAGATCATCGGCCGCCTGTTCATCGAGACCTTCGAGGAAGAGGCCAAGAAGCTCGGCGGCGCCGATTTCCTCGGCCAGGGCACGCTCTATCCCGACGTGATCGAAAGCGTCTCCTTCACCGGCGGCCCGTCGGTGACGATCAAGTCGCACCACAATGTCGGCGGCCTGCCCGAGCGCATGAACATGCAGCTCGTCGAGCCGCTGCGCGAGCTCTTCAAGGACGAAGTGCGCGTGCTCGGCAAGGAGCTCGGCCTGCCCGACAGCTTCATCGGCCGCCACCCGTTCCCGGGTCCAGGTCTGGCGATCCGCTGCCCGGGTGGCATCACCCGCGAAAAGCTGGAGATCCTGCGCGAAGCCGACGCCATCTATCTCGACGAAATCCGCAAGGCCGGTCTCTACGACGCGATCTGGCAGGCTTTCGCGGTGCTGCTGCCGGTCCAGACCGTCGGCGTCATGGGCGACGGCCGCACCTACGAATTCGTCTGCGCGCTGCGCGCCGTGACCTCGGTCGATGGCATGACGGCGGACTTCTACCACTACGACATGGAATTCCTCGGCCGCGCCGCCACTCGCATCATCAACGAAGTCCGCGGTATCAACCGCGTCGTGTATGATGTGACGAGCAAGCCACCGGGCACGATCGAGTGGGAGTGAGAGAGAACGCCCTTGCTTTCGATTAGATCGTTTCGAGCCTGATCGGAAGCGCCTATTTCTTCGGTTCGATCAGGCTTGCAATGACCGGCGTCAGTAGTTCGACGAGCAAAGCCGGTTCCGCTTTCGTCAGCGGTTCAAGTTCGAGCATCTGTCGCATCATCTGCACGCCCGCAACAACCGCCAGAAATAGAGCTGCACGCTCCGAAGCGTGGTCCCCTGAAATGGCCCCGGTCGCGGCCGCGTGATGCACTTTGGCGATGCGCTCACGGGCAATTCGCGCCGCTGTCGCACTTCCAGTAGAGCGAAACAGGATCAGAAATCCGTCAAGCGGCACCTTGCCTTGGGTTGTGACCCCGACGAGCGCTTCCGCAAAGGCGCGGGATAACTCGGCCCGCTTCAGATTGTCCTGTGACAGGATGATCGGATCCCGCATCGTGTCGGTGACCACCTCACCGAACAAACCCTCCTTCGATCCGAAATAGCGTCCGACCATCATCGCGGTGACACCCGCTGCTTCAGCGATGCCACGCAGGCCCGCACCGTCATAACCATGTTCCGCAAAGGCTCTTCGCGCCGATGCGAGGATCGCGGCACGTGTCGCGTCGGCCTTGGCGGCGCGGCTATTGGGCGGCTGCGTTGATTTCATCATACACCTGTAGACTTAATTCGAAATTCAGTATACGGTCGTATATCGAATGTCACAACCGCGATCCGTTCGTACCCTATAACGCCGATCGCTCAATATCCTCAGGAGTTTCATATGGACGAACTTGTCCTCGTCACGGGCGGAACCGGCTTTATCGCACAACACTGCATCATCGCCCTGATAAATGCCGGCTACCGAGTCAGGACAACCGTGCGATCGTTGTCGCGCGAGGCAGAAGTGCGCGCCAACTTGAAGGCCGGTGGTGTCGAGCCTGGCGAGCGGTTGTCTTTCATTGCTGCCGATCTCAATTCCGACGATGGATGGCCAGAAGCGGCAGCCGGTTGCTCCTACGCCTTTCACGGTGCTTCACCCACCCCATCCGGAACCTATGCGAGCGAGGAGGAATGGATCAAGCCTGCAGTCGATGGCAACCTCCGCGTTCTGCGTGCATCGCGCGATTCAGGCGTCAAGCGGCTCGTTCTCACCTCGGCCTTCGGCGCAATCGGCGCTGGGCACAAGCCGCTCGCCCGTCCGTTCGTCGAGACCGACTGGACCGACCTGACCGGAAACGTCGCGCCCTACCAAAAATCGAAGACCCTTGCCGAACGGGCGTCATGGGACTTCATTGCCAACGAAGGCCGCGGGCTGGAGCTCGCGTCTGTCAACCCCACCATGGTACTCGGACCGGCGCTGGGGCCGGATTATTCGCATTCGATCCGCACGATCAGAGAAATGCTGGAGGGTCAGCCCGGATACCCGAAGATCAAGACCTGCGTCGTCGATGTGCGGGATGTCGCCGACCTGCATCTGCGTGCCATGACCGATCCTGCTGCAAACGGCGAACGCTTCCTGGCCACCTCAGGCGAAGGGCTTTGGCTGGCGGAAATTGCTAGGCTGCTTAAAGAGCGTATGGGCATGGCTGCTAGCCGTGTCTCGACGCGTGTGTTGCCAAACATACTCGTGCGTTCGATGGCTCTCGCCAACCCAGCAATGAAAGGTCTCCTGCCGCTTCTGGGGGCCAAACTGGACGCCAGCGGAGAAAAGGCAGAACGC
Source organism: Rhizobium sp. RAF36 (assembly GCF_052114105.1). Lineage (NCBI taxonomy): Bacteria > Pseudomonadati > Pseudomonadota > Alphaproteobacteria > Hyphomicrobiales > Rhizobiaceae > Rhizobium > Rhizobium sp. RAF36. The sequence continues at coordinate 224,156 of NZ_JBFREC010000002.1, read as the reverse complement.
CTGCTCGGCTGGACGCCTCGCTCGCGAGAAGAGGCAATTGTGGCCAGCGCCGAAAGTCTGCTAAGGTTGGGCCTTGTCAAAACCTGATTGCCGATGAGCAGATCCCGCCGTAAACTCGAAAGGCAGATGGGAGCAGAACCCCTCTCGCTGCCTAAAACCCCAGCGACTGTTGGGCCGGTTCAGGCGGACCGAGGTTGACACCCTCCAGTTCCAGCATCTTCGCTTTGGAGTTCGACCCGCCAGGGGCCGAGAAGCCGCCGAGCTTGCCGCCGGCGGCAAGGACGCGGTGGCAGGGGATGATCAGCGCGACTGGGTTCTTGGCCATGGCCTGGCCGACGTCGCGGGCGGCTTCCGGGCCGCGGCCGAGTTCCCTTGCGAGCGTGCCGTAGGTCGTCGTCCTGCCCCAGCCGACACGGCGTGCGGCGGCGTAGATTTCCCGGAAGAACTCGTCCTGATTGGATAGATCCACTGCAACATCCGAAAAATCGACGGTCTCTCCGGCGAAGTAGCGTTTGACGGATTCGGTCGTCGCCGCGACCGCGGCCGGCGGATCGGCGCGAAGACCTGATGACAGTCGCTTCAGCAGCAACTGTTCGGTCGAATGCCCGGATTTGGTCGGCAGCTGGAAGCGGATGATTCCGGCCGCATTCCAGGCGATGCCGCAAAAGCCGCCTGCGGTTTCGAAGATGCTGTAGTGATGCGTTGCCTCGCTCATGACGCAACCTCCATGATTGACTGCCCCAAAGATCGTATGCCTGCGCCCGGCCTTCAACCCGATTCTTGCCCACCAACGCAATCTCAACGCTTCGATTATTTGTTCTCTTTTTGTTCTTGTCAATTCCTGCCCTTGTTGCTAGCCTCTGGTCCTTCACGAGGAGGCGGCGCTTGCCGGTTGGAGATGGTTGCTCAGAACCAGACGGAATTTTCATTTGACCGTGCGGCTGACCCCGCGGCGCCGGGTCGCGGCGGAGCGGATCGAAAGCCTTGCAATGTCTACTTCGCGTTGCGCCCCGACGAGCGGGCGGCAGAGCAGACGAGGCGCATGGCGGGTGATCTGCGGCGGCGTTTCGGCTTACGGGAGAAGCCACGGCCCAAGCGCCTGCTCCACGTCTCTCTCTGCTATCTCGGGGAATGGGATGCGATCCCGCCGAGCATGCTGTTCGATGGTCTGGCGGCCGCCGCTGCCGTCAGAATGCGCCCCTTCAAGCTGACCTTCCGGCGCGCCGTGAGCTTTCGCCAGGGTAAGCCGGCACTGGTTTTGCGGGCAGACGAAGGGCGGCAGGAGGTTCTCTCATTGCATGCGCAGCTCGCCCTGTCGCTGCTCAACCGCGGCGTCAGCGTCAGGGTTCAGCCGAAACTCGAGCCCCATATGACGCTGCTATATGATTATCGCAGCGTGCCCGAGACAATCCTTTCGGAGCCGATCGTCTGGACGGCGAAGTCTTTCGTTCTGGTCAACAGCTTCGTCGGCGAAGGCCGGCATGTGGATATCGAAGAATGGCCGCTGCTTGGATGAGGCGCCCCTATTGACGCTTGCGCCAGTGCAGCGGAGTTGCTTAAAGCTGCTCCCAGCAGATTTTGCGGAGTGCTGACATGGATACGACCGAGATCATCATTCCTGGCGATACGCCGGGCATCGAATGGCGCCTGCCGGTGCTGCATTTCAAGGGCAGCGACCCGCACGCGCCGCGGATCTACATTCAGGCGGCGCTGCATGCCAACGAGCTGCCGGGAACGGCACTGCTGCATTTCCTCTGCCGGAAGCTCAGAGCTGCCGAAGATGCCGGAAGGATCGCCAGCGACATTACCATCGTTCCGCAGGCCAACCCGATCGGCGCGGCGCAATCGCATTTCGGCGAGCTGCAGGGACGCTTCGATCTCGGATCGCGCACTAACTTCAATCGCGATTTCCCGCTGATTTCGCTGCGCGACCGCGATACGCTGGTCGAGGATCTGGATCGGTATCCGGCTACGGATCGTCTCAAGCGACAGCTGATCCACATGGCACTCGGCGCCGATCTGGTGCTCGATCTGCATTGCGACGATGAATCGCTGCAATATGCCTATATCGACGAGGCCTTCTGGCCCGAGGCCGCCGATCTGGCCAGCGCTCTGTCGATGGATGCCTTGCTGCTTTCGGATGGCGAAAGCTCGGCTTTCGAGGAAGCTGTCGGTTTTGCGTGGAAATACGAGGTGCCCGGCGAGAAGCGCAGCCGCCTGCCCGGCAAGCTCTCCGTTACGGTGGAGCTTCGCGGCCGCCGCGACGTCTATCCTGACATGGCAAGCGCTGACGCCGATGGCGTCTTCGCCTTCCTCGCCGCCCGCGGGGCGGTCAGGGACAGCGCCCCTCTCGGTGCTTTTACCGGACCTGCCGTGCCGCTCGACAATATCGAGATGATCCGCACGCCGGTTGCCGGCACCCTTCTTTTCCACCGCGACATCGGCGAGACGGTCGCTGCCGGCGATCTTTTGGCAACCATCGTCGCGCGGCCGGGCATGGCCGATGGCGAGACGGAGATCCGTGCCCCGCAGGCAGGCTTGATCGTGACGCGCACGTCCGACCGGCTGGTGCGGCGGCGCGCAGACCTGATGAAGATTGCCTGCGACGAGCCGAGCACGGCGCTGCGCAAGGCCGGAACGCTGGAAGACTGACGATGGCAACGACGATTTACGGCATCAAGAACTGCGACACGATGAAGAAGGCCCGCACCTGGCTTGAGGAGAATGGGGCGGGCTACGACTTCCACGACTACAAGGCCTCGGGCATCGACCGGGCACATCTGGAAGACTGGGTCGGCAAGGCCGGATGGGAAACGGTGCTGAACCGTGCAGGAACAACCTTCCGTAAGCTGCCCGATGCCGATCGCGAGAACCTGACGCGCGACAAAGCGATCGCGCTGATGCTGGAGCAGCCTTCGATGATCAAGCGCCCGGTGCTGGAGCATGACGGCAAGCTGCTTGTCGGCTTCAAGCCTGATCTCTACGCTGCCGAATTCGGAAAGTGATCATGTCGAAGACGACGCGTGCCACGCAGGTCCTTGCCAAATCGGGCGTCGAATTCACGGTCCATACCTATGACTACGATCCGAACGCCGAACGCGTCGGCCTGCAGGCGGCGGAAGCGCTCGGCGAGGAGCCGCGCCGGGTTCTGAAGACACTGATGGCCGAAGTCGATGGCAAAGCGGTCTGCGTCGTCGTCCCATCCGACCGTGAAGTGAGCATGAAGAAGCTGGCCGCAGCCTTTGGCGGCAAGTCCGCGAACATGATGAAGCCTGCCGATGCCGAACGCCTGACCGGCTATCATGTCGGCGGCATCAGCCCCTTCGGCCAGAAGAAGCTTGTGCCGACGGCCCTTGAGGAAGCAGCGCTGACAGAAGCCCTGGTCTATATGAACGGCGGGCAGCGCGGGCTGCAGGTTAGGCTCGTGCCTGGAGATGCGCTCAAGGCGCTGAACGCAAAGGCGGCATCGCTGATCGCCTAGGCCGACAGGTTCTTCAAAAGGCCTGCGAGCGCTTTTGCGGACGTATCGTCGAGCTTCGAGCCGACATGCCTTTCGATCGCCTTCGAATAGACCACCCACATCCGCTCGCGAAGCGCCCGGCCCGCATCGGTCACGACCACCCATCGGCCACGGCCATCCTCCGCAAATGTCTCGCGGCCGACCAGCCCCTCACGTTCGAGCCGGTCGATCAGGCGCGAGAGATTGTATTGCGCCAGCAGCGTGCGCTCCTCGATCTCGAAGGGCCGCAAACGGCTATCGGGCGCGCGGACCAGTTCCCACAAGACATCGTACCAGCCGAGCGGCGGCATGCCCGCCTGTTTCAGGTCGGCCTCGATTGCCAGAAGCAACTTCTGCTGCGCACGCATGATACCGATCCACGCTTCGGTAACGGCATCTGATGGGGTGGTTCTCTCCGGCATGCATGCAATTACATCTATCTTGACGGATGCCGCAAGCGTATTTATATGCAATTGCATCTATCATGGAGATACCGATGCTCAAGCTGACCCTCATCTCGCACCATCTCTGCCCTTACGTGCAGCGCGCCGCGATCGCGCTCGGCGAAAAGGGCGTCCCCTTCGAGCGTGTTGTCATCGACCTCGACAACAAGCCCGAGTGGTTTTCGAAAATCTCGCCGCTCGGCAAGGTTCCGCTGCTGCTCATCGAAGACGGTGGCGAACAGACAGCGATCTTCGAAAGCGCGGCAATCTGCGAATATCTGGACGAAACACAGCCGGGGCCGAGACTGCATCCTGGCGATGCGTTGCTGCGGGCGCGGCATCGCGGCTGGATGGAGTTCGGCTCGTCCATCCTCTCCGATCTCTGGACCTATGAGACGACAGGCGATGCACGGCAGCTGGATGACAAGCGCAATGTGATTGCCGGAAAATTCAGAACCATCGAGGCGGAACTCTCGGCCGGCCCGTTTTTCGCTGGCGATAATTTCAGCCTGGTCGATGCCGTCTTCGCGCCGATTTTCCGGTATTTCGACGTCTTCGATACGCTAAGCGAAAGCAATATCTTCGACGGGCTGCCAAAGGTGCAGGTATGGCGCAGCGAACTTGCGAAACGCCACAGCGTGTGCGCGGCGGCCGCACCCGATTATCCGGAAAGGTTGATGGCATTTCTTGAAAAGCATCAGTCGGCACTGCTTCGGCAGGCGGCTGCCTAGGGCCACATCCTCAAGCGGCGAATTCGATGCACCGAGCTTCATTTTCGCCGCAAACGGGTCTAAGTCTGCTGCCTGCAATTTATCAGGAGGTCGCGACCATGAACTTCATGCCCCAGAACCATTCGATCGACCCGGTCAAGCTGGATAAGCTTGCCGAGGTCGCGGTGAAGGTGGGCCTGCAGCTGCGGAAGGGCCAGGATCTGGTCATCACGGCGCCAGTCGTTGCCATTCCGCTCGTCCGCCTGATCATCAAGCATGCCTATCAGGCCGGCGCCGGCCTGGTGAATGCCTTCTATTCCGACGAGGAATCGACGCTCGCCCGCTATCAGTATGCGAGCGACGAGAGCTTCGATCGCGCCTCCGGCTGGCTCTACGATGGCATGGCCAAGGCCTATGCCAACAATGCCGCCCGGCTTGCCATCGCTGGCGACAATCCGATGCTGCTTTCGGACCAGGATCCGGGCAAGGTCAGCCGCGCCAACCGCGCCAACTCGAGCGCATACAAACCGGCGCTCGAGAAGATATCGAATTTCGACATCAACTGGAACATCGTTTCCTATCCAAACCCTTCCTGGGCCAAGCTCGTTTTCCCCAATGATCCCGAAGCGATTGCCGTCGCCAAGCTCGCCAAGGCGATCTTTGCCGCGTCGCGCGTCGATCTCGATGATCCGATTGCCGCTTGGGCAGAGCACAACGGCAACCTCGCCAAGCGTTCGGCATGGCTGAACGGCCAGCGCTTCGCCTCCCTGCACTTCACCGGACCGGGCACGGATCTGACGGTCGGGCTTGCCGATGGCCACGAATGGCATGGCGGCGCATCGACGGCGAAGAACGGCATCACCTGCAACCCGAACATCCCGACCGAAGAGGTCTTCACCACGCCGCATGCGCTGCGTGTCGAAGGCCATGTGTCGAGCACCAAGCCGCTCTCGCATCAGGGCACGCTGATCGACAATATTCAGGTGCGCTTCGAAGGCGGCCGCATCGTCGAGGCCAAGGCGTCGCGCGGGGCCGAAGTGCTGAACAAGGTGCTGGATACCGACGAGGGCGCACGCCGCCTGGGCGAAGTGGCGCTGGTGCCGCATTCCTCGCCGATCTCTGCCAGCGGCATCCTGTTCTACAACACGCTGTTCGACGAGAATGCCTCCTGCCACATCGCGCTCGGCCAGTGCTATTCGAAGTGCTTTGTGGAAGGAGCAACGCTCAGCCAGGACCAGATCAAGGCGCAGGGCGGCAATTCGAGCCTGATCCATATCGACTGGATGATCGGTTCCAACAAGGTCGATATCGACGGCATCAAGCCAGATGGATCGCGGGTGCCGGTCATGCGCCAGGGCGAGTGGGCGTAACGGCAATCCAGGCTGGCGCACGATACCATCGAGCGCCGGCTCTCCGGGCGCCCTAGAAGAGGCTTCCCTGCTTCGGAGGGGGCGCCTGTTCGCCGGGCTTGGGCGCACGCTTCTTCGTCGCTGGCGGCGCTCCGCCCTCGGTGGTTACGGCACCGATGCGGCCATCCGAGAATTCGATCGAGATCCCGGCACCTGCCGTCAGCATGGCGGCCTGCGAGACCGGCCGGTCCTCATCATCCCTGATAACGGCATAGCCGCGCTTTAGCACGTTCTTGTAGGAAAGCGACTGCAGCACGCGATCCTGAGCGGCCAGCTCTCCCCGCGCCCGCGTCAGCTGGTGGCGCACGGCCGTGTCGCCATGGCGGGAAAGATTGGCAAGGTGATCGCGCATGCGGGCGGTCTGCGTCGTGAGGCGCGCAGGGACAGACGACAGCGTCACGCCGAAACGCTCGACCCGGCCTTTCAAGGCGTCGATACGGCGCTCGACGATGCGCTCGGCCCGCGTCATCCGCTCGGCCAGCATCTGCCGCCGCTCGGTGATCCTGTTGGACAGCACATCTGGGCGCAGATGCGATGCCACGCGCTCGAAACTGCGGCGCTTGTTGATGGTGTTGAGTTCCAAACCACGCCCGAGACCGGAGGCCGCTTCGTCGAACCGGCGGCGCGGCAGGGCCAGCAGCTGATCGAGCGATGGCAGCGCGCGCATCAGCGCCCGCACGGACTGGCGACGATGATCCATCTGCCGTGTGATACAGCCCTGAAGACGGGCGGAAAGGCCGGCGATCTGCGCTTCGAGTTCCGCCTTGACCGGCACCGCCATTTCAGCCGCACCCGTCGGCGTCGGCGCCCTGACATCGGCCGCGTAATCGATCAGGGTCCAGTCCGTTTCGTGCCCGACGGCCGAAATCAGCGGGATGGCACTTTCGGCCGCGGCACGAACAACGATCTCGTCGTTGAAGCTCCACAGATCCTCAAGACTGCCGCCGCCGCGGGCAACGATCAGCACATCGGGCCTTGGCATCTCGCCCGCATGCTCGAAAGCGTTGAAGCCGCGGATGGCATTGGCAACCTCTTCGCCGGATCCCTCGCCCTGCACCTTCACCGGCCAGACAAGCACATGAACGGGAAAGCGATCGGAGATGCGGTGAAGAATATCGCGGATGACGGCGCCCGTGGGCGAGGTGACCACACCAATTACCTTCGGCATGTAGGGAAGGCGGCGCTTGCGCGCCGGATCGAAAAGCCCCTCGGCACCGAGCTTGCGCTTCCGCTCCTCGATCAGCGCCATCAGCGCGCCGGCACCGGCCGGCTCCAGCGTTTCGATGACGATCTGGTATTTGGACGATCCCGGGAACGTCGTGATCTTGCCGGTGGCGATAACCTCCATGCCTTCCTCAGGCCGGAAGCGGAGACGCGAGAAAACACCCTTCCAGATGACGGCATCGATGCGTGCGCGGTCATCCTTCATCGAAAAATAAGCGTGGCCGGACGAATGCGGCCCGCGATAACCGGAGATCTCGCCGCGCACGCGGACCTGATCGAATGCGGTCTCGACCGTGCGCTTGATCGATCCCGATAGTTCGGAAACCGAATATTCCGTGAGGTTTGTCGGCGAATCGCCGTCGAAGACATTGCTCATGTCTTCGTTCTATCCGAAGTGCGGCGAAAGATCAGCCGGAAGATCGCCGGTCTGCGGCGTCAATCCACCGGCTTGAAGAGGAAATACTGGACGCCTTCAGCCTTGGCATAGGGCTGAAGATAATCCGGCACATTGCCTTTGGAGAGCTGGGCGTAGAGGCCGTCTGGCTTGAGTTTTGCGAGCTGCGCCGACGACACATCCTCCTGGCAATAAGCCAGTGCAGTCGCCCCCACGCCACGCAGGAACGCCTCTGCCTCCTTGGGCTCGGCCAGGCCGATATGCAATTCCGTGAGCATGCCTCTCGGGTTGCGGTGATAGGGGGCCGTCAGCACATGCTGGGCGCTGAACCGGAGGATCGGCACGCCCATTTCCCACGGCGCGACGATCATGCCTTGTGGCATGTTGTCGAGCGGCGCTATTGCCTGACGCGATTTGCAGGCGGATTCGGGTTCGTCTTCGCTTGCAACGGCGCTGGCCGCCGGGTTCACCTGCATGGCAACAAGATCGCCGGCGACGCCCCAAGCTGCCGGAACGCTGCCGATCACCACGAGGATGTAGCAGAGTGCCGCTGCAATATTTTCCCGGTCTGCATTGGAAACCTTGCGCACATCAATGATCAGAAGGGTCAGAGGCAGGATCGCCAACATGTTCGAGAACGTCGCACCCCGCACCTGCACCAGGGCGATAGCAAAGCTAACCCCCAGCAGGAAAAGAAGCGTCAGGTGAACTTCCACGCGGTCGCGTTGCATGATGCGGAACACGCATATGGCGACACCGAAAAGGCCGGTCGCATAGAAGGCACCCAGAATATACGTTTCGGTACGTGCCATCTCTACGAAGGATCGTGCCTCAGAGATGCTATCCAACCAAAGCTCGACAAGCATCGGATCAAGATTGCTCAGCGGATTCTGCAGGCATTGCGGCGCGATAAGCAGCGCGGAGATCGCGATGCAAAGGCCAACACCGGCGAGTACGGCAAAACGGCCGAGGCGTGGCGCCCTGCTCGCAAAGGCGGCAGCAACGAAAAGCAAACCACCACCGATCGCTGACAGGCTATAGAAACCAAGCGAGAGATTGTCACAGGTTACGGCCGAATAAAGCCGTGGCGGGACGGTGCCAAAGAAGAGGATACTGATGAAGACGGCAAGCGACAGGCCGAAGGCCTTTGCGGCACTCGCATAAACATCGCCATGCCACGCCCAGGCAATCGCAACGATGAGGCAGATGGAGGCGACTGCCGGCGTTGTTTCGGCGCCGATCGCGATCGCGACTGCGGCACAAAACCCCGCGACGGCGAAACTCCATCCGCGATATTTGTCGTCGAGCAGCATTGCCACCATCATCGCGACGAGGCCCATCTGCGCATTGTGATGATCGATCGCGCCGGGCAAGAACCGTCCGCTCGTCAAGATCATCAAGAATGTCAATGCGAGCGAGATGTGCATTGCCAGCGCGCCGCCGATACGGCGGCCGGCGATCGCCATTGCAAGCATCAAGGGCAGGACGAGCGAAATCGGCCAGACAGCCAGCGCCAGCGCTTCCGTTCGCTCTCCGGAAAAGAACAGTCCGAAAAACTTGATCAGCGCGGCAATCGGCAAATCGATCAGGCGCGACCAATGCATCAATGTCCCGCCGACGCCGAGACGATACTGCATAAGATCGAACCAGCCCTGACCGGCCAGCAGATCACGAACCTCGACAAGCCGCATGCCGTCGTCATTGTCCGGACCGACGTAGTCCTTTGCATGCGGCAGCTTGATAAGCAGGATCGCTATGAGCAAGACTGCGCCATAGGCGAATACAGAGGGCCAAAGCCGCGAGAACAGCGCCTGAAATCGTGCAAGCCTGCTGCTTGAAGGGGAAATGGCGGTCATCTCTACAGCGTTCGTCATTTCGGGAACTCGTTGCCAGTTCCAACTGGTTTATCAGCAGGCGATCAAGAAAGAGTAAAACGTGCCAGTTGGACGCAAGTGGCCGCCTGCGTCATAGCGTCTTATTAACATTGGCTGACTTATACTGCGCCCCGGCCAAACCCGGTGAGCAAGATCATGAACCGATCGCAGAACGATACTCCATCCATTGCCGTGCTCCTCCCCTGCTACAACGAGGCAGCAACGATCGGCGCCGTGGTTCGCGGGTTCAAGGCAGCGCTTCCCGAGGCCCAGATCTACGTCTACGACAACAATTCCACCGACGGCACCGCGCTGCATGCAATGCTGGCCGGCGCAAATGTCGTGCGCGAGCGGCGTCAGGGCAAGGGCCATGTCGTGCGCCGGATGTTTGCCGATATCGATGCCGATATCTACCTGATGGCCGATGGCGACGGCACCTATGCACCGGAAGACGGCGAAGACCTGATCCGCACGCTTCTGACGGAGCGCGCCGACATGGTGGTCGGCACCCGCCGGAACGTCCGCGCCGACGCAGGCCGTCAGGGCCACGCCTTCGGCAACCGGATTTTCAACGTCCTCTACCGGACTATCTTCGGCCCTGATTTCACCGATATCTTTTCCGGCTATCGCGCCTTCTCGCGCCGTTTCGTCAAGAGTTTTCCGGCGGTATCGGGCGGCTTCGAAATCGAGACCGAAATGTCGGTCCATGCCTCGCGCCTGAAGCTGCCGGTCAGCGAGCTCGAGCTCGACTACGGCCGCCGGCCGGAAGGCTCGCATTCCAAGCTCTCCACTTTCAGGGACGGCGGCAAGATCCTCTGGATGTTTGCCATGCTGATGAAGGAAACACGGCCTTTCGCCTTCTTCGGCATCATCAGCGCAACATTCATGCTGGCAAGCCTTGGGTTCATGACGCCGGTGCTGGCGGAATATTTCGCGACCGGTCTCGTCAGCCGCATGCCTACCTGGGTTCTGTCCATGGCACTGATGATGATCTCGTTCATGCTTTTCACCGCGGGCACAATCCTTGATTCCGTTGCGCGCTCACGGGCGGAGCAGCTGCGCATCCACTATATGGCAGCTGGTGCCGCAAGCCGACGCGAGCGGCAGCGCACAGAGCTTTCCGAGAATATTGCCGAGCCGGCGCGCAAGCCTGTCGCGGCCCGCAAGGCAGGTGCCGCGTGAAAAAGCTGCTGCGCTTCGGCATCGCCGGCGGGATTGGCTTCGTTGTCGACGCCGGATTGCTAACGCTGTTGCTGCATTTTACATCGCTCGGCCCGTTCATCGCCCGGCTGATTGCGATCGCGCTGGCGATGGTCGTCACCTGGATCTTCAATCGGACATTCACCTTCGACCGCTCGCCGCATTCGCTTGCCGTCGAAGGTTTCCGTTACGGATCCGTCGGGATCACGTCTGCGCTCGTCAATTACGGCCTCTACGCCGCCCTGCTGTTGACGATGCCCGCGCTGCAGCCACTGGCGGCGCTGGTGCTTGCCACCGCCGCCTCGATGTTCTTCAGCTTCTTCGGCTATTCCCGCTTCGTTTTCCGCAGCGAGTGATCAGACCGGCTCCCAGCCGTCCTTCTCGCTGGCGCGATAGATCGCGTCGATCACCTTCTGGTTCAGCTTCGAATTTTCCAACGTGACGATCTCTTCCTGCTCGCCCTTGGCGGCGCGGGCGAAGGCTTCCGCCTGCTTGCGATACTGGCGGCTGTCCTGGAAGCGGAAGATGGTCGACTGGTTATGGCCGCGGTTGCTGAGCTCGATCTCTTCAGGGCCCCAGCGATCAGCGTTGAAAGGAGATTTCACCTCGATGAAGCCCTCGGTGCCGTGGAACACCATCAACTGGCGGTTGGCCATCTGCGTCGAGATATAGAAGCTCAGCTCAAAGTCGCCGAAGTCGGCTTTCACGCTCGAATAGATATCGGTGCCGAATTCCGGATCGCGCTCGGTAACGGCTTGGATGCGCAGCGGCTCTTTGCCGGTCGATAAGCGCGTGCTGATCGTCGGGTACACACCGATATCAGGCAGACCGCCGCCGCCAAGCTCGGGGATGTTGCGCATGTTGCCGGGATCGCGGTTGAAATAGGTAAAGACGCCCTGGACGTGGCGCAGCTTGCCGATTGCGCCTTCGGTTATCAGCGAGCGGACTTTCCGCCAGACCGGTGCATAGGTGACCATAAAAGCTTCCGAGATCAGCACCTTGTTGCGGTCCCGCGCCGCGATCAGCTTGTCGATCTCCGCAGCCTTCAGCGCGATCGGCTTTTCGCAGAGGACGTGCTTGCCGGCATCCGCCGCCTTGATCGCCCATTCGATATGCTGCGACGTCGGCAGCGGGATGTAGACGGCGTCGATCTTGTCGGATGCCAGCATTTCTTCGTAGGAGCCGAAGGCATGCGGGGCAGAGAAACGGTCCGCCATCTCACGGGCGCGGGCGAGATCACGGCTGGCGACGGCGCTGACGACGCAATTTTCGGCATCCTGAATGGCGGGCACGACAGCCTCGCGACCGATCTTCGCGGTGGAAATGATACCGAAACGCAGCATGGATAGGCCTCCCAAGGGTTGATTGCGCGCACCTTATTCACCGGGCGGCAGGCAGGCAATGGCGCGGCTGCAGATCACGAAAGTTTGGTTTCCTTCGAAGCCGGGCTGCACTAGGTTATTCCCCGGCGGCGTTCTGCCGTGTCTGCACTTTCAATTAAATCAGCACTTTAGGAGAGCGCCATGGAAATGCGCCGGCTTGGAAAAACAGGTCTTTCAATTTCCCCGATCGTTTTCGGCGGCAACGTTTTCGGCTGGACTGCCGACGAAAAGACATCCTTCGAGATTCTCGATGGCTTCTTCGACGCCGGTCTCAACACGATCGACACCGCAGACGTCTATTCGGCCTGGGTTCCGGGCAACAAGGGTGGCGATTCCGAGGAGATCATCGGCCGCTGGTTGAAGAAGGGGAAGGTGGCGCGCGACAAGGCTGTCATCATCACCAAGGTCGGTTCCGACATGGGTCAGGGTAAGACACTGAAGGAAAAGTATATCCTCAAAGCAGTGGAAGACTCCCTGCGCCGTCTGCAGACGGATTACATTGACGTCTATCTCTCCCATTGGCCGGACGCCGATACGCCGCACGAGGAAAGCCTGACCGCCTATGCCAAGCTGAGGCAGCAGGGCAAGATCCGCTCCTTCGGCTGCTCGAACTACGATGCGCCGCTGCTGCAGGCATCCCTGGACGCGGCCGACAAGGCCGGGCTGCCGCGCTACGATGTGCTGCAGCCGGAATATAATCTCTACGAGCGCTCAAGCTTCGAGGGACCGCTTGCCGATCTTTGCGTCAAGGAAGATATCGGCGTGATCACCTATTTCAGTCTGGCCGCCGGCTTCCTCTCCGGCAAATACCGCACCAAGGCCGATACGGAGGGCCGGGCGCGCGAGGGGCGTGTTTCCCAGTATCTCGACGCCAAGGGCATGCGCATCCTCGACGCGCTCGACAAGGTTGCCGCTGAAACAGGCGCCAAGCCTGCAGAGATTTCGCTCGCCTGGCTGCTGAACAAGAAAGGCGTGACGGCGCCGATCGCCAGTGCTACCAGCCTTTCGCAGCTCGAAAGCATGGCGAAGGCCGCGAGGCTGCAGCTTTCCAGCGAAGCTATGGCGCTGCTCGACAAGGCAGGCGCCTGAGGAGACGATCGATGACCGTGACGATCCGGGATGCGAGACCTGAGGACGAAAGCCGCTGGCGGAGCCTCTGGAAAGACTATCTCGAATTCTATGGCGTCACAGTCGATGAAAGCATCACCGATTCCACCTGGCGCCGGGTTTTCGATCCGGCGTCGGCAATCTTCATGCGTGTTGCCGAGGTAGACGGAGCTGTCGCCGGCTTCAGCCTGTCGCTGACGCATGAAGGGACCTGGATTCATGGCAAGGACTGCTATCTCGAGGATCTCTTCGTCGATCAATCGATCCGTGGCAAAGGCATCGGGCGCGCCCTGCTCGACGATCTCGTTGATCTCTGCAGGACGAACGGCTGGTCGCGGCTCTACTGGCATACGAGCGAGAGCAACGGGCGGGCACGGGCACTCTACGACAGCTATGTCGAGAGCGACGGACATATCCGGTATCGTATCAATATCTGAGCGGCGGAAAGCCCTGGTAGAATTCGAAATGATCGCCTTCCCAGTTGGCCATGCCTGACTTGGTCAGGATACCTCGCGGGCGCACGTAGCTCTGGATGATGCGGCGCGGACGCTCATGCCATTGAATGTTGAAAGCCCACAGTTTCGGGAAGAAGCAGAGCGCCGCGTAGGGAAGCTTGTCGTGGATCCACCAGGCAAGCCGCTGCCAATCCTGTTCGTCGCGGTAGGTGTCGACGAGCCAAGGGACCACAACGCAGGCTGTTGCTCCCATGCAACCGTCGAGATCCCGCATATCCCAGATATGATCGGCTGCCGTCGCCGCATTTGACGAGCAGTTCAGCTTGTTCCTGTTGCCGAAGCCGTTCACTTCGGCGGACCGGTATCCCGACCGGATGTGAAGGCGGCCGAACGTCGCCTGCAGTGGTTCCAGAAGCTCCTCGCAAAGCCGCCTGCCCGCCTCGATCGCGAATTCCGGATCGTCGGGAATATTCGGAATGCGATAGAAATCGGCTATCTCGGAATGCAGGAAGTCGCGGAAGAAAAAATTCTTCGACAGGCGCGCACGTCCCATGTCTTCCAAAGACTTCATCGATCCCGGCTTTTTCATCAGCGCCCTCCTCTTACCACGCAGAGCATCGGCGAATTCGCTGCGTGTTTCCACCCGGTTTCGGCAAAACGGTCGCGATCCCGGGGTTGGTAGCGCGGCGCTGGCCCCGCAAAGTAATTCGAGCGCTCGCGTGCGCCAGAAAAGCGAAACGGCAGAAAATCGAAACCCCGCACGCGTCACGGATCAATAAAGGCAGCGGATCCGGCGAATAAAACGGCTCGCAACTTATAATACCAAAGGTATTGCGGCTTTCGCACAACCTAGCCTTCTTTTTGCATCGACCGGCACTAGTTAGAAGGCGTGACCGGAAATGGGGGACAAATCATGCCGGATGCCAAGAAGGACAGTGCCAAAGCGACATCAAGCAATCTGTCCGATATCGAAGGCCGTATGCTCGTGCTGGAAATCGTGGCGATGACATCGCTCGCCATGGTGCTTGATACATCCGATCCCGAGAATGCCAAAATCGGTCGAGGCGTGCTCTATCTCATCCGCGAGGCGGTGGAGAAAAAGTGTGAGGAAATGAACCTGTCCGAAGAGGCGACGGATACGGCGCAAGTGTATGTGGAGGAGCTTCTCCAGACAGCGATGCATTCGCTCTTTCCGGAAAAACACTAGGGATAAAGAAAAACCGGCTTCCGCCGGTTTCTCCTTCGATTTTCTGAACCTAGCTTCGCAGCACGCCGCCGGTGAATTTCGTCACGCTGGCGATGATCTTCTGCGTCAGCACTTCGAAATCTTCGTCCGTCAGCGTCCGCTCGACTGGCTGGATCTGAACTTCGATGGCCACAGACTTCTTGCCCTCACCAAGCGATGCGCCTTCGAAGATATCGAAGACGTTGACGCCGGTTATCAGCTTGCGGTCGACGCCGCTGGCAGCCTTGAGGATGGCACCTGCTTCAACGGACTTGTCTACAACGAAAGCGAAGTCGCGCTTGACGGCCTGGAAAGCCGAAAGCTCCAGCGCCGGCTTTGTGCGCGTCGCCTTCTTCTTCGGCTCAGGCATGGCATCGACATAGACCTCGAAGCCGCAGAGGGCGCCGGAGACGTCGAGCGCTTCCAGCGTCGAGGGATGGAATTCGCCGAAATAGCCGAGGACGACCTTCGGACCCATCTTGATCGTGCCGGAGCGGCCCGGATGATACCATTCGGGACCGCCCTGCTCGATCTGGATATTGCCCATCGGCAGACCGCAGGCTTCGATCACGGCAAGCGCGTCGGCCTTGGCATCGAAGACATCAGCGGGCTTGCCGCCGCCCTTCGCCGCGTTCGACCACATACGGCCGGCACCGGCCATCGTTGCCGTTCCGCGGCGGATGCCGCCAGCAACGCGGCGCTGGCCTTCCGGCCGGTCGCTTTCGTAGGTGCCTGAGACTTCGAAAATTGCGACGTCGCCATAGCCCTTGTCGGCGTTGCGCTGGGCAGCGGTCAGCAGGCCGGGCAGCAGCGACGGACGCATGTCCGACATTTCCGCTGCAATCGGATTGGCAAGCTTCAGGGCCGGAGAACCGCCGCCAAAAAGCTTTGCCTGATCTTCCGGAATAAAGGACCAGGTGACGGCTTCCAGCATGCCGCGCGAGGCGAGCGCCCGCTTTGCCGTGCGCGTGCGGATCTGCAGCGTCGTCAGGATCTTGCCATTGACGGCAGCGTGACTTTCGAGCGGCGCCGGCTTGATCTTGTCGACGCCGTGGATGCGCATGATTTCCTCAACGAGATCGGCCTTGCCATCGACATCGGGACGCCAGGACGGAACGGCGACCGAAACACGCTCGCCGGAGCCGGAGACCTTGAAGCCGAGGCGGCCAAGTATCGCATTGCTCTCCTCGGTCGAGACTTCAAGGCCGGTCAGGCGCTTGACTTCGGAATAGGGGAAATCGACGATCTTGGCTTGATAGCCCTTGTAGCCGACAACCTCAGCCTTGGCAGACTTGCCGCCGCAAAGTTCCAGAACCAGTTCTGTGGTGCGCTCGAGGCCCGGGATCATGTATTCCGGATCGACGCCGCGCTCGAAACGGTAACGGGCATCGGTGATGATGCCGAGGCCGCGGCCCGACTTGGCGATGTTCATCGGATCCCAGAGGGCGGACTCGATCAGGACATCGACGGTATTCTCGTCACAGCCGGAATGCTCACCACCCATGATGCCGCCGATCGACTCGACGCCGTTGTCGTCAGCGATGACGACGTTGTTGGCGCCGAGCTTGTATTCGCGCTGGTCGAGCGCCAGCACCGTCTCGCCATCCCTGGCGCGGCGAACCGTCAGGCTACCCTTCACCTTGGCTGCGTCGAAGACGTGCATCGGGCGGCCCTGATCGAAGGTCATGTAATTGGTGATATCGACCAGCGCGTTGATCGGGCGCAGGCCGATTGCCAGCAGGCGCTGCTGCATCCACTTGGGGCTCGGGCCGTTCTTGATGCCGCGCACGACGCGCAGGCCAAAGCCCGGGCAAAGCTTCTCGTCATCGAGATCGAGCGTCACCTTCACCGGCGTCTCGCCTTCGACAGCGAAGGACGGCGCAGGACGGGTCTTCAGCGTGCCGAGGCCGGAAGCGGCCAGATCGCGGGCGATGCCGTAGATCGAGGTGCAGTCCGGACGGTTCGGCGTCAGGTTGATCTCGATCATGGGATCGTCGAGATGAGCATAGGCAGCGAAGGACGTGCCGACAGGCGCATCGGCAGGCAGGTCGATGATGCCGTCGTGATTATCCGACATGTTCAGCTCCTTTTCGGAGCACATCATGCCGTGGCTTTCGACGCCGCGAATCTTGCCGACGCCAAGCGTCACGTCGATCCCGGGCACATAGTCGCCCGGTTGCGCCAGCGCGCCGACGAGGCCGGCGCGGGCATTCGGTGCACCGCAGACGATCTGCAACGGCTTGCCGCCATTGACGTCAGGGCCGGCATCGACCGACAGCACCTTCAGACGATCGGCTTCCGGATGCTTTTCAGCCGACAGTACCTTGGCGATGACGAAGGGCTTATACGCAGCCTTATCATCGACATCCTCGACCTCGAGGCCGATTTCCGTCAGGCGGGTGCAAATTTCATCGAGCGAGGCATCCGTTTCCAGATGATCCTTGAGCCAGGAGAGTGTGAATTTCATAGGTCCAATCCTCCCTTACGCGCTCAGGCCGCCGAACAGCGTCGGCATGTCGAGCGGGCGGAAGCCATAGTGGTTCATCCAGCGGACGTCGGCGTTGAAGAAGTCCCGCAGGTCGGGCATGCCGTATTTCAGCATGGCGATGCGGTCGAGGCCCATGCCCCAGGCAAAGCCCTGATATTCGTCCGGATCGAGGCCGCCGGCGCGCAGCACGTTCGGGTGGACCATGCCGCAGCCGAGGATTTCCATCCAGTCGGCGCCTTCACCAAACTTGACGATCGGGCCGGAGCGGTCGCACTGGATATCGACCTCGAAGGACGGTTCCGTGAATGGGAAGAAGGACGGGCGGAAGCGCATCGTCACGCTGTCGACTTCGAAGAAGGTCTTGCAGAACTCTTCCAGCACCCAGCGGATATTGGCGACGTTGGCCTTCTTGTCGACAACGAGGCCCTCGACCTGATGGAACATCGGCGAATGCGTCGCGTCGCTATCCTGGCGATAGGTCTTGCCGGGGATGATGATGCGGATCGGCGGCTTCTGCGCTTCCATCGTGCGCACCTGCACCGGCGAGGTGTGCGTGCGCAGAACCTTGCGCTCACCGTTCTCGTCCGGATTGAAGAAGAAGGTGTCGTGCATCTCACGGGCCGGGTGTCCCTCGGGGAAATTCAGGGCCGTGAAATTGTAATAGTCGGTTTCGACGTCAGGACCCTCGGCGATCGAGAAGCCCATGTCGCCGAAGATCGCGGTGATCTCATCGACGATCTGGCTGATCGGGTGGATGCGGCCGCGCTCTGCCGGAGACGAGCGGACCGGCAGGCTGACATCGACGGTCTCCGCCTTCAGGCGCGCATCGATGGCCGCCCGCTTCAGATCGCTCTTGCGCAGGTTGATGGCATCGGTCACCACAGTCTTCAGCGCATTGATCGCCGCACCGCGCGTCTGGCGCTCTTCCGGCGACATCGCGCCGAGCGTCTTCAGCAGCTCGGAAACGGATCCCTTCTTGCCGAGTGCGCCAACCCGCACCGCTTCGATCGCAGGCTCGTCGGCGGCGGCCGCGACATCGGCCAGCAGTTGCTTTTCCAGAGTTTCGAGTTCGGTCATCTTTTTCCTGCCTTGCGGGCGTCAATGTGCTTCAGGAAGCGTGTTTCAAGTAACTGGTGGCCATGATGAACTGCCGCAGATCACTACCCATGTGAACGCGGCCAATCAACCGGGCAAACCACAAAAAGGCGCCCAGAAAGCCGGTGAGTTTGTGCAGTTCGTCAATGGCGCCGGCCGGTGCTGCCTCGCACCACGCTTTATAGGCCCGGTCATGGGTTTGACTGCCCAGCCGGGCGCGGCCTGCGATCTGCAGGAAGAGCAGCCATATGTCGCGCGCCTGCGCCGTAGCCAGCGGCATGACGGTGTCAGGTTCTTCTTCGAAATCCATGAAGCCGATGCGGCCATCCTTGACGAACATGTCGCGCGGAAACGGGCGCCCATGGCACAGACCCTTGGCGTGAAGCCGGCCGAGCTCGCGAGCGCAGAGGACGAGCAGATCATCATGGGCTACCGGATCGCTGGCAGCCATGGCGCGCAGCTGCTGTCCGACAGTCAAGCCGACATCACTGAAAACGACGGCGCTGCCGGACGAATAGACAACGCGCGCGGTCGGTACGTCCTTGGATGCGAACATGGTGATACGCCGGATTTCGCGTTGTGCCATGCCTTCGTCATCCAGCGCCGGTGACGGCCGGAGAAACGGCGCACCAACCAGATTGGCGATCATGCGCTGCAGAAAGACCCAGCGCGAGGTGCACTCCGTGCCATAGCGCTTGATCCAGACAGCACCCTGCGACAGCGGCACACACTCAACCCTGTGCGAACCCGACAGCAGCGCAGTGAGAAGAACCGGAATGTCCTCCTCGCTCAGGCCGCGTCCGGCTTCCAGATTGTCGATAGCGTCCGCCACGTTCCCGTGACTCCCATTTCAAATCGCAAACAAAAACCCGCGCCAGCTAGCCAGCGCGGGTTTAAAAACATCGAAACTGAAGTTCGATAGCGCCGGCTTAGTTAACCGCTGCTTCAAACTCGTTCTTCGTGCCGGCGTCCTTGAGGTACTCAAGGGCCTTCTTGGAAGCATCGACGAGAGCGCCGAATGCTGCAGGCTCATGGATCGCCATGTCGGAGAGAACCTTACGGTCGACTTCGATGCCAGCCTTGTTCAGGCCGTCGATGAAGCGGCCGTAGGTCAGGCCGAATTCGCGGACAGCAGCGTTGATACGCTGGATCCAGAGCGCGCGGAAATTGCGCTTGTTGACCTTGCGGTCGCGGTAAGCGTACTGCTTGGAGCGGTCAACCGCTGCCTTAGCCGTACGGATGGTGTTCTTGCGGCGGCCGTAAAAGCCCTTTGCGGCCTTCAGAACCTTCTTGTGCTTGGCGTGGGCGGTAACGCCTCTTTTTACACGTGCCATTTCATGATCTCCTTAATCTACAACGTTCGCGGAAGAGTCTTAGAGACCGTTCGGCAGATAGTTCTTCACAACCTTGCGGCCATCGGGTTCAGCCAGAACCATCGTGCCACGTGCATCGCGAATGAACTTGTTGCTACGCTTGATCATGCCGTGGCGCTTGCCAGCAGCTGCAGCCTTGACCTTGCCGGTTGCGGTGATCTTGAACCGCTTCTTGGCAGAGGACTTCGTCTTCATCTTGGGCATTTTGCTACTCCGTTTCTGTCCTCCCTGCATGTTTCAAAGAAACCCTCGAGCGATGTCCGGAAAACCGGCCGTCGCAACCAGGTGCGGGAGCGTTTGTTGTTGATCTGCGGGCCCGGTGACGAAACCTGCCCGCAAGCATTCGAAACTGCCACGGCATGCCCTGCCGGTCAGTTCGGACGCGCGCTTATAACCGCAGTGTCATGAAAGTGCAACGGGGCGGCCGGCGGAATCTTGGCACTCAGGCCGCGGGCATCAGATTCTTCGGCGCGGGCAAGGCCAAGGTGACTTCCAGGCCGCCGAGATCCGAGCGCGAAAGGACAATCTTGCCGCCGTAAGCCTCGGCGATGTCGCCGGAAATGGCAAGCCCGAGACCGGAACCTGCATGCGCATCGTCAGCGCTGACGCCGCGCTTCAACATCATCGCATAGTTTTCGGGAGGCACGCCAGGGCCATCATCGCCGACCCGGAGGATAACGGCCTCGCCTTCCCTCAACGCCGAGACGTCGATGCGGGAGCGGGCAAAGCGCACTGCATTGTCGAGAATATTGCCCATGGCCTCGGCGACATCGGCGGGATCGGCTTCGATGGTCAGCGCCGGATCGATATCGACTTTCCAGCCAACGCCCTTGCCGTCGGTGACCGGTGAGAGAACACTGACCAGCTTGCCCGATATGCCGAGAAGCGACGTCGTCGCCATGCGTTCGACACCCATCCTCGCGGCCTGCAATTGCCGGTCGGCCCGCTGGCGCACGAGTTCGATCTGCTGCAGGGCGGTATCGCGCTTGTGATCCGGCAGGCTTTCGACGAGATGGGACAGAACCGTTAGCGGCGTCTTCAATCCGTGCGCCAGATCGCTCGCCCGCGATCGTGCCCGTTCCACGGCGGTTTCGCGCTCCGCCAGCAGAAGATTGATCTCGTTGACCAGCGGGCGGACCTCGCTCGGTCCTTCGGCGCCGATATGGGCGCTGCGGCCGGCGCGGATATTCGCCACCTCGTTGCGCAGACGCACCAGCGGCTTCAGCCCGATCAGCCCCTGCAGAAAAGCGGCGGCAAGCAGAAGCAGGCCGGTTGCGGCCAACATTAGCTGCAGCGGCCGATGATAATTCGACAGCGCGCCTTCCATCTCGTCCTTGGAGAAGGCCGTGTAGATCGTGAAGTGTTTGCGCGCATCACCCTCACCGACGGACATCGCCCTCACTGTGACCAGGATCGTCGTCCCATCCGGCCCTTCGGCCTCGTGAAACCCGCAATAGAGATCCCTGGAGAGGCTATCCCTGGTCAGTTCCTCGTCCCAGAACGATCGCGAGCGGAGCGGCGGCTGAGTGGGGTCGTCGGGCGTTATCTGCCAATAGCGTCCGCCGGCCGGTGTCTGGAACCGCGGATCGGACGGTTCGCTGATCAGCGAAAGCCCGCCGTTTTCGATTGCCAGACGGGCGCCCAGAGCATCCGATACCGCGGTCATCTCGTTCGCATATTGGTCGGCCAGATAGTCTTCGAACAGATGACCGAGGACGAACCAGACCAGCGCGAGAGCGACGGCAATCGCAACAAGGGCGCCAGCAGCCAGACGGAAGCGCAATGACTTCGTCATCGTGTCTTGCCCGGCAGCAGGTATCCGAAGCCGCGGCGCGTTTCTATCGCGCCGCTATCGGTCTTCTTGCGCAGTCGCGCCACCATAGCCTCGACGGCATTCTTGGCGGCATCGTCATCGCGGCCCTGGACCTGGCTCGCAAGTTCCGCGGGCGTCAGCACGGCGCCCGGACGATCGATGAACACGGAGATCATCCGGTATTCGAGAGGGCTCAGATCAAGTTCGCGGCCATCGAAGGTCACACGGCGGGCCTGTTCATCCAGCGTGAAGCGGTCGGCCGATTTCACCCGCTGCTGCATCCTGCCTGATCGGCGAAGCAGAGCGCGAAGGCGTGCCAGCAATTCCTCGCTGCGGAAGGGCTTTGGCAGGTAATCGTCGGCCCCGGCGTCGAAACCATCGACGCGTTCCATCCAGGAGCCGCGGGCCGTCAGTACGAGGACCGGCGTTTCGAGACCATTGGCCCGCCAGCGCTTGAGGATCGACAGGCCATCCATGCCGGGAAGACCGAGATCGAGGACGATGGCAGCGTAATCACCCGTTTCTCCCTGCTCCCAAATTTCGGGACCGGAGCTCAGGGTTTCGACGAGATAGCCTTCGCGTCCCAACGTCTCGGCAAGGTGCACTGATATATTGGCGTCGTCTTCGGCGAGCAGGATCTTCATCGGTCACTTGTCCCCGATCACTTCGCCACTGCGGGCATCGACGCTCAGCGTGCGTATGGTGCCTTTTCCATCCCGAAGCTTGAGCTGATAGACATCGCTGAACAGCGAGCGGCTGAGACTGACGTCGATCACCCGGCCGTAACGGCGGGAATCGATCTTCTGCAGCAGCGATTTCAGCGGCAGGATGCGGCCTTCTCGCACAGCATCGCGTGCGCGGTCGTAATCAGCGCGACCGGAGCCGCTTCCGCTGCTGGTTCCGCGGCCACCGTGATCATCGCCTTCGCCGTCGTCATTACCGCCGCCATGGCCGCCATGGTCGTCTCCGCCATCGTGGCCTGAGCCTCCCGATCCCGAGTTCGAGCCTGAACCGGATGAGCCGGAGCCGCTCGAACCGCTGCTGCCGGAACTGCCACTACTGCCGCCGCCATCTTTTGCCGCTGCCGGAGACGCAGACAGTGCGGCCGCAACGATGGCGGCTGACAACAGGAGAGCGGTCGATCTGCGGGTGAAAGACATGCCTGATCCGGACCTCATATACGGCTGATAAACTGAACGCTTACATGCACCCGCACAAGAGGCACAGGAAAGTGGACTTGAAACGGCAGATGCTCCGCCGGCAAACGGCGGAGCATCGATCTTCCGGGGCGGGCGGAAGAACCAGGCGATTACGGCGCTGCCGCAGGCCTGATGGAAACATTGGTGATTGGGCCGGGGTTACGGACGGCATCGGAGCGGTGCGGCTTCACTTCGACGGTCTGGACGCCGTGCTCCAATTCGACCTCGACTTCCAGCCTGCGGCCCAGCTGATCGACAGCGATAAGGGAACCGTTGAGCAGGCCTTGAAGACTTGCCGCGGAAACCGAGAGCGGAACGCGGGGACGATCGCTGCGGTCATTCTCGCGGCCGCGGCGTCCACTATCATCCGCCCCCGCAGCAACCGTCCGGCCGCCATGGCGATCGCCGCCATTGTCGTCATCGCTGGAGTTGCCGCCACTCCGGCCGCGGCCACTGTTGCTGCCACTGTCGTGGCCGCCGCCATGGTCGTCGCCGGCGGCATCGTCGCTGCCGCCGCCGCCCGAACTGCCGCTGCCGCCGTCATGACCGCCACGGGCATAGGCAGCCGAGGAAAGGAGGGAATATCCCGAAGGCTGAAGGGCGGGTAGAGCAGCGGCCAGCGCAAGCGCGGCGGCCGAGGCCAGCGTGATCCTTTGAAGACGGGGGGGCATGGTCGTTTCCTTTCCATCCGTGTTTCGATGGAAGGAGCATGACATCTCCTGGCTGACAGGCCGCTGAGCGGCTCTGTCAGCAGACTGTCAGAAAGCGGCCCCAGAAAACACAAAAGCCGCCCTTGCGGACGGCTTCGATGCATCTTGATGGACCGCGCTCACTTGGGCGCGAGCACCATCATCATCTGTCGGCCTTCAAGCTTCGGCTCGGCTTCGACCTTTGCATATTCGGTCGTGTCGGCCTTGACCTGCTGAAGCAGCTTCATGCCCAGTTCCTGGTGAGCCATTTCACGGCCACGGAACTTCAGCGTTACCTTTACCTTGTCGCCTTCTTCGAAGAAGCGGCCCATCGCCTTCATCTTCACGTCATAGTCATGCGTGTCGATGTTCGGGCGCATCTTGATTTCTTTGACTTCGACGATCTTCTGCTTCTTGCGCGCTTCGGCAGCCTTCTTCTGGTTGGCATATTTCAGCTTGCCCAAATCGAGAATCTTGCACACAGGCGGCTCGGCATTGGGGGAAATTTCCACCAGGTCGAGACCGGCTTCCTCAGCCATTTTCAACGCCTGATCGGTGGCAACGATGCCCAGGTTCTGTCCCTCTGCGTCAATCAGCTGAACACGGGGTATGCGAATTTCCCGGTTCGAACGCGGCCCTTCCTTAACGGGCGCGTCGGTTTTAAAAGGTCTGCGAATGGTCGTACTCTCCTCGAGTTGTTGAATGCTGCAGCTCGTACTCCCACGGGGGCACAAACGGGGTCTCGTTATCGCTGCAACGGAGTCAGTAGCACGCTTTAGCGGAAAAATCACCCGCTGTCAGCCTGTCAAGAATCTGTTTTATAGGCAGGAACAACAGGAGTTCAGCCGTGTCCGAGACATCCATCGCCCCTCAGCCGAAGTTTATCACCGCCGGAGAGGGTAACGACGCCCGCCAGATCGCCTTCATTCTGCGTCAGGCGAATGCTGGACCGGACGCCCCTGTGCTGCTCTGGCTTTCGGGATATCGCTCGGACATGAGCGGCACCAAGGCCGTCGAGCTCGACAGGCTGGCGGCGGAAACCGGTCTTGCCTGCCTTCGTCTCGACTATTCGGGCCACGGGCTTTCCGGCGGCAAGTTTACCGACGGGACGATCTCGCGCTGGCTTGAGGAGACGCTCGCGGTTCTCATGCATGTCAATCCGAAGCACGTCATTGCCGTCGGATCGTCGATGGGAGGGTGGATCGCGCTGCGCCTGGCCCAGGAACTGGGCAAGATCGCCGATGGACCGAAGCTTGAGGGCATGGTGCTGATCGCGCCCGCGCCGGATTTCACCTCGGATCTGATCGAACCGCATCTGACCAAGAAGGAACGCGCCTCTCTGGAAGAGCGCGGCTATTTCGAAGAAAAGTCGGAATACAGCCCTGAGCCCAATATCTATACCCGGGCCCTGATCGAGGACGGCCGCGCCAACAGAGTGCTGACCGGGATGATCCAGACGGGATGCCCGGTTCATATCCTGCAGGGCATGAAAGATCCGGACGTGCCCTATGCACATGCCATGAAGCTGATCGAGCATCTGCCGTCCGACGACTTGGTGCTGACCTTCGTACGCGACGGCGACCACCGGCTTTCGCGGCCGCAGGATATCGAGCGCATGCTTTCTGCGGTCAGCGCGCTTGTCCGTCAATAAGCGAATTCGGATGCACGAATAGTATCTCCGGTTGAGAGGATACCGCGCAAGCCCACCTTCTGTGGCATTTTAACCATGTCCGAGAGTTGTAACTCCCTACCAAGAAGTAACGATTGACTCCGAACGCCCCTCCCCGTTAACTCTTTGTTAATAAATACAAGGGCGATGCAGGGAATACGGGCGTGCGGATCAAGGGTTACCTCGTGGCCATGATGGCCATGCTAGCGATGTCTTCGGCTGCCTTGCCGGCTTCGACATCCAACCTCTCCATGGTTACCGGCGGAGCGACATCGCAGCCGATCGGCCATTACGATTTCTGCCAGATCCACCGCGACGAATGCGGCCCGAACCGCAATACTGCGAACATGCAGATGACCCCCGACCAGTGGACGCTGGTGCGTTCGGTCAACACGACAGTCAACACCACGATCAAGCCGATGACCGACAAGGAAATCTACGGCAAGGACGAGGTCTGGGCCTATCCGACGACAGCAGGCGACTGCGAAGACTATGCGCTTCTGAAGCGCCGCATCCTCATTCAGCGCGGCTTTTCGCCGGCAAACCTTTTGATGACGGTTGTACGCAAGCCTGACGGTGAGGGGCATGCGGTTCTGACCCTGCGCACCACGGATGGCGATTTCATTCTCGACAATCTCTCGACCAACGTGAAGCCATGGTTCGACACGAACTATTCCTTCATCAAGCGCCAGTCGAGCTATAATGCCGGGCGCTGGGTCACCGTCGAGAATGGCCGCGACGTTCTGGTCGGCGCCCTGCAATAATTACATCTACCGGTTCTTGGGTGGCCTTCCGAAGCTTGCTTCGGGAGGCCTTTTTTTGTGCCTGAAAGCCCTCAGCCGTTGCCGATCAGGATGCCCGCACCGAGCACAAGTCCGCCGCCGACGACCACCTGGAAGGCGGCGCGCAGGAACGGCGTTTCCATATACTTGTTCTGAATGAAGGCGATTGCCCAGAGTTCGAAGAAGACGACCACGGCCGCGGTGATCGTTGCCGTCCAGAAATGCGGGATCAGATAAGGCAGCGCGTGCCCGAGGCCTCCGAGCGCCGTCATGATGCCGCAGGCAAGGCCGCGCTTGATCGGCGATCCACGACCGGAAATCTTGCCGTCGTCATGCGCCGCCTCGGTAAAGCCCATGGAGATACCGGCGCCTACAGAAGCGGAAAGGCCGACGAGGAAGGTTTGCCAGGTATCCTGCGTGGCGAAGGCGGCGGCGAAGATCGGCGCCAGCGTCGAGACCGAACCATCCATCAGACCGGCCAGGCCGGGCTGGACATAGGTCAACACGAACTGGCGGCGGACGCCTTCGTTCTCTTCTTCCTTGACGGTCTCCGGTGTGTGCTTTTCTCCGAGCATGCGGGCGATATCCTCATGCCCCTGTTCGGCCAGCGCCAGATCGCCAAGAAGCTGACGGGTCGAGGCGTCAGTCGTCTGCTTGGCCGCCTCGACATAGAAGCGGTAGGCCTGCTCTTCCATGGCCTCCGTCTCGCGCCGCATGGCGTCGAGCGACAGGTTCTTGCGCAGCCAGTCCGGCTTGCGATCGTAGAAGCCCTGCACATGCTCGCGGCGGATCAGCGGGATGCGCTCGCCGAAGCGCTGGCGATGGATTTCGATCAGCGACCGCCGATGGGTACTTTCTACCTCGGCCATGTCTTCAAACACCTGCGCGCTCGCAGGATAGTCGCGCTTCAGCTGATCCGCATAGGCGAGATAGATGCGCGCATCATCCTCTTCCGAGGCGATTGCAAGTGCCAAGATTTCCTGTTCAGACAATGATTTGAAGGATCGCTTCTGCGACCTGAAAAGACGCGCCAACATAGGCATGCTCCAATAATTTAGAATTATTCTAATCTAAATAGCCCCGCGGCGACGGTCAAGATCGAACACGCCTGATTTGACAGATTGCCGCAATCTTCAGTTCCGCCTTTGGCCGCGCGCCCGCAACGCCTATATGAAAAGCGCCGTAGCATATGGCAAAGCCGGGGTGGTTTTAAAAATGAACAACGAATTGCAGGGCCGCGCTGCCCATGTTGCGGCGATCCGCGAGCGCGCGGAAGCCGAGATGAAGTCGATCGGCATCGACGATGCCTTTATCGGGACGCTGGTCGAGACATTCTACAGCCGCGTGCTTTTACATCCCGAACTCGGGCCGGTCTTCGATGCGCGGCTTTCGGGGCGGTGGCCGGAGCATATGGAAAAGATGAAAAGCTTCTGGTCTTCCGTTGCCTTTCGCAGCGGGGCCTATGGCGGAAAGCCCGTTCAGGCCCATACCGGCGTCGCCAACATGACGCCGGAGCTGTTTCCAAAATGGCTGGCGCTGTTTGCAGCGACGCTTGACGATATCGCTCCGACCCCGGAGGCCAAGGCCTGGTTCATGGCAACCGCGGAGCGCATTGCCCGGAGCCTGACCCTCTCGCTGTTCTACAATCCGGCCCTGGACGATCCGGCGCGCCAGCGCGCCTGACCGTCACGCCTTGCCGGCGAAGAAGGTGGCGCCGGCACTTGCCAGCACCACGAGTGCCGTTCCGGCCATCTGTAGCAGCGTCATCGGCTGCATCAGAATGACGAAACCGGCAGCGGCGCCGATCGCCGGTTCCAGACTCATCAGAATGCCGAAAGACGCCGTGGGCATGCGCCGGAGCGCCGTCATTTCCAGGGCATAGGGCAGAAGCGGCACGAGAACGGCCAGTCCCGCCATCTCGATCAAGCCGGAGCCATCAAGGTGGGGTACGGCACCCATGAAGCCGAAAGGCGTGGCGACGACGGCGGCAACGAGCAGCGACATCGACAGGCCTTCGAAGCCCTTGAAGGTTGCGCCGACCTTCTTCGTCAGCAGGATATAGATGGCCCAGCCGGTTCCGGCACCGGCAGCGAACAGTACACCCGGCAGGTTGCCGACCCAGCCTTCGCCATCATAGGCAAGGAACAGCACGCCGGCGGCTGCGACGACGGGCCAGATCAGACGGCGCGTCAATCCATAGCCGAATGTCGCAACCGACAGCGGCCCCAGAAAGTCGATGGCGACGGCAAGGCCGAGCGGAATATGCTGGATCGCCGCGAAGAAGCAGATGGTCATCAATGCCGTGATCGTGCCAAGCACGAGAGCACTGACCCATTGATCTCGGCTATAGCGCAGAACCGGCGGACGAACGATGACTGCAAGGATCAGCGCCGCGAAGACCAGGCGGAGCCAGGAAGCGCCTGCGGGTCCATAGGACGCGATCGCATGCGAGGAAAGTGCCGCGCCGAACTGGATCGACGACATCGAAAGAAGGCACATCAGGGCGCCTGCTGCAACGCCACTCGATGGCACGGCTGCTGCCGAGCCGTCCACATTCAATGCCGCATTCTCAGGCTGTGCGCCCATTGCTTCCTCCCGATTTGCCGCCCTGAATAAGGCTGCGAAGCGACGGGGGCAAATTCAAACTTCTGATGCGAGGAGAAGCTCTATTGATGGCTAGCGATTGCGCCCGGTATCCAGCGCTTCTTCGGCATCATCAAGCGACATCTCAAAAACCTTCTTGCCGATATCGAAGCTGAAGCCGGCCCGGGCAAAAGCCGACAGTTCCTTGGCCTTGCGCTTCTCATCGAGCTCGCTCTTGCGGAACGGGCCGAAGGCGCGCTTGCGGGCCAGAACGACGGCTGCGTAAAGGTCGTCCGCTTCGGCGACGGCGGCCGCAACCGTCGACTTGGCTACGCCCTTTTGTGATAGCTTCTGGGCGATCGCGCGCTTCGACTTGCCGTTGCGCATGCCCGAGCGCGTGCCGATTTCGGCATAGGCTGTGTCGTCGAGCGCCTTGTTGTCATAAGCAAACTTCACGGCGGAATCGGCAAGCGCCTTGACCTGCGCCTCGCTGATGTCCTCGAACTTCTGCCGCGCCTTGCGGGCGATGGCATCGAACAGCTGCTTCTCCGTATGCATCCGCCGCTCCAGGCGGTAGATCGCCGAATTGCGCGCCCATGAGAACATGCGCGGCGTCGGCACGTCGGATGGCGGCGTTTCCTCTTCCAAGCCGCTTAAGCCTCCAGACCCTTGAGGACATTGGCGACATTCAAGCCGATTTCCGGCACGCCGTAACCACCTTCCATGCAGGTCAACACCGGCAGCCCCGTTGACGCAATCATCGCTCCCATGCGGATGAAATCGTCCGAAGTGAGCTTGAAGAAGGAGATCGGATCACGCTCGAATGTATCGACGCCGAGCGAGACGACGATTGCTTCGGCGCCGAACGCCTTGATGCGACTGAGCGAATCGGCAAGCGCCGCAGACCATTCTTGCCAGGCAGTTCCGCGCGGCAGCGGATAGTTGGCATTACTGCCCTCGCCTTCGCCTTCACCCGTCTCGTCCGCATAGCCCCAGAAATACGGAAAGGCGTTGGCGGGCTCGCCATGCAGCGAGGCGAAGAAGATGTCGCCGCGGCGATAGGTGATATCCTGCGTGCCGTTGCCATGATGAAAATCGACATCGAGGATCGCAACCTTCCTGGCGCCGAGATCGAGAAGGCGCTGCGCGGCGACGGCAGCATTGTTGATAAAGCAATAGCCGCCGAAGAGATCGATGCCTGCATGGTGACCGGGCGGGCGGCAGAGCGAAAAGGCGAAGCGATTGCCTGAATTCAGCCAGTCGGCACCCGACATCGCGCATTGCATCGAGGCGATCGCCGCCTCATAGGTGCCATTGGTAATCGCGGTCTCCGCCGCATTGGCATAATAGCCGAGAAGCGCGCCGATGTCGGTCGGCACCCGCAAGGTCGAGCGGCGCACGGGAAAGGACGCCGGGATCGCCTCGCCTTCAGCGCCTGTCGCCGCCCACATGTCCCAGGCCTTTGACAGGAAATCGAGATAACCGGCATCATGCACCTTGCGGGCCGTTTCCAGACCATGGCGGACCGGCGCGGCAACATCTCTGAACCCGGCATCCTTGACGGCATCCAGAATCCATTCGGCGCGGAAGGGACCTTCAAAGGGCGTGACCAGCTGGCCGTTGTGCAACTCGGTCTTCGCGTCACGCAGCTTATGGTCTTCGGAATAGATGACGCGCATGGCGCATGCCCCTCGTTATATCGCGGATAAGGCGCGGTGAGGCGCCGATTTGTCAATGGGTGCGGAGCAGCTCAGACAGCCAGCCGCTTGTAGAACAGCGTCGTCGAGCAATAGCCGCCATCCGGCCACATCGCGTAGTCAGGAATCACGCCGGCGCGTTCCCAGCCGAAGCGTGGATAGATCGCTTCCGCGTCGCTGCCGGTCGCCGTATCCAGAACCAGAAGATGCTTGCCGTGACGGGCAGCCTCCTTCTCGATCGCCTCCATCAGGAGACGTCCGAGCCCATGACCACGCGCCGAGCGGTGAACGAGCAGTTTCTTCAGGTCGCCGCGATGCGGCTGGTTCGGCATCGTGGCAAAACCAACCTGAACGGTACCGAGGATCCGGCCATCGATGACAGCCACCGCTAGCAGATTGACCCCGGCTTCGACGCTCTCGGCGACACCCTGCCAGTAGGGCTCGGCATCCTCGGCCGTATAGGGCTGCATGAAGCCGACGGAGGCGCCGCCCGCGACGCAATCCGCCAGCACATCGCAGAGCTCTGGAATGGCAGCGCGGGCTTCGTCGGCGGTCAAAAGGCGTATCGAAGTCATCAAGTATCTCCTGGATATCATCGTGAACTGCGGCTCAGCACGACGCAGTAACGGGCGGGCTTGCTCGACGGATTGTGGAAGACATGCCCCTCGCCGACAGGCATGAAGAGGCAATCGCCGGGAAAGAGACGGTGAACCTTGTCCCCGGCCGTCATCTCCATCTCGCCTTCGAAAACCCAGATATGCTGGGTCATGCCGTGGCTCGCCGCATGCGGCGGAAAGCTGACACGGGCGCCGGCCGGAAACTCGACATCGACGATATCGACGTCCGACGTGGTGCCGGGCGGGGAGACGGCGCGTCTGATATAACCGGTCTCCGGATCCCGCCACACCTGTTGCTCGTGACGCCGGGCAAGCGGTGACGCCGCGCTTTCTTCTTCCGCAAAGAAGGTCGAGAGGGACAGGCCAAGTGCTGCGCAGACACGCGCCAGCAGCGATGCCGTCGGGCTTGCCTCGGCGCGCTCGATGCGCGAGATCATCGCCCGGCTGACGCCCGAATTGCTGGCGAGATCATCCAGCGTCAGACCTTTTTCCAGCCGCAGACTGCGGATCCTCGCACCGATCGCCGCTTCCAGTTCTTGCTCCAACAGCCCGCTCCATATTTCTACTATACGAGAAATACATGATCCGATGATGGAATCAAGTGGCGCCTGGCGCCGCCATTTATCCTAAACAAACTCCTGCTTTTCCCCTATGCGTCAAGGGAAGGCGCTGCTATATGGCGCGCATGAGCACCAATTCTACCCGCACTCCGCTTGACCATATCCGCAACTTCTCGATCGTGGCCCATATCGACCACGGCAAGTCGACGCTGGCCGACCGTCTGATCCAGACGACCGGCGGCCTGGCCGAGCGCGACATGTCGGAACAGGTGCTGGATTCGATGGATATCGAGCGCGAGCGCGGCATCACCATCAAGGCCCAGACGGTTCGCCTGCATTACAAGGCGAACAACGGCGAAACCTATATCCTGAACCTCATCGACACGCCCGGCCACGTCGACTTCGCCTACGAAGTCTCGCGGTCGCTGTCGGCCTGCGAAGGTTCGCTGCTTGTCGTCGATGCTTCCCAAGGCGTCGAGGCGCAGACGCTCGCCAACGTCTATCAGGCGATCGACAACAACCACGAGATCGTCACTGTCCTCAACAAGATCGACCTGCCGGCCGCAGAACCCGACCGCATCCGCGAGCAGATCGAGGAAGTGATCGGCATCGACGCATCCCAGGCCGTGCTGATTTCCGCCAAGACGGGGCTCGGCATTCCTGATGTTCTGGAAGCCATCGTTCACCAGCTGCCGGCGCCGAAAAGCGAAGGCGGCGACAAGGCGCCGTTGAAAGCGCTGCTGGTCGACAGCTGGTACGACACCTATCTCGGCGTCATGGTTCTGGTGCGCATTCTCGACGGCGTGCTGACCAAGGGCCAGACCATTCGCATGATGGGCACCGACGCCAAGTATCAGGTCGAGCGCGTCGGCGTGCTGACCCCGAAGATGCTGGCAGTCGACAGCCTCGGCCCCGGCGAGATCGGCTTCTTCACCGGCTCGATCAAGGAAGTGGCCGATACCCGCGTCGGCGACACGATCACCGAAGACAAGAAACCGACGGCCCAAGCACTGCCGGGCTTCAAGCCTGCCCAGCCGGTGGTGTTCTGCGGCCTCTTCCCGGTCGATGCGGCCGATTTCGAGGACCTGCGCGCTGCCATGGGCAAGCTGCGCCTCAACGACGCCTCCTTCTCCTTCGAAATGGAATCGTCCGCCGCCCTCGGCTTCGGTTTCCGCTGCGGCTTCCTCGGCCTGCTGCATCTGGAAATCATCCAGGAACGACTGGAGCGCGAATTCGATCTCGACCTGATCGCAACGGCGCCTTCGGTCGTCTACCACCTGTCGATGACCGACGGTTCGACGCGCGAGCTGCACAACCCGGCGGACATGCCTGACGTCGTGAAGATTTCCGAGATCGAGGAACCCTGGATTAAGGCGACGATCCTGACCCCGGACGATTATCTCGGCGGCATCCTGAAACTCTGCCAGGATCGCCGCGGCATCCAGACCGAACTCACCTATGTCGGCAAGCGCGCCATGCTCTCCTACGAGCTGCCGCTCAACGAAGTGGTGTTCGATTTCTACGACCGCCTGAAGTCGATCTCCAAGGGCTATGCCTCGTTCGACTACCATCTGCACGGGTATCGCGAGGGCAACCTCGTGAAGATGTCGATCATGGTCAACGGCGAGCCGGTCGACGCGCTCTCCATGCTTGTCCACCGTTCGGCGGCCGAAAAGCGCGGCCGCGACATGTGCGAAAAGCTGAAGGACCTGATCCCGCGGCACATGTTCAAGATCCCGATCCAGGCGGCGATTGGCGGCAACGTCATCGCCCGCGAAACGATCTCCGCCATGCGCAAGGACGTGACCGCCAAGTGCTACGGCGGCGACGCCACCCGCAAGCGCAAACTTCTGGACAAGCAGAAGGAAGGCAAGAAGCGCATGCGCCAGTTCGGCAAGGTCGATATCCCGCAGGAAGCGTTTATCGCTGCGTTGAAGATGAAGGACGAATAGGTATCTTTTCATCCCCGTTTCGTGCGCATATAATTTGCGCACGAAACGGGGAGGTTAGTCATGCCACGATCAGCCCGAAAGGCTGCCAACCTTTCGCTCGACGCCAATTTGGTAGCGTCTGCGCGTGAACTCGACATCAACATCTCCCGCGCAGCTGAAGACGGGCTGACCCGCGCCATCAAGGCCGAGCAGGAGCGCCGCTGGCTGGACGAGAATGCCGAAGCGATCCGCCTGGAAAACGAGTATGTCGAGAAACACGGACTGCCTTTTGCAAAATATAGGCAGTTCTAATGACACGCTTCATGGTCTACCGGATGCGATCTGACGGCCAACTGGCAATCGATCTTCAAAGCAACGTGCTTGAGGCCCTTCCATCACGCATGATGGCGCCGCTTTATAGCGCAAGCAACATGTCCTGGTCGATCTCTCGGCTTAACCCGCGCTTCATGATCGGCGGCGAAGCGCATGTGCTGGCCACCCAACGAATGGCGGCTATTCCAATCTCCGAGATCGGCGATTCGGTTGTCAGCCTGGAAGTCGAGGCGGACGGCATAACAGCGGCCTTAGACTTCCTCTTCCAAGGCTTCTAAGCCGGCTGAGCCATATATTCCTTCACCAGGCCCTCATACGCATCCATTTCAGGCAATGCCGGATAGCTGTGTCTTGCTCCCGTTGCAGCAAAAGCCAGCTTCTCGCTTGTCCAGGTCTCGATGAAGGGCGCGAACCAGCTGGTATTGTCGAACATCGTGGCACGGACATTGACGAACCAGTCCATGCCCTCTGGCTTGGTGAACATCCAGGTCATGCAATAGGGGCAGAAATAATGATGCGCCTCGGGGCCGTGAAGGCCGCCGATCACGGGCTCGCCCCTGGTGACTTCGAAGCCCTCGGCCGGAATGGCAGCACTCAATGAATAGGCGCTCGACGACATCTTCTGGCAGCCCGTGCAGTGGCAGGCCATGGTCAACAGCGGCTTGGCGCTGATCTTCAGCCGAACCTGACCGCAACGGCAACCAGCCTCCAAGGGCAACGCGTTCTCGCTCATTCTCTCCTCCTGTTATCTCTTGCTGATCTAGGACACCTGTGCGGTGCTTCCAGCACTAGTCTCGCTTGACCGGCCGGGCCGGATTGCCGACCACAGTTTCGCCGGCAGCAACATCTCTTGTCACCACGGAGCCCGCGCCGAGGATCGCGCCATCGCCGATCGTCACCCCGCCGAGAATGATTGCGCCGCCGCCGATCCAGACGTCTTCGCCGATCACGACAGCACGGGCGATCTCGATGCCCTGGCGACGTAAGTCGGGGTCCTTGTGATGCTCGGCGCAATAGATCTGAACGCCGGGTCCTAGCATCGAGCGGCTGCCAATATGCACGCGTCCGGAATCGAGGATCGTGCAGCCGGCATTCAGATAGACGCGCTCGCCGAAGCTCAGATTGATGCCATAGGAACAATGGAATGGCGCCTCGATGAAAACCTCATCCGCCACGTCGCGAAACAAGGCCTTCAGCGCTGGAGCGATCATGCCGCGCGCATCGGGCGCCATCGTATTATGCTGATGCACCGCACGGCGTGCCGCGATGCGGAGACGATCGAGTTCGGCGTCGAGACAGCAGTACCACTCACCTGCCGTCATCTTTTCGTAGTCGCTGGCCATGGCTGCCTCAGGCGCTCAGGCGGCTGTCTGCAGCGCCTTCCGAGGCGACCGACGGCCTGATGGTACGGACGAAGGCACGCGCGATCGCCAGACCAGCCTGATCGGCATCGGCGGCATGTGTTGCCGCGGCTTGCGGAAACCGTTCGTGCCAGCCGGGCTCGATGTTCTCGAGCAGATCACGGAACTCGGCATTCCATTTGGTCACGACTTCCAAATTGGCTTCGAAATGAAACTGCGTGCCATAGACGGCCCTGCCGATGCGGAAACATTGGTTGGGGACAGCCGCCGTCGACGCGAGACGGATGGCGCCGGGCGGCAGCGTGAAGGTATCGGAGTGCCATTCGAAGATCGGGAAGCGATCGCGGAACTCGCCAAAGAGCGGATCGGCAAGCCCGTCCGCCGTCACATCGACGGGCGTCCAGCCGAATTCGCGCGTCGCGTCCAGAATATTCTCGGCACCATAGGCACGGGCAAGGATCTGGCTGCCGAGGCAGATGCCGAGCACGGATTTCCCGGCATCGCCGAATTCGCGCATCAGAGAGGCGAGCGCCGGCAGATAGGGATGATCCTCATCATCGACAGCGCTCTGCTCACCGCCGAGTACGACAAGCGCGTCGTAGCGGTCGAAGCCTTCAGGCAGCGCATGGTCTTTCCATGGACGAAACCAGTCAAGCACGGCACCGGCCTCATGTAGGGCATTACCCAGCGCGCCGATATGCGTGTTCGGCATGTTTTCAACGACGGCGACCCGCATTTCCATCTCCTGCTTCGTACCTGGAAGTGATCATGAGCGGCAGTGACATGCAAGCAGCCAGATTGCGCGAACCGGGCTAAACTTCTAAATCGGAGAGAGATCGAAAGGAACGCTGCATGACCGACAAAGCCCGTGTGACCATTCTCTACTGCACCCAGTGCAACTGGCTGCTGCGCGCCGGCTGGATGGCTCAGGAACTGCTGCAGACCTTCACCGACAGTCTGGGCGAAGTGGCGCTCATTCCGGGCACCGGCGGCAATTTCGAGATAAGGGTGAATGGCGGCCTGATCTGGGAGCGCAAGCGCGATGGCGGCTTTCCCGGACCGAAGGAGCTGAAACAGCGGGTGCGGGACATCATCGAGCCAGGCCGCGATCTCGGCCATACCGATCGTACCTCGCTCGAAAGCTGACGCTCAGTCGAATGGCGAATTGCAGGTCTTGTAGACGCCCTCGTAGGTGACGAAGCGGTCGGTCTTTGGATTGTAGGACCGGTACTGGTTGCGGCACCATTCTCCATGCATGCCCTGACCCTTGGCCGCCGGCTGAACCCTGCGGATCGGCGCCGGGTCGTAGGAGAGCACCGGCCGCCCTGTGCGTGGCGCTTGCGCTCTCGGCTGATAATAGGTCGGCCCGGTCACGCCGCGCGGCCGGTAGTTCGGCTGCACATAGGCAGGACGATGCCATTGCTGCGGTCCGAAACCGAAGCAGCCGCGATAATCGCACATCGTCGATTGCACATTGATAATATCCGGATTGCGGACCTGGAACAGCGCAGGCACGGGCGCCGCCTGCGCGGCCAGTGGCAGAAAACCGGCAACCAGGCCGAAGAAGGTGCTGCGTAAAGCGGACATCAGTGATTCCTTTCCGATGCTTTCCATATAGGTCACGGCATCCGTTCGAACATCGGTAGAGGCAAGCCAAACGTTCAGTTCCCCGTGAACGCGGCCTTTCGCCCCGTCCCGGCAATTCTTTTTTACATACTGTCAGGAAAACTTCAAAAACCCTGTTGACAGCAAAGGGCCACCCCCGTACATGGCTCTCCGTCGCCCAGATGGCGGAATTGGTAGACGCGCCAGCTTCAGGTGCTGGTACCCGAAAGGGTGTGGAGGTTCGAGTCCTCTTCTGGGCACCATTCCCATTTAAAAATAGCAGCTTAGGCCGGTAGCAACCGCTTCCGTAAGCTCGCTATTTTTCTCTTCACCACCGCAGATATCGCGAGCCGATCAGCGCCCCGAGCGCGGTGACGGCCGTGGCGGCCGCTGTGTACCAGGTCGCCAGAAACAGCGGGCTGTCGTCGGGGCAATGCCAGGCGTAAAGCGCGGCTGCGAGCCCGGCGGAGGCGAGGCCTGCGACGGCACCGCCGAGGGTCGGGTTTGCCGGTGCGGCGCTTTTCAGCGCCCAGAGAAAGCCCGCCAGCGGCGCTAGCGACAGGACAGGAATGAAGAAGACGCATAAGGTCGCGTTGCGGCCCATCAGCGCCGTACGCCAGGTGTCCTCAGGAATGGTCGTCAATTCGGTTGCGACGCCCGCGATCACCATGGCCAGCGGGATGAGCAGGCTGAGAGCCGATATCTTGAGTGGAATGCCGGGGCGGCCGATGCGGAAGACGAGTCCGCAGGCGGTGACAGCAAGTGTCAGCGTCGTGACGATCTTGAAGAGGACGCGTGCCGTCTCGATGGCGCTTGCCATGTCGTGGCGAATGCCGATGGTTGCCAGCAGCAGGGCGGCGGAGATGACGACGCCGCCGAGAAGCGCGCCAAGCAGCATCGGCCCCAGGCGGGTCCGCACCGGCGCGTCCTCGGAAAGCATGCTGATCAGGTCATCGGTCTTCACTCGTCTCACTCCGGTATAAGGCTGCCAGCGACTTCAGGGCGCGATGCAGCGCGACGCGCACCGCTCCTTCCGTCATCTTCAGCCTCTCGGCCGTTTCCCGTATGCCCGCTCCCTCTATCGAAATGGAGCGGACGATATCGCGCTGCGGATCTTTCAGCCGCTCCAGCATATGCTCGGCGTCGAGCCGGTCCAGGTTGCCTGCCTGCTCTTCCGCCTCGAGTGTCGCCATGACGTCGTCGATCGGAACGTCGATGTGGCGGCCGCGGCGGCGCAAGCTGTCGATCAGCTTGTTGCGCACGATCGTCGACAGCCATGGCCCGATCGGGCGCGCCGGATCCCACGTGCCGCGCTTCAGGTGGACGGCAAGCAGCACTTCCTGCACCACGTCCTCCGCTTCGCTTGCCGGAGCGCCGAACTGGTCGCAGCGCCGGCGCGCCATTGCGCGCAAGTGAGGCGTTACGGCCGACAGGAAGCGGTGGTAGGCCTGCGTATCGCCCTCGATGGCGCTGCGCATCCAGCCTGCCCATTCCTCTTCACGCGCCGAATATTTCACCCGACATAGTCCTCTACGGATGGGCACACATTTTTGTTACTGCCGCATCTCAAATATTTCGAACAGACGCGGATGCCTTTGTTTTCAGGGTTTTCGCTTGCCATCCCGTAAACGGCAAGAGCGTCCGGCGCAAAAAATCCAGGATGGCGCTGTAACAACGCCTGCCACCGCTCCGTAGCCCACCATGCAAGCCAATCACGGCTCGGCAATCTTACGGAGATGAAACCATGAAGAACAGCATCGTCACGCTTGCACTGGCAGGCTCCATCGCTTCGGCGCTCGCAACCATTGCAGCGCCGGCAGCATCCGCCGCCGACAACAAGGAAAAATGCTACGGCGTCGCCATGAAGGGGCAGAACGATTGCGCGGCCGGCAAGCATGATTGCGCCGGCAAATCGACGGTCAGCTACGACAAGATGTCCTTCAAGCTCGTTCCGGCCGGCACCTGCGTCTCGATGAAGACGCCCAAGGGCCATGGTTCGCTGACCCCGGCCTGACCGCTCCGAACGCCCCCAGAAACTCACCACACCGGAGAAGACTCATGACAAAACTACCTGTCACCGTGCTTGCGGCCTCGGTCGCCACAGCGCTCTCGCTGATCGGCAGCGCAGCAACCGCTTCCGCTCAGGATGCCGCGAAAGAGAAGTGCTACGGCATCGCGCTCAAGGGGCAGAACGACTGCGCCGCAGGCCCGGGCACGACCTGCGCCGGAACGGCCAAGATCGACTACCAGAAGAACGCCTGGAAGCTGGTACCCGCGGGCACCTGCATGTCGATGAAGACGCCTGATGGCACCGGATCGCTGACACAGGGGCCGGCCCCGGTCTGATCCGCTTCCGTCGACAAGAGGCGGCGCCACCGACGGCGCCGCCGGACCAACCGGAGAGAAATGGAATGAAACCCTCCGCACTTGCCGGCCGTCCCGGCGTGGGCTTCAAGCCCGAGCATTTTGCCAGCATCATCGCTGCCCGCCAGCCGGTCGGCTTCTTCGAGGTTCATGCCGAGAACTACATGGGCGATGGCGGGCCGCCGCACGCCCAGCTCGGCAAGCTGCGCGAGGACTATGCGCTGTCGATCCACGGGGTCGGCCTGTCGATCGGCTCGATGCAGCCGCTCGATACCCACCATCTGCGAAGGCTGAAAACCGTCTGCGACCGCTATGAGCCGGAGAGCTTCTCGGAGCATCTCGCCTGGTCCTCGCATGACACGGTTTTCCTCAACGATCTGCTGCCCCTTCCCTATACGCGGGAAACATTGTCGCGTGTTTCCGATCATATCTCGCAGGTGCAGGATGTGCTGCAGCGGCAGATGCTGCTGGAAAACCCGGCCACCTACCTGCTGTTTACCGAAAGCACGCTTGAGGAGACCGAGTTTCTGAGTGAGATCGTCAAGCGCACCGGCTGCGGGTTGCTGCTGGATGTCAACAACGTCTTCGTTGCCGCGACGAACCACAATATCGATCCGCGGGCGTATCTTTCCCGCTTTCCGGTTCAGTCCGTGCGCGAGATCCATCTCAGTGGCCATTCCGAAACGGTGGATGACGACGGCGCGCCGCTGCTGATCGATTCGCACGATACGCCGGTCAAGGATCCCGTCTGGGCGCTCTACGAAGAGCTGATTGCTCGCACCGGCCCCATCGCGAGCCTCGTCGAGTGGGACAACGATGTTCCTGACTGGCCGGTTCTGAGGGCCGAGGCGGAAGCCGCAGGCGAAATCCTGACGCGGGCCGCCAAGCGGCGCGCGGCGTGAGGTCAGACCATGTCGATCACCACACAGAGACGCTTTGCGTCTGCCCTGAGAGACGGCGATTTGCCGGTACCCGCAGGGCTTGTCTCCTGGAATACTGCACAGCCGCCGCGCCGCTTCGGCGTCTACCGCAATAATGTGCTTTCGGGTCTGATCGGCGCGATTGTCTCGCGATTTCCGGTGGCGGAAAGGATCACCGGCGCGGAGTTCTTCGCTGCGATGGCGCATGAGTTCGTGCTCCTCCATCCGCCGCGCTCGCCGTTGCTTCTCTCCTACGGCAATGATTTCGCGGATTTCGTCGAGAGCTTCGAACCGGCGCAGGAGATCCCCTATCTGCCTGACGTGATCCGGCTGGAGGCGGCGCGCGGCAAGGCCTATCACGCCGCCGATGCCGCGCCGATGGTGGCAGAGATGCTGGCTTCGGTATCCGCGGAGCAGACGGCCGGGCTGACCTTCTCCCCTCACCCCTCACTATCCGTCCTCCGGTCGGAACACCCTGCCGTGACTATATGGGCGATGAACGCCGGAGAGATGGCATTTGGCCCCATCGAGGATTGGCGGGGTGAGGATGCGCTGGTCGTCCGCCCTGAGATGATCGTCGAGGTTCACCGGCTGCCCCCGGGCGGTGCCGTCTTCCTCGCTGCGCTTGTGCAAGGCACCACGCTTGCCGAAGCCGCAGGTGAAGCCCTTTCGCTTGCCGCCGATTTCGACCTTTCCGCCAATCTTGCCGGAGCGCTGAAGGCAGGCGCATTCACCGGCCTATCCACAGGAGCCGACGATGAATGAGAACATGACACTTTCAGCACCTGATGGCCGCGGCTTTGCCCATACATTCAAGAGCGCCGCCGCGCTTCTCGACCGCATCCCGCATGATCTGATCGCGACCATTTCCCGGCTGTCGATTGCCGCGGTTTTCTGGCAATCGGGGCAGACAAAGGTCGATGGCTGGCAGGTGACGGACAATGCGGTCTATCTGTTCCAGACCGAATACAAGCTGCCTCTCCTCGACCCCTGGCTTGCCGCCCATCTCGCAGCCTTTGCCGAGCACTTCTTCCCGCTATTGCTGGCGTTGGGACTGGCAAGCCGCCTGTCGGCGCTGGCCCTGCTTGCGATGACGTTGGTGATCGAGATCTTCGTCTATCCCGATGCATGGCCGACGCACGGGACATGGGCCGTTTGCTTCCTGATCATTATCGCCAGAGGGCCGGGGCGTCTGTCGCTAGATTATCTGATATCGCGCTATTTTGCTCGCAAAGGCTGATCAGCGAACCGGCTGATAGTGGCCACGCAGAGGGACCTGCGTGCCCTGAGTGACGAGTCCATCGCGATCGCAGACATAGACGATGGTCGGCATACCGCCGGAGCGGAAGATCCAGTCACCCTGCCGGCGAATATGGCCGGTCTCGGTGTGGCAGGCGTATTGTTCCTCATCCTTCTTGTCCGCTTGCGCCTTGACGCCCGGCAGATCGGTATAGGGATAGAGCCTTTGGACGCCGGATGTGCCGGCGGCGCTCCAATCCGTTGCGGAAGCCTGCAGCGGCAACAGGCCGGCAAGGGCAGCTGCCAGGATCAGTAACAAGGAACGCATTGTCATCTCCCTCGGCACGATGCCCCGGAACTCTTTTCCTGATGTAGGATGAGAGTGCCACCGCATCAAGCGCGGCGGAAATATCCGCGTACCACCGGATGGGCGCAAAGGCTGGCCAGAATGGCAACCGCCGCACCCAGCGCGAAACCGCCGAACAGCCCGCCGAGCAGGCCTGCGATCATCAATGTCTTCTTGCCGGGACCGTCCGGCTTTACCGGCGGCTCGGCTTCGGAAATCACACGAATGTTACTCTGCGGCAGGTTCTGTTCTTCCGCCGTCTGGCTGGAGCGCTTCAGCAACGTCTCGTAGATGTTGCGCACAGCGGTCGCCTTGCGCTGCAACTCGTTGAGTTCCACCTGCTTGTCGGATGCGGTGGCCTGCAGCGCCTTCTGGATATTCAGTTCCTTGGCAACTGCGTCTTCTGCCTTCTTGGCCTGATCATATTCGGCCTTGGCCGAAGTCACCATGCGCTGCAGTTCGCCCTTGATCTCGTCGCGGGTGCTTTGCAGGGACGAGCGCGCGGCCTGAAGGCGCGGATGGCGGGCGCCCATCTGGCTTTCGAGGCTGCCGACGATGGCTGCCTGCGTCGCATATTGCTGCCTCAGGCTTCCGAGCGCCGAGTTGACCGAAGAGCTGCCGCTCTCTGTCTGGCCGCTGGCGACGACCGCTTCGAAACTCATGCTGGCGGCGGCATCGGCACGTGTCTTGGCCTGGATCGTCTTGTCCTGAGCGGTGACGAGCAGCGTATTCAGCGAACCAAGGCGCTGGTCGGAGATCAGCTTGCCGTCGGTTTCCGACATGTCGTTGTCGGAGCGGAAGCTTTCGACCGCCTGTTCGGCATCCTGAACCTGCTTGCGAAGATCGGCGAGCCGCCCATCGAGGGTCGCGGTGGTGTTTTCGTAAAGCCCGGTCGAGGCACTGCTTTCCTCCTGCATGAAGGAGG
Organism: Rhizobium sp. RAF36; assembly: GCF_052114105.1. NCBI lineage: Bacteria > Pseudomonadati > Pseudomonadota > Alphaproteobacteria > Hyphomicrobiales > Rhizobiaceae > Rhizobium > Rhizobium sp. RAF36. Next base: position 181,645 of record NZ_JBFREC010000002.1, on the reverse strand, counting down.
CAACGACCTGGTTTGCCAGTTTGGCCGACTTTTCGGGGTCATGGGTGACCGCCGTCAGAGAAACCACGTAGGTGCCGGTCTGGCGGGCAATGGTTAGCGACTTCTGAAGTGCGCTGATGACAGCCGCGTCATCCGTCCGCCCGCCGTTGAAATCGGGATCCTCGTTGAGCTTCATAGTGTCGGCAACGCGCTTCAGCACATTGCCCGAGGTCAGGATCTGCACCTGGCTGTCGATCATCGACGAAATCATTTCGGGCGAGATCGTCGATTGCTGCGTGGAAGGGTCTGCAAGCCCGATCTGCCGGGGATCAAAATAAAGGCTGGCCGTTGCCGTGAATTTCTGCGGCAGCATCGGCAAAACGGCAGCGCCTGCGACCGCGCCGAGTGCGGCGAGTGCGGCAATGAGCAGTTTGCGGTTCCAGATGGCGAAGATCGCCGAGCGGACATCGAGCAGCGGTTCATCGGCACGGATGACGGGCTCAGGACGGACGACCGACGCTTCAACCACTGCCGGAGCGGGCGGCGGTGCAGGCTGCGGAGCCGCGGGCTCGATACGCGCTGCCTCGGGCTCCTGCGGCAGTTCGGCAGTTACCTTGGCAAAATCAGAGGGGCGCAGCACGGGCGAACGCGGAAGCACGGGTTCGGATGCAGCCTGCGCGGGCTCGAAGCTCCGCCAGCCCGGCAACCGGCTCACCCTGTTCCTGTCGAATTGGCTCATCAGCGCTCTCGTGGCCCGCCGGCAGACTGCAGCGGAGGTAGGTTAATTTTAGAAATCCTTAGCTAACGGACCGTTAAGATGCGCCCACCGATATTAGCGGCTACTTCTGAAACCTGGGAAAACCATGAGAGTCACCTCCTGCCACTGGCGCCGCCTGCTGACGATCGCCGCAGCACTTCTGCCGCTGCAGGCGAGTGCTGCCGGCACTGCGGGCCCATGCCTCCGAGGAGTCAATCTCTCCGGCGCCGAATTCGGCAACCCCGATGGCACGGTTTTCAAGGACTATGCCTATCCGTCCGAGGAAACCGTTGCCTATTTCCAGAAGAAGGGCATGAACACGGTGCGCCTGCCGTTTCTCTGGGAGCGGCTGCAGCCTGAACTCGGCCAATCCCTGAACGAAGACGAGCTTCAAAGACTGAAGGATGCGGTGGCGCTGCTGCGCAAGCACAAGATGACCATTATCCTCGACCCGCATAACTATGCCGAATACAAGAAGACGCAGATCGGCAACGCGCCGGTGACGACGCTCGCCTTCGCCGATTTCTGGACGCGGCTGGCTGCCGAATTTTCCGATCAGGACGACGTGGTCTTCGGGCTGATGAACGAACCGCACGACATTTCTGCAGCCAAATGGCTCGAGGCCGCCAATACCGCCATTCGCGGTATCCGCGCAGTCGGCGCCAGGAACTACATCCTCGTGCCTGGAACACGCTGGACCGGCGCGCATTCCTGGCAGAGCGGCGATGACGATGCCAACGGCACCGTGATGCTCGGCATCAAGGATCCGCGCAAGAATTTCGGCTACGAGGTTCATCAGTATTTCGACAGCGACTCCTCAGGCACCAAGGACGAATGCAGCGGCAACGCCAGCGCCAAACAGGCCATTCTCGACATGTCCGACTGGGCTCGCAAGAACGACACCCGAGTGCTGCTTGGCGAATTCGGCGTGTCCCAGGCACCGGAATGCGTTGCAGGGCTGAAGGATGTGCTCTCCGCCATGCAAGACAATGCCGACGTGTGGCTCGGCTGGACTTATTGGGTGGCGGGCGACTGGTGGCCGGAGACCGAACCGCTCAACGTACAGCCGCATGACGCCAAGGACCGCAAGCAGCTGGCAGCCTTGCAAGCCGCCGCCAAGGCGCCCGCAGCCGCCAAAGACGCATGCGTGCTGATGGGCAAGTGACGCGATGAAGGCGGCAGGCACAGAAACGGTCGAACCGATACAGTGGGGCATTCTCGCCGCTGGTGTGCTGTCGGTGACCTATAACGCCATCCTCGCCTTCATCAATCACAACATCATGCCGCTTTCGCCGGCCTATGTCGTGATGAGCGAAATGCTGATCCTCGGCTACAGCTTTGCGTTCATCCTGCGAAAAGGCATTTTCGAGGAAGATCTCGTCCCGCTTGGCTACCTGCTGGCGACGATCGTGCTGACTGTTTACGTGATGGCGATCAGCAAGTCGGCCTATATCGACCATCTGCGCAATATCCTGATCGTCTTCGCCTTCGTCGTTATGGGACGCTGGACAAACGAGCGGACGCTGAAGCTGGTCTTCAAGATCTGCTGCCTGGCGGTTCTTTCGGTGCTGATCTGTGAAATCGTTTCGGTGACGGCCTATGTGGCGCTCTTCCATCCCGCGGAATATTTCGAGAATACGCGCGGCGTGCCGCGAGCGACTTATAGCGATCTCGGCCTGTTTCGCGGCGCGCTTGGCTTTCCCGATCGCTTCTCCTTCGGCATCATCGACCACCGCTCGTCATCGATCTTCCTGGAACAGGTTTCGCTGGCAAATTTCTGCGGTGTGATGGTGATCTATCTCGTCAGCTTCTCGAACCGGCTGACGTTCTTCGATCGCATGATCTTCGTGGCGACTGTCGTCCTTATCCTGCTCACCAACGACACCCGCACCATGCTGATCTTCAGCGTCGTCTGCCTTGGCGGCTATGTCATCTATCCCTGGCTGCCGAAGATCCTCGACTTCTTCATGATGCCCGGGATCATCGTCGTCGGCTTCATCATCCACGCTTTCAAGCCGAACGCTCATGACGACGACTTCGTCGGCCGCATCAGCGGCACGGTGCGCAACATCATCGCCATGGACCTCCCGGCGACGTTGGGGCTGGAGCTCGAAAAAGGACTGGGCTACGTCGATAGCGGCTATGTCTTCATCACCTACAGCGCGACGATCTTCGGGCTCCTTCTTTTCTGGCTGTTCGTTTCCTTTTTCCCGGCGGGAGAGACGCCGAACCAGAAGCGTCTCAGCCATTCGCTGTCGCTCTTCATGTTCCTCAATCTGATGATCGGCTCGACGGCGATCTTCTCGATGAAGACCGCAGGGGTGGCATGGCTGCTTGTCGGCTTCCTGAAGGTCAACGAGGGAACACGCCGGGCGGCGCCTCTCGCGGCCGGCCCCGCCGTGGTGACCGCTGCCGTCAGATAGCTGCGCGGCGGGGATATGCGACGCCGCAAGCGGAACGGACTTTCCTCAAGTCAGCGGTCATTGATAGATGCATCGACAGAATGCGGGAGCTTGCAAGCGCCTGATAGCTTGCCTTGCAAAATGTTGCACGAATGAAAGAGCCGTGGCCTATTCGACGGGCGACGTTTGATCTAAGCAGCCTGCCGGCGAAGCCGCGAGAGGGAAGACGGACATGACCAACTATGTTTTGACGGTGACGTGCAAATCGACGCGCGGGATCGTTGCGGCGATTTCCAACTACCTTGCCGACAAGGGCTGCAACATCGTCGATTCCAGCCAGTTCGACGACCTCGACACCGGCAAGTTCTTTACCCGCGTTTCCTTCATTTCCGAAGAGGGCGTCAAGCTGCCGGCTCTCATCGAAGGCTTCAAGCCGATCGCCGAGAAGTTCGAAATGGACGCCGAGATCCACGACGGCCAGAGCCGCATGAAGGTGCTGCTGATGGTGTCGCGCTTCGGCCATTGTCTGAACGACCTGCTCTACCGCTGGAAGATCGGCGCCCTGCCGATCGACATCGTCGGCGTGGTCTCCAACCATTTCGAATACCAGAAGGTCGTGGTCAATCACGACATCCCTTTCCACCACATCAAGGTGACCAAAGAAAACAAGCCGCAAGCCGAGGCGCAGATCCTCGAGATCGTCGAGCAGACCGGCACCGAGCTGATTGTGCTGGCCCGCTACATGCAGGTCCTCTCCGATGCAATGTGCAAGAAGATGTCCGGCAAGATCATCAACATCCATCACTCCTTCCTGCCGAGCTTCAAGGGCGCCAACCCCTACAAGCAGGCCTATGAGCGTGGCGTGAAGCTGATCGGCGCAACGGCGCATTATGTCACCGCCGATCTCGACGAAGGCCCGATCATCGAGCAGGACACGGCCCGCATCACACACGCGCAGTCAGCAGACGACTATGTCTCGATCGGCCGCGATGTCGAGAGTCAGGTTCTGGCCCGCGCCATCCATGCCCATATCCACCACCGCGTCTTCCTGAACGGCAACCGCACGGTCGTCTTCCCGGCAAGCCCGGGCTCCTACGCATCCGAACGTATGGGCTGATTGCGCCCGAAAGGCGTGCTGCCAGACGCTTGCCCATAGCATGCATTCGATTATCTGCTTAGTGTGAACAATCGAATCATGCCCTGGGGGATGCGATGACCGACGAAGCGCTCACCGATCGTATGGAGCTGCCGCGACCGGACGTGACGCCGGATGAAGCCTTAAGCATCCTCGAAACCCGCTACGGACTGTCGGGTACGATCATCGAGCTCGGCAGCCAGCAGGACCGGAACTACCGGCTCGACACCGGCAACGGCCGCTTCGTCCTGAAGATCTGCCACATGGCCTACGAGACTTTGGAGCTTGAGGCGCAGAATGCCGCCATCCACCACCTGACCACGATCGAAGGCGCGCCGCGCGTGCCGCGGCTGCTGACATCGACCGACGGGCAGGAAATCATTGCCGTGACCGTTCGCGAGCAGACCTATCAGGTTCGCGTGCTCGAATATCTGGAAGGCGAAAGCCTCACCCATCGCAAGTATCTGCCGAAGAGTTCGGTGACGGCTCTCGGCGCCCTCTGCGCCCGTTTGGCGCAGGCGCTCGCTGATTTCGATCATCCGGGTCTTGAGCGCAGTCTTCAGTGGGATCTGCGACGGGCCGGACCTGTCGCCGTCCAGCTTCTGTCGGCGATCACCGACAGCGCGGCCCGCGACCGGATTGCCAAGACGATGGTGCTTGCCGTCCGCCGCATCCAGCCACTGGCCTCGGCGCTCCGCGTTCAAGCCGTCCATCATGACGTGACCGACGACAATGTCGTCAGCCTTCCCGATGCCCATGGCCGGCTGATCCCCGACGGGGTGATCGATTTCGGCGACATCATCCGCGGCTGGCTGGTCGGCGATCTGGCCGTGACATGCGCTTCGCTGCTGCATCACGCCGATGGCGATCCGCTCTACATCTTGCCGGCCGTCAAGGCCTATCATGAGATCTACCCGCTGACGGCGGAGGAGTTGAAGGCGCTCTGGCCGCTGGTCGTGGCGCGCGCCGTGATCCTGGTTGCCAGCGGCGAGCAGCAGATTTCTGTTGACCCCGACAATGACTATGCCCGCGGCAATCTGGAGCATGAACGCATCATCTTCGACACGGCGATGTCGGTGCCGTTCGAGTTGATGGAATCGGCAATCCTGAAAGTTGGCGGGATCGAGCCCACGCTTCCCGACAATGCATCCTGGCTGCCGCTTCTGCCCGATATCAACACGGCCGACATCACCTATCTCGACCTCGGCGTGCAGAGCCGCCATTTCGCCGGTGGCAACTGGCTGAATGCGGAGATGGACTGGCGGCTGCTTGCCCGCGTCGCCAATGACAGCGGCGCTGCGGCAACGCGATACGGCGAATACCGGCTGTCGCGCGCCAGCACGCTGAGCGCCAGGCCGCACTCCACCTTTGCGCTGCATAGCGATATCTGCCTTTCCGGCGGCAACCCGGTCGCGGCTCCCTTTGCCGGGCGGATCGATCTGAAAAACCATCATCTGGTGCTCGCGGGCACAGGTGTCAGCCTGCATCTCGACGGCATCGAGCCCACGGTGGAGGACGGTGCCGAGATCGAGGCCGGGCAGGTGATCGGCACGGTTTCGGGTGACAGCGCCTCGCTCGGTGGCCTGCGCATCCAGCTTTGCACCGTTGCCGGCCTGGAGCCGCCGCTCTTTGCCACGGCAGGCGATGCCGGCGCCTGGGCAGCCCTTTGCCCCTCGCCTTCGCTGCTACTCGGCGATGGCTGCAATGCGCCGAAGCCCGATACAGAGGGCTTGCTTTCCAAACGGCAGGCGCATTTCGCCAAACCGCAGAAGAATTATTACGACCGGCCGCCACAGATGGAGCGCGGCTGGAAGGAGCACATGTTCGATGTCGAGGGACGCGCCTATCTCGACATGGTCAACAACGTAACGATTCTCGGTCATGGCCACACGCATCTCGCCGACGCGATCGCCGACCAGTGGCTGAAGCTCAACACCAATTCGCGCTTTCACTACGAGGCGCTTGCCGACTTCTCCGAGCGTCTCGCGGCACTCGCGCCCGAAGGGTTGGACCGGGTCTTCCTTGTCAACAGCGGTTCGGAAGCCAACGATCTGGCTCTGAGGCTTGCCTGGGCGCATAGCGGCGCGCGCAACACGCTTTGCCTGCTTGAAGGCTATCATGGCTGGTCGGTGGCGAGCGATGCGGTCTCCACGTCGGTGGCCGACAATCCGCAGGCGCTGTCGACACGGCCTGCCTGGGTTCATCCGCTCGCGGCGCCGAATACCTATCGCGGCGAATTCCGCGGGCCGGAATCAGCGCGCGATTATCTGGCCGCCGCCATTCCGGTGCTGCAGGCGATCGACAACAGCGGCCAGGGGCTGGCGGGCGTCATCGCCGAGCCTGTCTATGGCAACGCCGGCGGCATTCCGCTGCCCGAGGGCTATCTCGCCGGTCTCTACGCGGAAGTTCGCGCCCGCGGCGGCGTGTGCATCGCCGACGAGGTACAGGTCGGCTATGGCAGGCTTGGCCACCACTTCTGGGGCTTCGAGCAGCAGGGCGTCGTTCCCGATATCATCACCATCGCCAAGAGCATGGGCAACGGCCACCCGCTCGGCGCCGTGATCACCACGCAGGCAATCGCCGATTCGCTGGAGCGCGAGGGATATTTCTTCTCTTCGTCCGGCGGCAGCCCGGTCAGCTGCGTCGCCGGCATGACGGTGCTCGACATCATGCGCGAGGAAAACCTGCAGGAGAACGCCCGCGAGGTCGGCGATCATCTGAAGGCGCGGCTTGTGAACTTGATCGAACGGTTTCCGATCGCCGGTGCCGTCCATGGCATGGGTCTCTATCTCGGCCTCGAATTCGTTCGCGACAGGGAGGCGCTGGAACCAGCAACAGGAGAGACCGCGGCAATTTGCGAACGCCTGCTGGAACTCGGTGTTCTCATGCAGCCGACCGGCGATCACCTGAACGTGTTGAAGATCAAACCGCCGCTGTGCCTGACGATCGAGAGCGCCGATTTCTTTGCAGACATGCTGGAAAAGGTGCTTTCTGAAGGCTGGTGATAAAGCCGCCGAGCATTAACGAATTCGGTCATTTCGCGGCATACCGCTTTTTAATGAATTGCACCATTGCCGGAATCAGACAGGCTTCCTATGTCTGCTGCGGTGATCGAAGGAGCTGTTCGACCGTCACGTGAATTGCACAAAGTCTTGATAAGTTCTTTCTGCCAATTCGGATATGATGGAATGAAATTGTTCCGATCGCCGACATTTTGACACGTTTCGGAATATGTTTCTGACTGACGATCCGCTATTCTCTACTAAGTAAGTAGATTATTGGAAGTCAGTCATCGCCGGTCCCGGCTCTACGGGATCATCACGAGTGCAACGCTAACGCAAGGAACGAGACATGATTGAAATCGATATTCTCGCCTATCTCCTTGGGCGCCCTGTGCTCGGCAATGACCGTCCGGGCGCCCTCTCCCGCCCGAACTGTCGAATGTGACGTTCGTCCCCCTTTCAACGGTACAAGACAAGTCAATTGGCCGTCGCTCGCGCAGTCCGCGCAGCAGGAGTTCTACGCATGAAAAAGCAAGTTATAGAATATGCAGGCGTTCCCGTCGGGATCGTCATTCCGGATGAAGACCGGCTGAAATTCATCGCCGTGAAGTTTCACGTGCACGACCTCGACGAGCAGCGTTTCCGCTCGCCCGACGAGGTGAAGCTCGCGATCCACGACCTGATGACCCGCCGTCATCCGAAGCCGCTGCATGCCTGATCGCAGGCACAGGCTTCCCCAATTCGTTTCTTCGGAAGAATTCTGACCGGCCCCGTTACTTGGGGCCGGTCTTGTTTTTTGCCCGTTGTTGCGCTCCTAATCGCCGCACACACCGGGGACCGATCTTGCTCAATCTCATCACCGATATTGCCGGAATTTCCATCGGCCATGCCACCGACCTGACACTTGGGTCGGGCGTAACCGCCATCCTTTTCGACGAACCGGCCGTGGCGTCGGGCAGCGTCCTCGGTGGTGCGCCCGGCGGACGGGACACGGCACTGCTCGATCCGTCGATGACGGTCGAAAGGGTCGATGCCTTCGTGCTGTCAGGCGGTTCGGCCTTCGGGCTGGATGCTGCGGGTGGCATTCAATCCTGGCTGCGCCAGGCCGGGCGCGGTTTTGCCGTCGGAGACATCCGCGTGCCGATCGTGCCGCAGGCGATCCTGTTCGACCTGCTGAATGGCGGCGACAAGGATTGGGGGCTGCACGCGCCCTATCGCGACATGGGCTACGAGGCCTGCCGGAATGCCGCCAAAGGCGTTTTCGATCTTGGCACGGTCGGCGCGGGAACCGGTGCAACGACCGCGACGTTCAAGGGCGGGCTCGGTTCGGCCAGCGCGCTCGGCAGCGGCGGGCACGTGATTGCTGCCATCGTCGCGGTCAATGCGCTTGGCTCGGCGACGATCGGCAGCGGCAAGCATTTTTGGGCCGCGCCTTTCGAGCAGGATGGCGAGTTCGGCCGTCTCGGAATGCCTCCGTCCATCGACCACCGGATGCGTCTCAAGGGCATGAATGCGCCGGCGACGACCATCGGCGCGATCATGACCGACGCCGTGCTGACCAAGGCGGAGGCGCATCGCCTGTCGATCGCCGCGCATGACGGACTGGCGCGGGCCCTGCTCCCCGCCCATCTGCCGCTCGACGGCGATACCGTCTTTGCCGCAGCGACAGGCGCCAAGCCGATCGAAACGCCCGGGACCTTCATGGAGCTTTGCCACCTTGCCGGTATCGTCATGGCCAGGGCGATTGCCCGCGGCGTCCACGAAGCGACAGCGCTGCCGCACGAAGGAGCGCAGCGCGCCTGGCGCGACCTCTAGCCTCGTTCGGCGCGATTGCCTAAAGAGAAGCGCAGAGCAGAAGGCGGGAGAGACGCATGCAGATCCGGGCGCTGATGTATTTCGACGAACTGGTCAGAACCAGCTCGATGCGCCAGGCGGCGGAGAACCTGAACGTTGCACCGACAGCCGTCAGCCGCCAGATCGAAAACCTTGAGGAATTCTTCGGCACGCCGCTCGTCGAACGCAGCGCCCGCGGGGTGACGCTGACGGCCGCCGGCGAATTGCTGGCCACCCGCGCCGGGCGGACGCTGCGGGAGCTCGAGCATGTTCAGCAGCTGATCGAGGACCTGAAAGGGTTGGAGCGTGGCCGGGTAACGATCTTTGCAAACGGCGCCATCGTCGCCAGCCTGCTGACCCCGGCGCTGGCCGAATTCGGGCGAAGCTATCCGAATATCCGCTTCGAGGTGATCATCACCAGCGCGCGCCAGGCGATCGAGGCGGTCAATTCCGCTCAGGCCGACATGGCATTGACGCTCTTTGCGCCCGCGACGACAGAGGCCAAAGTCATCGCCCGCTCGGAAATCGCCTATGACGTTATCGCCTCCAGCCGGCATGCGCTTGCCGGTCTCAAGGAGGTGACGCTGCGCGAGCTTGCCCGCCACACGCTGGCGCTTCCCGAAAAATCTTTCGGTTTCCGGCAGAGCTTCGATGCCGCCGCCGGGCGGCAGGGCCTGGCCATCGAGCCGGCATTCACCGTCAGCGCGCTTGAGATGCTGAAGGAACTGGTGCTGAGCGACATGGCGGTGACGCTGCTGCCGCAGCTTTCCGTGCGGCGCGAGATCGAGGCCGGGGCGCTGACTGCCATAAAGCTCGCTGCCGAAAGCGCGATCCGCACTCATGCCGAACTCTCGATCGCGCCGGACCGGCAGCTTTCCTTTGCCGCAGCGAAACTTAGCGGCTTTATCGAGGATTTCATGCGCAGCCAACTAAAGGCGCGCTGATGCCGCGGCAAGTGGGCCTCTTGCGTTGCCCGCCGTTTTAGTGTGTATCGCTTTTCGATACACAGAGAACACAATTTGTGTTCGCCGAAACTGACGGGATATCGATGATCCGCCTTGCCCCCTCTGTCCGCCTTATTCCCATTATCGCCGTTCTTTACGCTGCGGCTCCCGGCGCAATCATCCCTGCCGATGCAGCGCCGAAGACGACACTCAATCTCGGCATGGGCGTGGAACCGACCGGGCTCGACCCCACCATCGCGGCGCCTGTGGCAATCGGCCAGGTGACGTGGCAGAACGTCTTCGAAGGCCTCGTCTCGATCGACGAGAGCGGCAAGGTGCGGCCGCAGCTCGCCAGGAGCTGGAACGTGTCTGCAGATGGCCTGACATACACATTCAAGCTGCAGAGCGGCGTTACCTTCCACGATGGTGAAATCTTCGACGCGACCGCGGCGAAATTTGCGCTCGATCGTGCCCGTGGCAAGGACTCAGTCAATCCGCAGAAGCGATTCTTCGCCTCGATCGCGTCGATCGATACGCCGGATGCCGAAACGCTCGTCCTGCATCTGTCTGCACCCACCGGCAGCCTGCTCTACTGGCTCGGCTGGCCGGCATCGGTGATGGTCGGCCCGAAATCGGCCGACAACGACAAGACCGTGCCTGTGGGGACCGGGCCGTTCAAATTCGTCAATTGGGCGAAAGGCGACAAGGTCGAGCTGGCGAAGAACGAGACCTACTGGAACAAGCAGGTTTCGGTGAAGCTCGACACGGTGACCTTCCGCTTCATCGCCGATCCGCAGGCGCAGGCAGCAGCCCTCAAGGCCGGCGATATCGATGCGATCCCGGAATTCGCGGCACCGGAGCTGATGAGCTCATTCGATGGCGACCCGCGGCTGACGACAAAAATCGGCAACACCGAACTCAAGGTCGTCGCCGGCATGAACAACACCAGGAAGCCCTTTGACGACAAGCGGGTCCGCCAGGCGCTGATGATGGCGATCGACCGGCAGACGGTAATCGAGGGCGCGTGGTCCGGTCTGGGAACGGCGATCGGCAGCCATTACACGCCGAATGATCCCGGCTATCAGGACACGACGGGCGTGCTGGCCTATAATCCGGAGAAGGCCAAAGCACTGCTTGCCGAAGCCGGCTATCCCGAAGGTTTCAGCTTCACCGTCAAGGTGCCGCAAATGGCCTATGCGCCGCGCAGCGCGCAGGTGATGCAAGCGATGTTTGCCGAAATCGGCGTGACGATGAACATCGAGCCGACGGAATTTCCCGCGAAGTGGGTGCAGGACGTCATGAAGGACCGCGCCTTCGACATGACCATCGTGGCTCACGCCGAACCGATGGATATCGACATCTATTCGCGCGATCCCTACTACTTCAACTACAAGAACCCCGGCTTCAACGCCCTGATGACAAAGGTGCAGCAAACGGCGGACCCGGCCGAGCAGAACCGGATCTACGGCGAGGCCCAGAAAATCCTGGCAGAGGACGTGCCGGCGCTTTATCTCTTCGTGATGCCCAAGCTTGGCGTGTGGAACAAGAAGCTGACGGGCCTTTGGGAGAACGAGCCTATTCCTTCGAACGTTCTGACGAATGTTTCATGGACGGAATAATCGGTATTGTCGGTTAGCAGCGGTACAGACGATCTTGGGTTGGTTAGATGCCGGAACTTGTTTGCGCCCTTCATCTTTCCTCACTCCTGTGCTTGTCACAGAAATCCAGTGCGCTCCAGTCCTGGGGCGCGAGAGACCGCGGCGACGCGCGGTGGCTGGATCGCTGTGACAAGCAAAGGGATGAGGGAGCGTGGAGAACCCACCTAGCCCTTGCCAGGGCGGCGATCGCATGATGCATCTGCTTGCCCGCCGCATCGCCGGTCTGCTGCTCACGCTGGCTATCGTCTCCTTCCTGATCTTCGCGGTGATGGATCTGCTGCCGGGTGATCCCGCATCGATCATGCTGGGCACGTCGGCAGCGCCTGACACGCTTGCAGCCTTGCGCCATGAACTCGGGCTCGATCAGCCGCTGATCCTCCGCTACGGGCATTGGGTCGCCGGCGTTCTCAGCGGCGATCTCGGCCAATCCTATACCTATGGCGTTCGCGTTGCCGGGCTGATTGCCGAGCGGCTGGCTGTCACCCTGCCGCTGGCGATCTTCGCGATCGCTCTCTCGGTGACGATTGCACTGCCGCTCGGCAGTTTTGCCGCGGCCCGGCGCGGCGGGATCGCCGACCTCGTCGCAACCCTGTTTTCGCAGATCAGCATCGCCGTTCCCGCTTTCTGGGTCGCCCTGCTGATGATCATTCTGTTTTCGACGTCGCTCGGGCTGATGCCGGCCGGTGGTTTCCCGGGATGGGGAAATGGCATCTGGGCGGCACTGCACGCGCTCGTGATGCCCGCCGTGGCACTCGCCTTGCCGCAGGCCGGCGTGCTGACACGGGTAACACGGTCGGCGGTGCTCGAGGTGCTGCACGAAGACTTTGCGCGCACGGCAACGGCCAAGGGGCTTTCATCCGCCGCCGTGCTCTGGCGGCATGCGGTGCCGAATGCGCTGGTGCCCGTCATGACGATCCTCGGGCTGCAGTTTACCTTTCTGGTCGCGGGGGCAGTGCTGGTTGAGAACGTCTTCAATCTTCCCGGTCTCGGACGCCTGGCGCTGCAGGCGCTGGCGCAGCGCGACATCATCGTCATGCAGGACGTCGTGCTGTTCTTTGCGGCGCTGGTGATCGTCATGAATTTTGTCGTCGACATGTCCTATCTGGCCATCGACCCGCGGCTGCGGAGGGCGGCGTGATGGCAAACATCTCTGCGGGCACCATGCTGCCGGTCAGAAAAATTAGCCGGCAAATTACATTGCCTGCTGGCATATTGATCGTTGGCGCGCTGGTGACGGTCGCGGTCCTGTCCCTGTTCTGGACGCCGCTGCCGCCGGCGAAAATGCAGATCGTCCACAAGCTTCAGCCGCCGCTCGCCTATGGTTTGCTTGGCACGGACCAGTTCGGGCGCGACGTGTCGTCGATGCTGATGGCCGGGTGCTGGAATTCTTTATCGATCGCCCTCACTTCCGTTGCTATCGGCGGCGCGATCGGCTCGATCATCGGCATTTCCGCCGCAGCGATCAGGGGCATTTTCGAAGCCCTGCTGATGCGGGCCTGCGACGTGATTTTCGCCCTGCCCCCGATCCTTTCGGCGATGATCCTCGGCGCGTTTCTCGGAACCGGGCGCTTCACGGCGATCATCGCGATTGCCGTCTTCATGATCCCGGTTTTCGCGCGCGTGACGCTGGCGACCGCGCTGCAGGCCTGGAGCCGCGATTATGTGTTGGCGGCACAGGCGATCGGCAACAGCCGCCTGACGATCTCCTTGCGGCACGTGGCGCCCAACATCATGAGCCAGATCATCGTGCAGGCGACCACCCAGCTGGGGCTGGCGATCCTGACAGAGGCGGGCCTCAGCTTTCTTGGCCTCGGCATGGCGCCGCCTGCGCCGACCTGGGGGCGCATGCTGGCGGATTCGCAGACCTTCATGGGGGCGGCACCGTGGCTGGCAATCCTGCCCGGCCTGGCCATTGCGCTCGCTGTTCTCGGCTTCAACCTACTCGGCGACGGCCTCAGGGACTGGCTGGACCCGCGGCAGCGTTAGAACGGCCGGCGGTAGCCGTTTGGCTGCTCATAGAGCCAGCCGATGCGCTCGACCGCTTCCTCGAAATTCTCGCGGGCGACGGTCATGGTGTGACCATTGGCATGGATGATGGTTTCCGCATCCTCCATGACAGCCACATGCCCCTTCCAGAACGCCAGATCGCCGCGGCGAAGCTCGGAGCGGTCGATCGGTGTGCCGAGGCCTGCTGCCTGCATGTCGGTATCGCGCGGCGCGGCGCGGCCGGTCATCAGCAGCGACAGCTGGACGAGGCCGGAACAATCGATCCCGAGGCCGGAGCGCCCGCCCCAGAGATATGGCGTGTTCAGGAACTGCAGGGCGATCTCCACGTAATCTGCATCCTTGCCCGAGCCGATCGGCTGCAGATGCTTCGAGAAGATAGCCGTGCCATCGGCAAGCAGGTGATAGTGATTTCCCCTGGCTTCCGCCCCGCCGGTAATGTGCACGCGGCTGCCCATGGACAGGACCGACCGGTAGGGTTTGCGAAGCTCAGGCTCCTGATAGACGAAGGTCCGCTGGACGTTGACCACATGCGTGGGCTCGGAAGCCGCCGTTGTCAGCATCTCTTCCGGCATGTAGCCGACATAGCCATCGGACGCCGCCTTCAGCCAGCACCAGCCGCCGGAGCGCTCGAAGATCGTCACGTCTTCGCCCATCAGCAGTTCGGTATCGATACCGCGCGCGAGATCGGCAACCGGGCGAAGCGGCGCGACCGGAACGGCGACACGTGCCGGAGAGCCTGAGACGAAGCGCGCGGCCTCGACCTTGCCCTCAAGCGAGGCATCGGCGAGATCCGGCCTGTGGGCATTGAGACGCCGGTCGAGCATGGTCATGACAGTCCCTTCAAGGCGAAAGCTTGCGGCCCTGCTCGCGCACGAGATCGCCTAGCTTTTCAAGATAGAGCGCACCGCCGACGGTGCGCTTGATGATGACATTACGCCGATCCGCGTCGTCGCGCACCCTGTCGACCAGCCCCATTTCACCCATCGTATCCAGGGCGCGGGTGATGACCGGCTTGGTCACCTCAAGCGTGGCAGCAAGACCGCGAACGGTGTGTGGCGGCGGCACGAGGTAGATGTGCAGAAGGATGGCCATCTGCCGAAGCGTCAGGTCGCGATTATCATGGCGCACCTGATCGAGGGCGACGCCATGCCAAAGCCCCAATGCCTGCGAGGCAGTCAGTTCGATCGGCACAGGCCCTCCGGAGATCGTTACGCTAACGTTCCTATTGTCCGCAGCGCGGGCGCATACGCAAGAGGCGGCAAAATCTGCCGCCTCTCAGGGTGAATAAAATTTTAACGATCGCCTCAGAGGCTCTGGCGGATATGGTGATAGAGCGCGCGGATCGCCTGCGCCTCGCCGCCGCCCGGGGAATGCGCCCGTTCCGATGGCGCCCAGCCGTAGATGTCGAAATGGGCCCAGCTCTTCGTCTTGCTGACGAAACGTTTCAGGAAGAGTGCCGCGGTGATGGCACCTGCCATCCCGCCGGCCGGCGCGTTGGTGATGTCGGCGAGCTTCGAGCGGATGTCCTTGTCATAGCCCATATAGAGCGGCAGACGCCAAAGCGGGTCGTCCGTCTCCAAGCTCGCTTCGGTCAGGTCGTGCGCCAGGCTCGCATCATCCGTGAAGAAAGGCGGCAGATCGGGGCCGAGGGCGACACGGGCGGCACCCGTCAGCGTTGCCATGTCGATCAGCAGATCAGGAGATTCTTCGTCAGCATAGGTCAGCGCGTCGGCGAGAATCAGGCGGCCTTCCGCATCGGTATTGTCGATCTGGACGGTCAGGCCCTTGCGGCTCTTGTAGATATCGCCAGGGCGGAAGGCGTTGGCGGAGATCGAGTTTTCGACAACAGGAATGATGACGCGCAGATCGACCTTCAGCTTGGCGTCCATGATCATCAGCGCCAGACCCATGACGTTTGCAGCGCCGCCCATGTCCTTCTTCATCAGCAGCATGGAGGAAGATGGCTTGATGTCGAGGCCGCCGGTATCGAAGCAGACGCCCTTGCCGACCAGCGTGACCTTGCGATGGCCCTTCTTGCCCCAGCGCAGCTCCAGCAGGCGCGGCGCATCGGCGCTGGCGCGGCCGACAGTGTGAACCAGCGGAAAATTCTCCTTCAGCAGGTCATCGCCGATGATGACGGACATTTCCGCCTTGTAGTGCTCGGCAAGGCCGCGGAAAGCTGCCTCAAGCTGCTCCGGTCCCATGTCGTTGGTCGGCGTGTTGATCAGGTCGCGGGCGAGGAACACGCCGGCAAGCTGACGCTTGATATCGGCGGCATCGGCATCGCGCGGGATCATCAGTGTCGCGGCGGCCGGCTTTTCGGAGCGGTAACGATCGAAGCGGTAGCTGCCGAGGCCGAAGCCGAGCGCCAGACGGTTGGCCGTCAGCGGCGCGGTTTCGATATGCCAGTCGCCAGCCGGCAGCGAGCGTGCCAGCTTTCCGGTGATGTAGGGCTGTTCGGAAGGATTCGTGCCGAGACCGAAGAGCGCGCCGCCGAGATGGCCTTCGGCCGTCGGGATCAATAGCAGAGAGCCGCTTTCGGCACGATAGCCGGCCTTCTTTGCCCAATCGAGAGCGATCGGATCGATGGTGCCGGTTTCGATATGGGCAGGCGTCACTGCGAAAATCGGGAGTGTCGAGCCGCCCTTGTTGTTGAAAGGCGTCGGTCTCTCGATAAATTGATAGGGGGCCATTGGAGTCCTTCGGCGGTATCCGGAATCGTTTCTTAACGGTCTGTTAGGGTTAACAGACTATTGCTGGAGCGAAGATTGCGTCACACCTTTCCCTGTTCCGATTAGAGGTCAGGCGCCTGTTTCTGAATTCAGGAAAGCGCGATGCCTCGTTTGGCCACCACTTCGCTCAAGACCCGTCTCCTGCAGGGTGCCGTTGTGGCGCTGGTCGGCCTGACGCTCGCCGGCTGCACAACAACCAAAGACAAGATGACCACCGGATCGATCCCCGCTTCTGCGAAGCCGGTCGAGACGATGGACGTCAACGAAATGCGGTCTGCCACCGAGCGTGCCGGACAGATATACGAGAAAAACCCGCGCGATCCAACCAATGGCGTCTATTATGCGAGCTTGCTGCGCTCAGCCGGACGTGACGCTCAGGCGCTGGCCGTCATGCAGCAGGTGGCGATTTCCAATCCGAGCGACCGCAACGTTCTGGCCGCCTACGGCAAGGCGCAGGCGGCGGCCGGACAGCTTCAGCAGGCGCTCGACACCATCAGCCGCGCGCAGACGCCCGACCGGCCCGACTGGAAGCTGGTTTCAGCCCAAGGCGCAATCCTCGACCAGATGGGCAAGGCCAGCGAAGCACGGGCGCGCTATCGCGACGCGCTGGATATCATGCCGAATGAACCCTCGGTTCTTTCCAATCTCGGCATGTCCTATGTACTGACGGGCGATCTTCGCACGGCGGAAACCTATATGCGGCAGGCGGCAGGCCAGCCTAGCGCCGACAGCCGCGTCCGCCAGAACCTGGCGCTCGTCGTCGGCCTGCAAGGACGCTTCCCGGAAGCCGAGCAGATTGCTAGGCGCGAACTCTCCCCTCAGCAAGCCGACGCCAATGTCGCCTATCTGCGCTCGATGCTTTCGCAGCAGAATTCCTGGCAAAAGCTTGCTTCGAAGGATAGCCAGGCGGCGAACAACACCAACTGATCCGGCGATTCTCTATCGCAGGGTCACCCCCGCATAGATCAGGCGCAGGCCAAGTCCACCCATGACGACGCCGGCGGCACGGTCGATCCATGCCTTTGCCGCCAGATAGGCCTGCCGCGGTCCGCGGGCCGAAAAGGCCAGCGCGACCACGGTGTACCAGCCCGTCTCGATGGCGAAAATTCCGATCGGCAAGCCGACGACGACGGCGAGCGGAACGGATTTCGGCAGAAAAGCTGCGAAAATGCTGGCATAGACAACAATGGTCTTCGGGTTGCTGAGCTGCGTCAGAAGTGCTGTCGAGAAACTGCGCCGCAGCGATGATCGTCCCTCGGCAACACCTGTCACCTCAAGAGGCTCCGTGGCTCCCTGCCAGATGCGATAGGCGATGTAGACGAGATACGCGCCGCCCGCGATCTTCAACACGAGATAAAGCCACGAGAATTGCGTCAGCAGCGCGGTCAATCCGGCAAGCGCAAGCGCGCTGAAGATGACGCCGCCGATGCCCATGCCCAGGGCGGCGCAGAGGCCGTCGAGGCGCGATCGGGAAATGGCGATCCGGGAAACGACGACAAAACTCGGACCGGGGCTCATTGCCCCGATAAGCATGGCCGCGAAAATACTGGCGAGAATGGCAGCAGGTGACATGGGAGCTCCTTGGTCACCGAAGAGCGCAACAGCTGCTCTTCCGGTCGATCAGGCTCCATGGCTAGACGGGTTGGCCGCGCTCTTCAAGCACCTCAGAAGCGATCGGCGACCTGGATACCGGCTGGACCGAGGATGACGGCGACCAGGACCGGCAGGAAGAACAGGATCATCGGCACCGTCAGCTTCGGCGGCAGAGCGGCCGCCTTCTTTTCCGCCTCGTTCATACGCTCGTCTCGGCCTTCCTGGGCAAGAACACGAAGCGCCTGCGAGATCGGCGTGCCGTAACGGTCGGCCTGGATTAGGGCCGCCGTGACCGAACGGACGATATCGATCTGCGTTCGGGTGCCGAGGTTTTCGAGCGCCTGACGGCGATCGGGCAGGAAGGACAGCTCTGCGGTCGTCAGGACCATTTCCTCGGCGAGCGCTGGCGATTGTTCTCCCAGTTCTTCCGAGACACGGCGCATCGCAGCTTCGATCGAGATACCCGATTCAACGCAGATCAGCATCAGATCGAGTGCATCCGGCCAAGCGCGCTTGATCGAGTGCTGACGCTTGCCCATACGGTTGGAGATGAAAATATTCGGAGCGTAGAAGCCCAGATAGGCGGTTCCGATGACCACGAGAAGCCTGATCGGGAAAGGCTTTTCGATCATGTGGCCAAGGCCGAAGATGTAGAATGCGGCGCCCGCAAGAAACACAAACGGCAAAAGGAAACGCGCCACGAGAAAGGTATTCAGCGCATTTTCAGACCGGAAGCCTGCGGCCTTCAGTTTGTTCATGGTATTTTCGTCGACCAGCGCTTCGCGCAGATTGAAACGCTCGACGATCTGGCGAACGGAACGATTGTTCTGCGTTCTCAGCGAGGCCTTGCTCGACGTGGTATCGGAGTTCATTCGCGCGCGTTCACGTGCCCGGATCTGATCGCGTTCGGTCGAAACAGCGCGCATGCGCTTATTGAGATCGCCGCGCTCGAAGAAAGGGACTGCAATCGTATAAAACGTTGCGAAAACGGCGATCGCGACGAACAGCGCGACCAGCATGGACGGATCTGTCAAACGTGATGCAAGATCTGAAGACATGGCTTGCTTCCCTCTCCGTCAGATATCAAAACTGACCATTTTCTTCATCACGAAGATGCCGATAGACATCCAGAAGGCCGACAGACCCATGATCAGATGGCCGCGCGGATCAGTAAAAAGGATCATCATATATTGCGGGGAGCTCAGATAGACGAGCGTCGCGACGATGAACGGCAGAGCGCCAATGATGCAGGCTGAGGCCTTCGCTTCCATTGACAGAGCCGAGACCTTTGCCTTCATCTTCTTGCGATCCCGAAGGACCTTGGAAAGATTGCCGATCGCCTCCGAAAGGTTACCACCGGCCTGAGACTGAATGGCAATGACAATGGCAAAGAAACTGACTTCCTGTAACGGCATATAATTTGTCATACGGGCGCAGGCATCGGGCACGCTGAGACCGAGCTGCTGCGATTCCACGACGCGGCGGAACTCAGTCTTGACCGGATCGCGGCCTTCGTTGGCGATCAGTCTGATGGCATCGTTGAGCGGCAGGCCGGACTTGATCGAGCGGACGATGACATCGAGCGCATTCGGAAACTCGGTCAGAAAGTTGTTCTGACGGCGCTTGATCAAGAAGCTCAGTATCCAGCGCGGCAGACCGAGGCCCGCAATGACGGGCACAGCCAGGACCATCAGTGTGGGAGCGCCCGCCAGGAAGGCAATCAGCATCAGGAAAAAGCCGAAGCCTGCGCTGAACATGTAGAATTTCGCCGGGGTGATAGCAAATCCAGCCTGCGTCAGACGCGATTTCAGAGAGAGCTTGCGCTTGTGGTTCTCCTGCTGCCGCTTCTCGAGATCCTTCAGGTTGTCCTGCACCGACTTGCGGCGTTTGGACATTTCCTGAACGCGATCGCGCGCCGCCTTGACGTTCGACCGGTCTGCTTCGGCCGAACCGACGCGGCTAACGCGGCTCGCGGCCTTTTTCTCGGTCTCCATGCGGGTGAAGAGAAAGCTGTAGCAAACGGCCCCCGCGGCGATAGCCACGAGGAGAATTATGCCAAGGACGATGGGATCAAAACCAAACATCACGCCCCCTTCGACTTCGTTTCCATTTCATCAAGGGCTGCGGCAAGCCGCTTCTCTTCGTTGTAGTAGCGGGCGCGATCCCAGAAATTCGGCTTGCCGATGCCCGTGGACATGTGACGGCCAATCAACCGGCCTGCAGCATCTTCGCCATCGATCTCGTAGCGCATCAGGTCCTGAGTGATGATCACATCGCCTTCCATGCCGATCACCTCGGTGATCGCCGTGATGCGGCGCGAACCATCGCGAAGGCGGGCCGCCTGAACGATGACATCGATCGATCCGGCGATGATTTCGCGGACGGTCTTTGCCGGCAGGCTGAAGCCGCCCATGGCGATCATCGATTCGATACGGCTCAGGCATTCACGCGGCGAGTTTGAGTGGATCGTTCCCATCGAGCCGTCGTGGCCAGTGTTCATCGCCTGCAGAAGGTCGAACACTTCAGGTCCACGCACTTCGCCGACGATGATGCGTTCAGGGCGCATACGCAGGCAGTTCTTGACCAGGTCGCGCATGGTGATCTCGCCTTCGCCTTCGATATTAGGCGGGCGGGTTTCGAGACGCACGACATGCGGCTGCTGAAGCTGCAATTCGGCCGTGTCTTCGCAAGTGATGACACGCTCATCGCGGTCGATATAGTTCGTCAAACAATTGAGAAGTGTGGTCTTGCCGGAGCCGGTACCGCCCGAAATGACGACATTGCACCGGACGCGGCCGATGATCTGCAGCAGAGTTGCGCCCTCGGGCGTGATTGCGCCGAAGCGAACCAGCTGATCGAGCGTCAGCTTGTCTTTCTTGAACTTACGAATCGTCAGTGCCGGGCCATCGATTGCCAACGGCGGCGCGATGACGTTCACACGCGAACCATCAGGAAGGCGCGCATCGCAGATCGGGCTCGATTCATCGACGCGGCGGCCGACTTGGCTGACGATGCGCTGGCAGATCGACAGCAATTGGCCATTATCGCGGAATCGGATTTCCGATTCGATAGTCTTGCCGCCGACTTCGATGAAGGTCTTCCCGGCGCCATTGACCATGATGTCGGCAATATCGTCGCGTGCCAGCAACGGCTCCAGCGGGCCGTAACCCAGGACGTCGTTGCAGATGTCCTCGAGCAGCTCTTCCTGCTCCGAGATCGACATCGCGAAATTCTTTATCGTGATGATGTCGTTGACGATATCGCGAATTTCTTCGCGGGCACTTTCGGCATCGAGTTTGGCAAGCTGAGACAGGTCGATCGTATCGATCAGCGCGGAGAAGACCTGCGCTTTGGTGTCGTAATATTCATCCGTGCGCGCCGGGCGGCGACGCTGCGGTGTCTGCATCGGCGGCGGCGTTACCTGGGAGCGTGCGGGTTCGCGGTTCGGTTCGACGATGACGCTCGGAGAGGCCGACGGCGAAACAGCAGCGGCAGCCGGCGGCGGCGGGGCTGCAACGCCGCCGGCCTTTCCGAAACCCTCATTTCCGCGTTTTCCGAACATGCCAGATTCCAATCTACACTTTTACGTCTGTCACTTGCCGCGCTTCAAAAGCCCGAGAAGGCTGCCGCGTTTGGCCTTCTTGAGGGCAACCCGGCCGGTGACGATGTGGGCAACCTGCGAGAAGGTTTCCGCCGTGGGTGATTTCGCATCCATTTCGGAGATCATCCGGCCGCTGTTTGCAGCGTTTCCAAACAGATTGATATCGAATGGAATGATCGCGATCGGGTCGATCTCCAAAGGCTCGCAGAAGTCACCCGGGGTAATTTCCGGACGTTTGGGCATGCCGACCTGATTGAGAATGAGATGCGGTGCCTTGTCGTTTGGCCGCACCTTGCGCAGGGCGTCGAGCATATTCTTGGTGTTGCGCAGGTTAGCCAGGTCTGGTGCGGCGCAAATCACCACCTCGTCGACCGAGCCAAGGACGGAGCGCGTCCACTCGGACCACGTATGCGGAACATCGAGCACGGTTATAGGTGCATTGCGCTGCAGCACATCGAGGACAGGCTGGAAGGCCTGACCGTCGAAATCATAGACCCGGTCGAGGAGAGATGGAGCCGCAAGCATCGACAGGTGTTCGGAGCACTTCGTCAACAGCCGGTCCAGGAAAACTTCGTCGAGCCTTTCAGGCGCGAAGACCGCTTCGGCAATGCCCACCGTTGGATCCTGGTCGAAGTTGATGTTGGCCGTTCCATAGGGAAGATCGAGATCGGCGAGGATCGTTTCCGTCGAGAACAGGTTGGAGATGCCGAAGGCGCAGTTATGGGCGATCGTCGAGGCTCCGACACCACCCTTGGCGCCAATGAAGGCAATGCTCTTGCCGAGCGGCTCGGCGTCAGGATCGACAAAGATTGCCGCCATAGCCGTCATCAGATCCGGCATGGCGACCGGCTGGACGATATATTCGGAAATCCCGTTGCGGATCAGATCGCGATAGAGGGAGATGTCGTTGTAGTAGCCGACAACGACGACCTTGGTCGAGGGATCGCAGACACTTGCCAGCGGCGCGAGCTCAGCCATGAGGCTCGCAGCATTCGCCTTTGTTTCCAGAATGATCAGATTCGGTGTCGGAGTGGTCTGAAACATATTCGCAGCGGCCGCAATGCCGCCGCTCGTTATGCGCAGGCTGACCTTCGACATGCGGCGATCGTTGCCGCAGCGTTCCATCGTTTCCTGAAGACCTTCGCTCTCGCAAAAGGCGTGAACCGAGATACGCGGAAGTGGCCGCATATTCTCGAGCTCGGCCATGCGAACCGCTTCTTCGGCATTGCGAAGTTCGGTCGTGTTCTTGATCTCGTAATCGACTGCGCTCATTCGTTCAATTCCGCATTAGAAGTCGGAGCTACCGTTCGTCTCGATGGTCGTGCGATAGGTGCGATATTCGGTGATGGCGTCGTTACGCCGTGCCGCGTCGATCGGCGTCATGCCGCGGGGCGCGATGAAATCTTCCGGATTGGCGACCTGGGCAGCCAGATTGTTCTGATAGGCGCAACCGAAATTGTAATAATTCTGGTTGTCGAAGCCGCCTCCGATATCCTTTGGCCACTGGCCGCATTGGGTCGTTACGGCCGTGGTCCCGGTGAAGGTCAGACGGATCGGGGCTGCATCGCCGCCGCCTGCGGCCGCATAGGACGCATAAACGATCTTTGATGTGGGGATACCGCGCGAGGCGAGTTCGGCGCGCACCTGCCCGCGAACCTGGCTGACGGCAAACGCATTTGCCGAGCCCTGCGGTGACATCAGATAGACAGGACCGGATGCGCGCGAAGTATAGGTTGCCGCAAAGCCCCGGATCAGATCTCGCTGAGCAATCGTCAGACGGCGGTCCGTGGTTGCGACAGGAATATCTACGGCCTGTTCGGCTTCGGTAACGACGATGGGATGACGCTGACGATAGTCATCTGGGATGCCGCCGGTGGTGAGATTGTCACGCGGAGCAGCGCAGCTTGTCAGCGCGGCCGCAGCGAGCAGACCGGCCGCCGTCAGTAATTTCGATGCGCTTCTTTTGATCTTCGTCATATCGGCCACCGCCTGATTGGGCTTCGTCATGATTGTGTCCCACCGCATCGTTTTCATTTGTAGATAAACCCGATGGAGCCGTGGAACTGAGCGTCGGCAACCGGCGCCTCGCGGCCGCCGTAGACCTTGTTCACCCGGTTCATGAAGAACGCCTGGCCATCATTTTCCGGGCTGAAATTGTCGTCGGGACGGTTGAGCAGATTGCGAGCGACCGGACGCACGAGATAGGGCGTCGCGATAATGACAAGCTCGGTTTCCTCACGCTGGACGCTGCGCTGGCGGAACAACGTGCCGAGCAGCGGGATCTTGTTGACCCCCGGCGTGCCATTCGACGTCTGCGCGACGTTATCGCGTATCAGGCCGGCAAGCGCGATGGAGCCGCCCGAAGGCAGTTCGACTGACGTTTCGGCAGAGCGGCGCTGATAGGTCGGAGCAGATCCGGTGGCGGACGGTGCTGGTTCGGAAACGTTCGTCTTGATTTCCAGGCTGATACGGCCAGAGGAAAGCACGACAGGCTTGAACGCCAGACTGATGCCGTAGTTATACGGAACGACAGTGGTATTTCCGTCATTGTCTGTCGTCGAGTACAGAACCTGGCCGCCGGAGTTGAAGGTTGCCGCCTGACCCGAGATCGCGGTCAATGTCGGCTCCGCCAGCGTGCGAACCACCTTGGCCTGCTCTAGCGCGCTCAGATAGGTCGAAATATCATAGCGGCCGATCGACGACTTGAAGAGAGCCGCGAGGCCGCCGCCGAGCGTAGCTGCGGACGAATTGGCAGTCGGCGAACCCAATTGTGCGACGTTGAGCCCCGAAGAGTTCGAGATGAGATTGTCAAAGCCGATCTGCTTTAGGATCTCACGGCGCACTTCGGCAATCGTCACCTTCAGCGTGACTTGATCCTCACCCTGGATCTGCAGCAGGTTGACCACTTGCGACTGCTGCCGGGCTTCAGCGAACAATGCGACGTCGCCCTGCTGTGCGGTACTGGAGGCGGTTTCCGTGCGCGTGGTCGCTTCACCGCCCTTCAGGAAGGCCTGCGCCAGATCGGCAGCCTGGGTCGCGTCCTGCGGCGTACGGACCGTTCCCGTCAGGACGATGTTGTCCGAGACGATCTCGACATTGATATTCGAGTCCTGAATGAAGCGCTTGAGATTGGCTTCAAGACCGGAGACATCGCGCTCGATCTCGATGTCGAGGCTGACGACTTCCTGACCGTCGCCGCCGAAAATGAAGATATTGGTCTGGCCAACCTTCTTGCCGAACAGATAGATACGGCGCGACGTCCGCGTCACGGCATCGGCCATCGAGGGATCGGAGACGAGGATATCGTGCGCATCCTCCGGCAGGTCGATGACGACCGCCTTGTTGAGGCCGATCTTGAGACGGCGATGTGCGCCGGGCCCCGTTTGCGAGATACGGACAATACCATCGGAATCAGCAAATGCGCTTGAAGCGCCAAGAATTGGTGCCATGAAACCTGGCGTCAGGCCCGTGACGGCTGTGGTCAGCGACAGGAAGCCGGTGAGCAGAAGTCTGGTGCGCCGCATTGTCTTGGTCATCTCAACGTCCTCATTCTGCCTTGGGCCCACTGCTGTCGGTAACGATCGATCCAGACTTGATGACCTGAACCAAGGCGTTTCCGTTGTCGCCGCTCAGGAGATAGTCAGCGGCGCTCGTATCCTGATCCTGCGCGTCGGCAATCGAGCGCAACGCCAGCGACAGCCGGTCCGCCATCTGCTGCGCAACGACGAGGACCTTCGTCTGATCAGGGGTGAGCTCAAGTGTGGCAGTCGTACCAACGACGGCCTTTGAGCCATCGTCCTTCTCCTGAATCTGCTGGTCGATCGCAAGAACCCGAACATTGCTCAGAACCGTCTCAGTGATGAACTTCTCGGTACCCGTGCCCTTGCGGACCATGATCACGTCGACGCGGTCATTGGGGAGGATGAAGCCGCCCGCTCCTGTTGCAACCGAGATTTCAGTTGCAACGGCGCGCTTGCCGGCAGGCAGAAGAGCCGAGAGAATGCGGCTGTTGGAATCGGCGACCTTTTCAGGCCGGATCGGTTCGCCTTCGAATATCGGCAGACGGACGACGGCGCCCTGCAGCTCCTTCAGAGCATCGGGCTTGTCCGTTTCTGTGATGAAGCCCTGCACGACGCCGCCCTGTGGCCAGGACATCCAGTGCACGGCCTTGTCATCGATGCGGGCGCCAACGGGAAGATTTGAGCTGGAGACGAGGACATTGACCGTCGGCTCTTTCTCAACGACCGACTGAACCTGGGTGACGACACCACCGCGTCCAGCGAGCTTCATCGCCAAAAGGCCGGCCAGGCCGGCGGCGACAACGGCCACTGAAAGTATGAGAAGACGCGCGGGCTTCATCGATCATTCCTCGAAACGATGCATATTCGTCCCGCAGAATGGTCAGGAATTGGTATAATTATAGTTAACGGAAGCCTTACATTTTAAGTTAACGGGCGATTAAAACGCCGCTATTTCAGGGCTTCCAGGGTTGCCACAAAGATTGGCGAAGACGGGAATGCAATAAAACCTCCCGCTGCGATCGCAATACCATATGGAATCTTCTTGGCGAGAATCAGCGAATTCGGGACCGGCACACCGATCGCCAGGATGGTGTTAGACTGCGTTCTCAGCAAGAGGATGGCGAAGGTTAGCAGTCCGCCGAACAGGCCAACAGCGGCGATGAACATGACAAGCGAGGGCGTGAAGCCGAACCACAATGCGGCGGCAGAAAGAAGCTTCGCATCGCCTCCACCCATGACGTTCATGGCGAACAGCGCAAAACAGGCGAGAAACACAGCGGCACCGGCAAGCAGTGAAAGCCCGATTGCATCAAAGGGCATACCGGTCAGCGGTGCAGCGATCAGGAAACTGCCAACGAGAACGAGCGACACCCGGTTCGGGATCGTCATCGTAAACAGATCGGAGAGCGCGGCCACTGCCAGGCAGAATGGAAAAATCACGAACACGGCTGCAGCAATCATGTCTCACCCCCGAAAAGGAAAAGGCTCACGTCTCAGGTGAGCCTTCGCACGGCATATCTTTTGAAGATCGCCTATCAAGCTGCTTACTTGGAAGCGGCCGTAGCGGCGTTGCTCATCTTCGTGCTCAGGTTCTGGAACACGTTGTTGATGTTGGTACCGAGGCTGGTTGCACCGGCGATGAGCGCTACAGAGATGAGCGCTGCGATCAGGCCGTATTCGATTGCGGTCGCACCAGATTCGTCCTTCAGGAAACGGCTTACAAGCTTGGTCATGTCTAACTCCTACTCCAGTTGATGTTCAGCACGTCCGCCAACTGTTTGCCGTTGATCGGATTGGCTCAACCTAGCGAGGCGCTGTTTCAATCGGCTTAAAGAAGAGGGTTACCAGACTGTTAATGCTAAAGTAGAGCCGCTCATGGTAATCAGTTTCTTAGCGGATATATTATCATTTTATCTATGCATGAAAGACGTTCACCGCCAAGCATTCACGGCGTTACATTTCAATACAACAGCCAGTCCCGGAATGGCACGCTCCCCGCTGATGCCGGCGGGAACGTCCTATTTCGGGATGCTGCGAGCCGCAATTTGGCGAAATCAGAGACTTTTAAGTCTTCATTCACCAATTTTTTCCATGCTGTTGAGAAATTCTGCAGAAATTCAAGAGAGAGTTCCATGTCATCACGCGGCAAGAGTGTATTGGTCGCCTGCATCGCTGCCTTGCCGTGGTTCGCTCTTTTGCAACCCGCGTCAGCGGAAGAAGACATGCTGCGGGTTTACATGGATCACGCGCGCGTGCTGAAGCTCGACCGGGCGGTCAGCAAGGTCATCGTTGGCAATGCCAAGGTTGCCGATGCGACGGTCGCCGATTCCAAGACGATCGTGCTGACGGGGCGTAGCTTCGGAACGACCAACATCGTTCTGCTGGACATCGATGGAAACGCTATCCTCGACCAGACGATTCTGGTGTCGATCGACGAAGGTAACACCGTCCGGGTTTATCGCCAGACCGATCGCTCGGTTCTGTCCTGCTCACCGGCCTGCGAACAGCACACGCAACAGGCCGCGACCGAAGCAACAGGCGGCTAGCATATCGGCCTCGGTCGCCATCCGTTAAATTGTTGCTTCGCTCTGAAACGGAAAATCAACGATCGCTCCCTAGGATCGGTGCATGACAAACTCGCCCCAAAGCGCAATTCCCTGCCCGCAGGACCAGCCTGCCATGCCCGGCACGAAGAAGCGCGGGCGGTTTAGAGCGTTCGCGCGTTCCAAGGACGGCTCTGCAGCGATCGAATTTGCACTGCTCGCCATTCCCTATTTCATGGTGATCTTCGCGATCATCGAAACCTTCGTCGCCTTCGCGGCCGAAGAGCTGGTATCCAACGGCGTCGATACGATGGCCCGCCGCATGCGCACCGGCCAGATCACATTCAGCTTGGGCCGGGCCACGGACGTGGCTGACGTGAAGGACTTCAGGCAGCGGTTCTGCAATGAGGTTTCCATCCTCATCAATTGCTCCGCTGCCGAGGTGGCAACGCCGAACAAGCTCTGGCTCGACGTCCGGACATTCACGAATTTTTCGGACATGCCGGTAACCATTCCGATGAACGCAACGGGCCTCGATACAACCGGGATCCAGTATAGCCCTGGCGGCTCAGGTACGAAGAATATGATACGTGCCTATTACAAATGGCAGGTCATTACCGATCTGGTCCGCCCCTATATTACGCCCTATCGCAGTTCGACCGGCGCCCACCTCAATGAATTCCTGATCGTTGCCACCGCAGCTTTCCAAAACGAGCAATACCCGTGATGGCCAGCGCGCTCCAATTCAGAATCAAGTCCAAGTTGGCCGGGCTTTTCGGCGATCGCAGCGGTGTTGGCGCTATTGAATTCGCAATCCTCTTTCCGATTCTCGTGATGCTCTATATCGGTGCCTTCGAGATCACGGTCGGGCTGAGCGTGAGCAAACGGGCAGCGCGCGCCGCGGGTTCTGTCGCCGACATCGTTACTCAGCAGCAGGGTGTCACGAAGACCTCGCTTCAGCAGATCACTACTGTCGCCAACGCGATCTTCGCGCCGTACAACACGTCTCAGATGCAGGTCAAGCTGACCGGCATCACGATGGACGCCAGCGCCAACGCGAAAGTGCTCTGGTCATGGGGAAATTCGACAACATCGGCACCTTATGCAACGAACTCGGCCGTTACGGGCGTTCCTGCCGATATGCAAAAGGCCAGCAGTTTTCTTGTTCGCGCCGAGTTGAGCATACCATACCAGCTCTTTGCCTTTAGCCCCGCTTTCCTGCCCGGCAATCTGCAGACGCTGACAATCCAGCGAACCTATTATTATCGCCAGCGTCAGAACGACAGCATCGCCTGCAGCGACTGCTGAGCCCGTTGTTTTCGCAATTTGCCAAGCTCGCCACGCCGTTATATGCCTGAGCGCCATCACGGCCCGCGGGCCGCATAGCGATTGGTTTGATGATGGCACGTGCATTTCTCTTCGTACTTGATTCCTTCGGTGTCGGCGGCGCCCCTGATGCTGCCAGCTATGGCGACGAGGGTGCCGATACGCTTGGCCATATCGCGGAATTCTGCGCGGCAGGTGCTGCAGATCGCGCCGGTTTGCGGTCAGGGCCGCTGCTTCTGCCAAACATGTCGGCGCTCGGTCTGCTCGATATCGCCAAGACCGCCACGGGACGCCTGCCGGCCGGCATGCCGATGCCGGAAAAGGTTTATGGTATTCACGGCTGCGCCAACGAAGTCTCCCGCGGCAAGGATACGCCGTCAGGTCATTGGGAAATCGCTGGAACGCCCGTCACTTTCGACTGGGGTTACTTTCCAACAGAGGGCGATGCCTTTCCGCCGCATCTCGTTGAGGCTCTTTGCGCCGCCGCTGATGTGCCCGGTATTCTCGGAAATTGCCATGCGTCCGGCACAGACATCATCGCGCGGTATGGCGAAGAGCATATCCGTAGCGGCAAACCGATCTGCTACACGTCGGCAGATTCGGTGTTTCAGGTTGCCGCGCACGAGAAGCATTTCGGGCTCGAGCGCCTGCTTGGCTTCTGTCGCATCGCGCGGGCTCTGCTCGACAGCTACAATATCGGACGCGTCATCGCCCGCCCATTCATCGGTGAAACCGTCGCGAGATTCGAGCGTACCGGCAATCGCCGCGATTTCTCGGTGCCGCCGCCGGAGCCGACGCTGCTCGACCGGCTGGTGAAGGCCGAGCGCAAGGTGCACGCCGTCGGCAAGATCGGCGACATCTTCGCCCACCAAGGCATTTCCCGCGTCATCAAGGCGAATGGCAACGACGCGTTGATGGACGCGTCATTGGCCGCGATGGACGAGGCGAAGGACGGCGATCTGGTGTTCACCAATTTCGTCGATTTCGACATGGTCTATGGTCACCGCCGCGACGTGCCGGGTTATGCCGCCGCGCTCGAGGCTTTCGACGCCCGCCTTCCAGATGTGCATCGCAAGCTGGCGCCTGGCGATCTCGTGATCCTGACGGCCGATCATGGCTGCGATCCGACCTGGCGGGGAACCGACCATACTCGCGAACGCGTGCCGATCCTTGCCTACGGCCCCGGTCTGCGCTCGCGCGATATCGGGATCCGCAGAACATATGCCGATATCGGCGAGACGGTTGCCCGGCATCTCGGTATTGCCGCCGGGCCGCATGGGAGAAGTTTTCTATGACATCGCATTTGAAGAAGGTCGAACTGCACTGCCACCTGGAAGGGGCGGCACCACCGGCGCTGACGCTGGCGCAGGCGCGCAAATACAATATCGATATCTCGCCTTATCTGCGCGACGGCACCTATGTCTGGCATGATTTTGCCAGCTTCCTTGAGTGCTATGACAAGGTCTCCGAGGTCTACAAGACCGAGGAAGACTACGCGCTTCTGACCGAAACCTACCTCGAAGAGCTTGCCGGTATCGGCACGATCTATAGCGAGCTGATCGTGTCGCCCGATCATGGCAAGCGCATCGGCCTCGGAGCCGACGCTTATATTGCCGGTGTTTGCGAAGGTATCCGGCGGGCGAAAACTGCTCACGGCATCGAGGCACGGCTGATCGTCACCGGCGAGCGCCATTTCGGTCCGGAGAGCGTGATCGGAGCAGCGGAGTATGCCGCCAAAGCGAAGAACCCGCTGATTACAGGCTTCAACCTCGCCGGCGAAGAGCGGATGGGCCGCGTTGCGGATTATGCTCGGGCCTTTGATATTGCGCGCGATGCCGGTCTTGGCCTGACGATACATGCCGGTGAAGTCTGCGGCGCCTTCAGCGTCGAGGATGCACTCAATCATGTGCGCCCCTCGCGGATCGGCCATGGCGTTCGCGCAATCGAGAACCCCGACCTCGTCAAGCGGCTTGCCGATCAAGGCACTGTTCTGGAAGTCTGCCCCGGATCGAACATCGCGCTCAAGGTTTTCCCCGATTTCGCGGCGCATCCTCTGCGGAAGCTGAAGGAAGCAGGCGTACGCGTGACCATCAGCTCCGACGATCCGCCGTTCTTCCACACGTCACTGAAGCGGGAATACGAGCTGGCCTCGGAGGCCTTCGGCTTTAGCAACGGTGAAATCAATGATCTGACCCGTACGGGTATCGAGGCGGCGTTTGTCGATGAGGAGACGCGGCACGCACTACTTGCCCGGCTCTGAGCCTGCCGGACTGGGGATCATCCCCTGAAAATCGCATGCACTCTTGCAGTCCGGGCGATTTCCATGGAAGAAACGTCCGATAACGATAATCAGAGGAAGGCTTGGCCATGGAAGGCGTCACCGTCATCGATCACCCGCTTGTTCAGCACAAACTGACCATCATGCGGCGCAAGGAGACATCGACGGGCAGCTTCCGCCGGTTGCTGCGCGAAATTTCCACCCTGCTCTGCTACGAGGTCACGCGCGATCTCGAGCTGACGATGGAAACCATCGAGACACCGCTGCAGACGATCGAGTCTCCGGTGCTTGAGGGCAAGAAGCTGGTTTTCGCCTCGATCCTGCGCGCCGGCAACGGCCTGCTCGAAGGCATGCTCGACCTGGTGCCCTCGGCCCGCGTCTCGCATATCGGCGTTTATCGCGATCACGAAACGCTGCAGCCGGTCGAGTATTTCTTCAAGGCACCCGAAGACATTTCCGAGCGCCTGATCATCGTTGTCGATCCGATGTTGGCCACCGGCAATTCGGCAATCGCGGCGATCGACAAGCTGAAGGAACGCGGTGCGCGCAACATCCGCTTCCTCTGCCTGCTGGCTGCCCCCGAGGGCCTGAAGAATTTCCGCGATGAGCATCCCGATGTGCCGGTCTTCACCGCTTCGATCGACAGCCATCTCAATGAGCAGGGCTACATCATGCCTGGCCTCGGCGATGCCGGCGACCGCATGTACGGAACGAAGTGATTTCAACGCCGAATTTACCAAATCAGTGCAGAAACAAGGCCCGGATAGTCGATCCGGGCCTTTTGATATCAGGCGTTAGCAACTTGTCAGCAATTATGGCGTAGCTGCTTGAAGCATGAGGCCTCGCATGATGCGCGGTTTATACAGGAAGGATTTCTGTTTCATGCTCATGCGTACGGTCATTTTCGCGAGCATTGCTGCGGCGCTGGCGACCCAGGTGCCATCGTTGTTTACGGCGACGAGCCCGGAACCTGCGAACCAGCCCATTTCAGCCAATTACGTTTCAGCCGCGCCTGATGCCGCGTCCCCTGCTGCGCCCGCTTACGGCAGCGGCACCATGCGCCTTCCGGCTGACGCGCAGGGCCATTTCAATGGCGACTTCAAGATCAATGGCAAGCCGGTGCAGGGTATGATCGATACAGGCGCCACCTATGTGGCGCTGAACGAGAGCTTGGCGCGCCGCCTCGGCTACGGCGGCAACCAGCTCGATTTCCGCTATGCGGTCAATACTGCCAACGGCCAGACGAAGGCAGCGCATGTAACGCTCGACCGCGTCGAAATCGGCGGCATTCGCGTTCAGGGCGTCGAAGCCTTCGTGCTGAAGGACGATGCGCTGTCCCAGACGCTTGTCGGCATGAGCTTCCTGAAGAAGCTGCAGTCCTACTCGGTCGCCGACGGCTCGCTGAGCCTCAAGCAATAATCAGACGCGGCCGGAGATGACGGTGGGCAGGTCCGGTTTGCCGCTGGCTATGCGATAGGTGGCGAGAATACCGGCTGCCGCCCTGGCGGCCGCGGTTTCATCTGCTGCGTGAACCGTGGCGATCGGTTGACCCTTCTCGACCTGTGTTCCGAGCGGCAGGAGATCGGAGAAGCCGACACTGTGGTCGATCTTGTCCGAAGGGTGTCTGCGCCCGCCTCCGAGATCGATGACGGCAATTCCAACGTCTCTGGCGTTGCAACTGGAAAGCCAGCCGCTCTCGGGCGCCAGGACCGTTTTCTGGACAGCGGCGGCCTTCAGATATTTGGATGGTTTCTCGACGAAGTCAGCTGGGCCGCCGAGCACGCTCACCATGCGCCCAAATATTTCGGCGGCGCGTCCCGAGGAGAGCGCGCTGCGCGCCATTGCCTCGCCTTCCGGCAACGAGGTTGAAACGCCGCTGCTCACCAAGATCTCTGCGGCAAAAGCAAGCACGATCTCTTCCAACCGCGTGCCGGACTTCTTGCCAGCGAGAAAATCGAGGCAATTCCAGATTTCGACGGCATTACCGGCGGCATCGGCCAGAGGCTGGTTCATGTCGGTGATCAGCGCCGATGTCTTGACCCCGGCGCCGTTGGCAACTTCGACCAGCGCGGCGGCGAGGATCATCGCTTCCTCATGATCGGTCATGAAGGCGCCGTTTCCGGTCTTGACGTCGAGCACCAGGGTCTGCAGTCCAGCCGCCAGCTTCTTGGAGAGGATGGACGCGGTAATCAGGGGAACAGAATCGACGGTCGCCGTTACGTCGCGCACGGCATAAAGCCTGCCATCCGCAGGCGCCAAGGATCCGGTCTGGCCGATGATCGCGCAACCGACATCCTTGACGGCTTTTCGGAACAAGGCTGCGTCAGGCGTAATTCCATAGCCGGGAATGGATTCCAGCTTGTCGAGCGTTCCGCCGGTATGGCCGAGACCGCGGCCCGATATCATTGGAACGGCGAGACCGCAGGCGGCAGCGATCGGTGCCAGCATCAGCGAGACGTTATCGCCGACACCGCCTGTGGAATGCTTGTCGGCGATCGGCCGGTCGATGTCTCTCCAGTCGAGCATATCGCCCGACCGCGCCATGGAGAGCGTCAGCGCCACCGTCTCGGCGCGGGTCATGCCCTTGAACCAGACGGCCATGGCAAAAGCGCCGATCTGGCCTTCCGATAGACGTCCGGCCGCGAGGGCCGCAATGAATGCCTCGATCTCTTCGGTAGAGAGCGTCTCGCCGTTTCGCTTGCGCCGGATGATCTCCTGCGGAATCATGCTCAGTAGCTCGAGGCCTTGGCGGGCGCCGGCTGCGTACCACCAAGCACCGCCAGGATATCGTCGAGAACGCCAGAAGCGCCGAACCGGAAGGTCGACGGCATCGGCCAGTCGGGCGTCATAATCGTTTCAGCCAGGCTCAGATAGAGTGCTGCATCCGCGACGGAGCCGATACCGCCGGCAGGCTTGAAACCGATCTTCCGGCCGCTCTGGCGAATGGCGCGAAGCATGATATCGGCCGCTTCCAGGGTCGCATTGACGGCGACCTTCCCGGTCGATGTCTTGATGAAATCCGCTCCAGCTTCGATCGCCAGCTCAGAGGCGCGGCGGATCAGCGCCGGATCCTTGATCTCACCGGTCTCGAGGATCACCTTCAGCAGCGCGCTGCCGCATTCGGCGCGGATCGCCGCGACCATGCCGGTCACGGCTTTTTCGTTGCCCGCGAGGAACTTCTTGTAAGGGATGACCAGATCGATCTCGTCGGCGCCGTCGGCGATCGCTTCGCGCGTTTCGGCCGCAACATCGGCAATTTCCATGTCGCCAGAAGGGAAGTTGACGACCGTCGCGATCCTGACCTTGTGACCCTTGCCAAGCACGGTGCGGGCACGCGCAACGAAACGCGGCCAGATGCAGATCGCGGCGCTGTTGCCATACGGCGTCTGCGCCCGCTCGCAAAGCGCATCGATCTGCGCTTCCGTGCAGTCGTCCTTCAGGTTCGTCAGGTCAAGAAGCGACAGCGCAACGGCGGCCGTTTCCTTATGCGTATGATTAGTCATTGCTGCTTCCTCCACCCGCGACCATTTCCTTGAGGATGGCTGCGAGACGCGCGCCGCCAACGGGCGCCATGTCTTTCGTTTCGTCGTGGCTGAGTTCGGCACCGGTCATGCCGGCCCCATAATTGGTGATTACCGAAGCTGCCGCAACCCTGAGGCCCAACATTCGGGCGATGATCACTTCCGGCACGGTCGACATGCCGACAGCATCGGCGCCGAGAATGCGGGCCATGCGGATTTCCGCCGGCGTCTCGAAGCTCGGGCCGGAGAACCACATATAGACGCCCTGCGACAGCGCGATGCCGAGCTTTTCGGCGGCCTTGCGCATCGAGATGGAGAGTTCCGCATCATAGGCATTGGTCATGCCGACGAAGCGGTGATCGCTCTCCTCGCCGATCAGCGGATTCATGCCGGAATAGTTGATGTGGTCGGTGATCTGCATCACTGATCCTGGCGGCATGTCCTCGCGCAGCGAACCGGCAGAGTTGGTCAGAAACAGCGACTGGACGCCGAGGCCTTTCAGCACCTCGATCGGCAGCCGCATGGCATTGGCATCGCCCTTCTCATAGAAGTGCACACGGCCGGACAGCATGATGACGGGGACGCCGCCGAGGCGGCCGGCAACAACCTCGCCTGCATGGCCGGATACGGCGCTCACTGGGAAACCGGGCAGATCCTTGTAGGCAATGCGAACCGGGTTCTCCAGCTCACCGACGAGCGAACCGAGGCCGGAACCGAGAATGATCCCGTGCCGCGGCACGAGCCCGCCGAGCTTGCCGGCGAGCTGGTCGATCGCCGCGTTCATCCGAGTTCGGTCTCGAAGCTGAAGGGCAGAAGCTCCTCCATGGTCATGGTCTTCTTCACGCCCACCTCGTCGCAGAGGTAGATCTTCGTGTCCTTCGAGGCAAATTCCGAGATCTTCTGGCGGCAGCCGCCGCAGGGCGGGCAGAGCGGCAGCTTCTCGGCAATGACGGCCATTTCGACGATCTTCTTGGCGCCGCCCATGATCATGGCGCTGATTGCCGTCGGTTCGGCGCACCAGCCCTGCGGGAAGGACAGGTTCTCGATGTTGGCGCCGGTATAGACCTTGCCGTCCTCGGCGCGGATTGCCGCGCCGACGGGAAATTTCGAATAGGGGGCGTGGGCGAAGGCCATGGCGCCGCGTGCGGCTTCGAACAGATCGTGGGACATGGTTTAACGTTCCTTCGTATAGGGCACGCCGCCGGCCTTCGGCGGGGTTGCGACACCGATGAAACCGGCCAGCAGCACGCAGGTGAGGATATAGGGCAGTGCCTGGAAAATCTGCACCGGCACTTCGCCGATCAGCGGCACTTCCTTGCCCTGCATGAAGTTTGCCAGCGCATCGAGGAAGCCGAAGAGCAGGCAGGCGAACATGACCGGGACCGGCTTCCACTTGGCGAAGACAAGTGCTGCCAGGGCGATATAGCCCTTGCCGGCCGACATGTCCTTGATGAAGGCCGCCGACTGGGCGATGGCCAGATAGGTGCCGGAGAAGCCGCAGAGAATACCGGCGCACATCACGGCGCGGTAGCGCAGCCAGGTGACCGAAATGCCGGCGGTATCGACCGCACCCGGGTTTTCACCGACAGCACGAAGGCGAAGGCCGAAACGCGTGCGGTAGAGGATCCACCAGGACAGCGGCACGGCGACGAAAGCCAAATAGGTCAGGACGTTGTTGCCGGAGATGACATTGGCATAGAGCGGACCGATGACCGGTATTTCGCGCATCGCATCGGCGCCGGGCAGCGTGATCGGCGTGAAGCGCGCATCGCCCGCCAGCTGCGGCGTACGTCCGCCCTGCCCGAACCAGGCCTGACCCAGCACGATGGTGATACCGGCGACGAAGAAGTTGATGGCGACGCCAGAAATGATCTGGTTGCCGCGATTGGTGATCGAGGCAAAGCCGTGGACGAGGCTGAGCGCCACGGAGCAGAGCACGCCCGCCACGAGACCGAGCCACGCCGAGTCCGTAATATAGGCGACGCAGGCAGCGGCAAAGGCCGAGCCCAGCATCTTGCCTTCGAGGCCGATATCGAAGACGCCGGCGCGTTCGGAAAAGAGGCCGGCGAGTGCGGTAAAGATCAGCGGGATCGACAGGCGGATCGTCGAGCTGAGAACGCTGATGAAGATGTCATAGTAATCCATCGTGCGCCCTCACTTGCCCTTGAACTGCTGATAGATGCGGACCAGCGCCGGGCGGAACATGTATTCGAGCGCACCGGCAAACAGGATGACGAGACCCTGGATGACCAGGATCATCTCGCGGGTGATGTTCGGCATCTCGAAGGAGATCCAGTCGCCGCCCTGATAGAGGATGCCAAAGAGGATTGCCGCCAGAATGATGCCGACAGGGTGGTTTCGCCCCATCAGCGATACAGCGATACCGACGAAGCCCGCGCCGCCCACGAATTCGACCTGCAGGCGCGCGGACGCGCCCATCACCGGGTTCAGCGCCATCATGCCTGCCAAGGCACCCGAGAGCAGCATGGCGATCATGACGGTCCGTGCGTAGGGAATACCGGCGTAGGCGGCAGCCGTCGGACTGACGCCAAGCGTGCGCATCTCGAAGCCGAGCTTGGTGCGCCAGATCAGCAGCCAGACCAGCCAGGCAACGACAAGCGCGATAACGAAGGAGACGTTGAATGGGGCCGCGCCGAGCTTGCCGCCGAACATTTCCATGACCCAGCCGAGCTTAGGCAGCTGGCCACCATCGAGGAAAGTGCGGGTTTCAGGCGCCATCTTGCCAGGCACGATCAACACATGCACCAGCAGGTACACCATCAGCGCGGCGCCGATATAGTTGAACATGATGGTGGTGATGACGATGTGGCTGCCGCGCTTGGCCTGCAGATAGGCCGGAATGAAGGCCCATGCAGCACCGAAAATACCGGCGCCGATGACGGCGAGCGGCATCGTCACGTACCAAGGCACGTACTTATCGAGGGCGAGTGCCACCAGCGCACAGCCGAGACCGCCGAGATAGGCCTGTCCTTCGGAGCCGATATTGAAGAGGCCCGCATGGATGGCGACGGCGACAGAAAGACCGGTGAAGATGAAGCTCGTCGCGTAGAACAGCGTGAAGCCGATGCCTTCGCCACTCCCGAGCGCGCCCTCGATCAGCAGCGACAGCGCGTCGAGCGGGCTCTCGCCGATCAGCCAGACAACGAAGCCGGAGATCAGGAAGGCGACGAGGAGATTCAGAATCGGGATCAGGCCGTAATTGATCCATTTGGGCAGTGGGACTGAAGCAGTGCTCATAAAGGCCTCACGCGGCAATGCCGGCCATCATCAGGCCGAGGGTCTGTTCACCGGCATCGGGCGTCTTCTCGCCGACGACATGGCCGGCAAACATGACAAGGATACGGTCTGAAAGGGAGCGAATTTCATCGAGCTCGACGGAGACGAGCAGGATCGCCTTGCCCGCGTCGCGCATCTCGATGATCCGGCGGTGGATGAACTCGATTGCGCCGATATCGACGCCGCGGGTCGGCTGACCGATGATCAGGACCGTCGGATCACGTTCGATTTCACGGGCAACGACGATCTTCTGCTGGTTGCCGCCGGAAAAGTTCGCGGTCTTCAGCCGCGGGTTCGGCGGGCGAATGTCGTATTTTTCGATCTTCTCCATAGCGTCCTTGCGGATCGCATCGAGATCGAGAATCGGGCCTTTGCTGTAGGCCGGATTGCGGTGATAGCCGAGGACCGAATTCTCATATTCCTCGAACTTGAGAACCAGACCCATGTGATGACGGTCTTCGGGAATATGGGCGAGACCGAGTTCGCGCAGACGCGCGGGATCTGCCTTTTCGATGGACTGGCCATCGAGCAGGATTTCTCCCGAGGCGGGCTTGCGGATACCGGCGATCGCTTCCAGCAACTCCGACTGGCCATTGCCGGCAACGCCGGCGATGCCGACGATTTCTCCGGCGCGGACGTCGAAGGAGACGTTATCGACCATGGTGACGCCTCGGTTGTCCTTCACCGTCAGGTTCTTGACCGACAGGATGACCTTGCCCGGATTGGCCTCGCCCTTCTGGACGCGCAGCAGGACACGGCGTCCGACCATCAGCTCGGCGAGTTCCTCGACCGTCGTTTCCGAGGTCTTACGGGTCGCCACCATCTCGCCGCGGCGCATGACCGACACCGTATCGGTGATCGCCATGATCTCGCGCAGCTTATGGGTGATGAGAATAACGGTCTTGCCCTGATCGCGCAGCACCTTGAGGATGCGGAAGAGGTGATCGGCCTCGGCAGGCGTCAGAACGCCCGTCGGCTCATCGAGGATCAGGATCTCGGCGCCTCTATACATCGCTTTCAGGATTTCGACGCGCTGCTGCAGGCCGACGGGAAGCTGCTCGATCAGCGCATCCGGGTTGACCTCCAGGCCGTATTCCTTTTCCAGCCGCTTCAGCTCGGCGCGCGCCGCAGCAACGCCACGGGCGAGCAGCGCTCCGCCTTCAGCGCCGAGCATGATGTTCTCGAGCACCGTGAAATTATCGACCAGCATGAAGTGCTGGTGCACCATGCCGATACCCGCCGCGATCGCCGTCTGGCTGTCGCGGATCGAGATCGGCGTGCCATTGACGCGGATTTCACCGGCGTCGGCATGATAGAAACCGTAGATAATCGACATCAATGTCGACTTACCGGCACCGTTTTCGCCGATGATGCCATGGATAGACCCCTTGGCAACGGTAAGATTGATGTCCTTGTTCGCGTGGACGGCACCGAATTTCTTATCGATGCCCACGAGTTCGATTGCGGGCGTGTCTGTCACAGCAGGCTCCAAATAAGAAAAGGGCGTATGGCGGTAAAATCAACACGCCATACGCCCATCTCAATCGCGGATCACTTCGGGCAAGCGTTGTCCGTGGTGTAGTCGTGAACCTTGATGGTTCCTGCGATGATGTCAGCCTTTGCCTTGTCGACAGCAGCCTGCATTTCCGGGGTGATCAACGCCTTGTTGTTGTCGTCGATTGCAGCCGCAACGCCGTCTTCCTTGACGCCGAGAGCCTGAACGCCACCGGTGAACTTGTCAGCCTTGGTGTCGGCATAAGCGTTGTAGACAGCCAGGTCGACGCGCTTGACCATCGAGGTCAGGACGGAGCCCGGGTGCAGGTAGTTCTGGTTGGAGTCGACGCCGATCGACAGCTTCTTGTTGTCGGCAGCCGTCTGGAGAACGCCGAGACCGGTTGCGCCAGCTGCCGCGTAAACGACGTCAGCGCCCTGGTCGATCTGGTTCTTGGTGAGCTCACCACCGCGAACCGGATCGTTCCATGCAGCACCCGTGGTGCCGGTCATGTTCTGGAACACTTCTACGTCAGCCTTGACCGAGCGTGCGCCCTGCTCATAGCCGCATTCGAACTTGCGGATCAGCGGGATGTCCATGCCGCCAACGAAGCCGACCTTGCCGGTCTTCGATGCCAGGCCGGCGAGAACGCCAACGAGGAAGGAGCCTTCTTCTTCCTTGTAGACGACCGAACGGACGTTCGGCTTGTCGACGACGGCGTCAACGATGATGAACTTGGTGTCCGGGAATTCTGCAGCGACCTTTTCGATTGCCGAGGTCCAGGCGAAGGAAACGGCGACAACCGGATTGAAGCCGCGGCTTGCGAAGTTGCGGATTGCCTGCTCGCCCTGCGTATCACCTGTCGGCTCGAAGTCGCGGTAAGCGATACCGGTTTCCTTCTTGAACTTCTCAGCGCCATTATAGGCAGCTTCGTTGAAGGACTTGTCGAACTTTCCGCCGGTGCCGTAAACCAGAGCCGGCTTGACGTCGGCGGCGAGCGCCGTCGTGGACATCGCGGCCACGGCCAAAAGCGAAAGGAGGGTTTTTTTCATGAGTTGCAGCCCTGTTGTTGCTATTTGTTTGGGGTCCTCCCGCAAGCCTTCTTCGAGGCATGTCTGCGGAACCACCGGCCTCCCCCCGGAGACCTGGCTTCGCGCATCCTTGCATGGCTGAATGAAAATTTCACGAGAAATTTTTCGGGTGGTAAAAATTTGCCGGGGATGCCGAAAAACAGTTCAATCAGGCTGATTTCTGCGCAAAAGCCGCCAACAAACTGCTTTTTCGGTGATCAGGCCGTGAACCGGCCTGCAACCGGGGGCTTCTTATATCCGACCATCCAGAGCAGCAGCGCCAGCACCAGAAACACGCCGAAAGCGGGCTGCAACATCAGCCACTGGAAAATGAAGGTGTAGAAGCGCGGATGAACATAATAGGCGATCGACGATTGCAGCGCCACCAGCGAAGCGGGGCTGACATCCTGCCAGGCATCCCCCATGGGCGTCATCACCACAGCCGAGGCCGCGACCGACTGGATGGAATCGACGGTCCCCGCGATCACCGCAACGGCAAGCGCGACAAGACTACTCAAACGCAACAAGAAACGCATAAAACCCTCCGGCGCACTCATGCCGAAAACCCCGGCCAGCCACGCCATTTTCCACCCTCAGAGGCAGGATAAATCCGAGCCTTCTAAAGTGCAATGGATGACGCGAGCGGAGTTTTATCCGAAGAAGTCAAAAAACTGTTAGATTTAGGTTGATCCCCGAAAATTCATCGGTATATATCGCGCCGTTCCAACGATTTGTGTTTGACGACGCAGATCGAAATAGCAGGACAGGTGGCCGAGTGGTTTAAGGCGCACGCCTGGAACGCGTGTGTGCGTGAAAGCGTACCGTGGGTTCGAATCCCACCTTGTCCGCCATTTTCCTTTTCGTTTCCTCGACGTGTGCTTGAAGCAGGTGCTGCGCCGCATATGTTCCTGCGGATGAATGACGAGACGCTAACGCCTGAGACATCAGGGCTTGCCAGCCTTCGCCAGAGACTGCGCGTGCTCTATCTGGGGCGCGAAAAGAAGGCGATCACTTTTCAGGCCGTTCTGGCTGTCGTCGATCTCGCAATTCTCGCCTTCTTCGTTCTAGGTCCTTATCTGCGCTCAGGCCCATCCTACCTGATCATCGACTATTCGATTGCGGTCTGGATCGGGCTCGAGCTTTGCGCGCGGGCGCTGATCGAACGCAATCTCGGCGACTGGCTGAAGAGGCCGATTACCTGGATCGACATATTCGTGCTGCTGACGCTGCTGTTGCCGGAGTTGCTGTTCAACTTCGCCTTTCTGCGGGCAATCCGCATCTGGACGATCGGCCAGAGCGCGCTTCTCAAAGTTCTGCTTCGCTATTGCGGTTTGCGGCATCTGGAAGATGTGATGCGGGCTTCGATCAACGTCATCGTCTTTCTGTTTCTCGTCACAGGCTTCGTCTACACGTTCTTTTTCCGCGGCCTTCCCGGCATCGCTGGCCTCGTGGACGCTCTTTATTTTACGGTTGCGACAGTGACGACAACGGGTTTCGGGGACATCACCCTGCCGGGAACACTCGGCAAGCTGACATCGATCGTGACGATGATTATCGGCATTTCGCTGTTCGTACGCCTGGCTCAGGCTGTCGTACGTCCGTTCAAAGTGACGTTCCCCTGCCCGCAATGCGGGTTGCAGCGCCATGATGCCGATGCAGTGCATTGCAAGGCCTGCGGCCATATCCTGAACATTCCCGATGAAGGGGCATGAGAGGCAGAGAGGCAGATTACCTCTCCTCACCCTCCCAGCCGAACACACTGCGGCCGCCCCATTCCGGCGAGTTCCTAAATTCTCCTGCAACGATCTCCTTGAGATCAGGCCCGGTCACGTAGCGCTCCAGCTGGCGGGACTGGTCGTCAAGGCGCTTGAGGGCCTCAAGCTCTTCCTCGCGCCCGAGGCGGCCCTTGTGAACCGCCGATTTCATGACCTTGATCGTTTCGTCATAGACCTTCAGCGGCACCGGGAACGGATGTCGGTCCTTGCCACCGTGGGCGATCGAGAAGCGGGCGGGGTCTGAAAAGCGGTAGGGAGCCCCGTGCACCACTTCGGCGACCATAGCGAGCGCCTGGACGGTGCGGGCGCCGACGCCGGGAACGAGGAGAAGCTGTTCGAAATCCTCAGGGCCACGATCGGCGGCGGCGGCCAGATTGCCGTGCAGCCGCTTCATGTTGACGTCCTTTTCGCGGACATCGTGATGCGCGGGCATGATCAGGTGCGGTAAGAGCATCTGGTCGGGCAACGGGGTAGGCTTTGCCGGGCTGAACGCCAGCGCGACGGCTTCGCGGACGATGCGGTCGGGGCCGAGCGTTGCGAGGAGATCGAGCTGTCCGGCACGCGAGCGTTCCGCCCGCTTGTCGGCGAGATTGACGATATTGCCCTGGCTGCGGCCCTCGATCGCCGCGTGCGGCGAGTTGACGAAGCTTTCCAGCCCCTCGGATAGCCAGTGATAGCGGCGGGCCTGCCTGTTGTCGCCGTTCATGCCCTGCTGAACGACCACCCACTTGCCGTCGTCGGCGACGATGAAGCCGTGCAGATAGAGATCGAAACCATCCTGCAGGGCGGCGCTATCGACCTTGGCGACAAGGCGGCTTGTCCGCGCCAGCGAGATCCCGTCGATACCGACGCGATTGCCGATCGCGGCAAGCTCATCCGGTGTGCGCCGCGATTGCGCGCCACGACCGCCGCAGACATGCAGGCCGAGCTCACCGGAGAGCGGCGTCAGCCCGCGTTTCAGCGCGCCGAGCACACTGGTGGTGATGCCAGACGAATGCCAGTCCATGCCCATGACGGCGCCGAAGGACTGGAACCAGAAAGGATGTGCGAGGCGGCGCAGGAATTCATCGCGCCCGTAGTGATGCACGATCGCTTCGGTGATCACCGCACCGAGCTTCGTCATCCGGTCGCCCAGCCATTTGGGAACCCTGCCGCCATGCAGGGGAAGATCGGCGCTGCCTGCTCTTTGAGCCATGGACGCAATTATAGCTGCGTCGCGCGGCCGAAGGAAACCGGTCCTTCAAAAAGAAAACGCCGGCTGCAAGCAGCCGGCGCCCTTGGGAGGAAAACCTCTTTGGATTATGCAGCAGCCGAAGCGTAGCTTTCGGTCGGCACTTCCGAAATCGTCTTCAGAACCTGGGAGGCGATCTGGTAAGGGCAGCCCTGCGAGTTCGGGCGGCGATCTTCCAGGTAGCCTTTGTAGTCGTTCTTGACGAAGGAGTGCGGAACGCGGATCGACGCGCCACGGTCAGCAACGCCGTAGGAGAACTTGTTCCACGGAGCGGTTTCGTGCTTGCCGGTCAGACGCTTGTCGTTGTCCGGACCGTAGACGGCGATATGAGCTTCGAGGTTCTTTTCGAACTGACCCATCAGAGCCTCGAAATAGGCCTTGCCGCCAACTTCGCGCATGAACTTGGTCGAGAAGTTGCAGTGCATGCCCGAGCCGTTCCAGTCGGTGTCGCCGAGCGGCTTGCAGTGATATTCAATATCGATGCCGTACTGTTCTGTCAGGCGCTGCAGCAGGTAGCGAGCCATCCAAATCTGGTCGGCAGCGCGCTTGGAGCCCTTACCGAAAATCTGGAATTCCCACTGGCCCTTGGCAACTTCAGCGTTGATGCCTTCATGGTTGATGCCGGCAGCAAGGCACTGGTCGAGATGCTCTTCGACGATTTCGCGAGCGACCGGGCCAACGTTGGAGGAGCCGACGCCGCAGTAATACGGACCCTGCGGAGCCGGGTAGCCCTGTTCCGGGAAGCCGAGCGGACGGCCGTTCTCGTAGAAGAAATATTCCTGCTCGAAACCGAACCACGCATCTTCGTCGTCAAGGATGGTTGCGCGGCTGTTGGAAGGATGCGGGGTGACGCCGTCGGGCATCATGACTTCGCACATGACGAGGACGCCATTGGTACGGGCCGGGTCAGGATAAATAGCGACTGGCTTCAGCACGCAATCCGAGCTGCGGCCTTCAGCCTGCATCGTCGAGGAGCCATCGAAGCCCCAGAGCGGAAGCTGTTCCAGGGTCGGAAATTCAGCAAATTCCTTGACCTGCGTTTTGCCGCGCAGATTCGGTACCGGAGTGTACCCATCGAGCCAGATGTACTCGAGCTTAT
The DNA here is from genome assembly GCF_052114105.1 of Rhizobium sp. RAF36. Lineage (NCBI taxonomy): Bacteria > Pseudomonadati > Pseudomonadota > Alphaproteobacteria > Hyphomicrobiales > Rhizobiaceae > Rhizobium > Rhizobium sp. RAF36. The sequence continues at coordinate 136,849 of NZ_JBFREC010000002.1, read as the reverse complement.
ACTTTGTCATTGGCCAGTCTCTCAAACGTGTGCGTGTCACAAATCCTGAGGGTGCGTTTCACCAGCGGATGCACAGTACCAAGCACGTGGCGTGCCAGTTTGGCGGACGCGCCCGAGGGTGCGTCAAAACGCGCAGGCAAGGAGACCGCAGCACAAGGCGTTAACTTTCAATAAAAGCTTGGGGTTAGACGGGAACCGGGCCGATAACGGCGCGTTTTTCTTTTGAAAGTGCAAACGCCTGAAAAAGATGCAGGAGCACCATCGTATTTCGCGCACTTTATCAATCGCTTACGAAGAGCACAGCAATTGACGATATTTTGTGCAATTTGCATAATTCATGTGCAATCTGCTATTGTGACAGTCCGACTAAACGACGAATGTCGATAAGGGAAGGCAAATAGGATGCCGACAAACGTTCATGGCGAAACCGCCAAGATCTACCAGTTTCCGGTGAAATTGCGCCGCGCCGGCGAACGCTTCGGCGCCCGTCAGCCGCTGGATATCGATCCGGATATTTGCGATGCCGCTTTCGACAGCTGGTATCATCAGGATGCGATCCGCGAGGACGAAGAGAACAACCGCAAGCCGCAGGCTTAAACGAAGACCGCCTGATCAACTCGATCTTCGCTGCCGAAGATTTTGAGATACCGCTCAACCTCGCCCAGTTCACCCGTGGCTTTTTGAGGATTGTCGGACAGTTTGACGGCCGGCCGGCCATTCGCGTCGCTGACCTTGCAGACGATGGAGATCGGATCGAGGCCGGACATATCGATGGGCGCGCAGCCCACGAAATCGTTGGTGAGGTTCGTCCCCCAACCGAAGCTCATGCGAACACGGCCCTCGAAATGCTTGTAGGTGTCGATAATCGCATCGACATCCATGCCATCCGAAAAAATCAGAAGCTTCTGGCGCGGATCGCGGCCCATCTTCTTCCACCATTCGATGATCTTCTCGCCGCCTTCGACCGGCGGCGCGCTATCCGGGCGGAAGCCCGTCCAGTCGGCAACCCATTCTGGCGCATCACGCAGGAAAGCGGCGGTGCCGAACGCGTCCGGCAGAACAATCAGAAGATTGCCGCCATAGAGCCGGTTCCAATCGCGCAGAACCTTGTAGGGCGCCTTGCGCAGGTCGTCGTCGGTCTCCGCAAGGGCGGCGGCCACCATCGGCAGCTCGTGGGCGTTGGTGCCGACGGCTTCGAGATCGGAGTCCATCGCCAGCAGCACGTTGCTGGTGCCGGTAAAGGCAGGGCCGATGCCTTCCTTCAGGGCTTCAACGCACCAGCGCTGCCACAGGAAGCTGTGGCGGCGGCGCGTGCCGAAGTCGGAGATGCGCAAGCCGGGTAATTCCTTCAGGCGCTCGACCTTCGACCACATGCGCGCTTTGGCGCGAGCATAGAGAACATCCAGCGTGAACGGTCCGAGCGCCTTCATCGCCGAGCGCGACCGCAGCTCGTTGATGATCGCCAGCGCCGGGATTTCCCACATCGTGGTTTCCTTCCAGGAGCCGTGGAAATCCAGGACATACTGGCCGTCTTTCTTCGACAGTTCATATTCCGGCAGCTGGAAATGCGAGAACCAGGCAAGGAACTCGGGCTCGAAGATCTGGGCGCGGCCATAGAAGCTGTTGCCGGCCAGCCAGATCATCTCCTTCTTGGAAAGGCGCAAAGTGCGCGCGTGATCCAGCTGCTCGCGCAATTCGCCCTCGTCGATCTCTTCGGCGAGATGCACGCGTTTCGTGCGGTTGATCAGCGTGAAGGTCGCATTCACATCCGGATAGAGCTTCCAGATCATCTGCAGCATCAGAAGCTTGTAGAAATCCGTGTCGATCAGACTACGGACGATGGGGTCCAGCTTCCAGGCGTGGTTATAAACCCGTCTTGCGATATCGGTCTTGGCCATGCTCCACCCCATACCAATCCGGTCGGGGGCCACCTCTGCGGCCGGCACACGACGACCGGCTCGTGCGCCTTCTTATCGAAAAATCAGCGGCTAAAGTCCAGTGCAAATACAAAGCCCTGCCGTCCTGGACGGCAGGGCTTGCGATGACCGCCGGACCCATGCGCGGTTATTGCGCGGAAGGTGTTGCCGGTGCGTTGGGCTGCGCGCTACCTGCAGGGGGCGTTTCCGTCGGCACCGCGGTGCCGTTCTGCAGCGATGGCGATGCCGGCGCTGCCGGCTGTTCCGATTGCATCTGCTGGCCGGGCTGCTGAGGGGCTACTTCGTTTGCCTCACGCCCGCCCCAGATCTCCACTGGAATCCAGACGATGAAGGCGAGTACAAGGGCGACGATCAACACCGTCAGAACACGGCGGCCAGTCCGGCCCTGTTTGGCCTTGACCGGAGAAATCTGTTCTTCCTCGTGCAGCTTGCCATCCGATTTTTCCCAACGGGTTTCCATCTGATGCGCCATTCCTGTCTCCTTCCGGTCAGCGGACAGCCGGAATGCGGCCTGCCCAAAAGCTTCCGGTGAGAACAACGAAGAGAAACGGCGAATGTTCCCGGCCGTGCCGGTCAGTATCCCGCGCCGCGATCGACGAGAAACTGCAGCGGCTCGCCCTTTTCGAAGCGGACGATCTGCTGCTCGACATGCCGGAAGAGCGCGTTTTCTTCCGAGATTGCGGCGTCGTGTGGCGTGATGAAGACGCTGTCGAGACCCCAGAGCGGATCGTCAGCCGGCAGCGGCTCGACTTCGAAGACGTCGAGCGATGCGCCGCCGAGGATACCGCCTTCGATGGCCGCGACGATATCGCTCTGGACCTGGCTCTTGCCGCGCCCGGCATTGATGAAAACAGGTTTGCCGAGCGCGCCGCCCTGGCGCAGCTTCCTGAACAGGCCGGCGTTATAGAAACCCGTCGTTTCAGGCGTCAACGGCAAAAGGCCGACGAGAATGTCGGTCTTCGACAGAAAGACATCGAGTTCGGCGGCATCGAATGTATCGACGCCATCGAGGTCTTTTCTGGTGCGCGACCAGCCGATGACGTTGAAGCCCATGACCTTGAGCTTGCGGACGGCATCCTGTCCGAGCACGCCGAGGCCCATCACGCCGACGGTAATTTCGGCAGCTTCGGGCGGCGCCATCTTGCCCCAGATACGATCACGCTGATGCTCGTCGTGTCCGCGCTGATCGCGCAGATGCATCAGGCACTGCATCACCACCCATTCGCTCATCCGCACCGTCAGGCTGCGATCGACGAAGCGGACGATCGGCACGTCGGGCAGGCCCGGCAGCGTCATGATGCTGTCGACGCCGGCCCCGCCGGAGAAAATGATCTTCAGGTTCGGCGCCCTGTCGAAAAGATCGGCATCCGGCTTCCAGAGCAGCGCGTATTCGCAGGCGCTGAGATCCCTGCCCTTGCTCGTGGGATCGGCGAGGCTGATGCTGCCGCGATCCGCGAAGGCGGTTTTCAGGATGCGGGCGATGCCTTCAGGATTGAATTTGAGATCGACGAGAACGGGCGGTCTTGCGGACATGGTCTTCTTTTACTGCTGGACGGCAGGCGTCGGCACTGCCTCGATGTTGAACGCGGCGGCCATCAGCGCCTTGGTGTAATCGTCCTTCGGTGCTTGGAATATCTCGGCAGACGGCCCCTGCTCCACCACCTTGCCGAAGCGCATGACGATGACATCGTTGGCGAGCGCTTTGACGACCTTCAGGTCGTGGCTGATGAAGAGATAGGCGAGGTCATGCTTTTTCTGGAGATCGCGCAGCAGATCGACCACCTGGGCCTGCACGCTCATATCGAGCGCCGATGTCGGCTCATCAAGCATGACGAAGCGCGGCTTCAGCACCATGGCGCGGGCAATGGCGATGCGCTGGCGCTGGCCGCCAGAGAACTCGTGCGGGTACCGCCAGCGGGTCAGCGGATCGAGGCCGACCTCTTCAAGCGCCCAGCAGACGCGCTGGTCGCGATCTTCGTGCGAGAGCGAGCGCTCGTGCACCTTCAGGCCTTCGGCGATGATATCGCCAACCGACATGCGAGGGCTGAGCGAACCATAGGGATCCTGGAAGACGACCTGCAGCTGGTTGCGCAGCGGCCGCATCTGCGTGAACGAATAGCTGGCTATATCCTTGCCGACGAAGCTGATGCGGCCCTTAGACGAGATGAGCCGGGTCAGCGCCAGACCGAGCGTTGTCTTGCCCGAGCCGGATTCGCCGACGACGCCGAGCGTCTGGCCAGCTCGCAACGACAGATCGATGCCGTCGACTGCCTTGACGTGATCGACCACGCTGCGCATCAGCCCTGCCTTGATCGGGAACCAGACGCGGATATCCGAGCCTTCCATGACGACAGGCTTCGTCAGATCGGCCGGCGGCGGCTCGCCACGCGGTTCGGAGGCCAGGAGGTGGCGGGTATATTCGTGCTGCGGCCGGGTGAAGACCTCCTCGACCATACCCGTCTCGACGATCTTGCCCTTGGTCATGACGCAGACGCGGTCGGCGAATTTGCGCACAATGCCGAGGTCATGGGTGATGAACAGCATGGACATGCCATGCTCGCCCTTCAGCTTGCGCAGCAGTTCAAGAATCTGCGCCTGCACCGTCACGTCGAGCGCCGTCGTCGGCTCGTCGGCGATCAGCAGTTCCGGCCGGTTGGCGAGCGCCATGGCGATCATGACGCGCTGGCGCTGGCCGCCCGACAGCTCGTGCGGATAGGCCTTGAGACGCTTTTCCGGCTCGCGGATACCGACCTGGTTGAGAAGCTCCAGCACGCGCTTGCGCGCTGCAGCACCTGTGACGCCCTGATGCAGGTCGAGGATTTCGGCAATCTGCTTCTCGATCGAGTGGAGCGGATTGAGCGAGGTCATCGGCTCCTGGAAGATCATCGTGATGTCGTTGCCGCGCACTTGGCGCAGCTCCTTGTCCGATGCCTTCAGCAGGTCCCTGCCCTTGAACAAGATCTGCCCCGTCGGGTGGCTTGCCGAGGGGTACGGAAGCAGCCGCAGGACGGAATTGGCCGAGACCGATTTGCCCGAGCCGGATTCACCGACCAGCGCCACGACTTCGCCCTTGCGGATATCGAAGGAAATGCGATCCACAGCCAGCGATGTTTCGCCGCCCTGATGAAAGGCAACCGAGAGATCGCGGACCGAGAGGAGGGTTTCGGGGCTCTCGCTCATTGGAAAGTCTTTCTTGGGTCGAAGGCATCGCGGACCGCCTCGCCGATGAAGATCAGCAGCGAGAGCATGATCGACATGGCGAAGAAGGCGGTGAGCCCCAGCCATGGCGCCTGCAGGTTGGACTTGCCTTGGGCGATCATCTCACCCAGCGACGGCGAGCCGGGCGGCATGCCGAAACCGAGGAAGTCCAGCGAGGTCAGCGTGGTGATCGAGCCCGAGAGAATGAATGGCAGGAAGGTCAGGGTCGCGACCATGGCGTTCGGCAGCATGTGCCGCCACATGATGGTGCGGTTGTTGACGCCGAGTGCGCGGGCGGCACGCACATATTCAAAGTTTCGGGCGCGGAGGAACTCGGCGCGGACGATGCCGACAAAACCAACCCAGGAGAACAGCAGCATGATGCCGAGCAGCACGAAGAAGCCGGGCGGCAGGATCGCGGCGATGATCAGCAGGATGTAGAGCACCGGCATCGACGACCATATCTCGATGAAGCGCTGCAGGAGCAGGTCCGTCCAGCCGCCGAAATACCCCTGTACCGCGCCGGCGGTGACGCCGACGACGGCCGAGCAGATGGTCAGCGCCAAGCCGAAGAGCACCGAGATGCGGAAACCGTAGATGACGCGGGCCAGCACATCGCGCGCCTGATCGTCGGTGCCCAGCCAGTTGAGATTGCCATAGTTGCAGTTCGGGTCGTTGACGCCCTGAGGATAACCGGCGCAGCGTTCCTCGGCGCCCATCAGCCAGAAGGGGGCGGTCGGGGCGGAATGCGGGATGTTCGAATTGACCGAGCGGTAGGAATAGCGGATCGGCGGCCAGATCATCCAGCCATTGGCATTGATCTCATCAGTGATGACATCCGAGCGGTAGTCGGTCTCGGCGAGGAAGCCGCCGAACTTCTCTTCCGGATAATCGACGACGACGGGGAAAAGGATCTCGCCCTTGTAAGAGGCAATGATCGGCTTGTCGTTGGCGATGAACTCGGCAAACAGGCTGAGAATGAACAGCACCATGAAAAGCCACAGGGACCAGTAGCCGCGGCCATTGGCGCGGAAATTCCGCCAGCGGCGGATATTGGTCGGCGATAATAGGCCTTTGCGCGGCGGTTTGACGGGTGTGGCAGTAGCGGGATTTGCGGCGGCATCCATCAGACATCCCTCCGCTCGAAATCGATGCGCGGGTCGATCCAGGTATAGATAAGGTCCGAGACCAGGCCGACGAAGAGGCCGAGAAGCGAGAAGATGTAGAGCGTTGCAAAGACGATCGGGTAGTCACGATTGACCACCGAGAGGTAGCCGAGACGGCCGAGACCATCGAGCGAAAAGATGTTCTCGATCAGCAGCGAGCCGGTGAAGAAGGCCGAGATGAAGGCGCCGGGGAAACCGGCGATGACGATCAGCATGGCATTGCGGAACACATGCCCGTAGAGAACCTGGCGCTCATTGAGCCCCTTGGCGCGGGCGGTCGTGACATACTGCTTCTTGATCTCCTCGATGAAGGAGTTCTTGGTCAGCAGCGTTGTCGTCGCGAAGGCGGCCAGCGATAGCGAGATCAGCGGCAGCGCCAGATGCCAGAAGTAATCGAGCGGCTTCTGCCACCAGGCAAGTTGATCGAAATTGTCGGAAACCAGACCACGGAGCGGGAACCAGTCGTAGAAGGATCCGCCGGCGAAGAGCACGATCAACAGGATGCCGAAGAGGAAGCTCGGCACTGCATAGCCGACGATGATCACGCCCGAGGTCCAGACGTCGAATGTCGATCCGTCCTTCACCGCCTTGCGAATGCCGAGCGGGATGGAGATCGTATAGGAGAAGATCATGATCCAGACGCCGAGCGAGATCGACACCGGCAGCTTGTCCTTGATCAGATCGAGAACCGAAGTGTTGCGGAAGAAGCTCTCGCCGAAATCGAAGCGGATATAATTCCACATCATCTCCCCGAAGCGGGTGAGCGGCGGCTTGTCGAAACCGAACTGCTTTTCGAGCTTGGCGATCAGCTCCGGGTCGAGGCCCTGGGCGCCGCGATATCGTGATCCCTCGTCACCACCCTGCCCCAGAAGATCACCGCCACCGCCGGAAAGACGCTGGTCGGCGCTGTCGGCCTGGCCGGTAAGCTGCGCAATCACCTGCTCGACCGGACCACCCGGCGCGAACTGGATGACGGTGAACGAAATCGCCATGATGCCGATGATCGTCGGTATCATCAGAAGCAGGCGGCGAAGGATGTAGGCTCCCATCAGCGCGCGGCCTTCCAGGTCTTGAATTTCGCCGGGATGCGCATCCTGTCAGAAGTCGTCAATCGCTAGGCCTTTCACCGGTTAGCCCGGCTTTTTCATGGTGATTCGAATAGATCATTTGGACCTCAGCGGCCCAGCCAATGCAAGTCCGCTATTTCGCGTCCTTCGACCACCAGACATCGGGGAAGCCAATGGAATATTCCGGCAGCTCCGCCGGGTGAGCGATCTTGTCCCAATAGGCGAGACGCGAGTTGTTGCTGTAGAAGAGCGGCACGACATAATGGTTGGCGAGCAGCACCCGGTCCATCGCCTTGATCGCCGCCACCTGCTCGTCGCGATTGGGCGCGAAAATGATCATCTTGATCAGCGTGTCGATCGCCGGATTGGTGATACCGGCATAATTGCGCGAGCCCTGTTGGGCGGCGGCTTGGGAACCCCAATAGTCCATCTGCTCATTGCCCGGATTCATCGTCTCGCCCCAGATCGACCAGATCATGTCGTAGTCGAAGCTTCGGACGCGGTTTGTGTATTGCGAGGCATCAACCGTGCGCAGGCGGGCGTCGATACCGATCTTCTTGAGATTGTTGGCGAAGGGCATGACCGAGCGTTCGAAAGACGAGTTCGAGAGCAGGATCTCGAAGCTCATCGGCTGGCCGGTCTTGCTGTTGACCATCTTGTTGCCCTTCAGCTCGTAACCGGCTTCCTTGAACAGCCCGATCGCCGTCTTGAGGTTGTCGCGCAGCTTCTGCGGATCGCCTGCGACGGGGTTCGTGTAGGGCGTGGTGAACACCTCAGGCGGCACCTGATCCTTTAGGCCCTGCAGGATTTCAAGCTCGCGCCCCTGCGGCAGTGCCGAAGATGCAAGGTCCGTTCCCCAGAAGTAGCTGTCGATCCGCTTGAAGGCGCCATAGGCCAGGTTCTTGTTCAAATCCTCGAAGTCGAAAGCGTAATTGAGCGCCTCGCGGACGCGCGGATCCTTGAACTGGTCGCGGCGCGTATTGGGGGTCAACGCCTGCATGATGCCGACGGAACGCAGAGCGTTCGGTACTTCAGCACGGATTACCCGGCCATCCTTGACGGCCGGAAAATCATAGGCGGTCGCCCAGCGGCTTGCCTGGTTTTCCTGGCGGTAATCCACATTACCTGCCCGGAACGCCTCGAACTCGACGTCGCGGTCTCCGAAGAACGTATAGGTGATGTTGCGGAAATTGTTCTGGCCGACATTGACGTTGACGTCCTTGCCCCAATAGTCGTCGCGCAGTTCATAGCGCACTGTGGAACCGGCGGTGAAGGCGGCGATCTTATAGGGCCCGGAGCCCATGGGCGGCTCAAGCGTCGTCTTGGCTATGTCGCGCGGCTTGCCATCAGCACCCGTCCCTTCCCACCAGTGCTTCGGCAGGATCGACAATTGGCCGAGAATATTCGGAAGCTCCTTGTTGCCCTTCTCGTCAAACGTGAAAGTCACATCGCGTTCGCCGGTCTTCTCGGCCTTCGTCACGTGCTTGTAGTAATTCGAGAGGAGTGGATTGAGCTCCTTTGCCTTGTCCAGGCTGAAAATGACATCATCAGGCGTCACCGGCTGACCGTCTGCCCATTTTGCTTCAGCATGCAGCCTGAACGTCGCGCTGGAAAAATCGGCGGGATAGGAAATGCCTTCCGCCAACAAGCCGTAGCTGGCGAGCAGCTCATCGTCGGCCGATTTCGTCAGCGTCTCGAACACCAGCGGCGAACCGTCCGCCAGCTCCCCCTTCGAAAGCAGCGGATTGAAGGTATCGAAGGTACCCGTGGTCGACAGATTGAGCGTGCCGCCCTTCGGCGCATCCGGATTGACATAGTCGAAGCGCTTGAAGCCCGGCTTGTATTTGAGTTCGCCGATAGTCGACGTGCCGATCTGGAAGTTCTGCTCCTGGGCTTTAACGGGCAAGGCCAGCGCGCTCAGTGCCACGAGAGCAACAACCAGACTTTTCTTCGACCCCACAAACGCCATTCGCCAACCCCTATTGTTTCGGTTCGGGCGAGAATAAGGAAAATGGCGGCGAAAAACAGGAGAGAGTTTGGTTTTTGCCGATCTCGCGAAATTTTGACCTGCCGTTCGGAGCCCCCATGTCCCTTTACGATCCCAAGACCACCGCACTTATCTCGATCGACCTGCAGGCCTTTATCACCAGCCGTCCGGTTGCTCCTCACAGCGCTCAGCAGGTCATTGAAAACACCGCGGCGATTGCCAGACAGCTGAAATCACAAGGCGGCACCGTCATACTCGTCACCGTCGGGTTCTCTGCGGACTATGCCGATGCCGTCAATCAGCCGGCCGACGAACCGGCGAACTTCCCAAAAGGCGGATTGCCCGCCGCCGCACTCGAAGCGCCGCCGGAAATTGCGGCACTGACTGTCGATATCCATATCGTCAAGCGTCAGTGGAGCGCTTTCTACGGCACCGATCTCGATCTTCAGCTTCGCCGCCGCGGTATCAGGACCGTCATCCTCGCGGGGATCGCAACCAATTTCGGCGTCGAGTCGACCATTCGTGATGCCTATGCGCATAACTACGCGGTCATTGCCGCCGAAGACGCGATGACGAGCTTCACCGCGGAGATGCACGGATTTGCGTGTGAGAAAATCCTGCCGCGGCTGTCGCGCGTCAGAAAGACCGGCGATATCCTCGCCAATCTCTAAGCAGAAGCGGCCCGCCTTCGCGCGAAGCGTGATGAAAACATCGATTCACCAGAATTGCTTTTCACGGTAAATTCAACCGCAAATCACCTGGCAATTTCGGGAACCCGCATGACGCTCCGCCTCGCTTCGTCCAAGATTTTCGGCAAACTCGCCTTGGCGGGCGCATTGGGCGCCGGCCTCATATCGGCTGACGCCGGTGCCCAACAGAAGCAACCGAGCCCGGGGAGTGCAAAAGCGATCTTCGGGTCGGTTTCGCTTCCCTCTCAGGGGCCGGCGCAGCCGATCGGCTTCTATGCCAAGGGCTGCATGTCCGGTGCCGTTGCCCTTCCGGCCGACGGCCCGACATGGCAGGCCATGCGACTTTCGCGCAACCGGCGCTGGGGCAATCCGGCAATGATTGCGCTTCTTGAGCGCCTCTCCCGTGATGCGCAACAGCAGGCCGGCTGGCCGGGTCTGCTTGTCGGCGATATCGCGCAGCCGCGCGGCGGGCCGATGTTCAATGGTCACGCCTCCCATCAGGTCGGCCTCGATGCCGATATCTGGCTCACCCCGATGCCATCGCAGCGCATGAGCGCGCAGGAGCGTGAAGATCTGCCGTTCACGACGATGCTGCAGAAAGGCAAGTTCCTGACCGTCGATCCGAAGATCTGGACGCAGTCGCACGCCGAACTTCTGATGCTTGCCGCCAGCTACCCGCAGGTCGAGCGGATTTTCGTCAATCCGGCGATCAAGAAGAAGATGTGCGACACCTGGACCGGCGACCGCACCAATCTCGGCAAGCTGCGCCCGGAATATGGCCACGACTCGCATTTCCATATCCGTATCAAGTGCCCGCCGGGCGCCACCGCCTGCAAGCCGCAGGCGCCTGTTGCAGCCGGAGACGGCTGCGACAAGTCGCTCGCCTGGTGGTTTACCAAGGAACCGTGGGCAAAACCCGCACCGCCGAAGCCCGGCACACCGCCGCCGAAGCCGCCGCGTGAAGGCTTGGTTTCCGACTTGCCGAAGGCCTGTGCGGCTATTCTCGCTGCTCCCTCCGTTTCCTCGGTTGCCGCGGCAACCTATGGCGGCGGCTCGGCGGCAAGCACTCTGACCACGGCGCCGGCAGCTGCTCCCACGGTATCCGACGAAGGTCTTCCCGCGATCGGGCCGGTTCCTGATGACAAGCCGATGCAATGATCTCAGCGCAGGCTTGTGTTTCGAATCGCCGGCTTGGTATAGAAACGGCCAAATCGATTGAAACCCGGGGTGGAGGTCCTTTCTCATGGCCGGCAGCAAGTGCCTTGCATTGATTGCTCATGACCAGAAGAAAGATGACATGGCGGAATTTGCCCGCCGCAACCGCGACCTTCTCGCACAATGGAAGATCGTGGCGACAGGCACGACAGGCGGCCGTGTTCTCGATGCCGTGCCCGATCTCGACGTGACGCGCCTGAAGAGCGGCCCGCTCGGCGGCGACCAGCAGATCGGCGCGCTGATATCGACGGGCGAGATCGGTGCGCTGATCTTCTTCGTCGATCCGTTGACGCCAATGCCGCATGATGTCGATGTGAAAGCGCTGATGCGGCTGGCGATTGTCTACGATATTCCGATGGCGCTGAACGAAGCGACCGCCGATAAACTCATTCCGACCCTTAAAGCTTGAGCGGAAAAGGCCATGTCCATGCTTGATGCCAGCGATGCCCAGATGCCCTTCCCGATCCTGATCGGCGATATTGGCGGCACCAATGCCCGCTTCTCGATCCTCGCCGACGCATCGGCCGAAGCGATCAATTTTCCGAATGTCCGGACGGCGGATTTCGAGACGATCGACGACGCTATCAAGGCTGGCGTTTTTGCCAAGACGGACCTGCGGCCGCGTTCGGCCATTCTTGCCGTTGCCGGTCCTATCAATGGCGACGAGATTCCGCTGACCAACTGTGACTGGGTGGTGCGGCCGCATACTATGATATCGGGCCTCGGCATCGAGGATGTTCTCGTCGTCAACGACTTCGAGGCACAGGCACTGGCAATTTCGGCGCTCGCGCCGGATGAACGCGAACAGATCGGCCCCGCCTCGGGCGACCTGATCGCTTCACGTGCCGTTCTCGGGCCGGGTACGGGTCTTGGCGTTGGCGGTCTGGTTCATGCGCGCGGCTCGTGGATCCCGGTTCCCGGCGAAGGCGGCCATGTCGATCTCGGTCCGCGCTCGGAGCGCGACCTGCAGATTTTCCCCTATATCGAACAGATCGAGGGACGTGTTTCGGCAGAGCAGATTCTTTGCGGCCGCGGGATCGTGCATCTCTATCGCGCCATCTGCATTGCCGATGGTATCGAGCCGAAATATGGCGATCCGGCCGATGTGACGTCGCACGCACTTGCGGCAACCGATCCCGTTGCTGCCGAAACCATTTCGCTGTTTTCGACCTATCTCGGCCGACTGGCCGGCGATATCGCGATGCTTTTCATGGCGAAAGGCGGCGTCTATCTCTCCGGCGGCATTTCGCAGAAAATCCTGCCGGCGCTCCGCAAACCGGAATTCCGCGCCGCCTTCGAGGACAAAGCGCCGCACTCGCACTGGCTGCGCGACATCCCAACCTTCGTCGTCACGCACCCGCTGGCGGCACTCGCCGGCCTTTCCTTCTACGCCCGTGCACCGGAGACCTTCGGCGTTTCGACGGATGGGCGGCGCTGGCGGAGCTAGCGCCAGTCTAGCCAAGCCGCTGGCAAATCTTTATAGAGCCCCGCGAGTGCGCGGGCTTGCCACGCACACGATCTGAAACGGGAAGCGCAATTTTTGGAATCGCCCGCAAACAAGAGCGTGAATAGCGATACGGTCGCGAGCGTACTGAAGCGCATCATCGCCGAGAACGGCCGTGAGCACGTCATGGGCTACGTCTTCGCGATCGCCTGCCTGATCATCGTCGCGCTCTCGACGGCCTATACCGCCTGGATCATGCGCGCGATCATCGACGAGGCTTTTGCCAACAGGCGGGCCGACATCGTGTGGGTCATCTGTCTGTCAATCTTCATCGCCTTCGTGGCGCGCGGTTTCGCCAGTTATGGCCAGGCGGTGGCGTTGTCGAAGGTTGGCAATAATATCGTCGCGCGTTACCAGCGACGGATCTATGCGCACCTGATGACGCTGTCGGTCGGCTACTACAACGACACGCGCTCGGCGCAGATCGCCGCCCAGGTCAGCCAGAACGTCAGCGGTATCCGCGATGTAATGAACCTGACAATCACCTCGACGGCACGCGACCTGCTCTCCTTCGTCTCGCTGGTCGCGGTCATGGTTTATCAGGATCCGATCCTGAGCGTCATCATTTTCGTAATGGCGCCGCCGTTGCTTCTAGGACTTCGCTATCTTTCCAAGCGCCTTCGGGATGTGACCAAGGAATCGATTCACCTGAACAGCCGTGCTTTCGGGGCAATGCAGGAATCGATCCAGGGCATTGCGATCGTCAAGGCGTTCACCATGGAACGCGAGCTTGAGAAACGCGTCAATCAGATCATCGGCGTCGCCGAGCAGCGCGCCAACAAGATCGCCCGCCTTTCCGAACGCAATGCGCCGATGACCGAGAGCTTTGCGGGTCTGGCCGTTGCCGGTGTCCTGGCCTACGCCGCGTACCGCTCTATCTATTACAACGTCCCTCCGGGCGCGTTCTTCTCGTTTATCACCGCGTTGCTGCTTGCCTACGATCCGCTGCGCCGCCTCGCCAAGCTTCAGGTGCAGATGGAGCGCGCCGCCGTCAACGCGCGTATGATTTATGAACTGCTCGACATGGAGCCGCGGCAGCGCGATCTGCCGGATGCGAAACCGCTGACGGCGACAGAGGCCCGCATCGAATTCCGCAATGTTTCCTTTGCCTATGGCAACGACCCGGTGCTGAGCGATGTGAGCTTTGTCGCAGAAGGCGGCAAGACCACGGCTCTTGTGGGGCCATCGGGTGCCGGCAAATCGACTATCATCAATCTGATCCCGCGCTTCTACGATCCGAAGAGCGGTGAGATCATCGTCGATGGGCAGGACATCGCCCATGTGACCAAGCAGTCGCTCCGCGAGCAGCTCGCCTATGTCTCGCAACAACCCTACCTGTTCGAGGGCTCGATCCGCGACAATATCCGCTATGGCCGTCCGGATGCGACGGATGCGGAGATCGAGGAAGCGGCCCGCCTCGCCTATGCCCATGACTTCATCATGGCGCAGCCTGACGGCTACGATACCGCCGTCGGCGAGAATGGCGTGACGCTTTCCGGTGGTCAGCGGCAGCGCCTTTCGATCGCGCGTGCGCTGGTGCGCAATGCACCGATCCTGCTTCTCGACGAGGCGACTTCAGCGCTCGATACGGAATCGGAAGCGGCCGTGCAGAAGGCACTCGACGAGGCAATGACCGGCCGTACCGTCGTCGTCATCGCGCACCGGCTATCGACCGTGGTGCGCGCCGACAAGATCGTCGTCATGCAGCAGGGCCGCGTTGTCGAGGAAGGCAATCACGAGACGCTTGCGAAGCTCGAAGACGGACTTTACGCTCGCCTCAACAATCTCCAGAGGCCGGCGGCCTCGAATTCCATCTGATACGGGAATACGACTGATATGAGCGACGCTGCTATGAAACTGGTTGTGGTTGGGGCAGCGGGGCGCATGGGGCAGACGCTGATCCGGCTGATCGATTCCATTGACGGCGTGACATTTCATGCGGCCATCGAACGCGCCGGTTCGCCCTTCGTCGGGCGCGACGCGGGAGAGCTTGCCGGACTTGGGCCGAACGGCGTGATCATCGGTGATGATCCACTTTCCGCCTTCCTCCATGCCGAGGGCGTGCTCGATTTCACCTCGCCGGCCGCGAGCGTCGAATTTGCCGGACTGGCCGCACAGGCGCGGATCGTCCATGTGGTCGGCACGACCGGATGCTCGGATGCCGACGATGCCAAGATCCAGGCGGCTGGGCGCCATGCGCGTATCGTCAAGTCGGGCAATATGAGCCTCGGCGTCAATCTTCTCAGCGTTTTCATCGAACAGGCAGCCCGGGCGCTTTCGCCAGAAGACTGGGATATCGAAGTTCTCGAAATGCACCACAAGCGCAAGGTCGATGCGCCCTCCGGCACCGCGCTGTTGCTCGGGGAAGCCGCTGCAAAGGGCCGCGCTGTCGACCTGAAGACCCAGTCTGTCCGCGTTCGTGACGGTCATACCGGCGCCCGCGAAGCGGGTACGATCGGCTTTGCGACGTTGCGCGGCGGGTCCGTGATCGGCGAACATTCGGTTCTCTTTGCCGGCGAAGGCGAGACCGTCTCGATGTCGCATAGCGCAGCAGACCGCTCGATCTTCGGCCGCGGGGCCATCAAGGCGGCGCTCTGGGCGCGCGACAAGAAGCCGGGTTTCTATTCCATGCTCGATGTCCTCGGGCTCTCTTCACAATAATACGACGGAGGCAGATTTTATGAGCGGCACACTCGTTCTCGTTCGGCATGGCCAGAGCGACTGGAACCTGAAGAACCTCTTCACCGGCTGGAAGGACCCCGACCTGACCGAACTCGGCATCCAGGAAGCCGCGACCGGCGGCCAGGCGCTGGCCGACTACGGCATCACGTTCGATGTCGCCTACACCTCGGCCCTTACCCGCGCGCAGCACACGCTGAAGCTCATCCTCGACAAGGTCGGCCAGCCCGGCCTGCAGACGATCAAGGATCAGGCGCTGAACGAACGTGACTACGGCGATCTCTCCGGTCTCAACAAGGACGACGCCCGCGCCAAGTGGGGCGAGGAGCAAGTTCATATCTGGCGCCGCTCCTACGACGTTCCGCCTCCGGGCGGCGAAAGCCTGCGCGACACGGGTGCCCGTGTCTGGCCCTACTATCTGACGGAAATCCTGCCGCGCGTTCTGCGTGGCGAAAAGGTTCTCGTTGCGGCCCACGGCAACTCGCTGCGGTCGCTGGTCATGGTTCTCGATCGCCTGAGCCGCGAACAGGTTCTGGAGCTCAACCTCGCGACCGGCGTTCCAATGGTCTACAAGCTGAAGGCCGACTCTACCGTCGCTTCCAAGGAAGTGCTGGGCGACATGTCCGCCGCACATTGAGCCGGATTCGCATCGATCAGTTAAGCCGGGCCAAGCGCCCGGCTTTTTTTAGTTTTCGATGGTGAACTGCACCCGGTCGGCAGCGAAGCGGGTGATGGAATATTGAACGGGAACGCCGTCGAGATCGGTATTCATTGCCTTGGTGATCAGCAGGATCGCGCCCGGTGTGAGCTCAAGATCGGCGATATCCCCGGCGTCGGCATGCGCGGCGGTAATCTCCGTCGTTGCGCGCACATAGTCCTGCAAGCCAAGCAGCGCGAAGGCCTTGGTGATCGATTCCGTCTTGCGATAGGTTTCTGCGATATCGCCAAAGCGCGCGGCCGGAAACCAGCTCGTCGCCCTTGAAACCGGGCGCTTGTCGGCCTCCCTCGTCGTCTCCAGCCTGATGACCGCGTCGCCCACGCGCATCTTCAGCCAGCGAGCGACCTCCGCATCAGCAGATTCTTCGGCAGCCGCCAGCAGGAAACCGCGCGTTTCTCTTGCCTGGCCGCTGATACCCGTCGTGAAACGGGTGCGCTTGCTGATCGGGAAGTTCAGCCGTTCCCGACGCTCGATCAGCGTGCCGCGGCCCTGCACGGCGCGGACGATCCCTTCCTGTCCCAGAGCGGCAAGGGCGCTTCGAACCGTATGCCGATTGACGCCGAACTGCTCGGCGAGCATCGTTTCCGGTGGCACCATGCCCGTTTCATCATAGGCACCGCGGGTGATTGCCTCCCGGATTCGATCCGCTATCTGGCGCCATAGCGCCACCCCCGTCTGCCTTTGCACCTGCTTCAGCCCAGCCATTTCACCCCTGCCGTGTCACACGCTTGTCACGTCCCCGATTTAAGCGTAACCATATCTTGTATGGTTGTCTATATCAATAGACATTTCGAAGGATGTGGCGATGAGAGCAGCAGAGAAAATCGAGGCAGCCGACAGCAGGAAAAGAGTGGTCGATCTTCTCGCCCGCTCCGACCCTGCCGAATTGAATGACGCCTGGGAGGCGCTTGCGGACAAACCGGAAGTGCAGGCTGTGCGCGGCCCCGAAACTGGGCTGGTGATGGTTCGCGGCCGTATTGGCGGCGGCGGCTCGCCCTTCAATCTCGGCGAAGTGACGGTCACCCGTGCAACGATCCGGCTGGCAAGCGGGACCGTCGGTCACGGTCAGTCGCTCGGCACCGATCGCAAGAAGGCACGGCTTGCCGCGATTTTCGATGCTCTTTGGCAGGAAGAAGCGAGCAGGGCTTTCGTCGAGGAAAAGCTGCTTCAGCCGATCGCCCGGCACATTGCCGCCGCGGCGCAGCAGAAGGCCGACGAGACGGCCGCGACCCGCGTCGATTTCTTCACCATGGTGCGGGGAGAAGACTGATGGAACTCAAGACCGATACATTGACCGGCGGCTTTGCCGAGCCGGTTTTCCAGGCCCAGAGCGTCTTCAAGGCGATGATGGATGCGATGGCCCGCCCGGGCTCAGTCCAGACGCTGGCGCCCGATGCTGCGCCGCCGGCCCCGCTTGGCGTAGCGGCCGGTGCAATTGCATTGACGCTCTGCGATCACGACACGCCCGTCTGGCTTTCGCCTGCGCTCAACAAATCTGCGGTGCCGGGCTGGCTGAGCTTTCATACCGGTGCGACCGTCACGACCGAGAAGGCCGAAGCGCGCTTCGCCTTCGTCGACAGCGGCATGGCAGTTTCGTCTTTCGGCCTCTTTGCACCGGGCACGCAGGAATATCCCGACCGCTCGACAACGGTTGTTATCGAGATCGCTTCGCTCGAGGGCGGCAAGACGCTGGCGCTGATGGGACCGGGGATCAAGACCGTGACGGAAATCGCGCCTTCGGGATTGCCGGAGACGTTCATCCGCCTCTGGAACGAGAACCGCACCCTCTTCCCGAGGGGCATCGACATCGTTCTGACGGCGGGCAGCAGTTTCCTCTGCCTGCCGCGCACCACCAAAATTACCGCAACGGAGATGTGAGCCATGTATGTTGCAGTCAAAGGTGGCGAAGCCGCCATCGCCAATGCTCACCGCCTGCTCGCCGACCGGCGCCGCGGCGACCGCTCGCTTCCGGCCATCGGCATAGAGCAGATCGTTGCCCAGCTGGCTCTCGCGGTCGATCGCGTCATGGCCGAGGCCTCGCTCTACGATCGGACGCTGGCGGCTCTCGCCGTACGCCAGTCGCGCGGTGACATGATCGAGGCGATCTTCCTGCTGCGCGCCTACCGTACGACGCTGCCGCGCTTCGGCTATTCGCAGCCGCTCGACACCAGCCGCATGACCATCGAGCGCCGTATCTCGGCAACCTACAAGGACCTGCCGGGCGGCCAGCTGCTCGGGCCGACCTTCGACTACACGCACCGCCTGCTCGACCCATCGCTTTTGACCGACGAAGCCGTCGAAGAGCCGGCTCAGCGTCAGGCCGAAACCGGCCGTGTCATCCGCGTTTCCGAGATCCTCGGCCAGGAAGGTCTGATCGAGGGCGATGGGGACATGCCCGAGGATCACGAGATCGGCGACCTGACGCGCGAGCCGATGGAATTCCCGATGAGCCGGGATCTGCGGCTGCAGGCACTGGCCCGGGGCGATGAAGGGTTCCTCCTGGCGCTCGGCTACTCGACACAGCGCGGTTACGGTCGCAACCATCCCTTCACCGGTGAAATCCGCATCGGCGAGGTGGAAGTCGAATTCGATGTTCCCGAACTCGGCTTTGCCGTCTCGCTCGGCACGATCCAGGTAACCGAGTGCCAGATGGTCAATCAGTTCAAGGGCTCTGCCAAGGCGCCGCCGCAGTTTACCCGTGGCTACGGCCTGGTCTTCGGCCAGAGCGAACGAAAGGCGATGTCGATGTCGCTGGTCGACCGCGCGCTTCGCGCCGGCGAACTCGGCGAAGACGTCACTGCCCCGGCGCAGGACGAGGAATTCGTCATTTCGCATGCCGACAACGTTCAGTCGACCGGCTTCGTCGAGCATCTCAAATTGCCGCATTACGTCGACTTCCAGGCCGAACTCGATCTCGTGCGCCGCATGCGCCGCGACTTCGAGGCAAGCCGCCGCAACGGCGAAGCAATGAAGGAAGCAGCCGAATGACCGATCTCGCCACCTACAACTTCGCCTATCTCGACGAGCAAACGAAGCGGATGATCCGCCGCGCGATCCTGAAGGCTATTGCGATACCCGGCTACCAGGTGCCCTTCGCCAGCCGCGAAATGCCGATGCCCTATGGCTGGGGCACCGGCGGCGTGCAGGTCACGGCCTCTATCATCGGCCCTGACGATGTGCTCAAGGTCATCGACCAGGGTGCCGACGACACGACCAATGCCGTCTCGATCCGCGCCTTCTTCCAGAAGGTCGCCAATGTGGCGGTCACCACGCATACCAAGGATGCGACGATCATCCAGACGCGCCACCGCATTCCGGAAGAGAAGCTCGGCGCCAATCAAGTGCTGGTCTATCAGGTGCCGATCCCGGAGCCGCTGCGTTTCCTCGAACCGCGCGAGACCGAGACCCGTAAGATGCATGCGCTGGAGGAATACGGCCTCATGCATGTGAAGCTTTACGAGGACATCGCCCATAACGGCCGGATCTCGAAGACCTACGCCTATCCGGTGAAGGTTGCCGGGCGCTATGTCATGGACCCGTCGCCGACCCCGAAGTTCGATAATCCGAAGATGCACATGTCGGATGCGCTGCAGCTCTTCGGCGCCGGTCGCGAAAAGCGCATCTACGCCGTGCCGCCCTATACCGACGTCGTCAGCCTCGACTTCGAGGACTATCCCTTCGAGATCCAGCGCTTCGGCAAGCCCTGCGCGCTCTGCGGCGCCGAGGAAGTCTATCTCGACGAGGTCATCCTCGACGATAAGGGCGGGCGGATGTTCGTCTGCTCCGATACCGACCATTGCGAAGACCGCCGCGAGCACGGCCATGCCGGCGAAATGCTTGCGCCCAAGGAGGCTGCGGAATGACCGACACACCGCTTCTCAAAGTCAACGACGTCTCTAAATTCTACGGCAATCGCATCGGCTGCCGGAACGTATCCTTCGATCTCTGGCCCGGTGAAGTGCTTGCCATCGTCGGCGAATCCGGTTCGGGCAAGACGACGCTGCTCAACTGCATCTCGACCCGCCTGATGCCGACCACCGGCAGCGTCGAGTATCACATGCGCGACGGCAGCTACCGTGATCTCTACCGCATGAACGAGGCCGAGCGCCGCTTCCTGATGCGCACCGACTGGGGCTTCGTGCACCAGAACCCTGCCGATGGCCTGCGCATGACGGTTTCGGCCGGCGCCAATGTCGGCGAGCGGCTGATGGCGATCGGCGACCGGCACTACGGCAAGATCCGCTCGACGGCCATCGACTGGCTGGAGCGCGTCGAGATAAATGCCGAGCGCATCGACGACCAGCCGCGCGCCTTCTCGGGCGGCATGCGTCAGCGCCTGCAGATCGCCCGCAATCTGGTGACCGGCCCTCGCCTCGTGTTCATGGACGAGCCGACCGGCGGCCTGGACGTCTCGGTGCAGGCCCGCCTGCTCGATCTCGTCCGTGGTCTCGTCAATGATCTCGGGCTTGCGGCGATCGTCGTCACCCACGATCTCGCGGTCGCGCGCCTGCTGTCTCACCGGATGATGGTGATGAAGGATGGCAATGTCATCGAGCATGGTCTCACAGACCGCGTGCTCGACGATCCGCGCGAGCCCTATACCCAGCTTCTCGTTTCCTCCATCCTGCAGGTGTGACCATGGCAACGCCACTCGTCGTTTCGGAAGTCGCAAAGAGCTTCACCATGCATCTGCGCGACGGCATCAAGCTGCCCGTCGTCTCGGATGTCTCCTTCTCGGTTGCCGCAGGCGAATGCGTCGTGCTCGGCGGCCCTTCGGGCATCGGCAAGAGCTCGCTCCTGAAGATGATCTACGGCAACTATGCCGTCGATACCGGCCAGATACTCGTCAATCACCAGGGCAAGGTCGTCGATCTCGCCTCAGCCGATCCGCGCACGATCATCGAGGTGCGCAAGCGGTCGCTCGGCTATGTCAGCCAGTTTCTGCGCACCGTGCCACGCGTTGCAGCCCTCGACGTCGTTGCCGAGCCGTTGCTCGCTCGCGGCGTAGCGGCGAGCGAGGCACGTGAGCGGGCTGCCGTCCTGCTGACCAAGCTCAACCTGCCTGAGGCACTCTGGCAGTTGCCGCCCGCGACTTTCTCGGGTGGTGAGCAGCAGCGCGTCAACATCGCCCGCGGCTTCATCACCGACCACACCATCCTGCTGCTCGACGAACCGACGGCATCGCTCGATGCCACCAATCGCGCTGTCGTCGTCGGCATGATCGCGGACAAGAAGAAGGCAGGCGTTGCCCTGCTTGGCATCTTCCATGACGAGGAAGTGCGCGAAGCCGCCGCCGACCGCATTCTCGACGTCCAGAAATTCTCTCCCAGAAAGGCCATTGCGGCATGACCCGGCAGATCGGCGAAAAGCCCTATATCCACGAGACAGCATCGGTCAGCGACACCACGCTTGGCCGCTATACCGAGGTCTCGGAACGGTGCCGGATCAGCGAAGTGGAGTTCGGCGACTATTCCTACATCATGCAGGACGGTTCGATATGGTGCGCGACGATCGGCAAGTTCGTCAATATCGCCGCCGCGGTGCGCATCAACGCCACCAACCATCCCACATGGCGGGCGACGCTGCACCACTTCACCTACCGCGCAACCGACTACTGGCCGGATGCAGACATGGAGACCGACTTCTTCGAGTGGCGCCGGTCCAACCGCGTCACGATCGGCCATGACGTCTGGATCGGCCATGGCGCGACGATCCTTCCCGGCGTGACGGTCGGCAACGGCGCCGTGATCGGCGCGGGTGCCGTCGTCTCCAAGGATGTCGTACCCTACACGATCGTCGGCGGCGTTCCGGCAAAGCTCATCCGCGAGCGGTTTGGCAAGGGTGTCGGCGAGCGCATGGACAAGCTTGCCTGGTGGGATTGGGAGCATTCGAAGCTGCGTTCGGCACTCGACGATTTCCGCGCGCTTTCGGCGGAAGATTTCCTTAGCCGGCATGGCGCGTGAAGCGCCATCGCCTGGGCCGTTTGTGACAGTCATTACATAAAACTGACATTGGAGGTTCATCAAGCGGGACTAATGCACTGCGAGACGAAGGTCCCGGATTGCAAGGAAGAGCATGATGTTCGAGCTGAAGAATGTCACCCGCCGTTTTGGCAAAAAGCTGGCAGTGGATTCCGTCACGCTCGATATTCCGCAAGGACAGATGGTCGGCATTATCGGCCGCTCGGGCGCCGGCAAATCCACTCTTCTTCGGATGATCAACCGCCTGCAGGAGCCGACCTCCGGCTCCATTCATTTCGGCGGCGTGGAAGTCTCGTCGCTGCGCGGCGAGGCGCTTCGCAACTGGCAGCGCGACTGCGCGATGATCTTCCAGCAGTTCAATCTGGTGCCGCGTCTCGACGTGCTGACGAACGTGATGCTCGGCCGCCTGAACCATCGTCCGACGATGCTCTCGCTGCTCAGCATCTTCAGCCGCGAAGAGCGCATTCATGCGATTGCCGCTCTGGAACGCCTTGGTATCGAGCAGACGGCGCTGCAGCTTGCGGGCACGCTTTCGGGTGGCCAGCAGCAGCGCGTGGCGATTGCCCGCGCGCTGATGCAGAAGCCGAAGATGGTTCTCGCCGATGAGCCGATCGCCTCGCTCGACCCGCTGAACGCCAAGATCGTCATGGACGCGCTGCGCGACATCAACGAGCGCGAAGGCATCACCGTCATCACCAACCTGCACACGCTCGACACCGCCCGCAGCTATTGCGAACGGATCGTTGGCATGGCCGGCGGCCGCGTGGTCTTCGACGGCAAGCCCGGCGACCTCGATGCGTCTGCAGTCAAGGAAATCTACGGCACCGACAAGGACGGCGCCGGTATCGACGAAACCATGACGTCGACATCGATCAACATTCCGGCGGCAGCTGCCGCCCATCAATCCGCCGGCCTGCAACCGCTGGCGCTGGCCGGTCTCTGAGCGAGACGGCTGCGATCGAGAGCCCGCGTCAAGGGCACAGTTCTTCGTATCAAGAGAGACCACCGGGGACACCGGTCAATCAGGAGAGTACCATGTTGAAGAAAGCACTCTTTGCCGCGACGGCGCTTTTCGCGCTTTCCGGCGTTTCGCATGCTGCAGACCTCAAGGAATTCCGCGTTGGCATTCTCGGTGGCGAAAACGAAACCGACCGCCTACGTAACTACGCCTGCCTCGCCGACCACCTGAAGACCGAATTCGGCTTCGAAAAGGTTTCGCTGTTCCCGGCCGCCGACTATGACGGCGTTATCCAGGGTCTCCTCGGCGGCACGCTCGACTTCGCAGAACTCGGCGCTTCCGGCTATGCAGCTGTCTACCTGAAGGACGCAAAGGCCGTTACCCCGATCCTGACCACGCAGCAGAAGGACGGCTCGACCGGCTACTACTCGATCGGTCTCGCCCTGAAGTCCTCCGGCATCAAGACAATCGCCGACGCCAAGGGCAAGAAGCTCGGCTACGCCGATCCGGACTCCACCTCGGGCTACCTCGTTCCGCTGACGCAGATTCCGAAGGACACAGGCATGCCGAACGACCAGTTCTTCGCCTCCACGCAGTTCAACGGCGGCCACGAGAACAACCTTCTCGCCGCCTATGACGGCAAGGTCGATGTTGCTGTCGACGACTCCTCGGGCCTCGGCGATTTCAAGGACGGCTACACCTCGGGCACTTTCCGCAAGGAAGTCGACAAGGGCGCTGTCGACCCGAACAAGCTGGTTGAAGTCTGGCGCTCGCCGCTGATCCCGAACGGCCCGCTCGTCGTTCGCAACGAGCTCGGCGAAGAGTGGCAGAAGAAGCTGGCTGCCTTCTTCACGGCTCTGCCGGAGAAGGACCACAAGTGCTTCACCGCCATCGAAGGCGGCGACTACAAGGGCTACGCGCCTGTCACGCACGAATTCTACAACGCCGTTGTAGACGTTCGTAAGGCTGCCATCGGCGGCTGATCGACCGGCATTCATTGGGGGCGGCCGTCACTGGCCGCCCTTTTTCCTGCGAAGAAGCGGACACGCCATGACCCTTGCCGATTCCCGGATCCACGCGCACGAAACCCAGCAGAGCAGCCGAGAGATTGGCGATGCCTGGGGCCGCATGGTGGCGCGCCGCCGCCTCTATACCGGCATCGGCCTGATCCTGCTTCTGATCGCCTTCGTCAGCTCGGTGCGCTTCGCCGACGAAAGCAATGCGGGTCACTTCTTCGACCGCCTTCCGCATCTCTTCGACTTCCTGAGCTGGCTGATCCCGAAGGACTGGCACGACGTCTGGCGCGCGCTGTTCGATCTGGCGAGCCCGAACGACAAGGGCGGCGAGGAGTTCAACTTCGCCAAGGGCCGGGTCTATGTTTTCGGCGACTATTACATTCCTGAATATTTCGAGCTGATGATCATCACGATCAACGTCGCGCTCGTTTCGACGATCATCGGTTTCATCTTCGCGGTGCCGCTGAGCTTCTTTGCCGCCCGCAATCTAACCAAGAACTGGCCGCTGCGGGTGTTTTCGAAACGGGTGATGGAATTCCTGCGCGCCTTTCCGGAGATCGTCATCGCCGGCCTGTTTTCCGCGATTCTGTCGATCGGTCCGGTGGCCGCGATCATCGCCGTGTCGCTGCATACGATCGGCGCGCTCGGCAAGCTGTTCTACGAAGTCGTCGAGAATATCGACATGAAGCCGGATGAAGGCATGAAGGCGGTCGGCGCCAACTGGCTGGAGCGCGTGCGCTTCGCTGCCATGCCGCAGGTCATGCCGAACTTCGCCTCCTACGCGCTGCTGCGCCTCGAGATCAACGTGCGTGCCTCGACCATCATCGGCGCGGTCGGCGGTGGTGGTATCGGCGAGGAGCTGAAGCTTTCCATCTCGCGCGGCTTCGGCGCCAAGACGGTGGCTCTCGTGCTGCTGCTCTTCGTAACGATCGTTGCCGTCGATCAGTTCTCCGCATGGCTGCGCCGCCGTCTGGTCGGCGAGCACGCTTTCCTTCTGCAACATTGAGGCCCGCCATGACGGTGATCGACGCAAACCGGATGCACGAGATCGAGGCGCGCTATCCCGAATATTTCCACCGCTCGTTCCGCCAGCGGTTCGGCGCCCTGCTGATCGTGATCGCGACGCTGCTCTATGGTCTCTACGCCGTCTGGTTCTTCGACCTGCCGAAGCTACTCGCCGAAGCCCATTGGGAGCGCGTCGGCATCTACATGAGCCAGTGGGTGAGCTATGACGTACAGCCCGAATTCCGCATTCAGGAGGACGGCTCGATCGAGACGCGCTACCCGCGCTTCTCGCCGCTCGGCGACGATCCGCATCCTGATTGGGTGAAGAACGAACCCGGCAGCGTCACGGTTTTCGTCAGCGGCACCAACCGCACGGTCGTGGTCACCAAGGCGATGACGACAGTCAACGCCCATGGCATCAGCGTTCCCGTCGATCTCTCTTCAGGCGCCCCGAAGGTCGTCGGCGAAGTTCCCTCGTGGATGACCGTCTATGACGACAACGTGCTTGCCGATCTCGGCTTTGCCGGTGACGTCAGCATCGCCTCCGACCGCGTGAAGGTGCGCAAGCGCTTCCTCGGCTGGGCGAACTTCGTCTTCGACACGCATTCCCCCTTCTTCGACAAGCCGGCCGGCGAAGTTCTGAGCCTGATCGTTTCGGGCCCACGTCTCGATCCCAGCCAGTCGAACATCTCGCTTGCCTTCGACAATATCTGGAACAACTCGGCCTGGCAGCACGGCGACGTCTGGACCAAGCTTTTCCAGACCATCGTCATGGCCTTCCTCGGCACGCTGCTTGGTTCGCTGGTGGCGTTCCCGCTGGCTTTCCTGGCGGCGCGCAACATCACGCCGAACCGCTTGCTGAACCAGGTTCTCAAGCGCTTTTTCGACTTCCTGCGCTCGGTCGACATGCTGATCTGGGCGCTGTTCCTGACGCGTGCTTTCGGCCCCGGGCCGCTTGCCGGTTCCGGCGCCATCTTCCTGACGGAGACCGGAACGCTCGGAAAGCTCTATTCGGAAGGCCTCGAAAATATCGACAACAAGCCGCGCGAAGGCATCAAATCGACGGGTGCCTCGACCATGCTCGTTCATCGCTACGGCATCATCCCGCAGATCGTCCCCGTCATCGTCAGCCAGACGCTCTACCAGTGGGAATCGAATGTTCGCGGCGCGACGATCATCGGCGCCGTCGGTGCCGGCGGCATCGGCCTGAAGCTCTGGGAAGCGATGCGCACGAACTCCAACTGGGAGAACGTCGCTTATATGGTCATCCTGATCCTGATCGTCGTCTTCCTGTTCGACATGGCCTCGAACGCTCTTCGCCACCGGCTGATGGGCAGCAAGACACATTAAAAAGATGATGGCGCCCCAGCGTCATCATCATTCTGTCACGGAAATCTTTTAGCCGGGAACGAGCTTGCAGTCCGCGGTCAAATCACTGACATTGCGACCCCTGTTTCTGACGCTTTCCCGGGACAAGACCTTTGCGATACGCTCTCTATTTCACGCCGCCGCAGGATGATTTCCTGACGCGGGCGGCTGCCGAATGGCTCGGCCGCGATGCGTTTTCCGGCGAAACTTACCCGGCTCCCGAAGAGGCGGGGCTTCCTGCCGAGGAGCAGCTGGCACTGACCGCAGATCCGCGCCGCTACGGCTTCCACGCGACGATCAAGGCGCCATTCGCGCTTGCCTCCTCGGTGACCGAGAGCGACCTGATGGCCGTGGTCGAGGACTTCGCGGCCCGCACTCCGGCCTTTGAAATTCCCGAATTGGTGCTCGGCCAGCTTGGCCGGTTCTTCGCACTCGTGCCCGGTTCGCTGCATCCGCCGCTTCAGGATTTTGCCGCAAGCGTGGTAAAGTCCTTCGAGCCGCTGCGTGCCGCCCTGTCCGAGGTCGATATTGCCAGGCGCAAGCCGGAGAAGCTGACGGAAAGCCAGAGAGCCAATCTGATGCGCTGGGGCTATCCCTATGTCATGGACGATTTCGGCTTCCACATGACACTGACCGGGCAGGTTCCTGACGAGCGCTCGGCGCTGATGAAATCGATCCTGGAGCGGCGTTTTGGCGCTTTCACCGGACGTCCGCTTTCCATTTCCGGCATCGCCGTCTTCACCGAGGAGACACGCGGCGCCGATATCAAGGTTCATAGCCTTTTGCCGCTTACCGGCACCAAACGCTGAAAGACGATGCAATGACAAAAGAGACCGTGCTTTCCAACGCCCGCATCATTCTCGAGGATGACATCCTTCACGGCTCGCTGCTGATCCGCGATGGCAAGATCGCCGATATTTCCGAGGGCAACTCGGCCCATGGCGAGGATTTCGAGGGCGACTACCTGCTTCCTGGTCTCGTCGAACTGCATACCGACCATCTGGAAGGCCACTACTCTCCACGCCCCGGCCTGCGCTGGCACAAGACGGCAGCGATCCAGGCGCATGATGCACAGATCGTCACCTCCGGCATCACCACCGTCTTCGACTGCCTGCGCATGGGCGCGGACGAGGATGGCGGCTTCGACCGCGGCGAGATGCGCGACATGGCCGACGCCATCCAGAAGGCCGAACAGGAAGGCCGCCTGCGGGCCGAGCATCTGCTGCATCTGCGCTGCGAGGTTTCGGCCGACAACGTCATGGAGCATTTCGCCGACTTCGAGAACGACCCCTATGTCCGTCTTGTTTCGCTGATGGACCACGCTCCCGGCCAGCGGCAGTTCCAGACCATGGACCAGTACATCTTCTACTATCAGAAGAAGCGCGGCCTCTCCGACGAGGTATTTGCCAAGTTCATCGAGAAGCGGCTTGCCGAATCCGCCCGCAACTCGACGCCGCACCGGATCGCCATTTCGAAGATTTGCAAGGAACGCGGCATCACGATCGCCAGTCACGACGACGCGACGCTCGATCATGTGGACGAGGCGATCGAGAACGGCGTGCGCCTTGCCGAGTTCCCGACGAGCTTCGACGCCGCCAAGGCATCGCATGAACACGGCATGAGCGTGCTGATGGGTGCACCGAACATCGTGCGCGGCAAGTCGCATTCCGGCAATATCGCCGCCCGCGATCTCGCCGAGCGCGGCGTGCTGGATGTGCTGTCTTCCGACTATGTGCCGCTCAGCATGCTCTATGCGCCCTTCATCATCGCCGATGAGGTTGAATCCATTTCGCTGCCGAAGGCGATTGCCATGGTCACCTCGACGCCGGCCCGCACCGTCAGTCTCGACGACCGCGGCCGGATCGCCACCGGGCTGCGCGCCGACCTGGTGCGCGTCTTCCGTGACGAAGGCGTGCCAGTCACCCGTTCCGTCTGGCGCGAAGGACGCCGTGTCGCATGATCCCGTCGCACGAACCCCACGCCGTTCCCGGCAGCGAACGCGGCATCATGGTCGTCGTTGTTGGCCCGAGCGGCGCCGGCAAGGATACGCTGATCGCCGTCGCTGCCCAGCATTTCGGCAGCCGTCCCGACGTGCATTTCGTCCGCCGCGTCATCACCCGTGATGGCGATGCCGGCGGCGAAGACCATCTCTCGGTATCGGATGCCGGCTTTGCTTCGATGGAGCAATCCGGCAGCTTCGCCGTCTGGTGGGAAGCGCATGGTCTGAAATACGGCATTCCGGCCGAAGTGTCCGTGGCACTCGGCAAGGGACACTTGGTCATCGCCAACGGATCACGCTCAGCCTTGCACCACTTCCAGGCCGCCTTCCCACGTCTCAAGGTAATCAACGTCACGGCCCGGCCTGAGGTGCTCGCAGGCCGCCTCGAAGCCCGCGGCCGCGAAACCCATGAAGACATCATGGCCCGTCTTGCCCGCGGCTCGCTGACGGTTCGCGGCGACTACGACGTCACCGATCTCGACAATAGCGGGACGCTGGCCGAGGCCGAACGCAAGATCGTCGATACGCTGAACGGCTTCCTCGCGGAAGTCGCCTGATCGAAGGAGACGCCATGGCCATCGTCGTTGTTCCCTACGATGACAGCTGGCCGGATCTCTTTGCGCAGGTATGCGGTGAGCTCGCGCCAGTGTTCACCGGGCTGGCACCGGTGTTCCACCATGTCGGCAGCACATCCGTTCCCGGATTGGCGGCAAAGCCGAAGATCGATCTGCATGCGGCCTTTGCTGATCCGGAGACCGTTGCCACGGCCGTCGAGCGGATGCAGGCGATACCCGGCTACACTTATCACGGCGACAAATACGGCGATCAGAGCTGGACCTTCACCAGCGGCCGCGGCTCCTATGGGGCGCGGCTCTATCTCTGCACGTTGGAGAACCACGTGCTGCGCGACCGCATCCTGTTTCGCAATTATCTCAGCGCGCACCCCGAAAGGGCAGCCGCCTATGCCGCGCTGAAGCTGCGGCTGATGGGCGAGGCAAATGACGACTGGGGTTATTATACCGGCGGAAAGACGGAGTTTGTCCGCGAGACGGTGCGCCTCGCTGAATTGCAGCGCCGTTAAACCGGCGCTGCAGCCGCATACCTACTCGCCCTCGCCCCGCGACGAGACGATCTCGCGCTTGCCGACATGGTTTGCCGGGCCAACGAGGCCTTCCTTTTCCATGCGCTCCACCAGCGATGCGGCGCGGTTGTAGCCGATGCCGAGGCGGCGCTGGATGTAAGAGGTCGAGCACTTCTTGTCGCGCAGCACGACCTTGACCGCCTGCTGATAGAGCTCGTCGCCATCCTCGGCGCCCATGGCGCTCTTGTCGAAGACGGCGCTGTCTTCGGCTTCCTCTTCGTCCTCGTCACCCGCCGTGACCGTATCCAGATATTCCGGACGGCCCTGCGTCTTCAGGTGTGCCACGACCTTTTCGACCTCGAGATCGGAGACGAAGGGACCGTGGACGCGGGCGATGCGGCCGCCGCCCTGCATGTGCAGCATGTCGCCCTGGCCGAGCAGCTGCTCTGCACCCTGCTCGCCGAGAATGGTGCGGCTGTCGATCTTCGACGTCACCTGGAAGGAGATACGGGTCGGGAAGTTCGCCTTGATCGTGCCGGTGATGACATCAACCGAGGGGCGCTGTGTCGCCATGATCAGGTGGATGCCTGCGGCACGGGCCATCTGCGCCAGTCGCTGGATCGCGCCTTCGATATCTTTGCCGGCGACCATCATCAGGTCGGCCATTTCGTCGACGATGACCACGATGTAAGGCATCGGCGTCAGGTCCAGTTCCTGCTGTTCCTCAATCGGCGCGCCGGTGCCCTTGTCGAAGCCGACAGGGACCATGATGTGGATGGTCTCGTCCTTTTCGCGGGCCTGTGCCACGCGGCCGTTATAACCGTCGATATTGCGGACACCGAGGCGCGACATCTTGCGATAGCGCTCTTCCATCTCGCGGACCGCCCATTTCAGCGCCATCACGGCCTTCTTGGGATCGGTCACGACGGGGGTCAGCAGGTGCGGGATGCCATCATAGACGGACAGCTCCAGCATCTTCGGATCGACCATGATCAGGCGGCACTGTTCCGGCGACATGCGGTAGAGCAGCGACAGGATCATCGTGTTGATGGCAACGGACTTGCCTGAACCGGTGGTGCCGGCAACGAGCAGATGCGGCATCTTCGCGAGCTCGGCGATGACAGGTTCGCCGCCGATGGTCTTGCCGAGGCCGAGCGCCAGCTTGTAGCTGCTCTTGGCAAAATCCTGGCTTTCGATCATCTCGCGGAAATAGACGGTTTCGCGCGTCTGGTTCGGCAGTTCGATACCGATGACGTTGCGCCCGGGCACCACGGCAACGCGCGCCGAGAGAGCCGACATCGAGCGGGCGATATCGTCGGCAAGGCCGATGACACGCGACGACTTCACGCCGGGCGCCGGCTCGAATTCGTAGAGCGTGACGACCGGGCCGGGACGGACATGGATGATCTCGCCCTTGATGCCGAAATCTTCGAGCACGCTTTCGAGGAGGCCGGCATTCTGCTCGAGCGCTTCCTGGGTCATGATTTCGCCCAGCCGCTCCGGCGGCTGCTGCAGCAACTCGTTCGGCGGGAATTCGTAGCCGGATGCATCGACCTTGGCGACAGCAGGCTTTGCGGCGGAGAGACGCGGCGCCGGCATCGTCACCGGGGCGACGGCGGGTGTGCGGACCGGGATCGGTGCGATCGGCTGCGTGCGGGCTTCCACCGCTGCCGGCTGTGGCACGGGTGCCGCCGCTTGAACCGGCTTTGCCGGGGGCTGGGCGGCCAGGGGGGCTGGCGCAGCGGGCGCCGGTGCCGCGATTGGCGCCGGTGCGATTGCAGATGGAGCGGCGGCAGGAGCCGCTTCCATGCGCCGATGTGGGTGCCATTCCATGACGCGGAAATTGGCGATGATCGACTCGGCGGATACCTCCACCTTCGGCATCGGAACCGGGTGGAACTGCGGCGCGGCAGGTGCAGCGCCCTCTTCGAAGGCCATGACCTCCCAGAAGGCGAAGTCCGAAATCGAGGCAAGCTCACCGGCAGCATGATACGGCTCCGCCGTCACAGAGGCTTCCGGCAAAGACGGAACGTGAACGGGTGCAGTAGGCGGGACCGGTGTGCGGACGATGGGCAGCAACGGTGGCCTGACGACAGGCTGTACCGCCACGCGGGTCACAGGCGGGACCGGGACGCGGACGGCTGGCGCGGGCTGCGGGGCGTGCGCGTCGAAGGGGACATCGACGACGATCGGCGTACGGCTTTCCACGGCCTGAGCCGCTTCGGCAACGACGACCTCTACAGGCTCGTCCAGCTGCGGGATTTCAGGCGGGGTGCGGCGCAGCAGGTTCTCCGGCGTACGGGTGAACCGGACATTCGGCGCCAGCGAAAAATTGCTCTGCCAGATCGGCGGCGCCGGGCGCTCGCCTGTGCCGTCTTCATCCTGATGCACGTCAACTTCCGCAGAAATCTCCGCGGCATCCGTCAAGTTCGTTCTGGGAAAACGCATGCGACCTGCTGCTCACTCAAATTACCGACCTGAACGGATTAGAAAAGGAAGGTTAATAAGTTCCTTCCTTCCGCGTTAAAATGCCACGGGTATTTTTCCGTAAATCAAACGGAATCAAAGACTTGGATCTTTAAGAAAAATCTTTGCAAA
The DNA here is from genome assembly GCF_052114105.1 of Rhizobium sp. RAF36. Taxonomy (NCBI): domain Bacteria; kingdom Pseudomonadati; phylum Pseudomonadota; class Alphaproteobacteria; order Hyphomicrobiales; family Rhizobiaceae; genus Rhizobium; species Rhizobium sp. RAF36. The sequence continues at coordinate 104,683 of NZ_JBFREC010000002.1, read as the reverse complement.
TATCGGACGAAGCGCTCAGTGCGCTTCGTCCCAGTTGCTAGCCGCGCGCGCATCAACCTTGAGCGGAACGCGCATTTCCAGCGCCGGCATGGTGGCGTTCTCCATGACGGAGACGATGGTCGGCATGGCCTTCTCGACGTCGGCGTCCTCGACTTCGAAGATTAGTTCGTCGTGCACCTGCAGCAGCATGCGCACACGATCGGCCAGACCGGCCTCGGCAAGCGCCGGTTCCATCTTGATCATCGCGCGGCGAATGACATCGGCGGCCGAGCCCTGGATCGGCGCGTTGATCGCAGCGCGCTCGTTGAAGGCGCGCACCGACGGATTGGACGAGCGGATTTCCGGATAGTTGATTCGCCGGCCGAAGATGGTTTCGACATAGCCCTTGTCGCGTGCCATCTGTTTACGGCTGTCCATGTAGTCGCGGATGCCGGGGAAGCGCTCGAAATACTTCTTGATGTAGTCGCCCGCCTCGGAACGCTCGATCGACAGCTGATTGGCAAGGCCGAAGGCCGAGATGCCATAGATGATCCCGAAATTGATCGCCTTGGCGCGGCGGCGGACATCGCTCGGCATGCCCTCAACAGGCACCCCAAACATCTCCGAGGCGGTCATGGCATGAATATCGACGCCATCTGCGAAGGCTTGGGTCAGCTGCGGAATATCAGCGACATGTGCCAGAACGCGCAGTTCGATCTGGCTGTAGTCGGCCGAGATCAGCTTGTGTCCCGGAGTCGAGATGAAAGCCGTGCGGATCTTGCGGCCTTCGGCGGTGCGGACCGGAATGTTCTGAAGGTTCGGTTCTGACGACGAAAGGCGGCCGGTCGTGGTGGAGGCCAGCGAATAGGATGTGTGCACCCGCTTCGTCTGCGGATGGACATATCCCGGCAAGGCGTCGGTATAGGTGGACTTCAGCTTGGTCAGCTGGCGCCAGTCGACGATCTTGCGCGGCAGCTCGAAGCCGGCAGCCGCGAGGTCTTCGAGAACGCTTGCCGATGTCGACCACTGGCCGGTCTTGGTCTTCGTGCCGCCTTCGAGGCCCATCTTGCCGAACAGGATATCGCCCAGCTGCTTCGGCGAGCCGATGTTGAAGCGCTCGCCCGCCAGCGTATAGACTTCGTCCTCGAGCCGGGCCGCGCCCTGCGCAAGCTCGCCGGACAGGCGCGAGAGAATTTGCCGGTCAACGGTGATGCCGCGCGATTCCATATTGGCGAGAACGGGCAGGAGCGGACGCTCCAGACGCTCGTAGATCGTCGTCAGCTTGGCGGCGGCGAGCCGCGGCTTCAGAACCATCCACAGACGCAGGGTGACATCCGCGTCTTCGGCGGCATAATGCGTTGCCTTGGTGATATCGACGAGGTCGAAGGTGACGTTCGACTTGCCGCTACCGGCGACGTCCTTGTAGGCGATCGGCTTGTGGCCGAGGAACTTTTCAGACAGCGGGTCCATGCCGTGGGCCCCGGTACCGGCGTCGAGCACATAGGAAATCAGCATCGTATCGTCGAAATTCTTCGTCTCGACACCGTAACGCTTCATCAGCAGGTAATCGTATTTCAGGTTCTGTGCGATCTTGAGAACCGATTCGTCTTCGAGCAGCGCCTTCAGTCGCGGCAGCGCATCGCGCATCGGGATCTGGTTTTCAGCCAACCCGCCACCGAGCAGATCGCCGACGCCGGTCTTGTGGCCGATCGGCACATAGGCGGCACGAATCGACACGCCGGTCGGATCCTTGGCGTTGTCGGCAATCGCCAGCGAGAAGCCGACGAGCTCGGCCTGCATCGCATCAAGCGACGTGGTCTCGGTGTCGAAGGCCACGAGGCCGGTATCGCGCGCAGCGGCGATCCACCGATCGAGCGTCGCGACATCACGGATCGTCACATAGGCCGAATGGTCGAACGGCAAGGCAGCGAAGGCTTCGGCGCGCTGCTTGGCAAGATCGGCAGCAACGAAGGCACCCTCGACCGCAGCGGCCCTGGCTTTCTCCGGGACCGGAACGGAGGCACCGGCTACATCCGGAATACCGCCGGCAACCGGGGCTGGCTCCGCCACATCGAGATCGGGGCCGTGCGCTGCGGCACCCCATTCGACGGCCACTTCGGCAGGCTCGATGGCATTGGCATCGCAATCGCAGGCTTCGGCGACCCGGCGCGTCAGCGTGGTGAACTGCATGGTCTTCAGGAAGCCGATGAGCTTCGGACCGTTCTGCGGCTCAAGCACCAGATCCTCGACCTTGAGCTCCAACGGAACGTCGAGACGCAGCCGCACGAGCTCTCTCGAAAGACGCGCCTTATCGGCGTTTTCCATGATCGTCTGGCGGCGTTTTTCCTGCTTGATTTCCTGGGCACGCTCCAGAAGCGTATCGAGATCGCCATATTCGGCCAGCAGCTGCGCTGCAGTCTTCGGGCCGATGCCGGGAATGCCTGGGACGTTGTCGACCGAATCGCCGGTCATCGCCTGCAGGTCGATCATCTTTTCCGGCGGCACGCCCCATTTCTCGATGACGTCAGGGATGCCGATCTGCTTGTCCTTCATGCTGTCGTACATATGGACATTCGGCGTCACCAGCTGCATCAAGTCCTTGTCCGAAGAGACGATGGTGACGTCGGCGCCGGTGGCTTCGGCCTGGCGGGCATAGGTGGCGATGATGTCGTCAGCCTCGAAACCTTCGGTCTCGATGCAGGGCAGATTGAAGGCGCGGGTTGCCTGGCGGATCAAGCCAAATTGCGGGATCAGCTCCTCAGGCGGCGCCGAGCGGTTCGCCTTGTAGGCGTCATAGAGATCCTTGCGGAAGGTCTTCGAGGAATAGTCGAAGATGACGGCCAGATGCGTCGGCGTTACCCCCACCGAGGTGTCGCGCGCGTCGGTCAGGAGCTTCCACAACATGTTGCAGAAACCGGAGACGGCGCCAACCGGCAAACCGTCGGATTTGCGGGTCAGCGGCGGCAGCGCGTGGAATGCGCGAAAGATGAAGCCGGAGCCGTCTACGAGGAAGAGATGATCGCCTTTTTTCATGGCAGCATGGATAGCGTGGAGGCATCGCGAAATCCATATAAAGTTCTGTGGCATCCGGGATTCACCCCTTCACCGAACTGTTACCAATTTGTAATCGGCGGCTTATTCGCGTTCCCTTGAAAAACCACATTCCAGATCACAAATCAAAGTCACCGGCGTTTGATCGCGCCGCGGGTCTGATACCCGGCTTGTCCCCCGCCGCATCAGACTTGGACAAAGGCCTCATTCCCCTCTCCGGGCCTTTGTCCCCATTTTTGAGCCGCCATGGTCAACCTCCAGACCATGGCGGCTTTGTTTTCTGCATCAATGGATAAATCTGAAGCAAAAAGGCATCTTTTGATCCATCGCATGCGATTTGTTGCATTGTTTCAGCCGCGCTTTTGGGCCTAACTACAATCATGGGATTTAATCGCATGGATTCGGGAGCCTACCTTGCCAGCCAGCTGGCGAAGGGTTTCGCCCGCTCGCTGCAGCAGCGCGCGGGGCGTCTCGGCTTTTCTCCCGGCCAGTTTCCGATCCTGCTGGAACTGTGGGCCGAAGATGGCCTGACACAGAAAAAGCTTCTTGAGCGGGTCGATATCGAGCAGGCAACAATGGCCAATACGCTGTCGCGCATGGTCCGCGACGGGCTGATCGAGCGCCGCCCGCATCCCTCCGACAAGCGGGCTCAGCTGATATTCCTGACCCCCAAAGCCCAGGCGATGCGGGACGAGGCGGTCGATACGGCCCGCGAAGCGGATCTGGCGCTGTTCGACGGCTTCAAGACCTTCGAACGCGAGCTGATGCTCGAATATATCCGCCGGCTTCTGGAGAACGCCAAGAAGATCTGAGCATTACCCCTGACGCGTGGCCGTGCGGTGAATTTTCAGCACCTCGGTTCCCGTCTGGGCGGAGAGGAAGCTCTCGCGCGCCGCCGCCTTGATGCTGGGTTCGATATCCGGCTTGCCAAGCAGCAGCCCCTGCACCTGCGCGCAGCCTTCGTCCATGACGATCTGGCGCTGCACTTCGGTTTCGACCCCTTCGGTTACAACGGGCATTCCGAGGCTATGACCAAGGCCGATGATCGCACGGACGATCGAACGCGCCGCAGCGTCATGTTCAAGAGCGCCGGTAAAGCTACGATCAACCTTGATCTTGTCGAAGGGGAAAGTCCTGAGGTTGCTCAGCGACGAGAAGCCGGTTCCGAAATCGTCCATGACGATCCTGACGCCGAGTTCGCGCAACCTGACCAGCGTTGCCATGACCCGGGCGCGATCGCGCACGAGTGCGGCCTCCGTGATCTCCAGCTCCAGCCTGGCGGGGGCAAGCCCGGTTTCCGTTAGAATGCCGGCTATCTGATCGTAGAGATTGGGCAGCATGAACTGCACCGGCGAAACATTGACGGCTATGGATAGCGGATCAGGCCAGCGCGCGGCCTCCATGCAGGCCTGCCGCAGCACCCATTCGCCGAGCTGGACGATCGTGCCGCTCTCCTCGGCGATGGGGATGAAGATATTGGGTTCGCTCATGCCATGGCCGGGCCGGTTCCAGCGCATCAGCGCTTCGTAGCCGTTGATTTCACCCGTCCTGGTGTCGAGGATCGGCTGGTAGCTCACATGGATCTGATTGCGGATGATCGCGTGGCGCAGGTCGTTTTCGATCTGGCGGCGGGCACGCACCGCCTCGTCCATCTCCGCATCGAAGAAGCAGGCGCTGCCGCGGCCTGCATGCTTGACGCGATAAAGCGCCGTATCTGCATTGTTGCAGAGATCTTCCGCCGTCGTCCCGTCGGAGGGGAAGAGCGCGATCCCGATGCTGACGCCGACTGCGGTCGGATCGCGCGTCGTGTCCATTCCGGCAGCGAATTCATCAAGGATGCGGGCCGCGAGCCGGCGGGCGGCCTCCGGCTGCTTTCCGGGCTGGATGATCGCGAACTCGTCGCCGCCCAGGCGCGCAACCGTTTCGCCATCGGCGGCGCAGCGCTTGAGGATCGCGGCGACCTTGCACAGGATACGGTCACCCTCTGCATGGCCAAAGATATCGTTGACCGCCTTGAACCGATCGAGGTCGAGGCAGAAGACCGCCACCTGGCTGCGTTTGCGGTGGGCGATCTGCAGTGCCTGGCGGATACGGGTATCGAACAGCGAGCGGTTCGGTAAGTCGGTCAGCACGTCCTGATGGGCGAGATGCTCGATCATCTCTTCGGCCCGCTTGCGTTCCGTGAGGTCGCGGATCACCAGCACCTCGCAGCCGCGTCCGCGATAGACGATCTTCTTGGCCACCACCTCGACGGATATTTCGGTTTCGTCGCGGGCGATCAGCAGCATCTCGCGATGCCCTTCGCCGTCCGCGCTATGGGAGATCAAGACCACATCGGGGACATTTCCCTGAAGCTCGGCGAATTTCCAGCCGGACATTTCCTGGAACCGCTCATTGGCATCGATGATCCGGCCGTCGCGCAGGATCAGCAAGCCTTCAAGCGAGGCGTTGGCGAGGCCGCGCAGGTCGGTGAGGTGGCTTTCGAGGAAGACGGCGCCGAGCGCGACAAGGATCAGCCCAGTCGATACAGCCATGATGATGGCTGCCAGGACATCGGTTGCGATCGTCATTTGGGCAACGTCCTTGGCCGGATCGGGAACAAGGACGATGCCGCTCATCGAGGTGAAGTGCAGTGCGCAGATCGACAGCACGAAAATCAGCGACGAGATGACGATGCGCTTCGCGCCCGTCAGCTTGAAAAAGGTCAGGAAAGACAGTGTCGCCAGGCCGGCACCAGTAACGACGGCGGCGAGCGTGACATAGGGATCGTATTCGATCGTTGCCTGCGCTTCGATCGCCTGCATGCCCGTCAGGTGCATGGTGGCAATCGCCAGCGCCATCAGCACGCCGCCTGAGGCGAAGGAGTAGCCACTTGTCCCTTCCGAAGCGACGAGGATCGCGCCCCAGGATCCGGCAATCGCCAGCACGACCGAGAGACCGGTGAGACCAAGCCCGTAGCTGATCGGCAGGCCGCCATCATAGGCAAGCATGGCAATGAAATGCGTTGCCCATATACCGATGCCGCAGGCAAAAGCTGAGGCGGCGATCCACAAACGCCGCTGCCCTGCGTCGCACTCCTGAGCGCGCGAGAGCAGCAGCATGGTGGCCAGGCTGCCGACGAGGCAGACAATGGCGGCCGCCCCGACAAGGCGCCAATCGTGATAGTCCCTGACGCAAGCAATCACTGAAAACATTGGTCACCTCACCGCGTTTTCAGCCAAGCTATTTAGTGTTTGCTAAATAACCGTAAATTGCATTAGTGATTTCTTTCTCTCCATTTATTACACATTACCAAAGCGGGACACTCGCCGGACCTGCGAGAAGCGGCCGCTGAACGACATAGGTTTTTCTCCTCGAAACCCGCTGGCCTTTGGTCTATCGTCCGGCCGGAATTTCAAGAGGAGTCGGAAATGACTGACGTCACACCGGTGCTTTCGCGCGCCGACCAGAATCTCAATTCAAGCCTCGACAAGCTGTTTGAGTTGCTGCGCATCAAATCGATCTCGACGGATCCGGCTTTCAAGGCCGATTGCCGCAAGGCGGCGGAATGGCTCGTCGCCTATCTCAAGACGCTGGGCTTCGAGGCTTCGGTGCGTGACACGCCCGGCCATCCGATGGTGGTCGCCCATCACGAAGGCGCCACACCAAATGCGCCGCATGTACTTTTTTACGGTCACTATGACGTGCAGCCGGTCGATCCGATCGAGCTCTGGGAAAACGATCCCTTCGAACCCGCGATCAAGGATGCCGGCAACGGCCGCAAGATCCTGACTGGCCGCGGTACCGCCGACGACAAGGGTCAGCTGATGACCTTCGTCGAGGCCTGCCGCGCCTATAAGGAAATCAACGGTGCGCTGCCCTGCCGCGTCACTATCCTGTTCGAAGGCGAAGAAGAGTCTGGTTCGCCGTCGCTGAAGCCGTTCCTGGAAGCCAATGCCGCCGAGCTGAAGGCCGACTATGCGCTGGTCTGCGACACCAGCATGTGGGACCACGAGACACCGGCGATCGCCGCTGCCCTGCGCGGCCTCGTCGGCGAGGAAGTCGTCATCACGGCTGCCGACCGCGACCTGCATTCGGGCCTGTTCGGCGGTGCTGCCGCCAACCCGATCCATATCCTGACGGAAGCGCTGGCGGGTTTGCATGACCAGACCGGCCGCATCACGCTCGAGAATTTCTACGAGGGCGTCGAGGAAACACCTGAGAACATCAAGTCGTCATGGGACAAGCTCGGACAGACATCCGAGAGCTTCCTCGGCCAGGTCGGCCTTTCCGTACCATCGGGCGAAAAGGGCCGTTCGGTTCTGGAGCTCACCTGGGCGCGGCCGACGGCTGAGGTCAACGGCATCTGGGGCGGCTACACCGGCGAAGGCTTCAAGACTGTCATCGCCGCCAAGGCTTCTGCCAAGGTCTCCTTCCGGCTTGTCGGCAAACAGGATCCGGCCGCTATCCGCGAGACATTCCGCGCCTATATCCGCTCGAAGATCCCGGCCGACTGCTCGGTCGAGTTTCACCCGCACGGCGCCTCTCCGGCAATCCATCTGTCCTACGATTCGCCTGTTATCACCAAGGCGAAGAACGCGCTTTCCGACGAATGGCCGAAGCCAGCCGTCGTCATCGGCATGGGCGGGTCGATCCCGATCGTCGGCGATTTCCAGAAGATGCTCGGGATGGAATCGCTGCTGGTCGGCTTCGGCCTTGCCGATGACCGCATCCACTCGCCGAACGAGAAGTACGAGCTTGCCTCTTACCACAAGGGCATTCGCTCCTGGGTACGCATCCTGGAAGCACTGGCTTAAGACAGAAAAGGCACGCAGCTCGAAAGAGCGCGCGCCATCCAGACAGACAAAAAGGCCGGCAAGAACCGGCCTTTCGTCACCTGCTTCGCTTCGGTGCCAGTACATCCGTGGTCAAGGAGGAAGCAGATATTGCAGCCAGACTGATCCGGAAAGGTTAACAAACCATTAAGGCGTTTTGCCCTCGGATCAGAACGCGTCAGGCATCTCGTGCCTTCGCCGCGTCCGGGCTGCGATCTCTTGGACCTTATATCGGTATCCGTACACCACTTTTCAACACACCGCGATTTTGCCCCGCCGTTCAAGCTGCATTCATCGGAAACACATTACAAGTCTTTGAAAGACAACGTGAATGCACGCCGCCTCATAAAAGCCGGCAAGCGCTCTAGCTTTGTCTGATGCTGGCCCGAAGCTGGCTGGAGAACATATAGGCGTCGGCTTTGCCGCGCCCAATAGGGAGTTGAAACGTGCGAAACACGCTTCTCAGGATCGCGGCAATGAGCCTGCTTCTACTTGCCCCGGCGATCGCGCAAGCCGCCGAAGGCTACGCGACTGCCAACGTCAACATGCGGGCCGGGCCGAGCACCGGCTATCCGGCAGTCGTCGTCATCCCTGCTGGCGAATCCGTTGAAATTCATGGCTGCCTTGCCGATGTCCCGTGGTGCGACGTCGAGTTCTACGGCGGACGCGGCTGGGTCGCTGGACGCTATGTCCAGGCGCTCTATCAGAGCCGCCGCGTCTATGTGGGGCCGGAATATTACCGACCGCTCGGCATTCCGACCGTGGTCTTCAGCGTCGGCAACTATTGGGACCGGTACTATCGCAACCGCGATTTCTATCGCGATCGTGACCGTTGGCGCCGCGGCCCGGAATTCTACCGCCCGCCACCGCCCCGCGACTTTGACCGCCGCCCGGATTTCGAAAGGCGCCCCGATTTCGATCGCCGTCCGGATTTTGACCGGCGCCCTGATTTCGACCGGAGGCCAGATTTCGATCGCCGCCCGGACTTTGATCGCGGCCCCGACCGCAGACGGGATGACGGCGATCAGAACCGCCGCCCGCGATCCGACCGTCAACCGGACGTCCGCGAAAACAACAATGACGACGCCCGCCAGCGTCTGCGCAACAATCTAAGAGGAATCATGCAGCACGGCGACGTCAATAACAATGAGAACGACCGCCGCAGGCCGCCGCGCGGGGCGTGCCAGCCTGACGATCCGAACTGCAATAATTAATTCCAAGGGCGGCAGCGATGCCGCCCTTTCTGTTTGCCGAAGAGGCTGAACGAAAAAAGCCCGGCGCTCCGAAGGAGACACCGGGCCTGATTTCGATCGGCACGTATTGAGGGGGGGGACGGCCGACCTTAAGCGGAACGTGAGGGGCTGTCCCGCTGCAGAAGAAACAGCCGGGACGCCTAAAGGTTCCCAATTACCAGATGACGACACTCTTATGCGCCGCGACGAGATCCTGCATCGCTGCAAAAGGGCCGTGAAGCATCTTCAGCCGGCTCTCTTCCATCTTGGTGAGACGGTACTGCCGGGCGAAGTCGTGGACGCTCCAGATTTCCCGCAGACGGGTTTCTTCAATTCTATTGAGATCGATGCTCATGACAAATGCCTATGCATTACGCTTATTGCTTTTTTCTTGGGCGCAACATGGCGGCATATATGTCAGTTTCATGACATTCGCAACGAATGGCAGCTATGCGCAAAAGCGAGAGCTCGAACCGCGTCAAATGGCTTCATCCAATAATGTTAACGCCCCCTTAAATCGCCGTATTTACAATTCAATCGGGTAGCTCCGCGTGACGAGTGAAATGCGGGCGGCAAAGGGTACGACCGGTCCGGAATGGCAGGCAAAAGCAGATCACGCGACAGAATTGAACCGTCCTTCAGCGGCCGCGACCGCCGTGAGGACGACGAAGACGATTTTGCGCTCGATGACGAAGACCGTATCGACGGCCGCCGCGGCGCAAAACGCAGCTCCGCTCCATCCCCCAAACCATCGCGCAGCCGCACGCCTGAACGCAAGCGCCGCGAAAGGCGCGAGCCGCCTGAACGCGATGGCGGCGGGCTTTTCGCCTTGCTGCGCCGGCTGATCTACTGGTGCATCGTGCTCGGCATCTGGGCCAGTATCGGCGTTGCCGGACTGGTCTTCTATTATGGCTCACGCATGCCGAGCGCCAGCACATGGTCGATCCCGGACAGACCGCCAAACGTCAAGATCACTTCGGTGGACGGCAGCGTGATTGCCAATCGCGGTGCCACCGGCGGTGAGGCGCTGCCGCTGGAGCAGATGTCGCCTTACGTTCCGCAGGCGATCGTTGCCATCGAGGACCGGCGTTTCTATTCCCATTTCGGCGTTGATCCGATGGGCCTTGCCCGCGCCTTCGTCAACAACCTGACGGGACAGCCGATCCAGGGCGGCTCGACACTGACGCAGCAGCTTGCCAAGAACCTCTTCCTGTCGCCTGATAGAACGCTGGAACGCAAGGTGCAGGAGGTGCTGCTCTCCTTCTGGCTGGAGCAGAAATACACCAAGGACCAGATCCTTGCGATGTATCTGAACCGCGTCTATTTCGGCTCGAACGCCTATGGCGTCGAGGCCGCCGCCCGCCGCTACTTCAACAAGTCGGCCCGTGACGTCAACCTTGGTGAAGCGGCGCTGCTCGCTGGCCTGGTGAAGGCGCCGACGCGGCTGTCGCCGGCACGCGATCCGGAAGCCGCCAATGCCCGCGCCCAGATAGTGCTGCAGGCGATGCGCGACCAGGGCTATATTACCGACGACGAAGTCAAAACGGCGATGTCGCAGACCCCCGCCAAGGCCAAGAGCTACTGGTCGGGCGCCGGCCAGTATGTCGCCGACATGGTGATGGACGAGCTGCCCGGATTGATCGGCGGCGCGGTCAAGGAAGACGTGATCGTCGATACGACGATCGACAAGGGGCTGGAGAAGAAGGCAGACGAGGCGTTGAACGATATCCTGTCGAAGCAGGGCGTCAAGCTCGATGCCTCGCAGGCGGCCCTCGTTTCGATCGACGGCACCGGCGCGATCCGGGCTCTGGTCGGCGGCAAGGATTACGCCGAAAGCCAGTTCAACCGTGCGGTCAAGGCCAAGCGCCAGCCTGGCTCGTCCTTCAAGCCATTCGTCTATGCGGCGGCGCTCGAGAAGGGCCTGACACCAGCCTCCGTCTTCAACGACGCGCCGATCCGCATCGGCAACTGGACGCCCGAGAACTACGAGAAGAAGTATAACGGCGAAGTGACTCTGGCGACGGCGCTCGCGAAGTCGCTAAACACCGTTGCAGCCCAGCTCGTGATGTATGACGGGCCCGACCAGGTGATAAAGCTGGCACACCGGCTGGGCGTCGAAACCGAACTTCAGTCCAATGCGTCGATAGCACTCGGAACATCCGAAGTGACACTGGAAGAACTGACCGCATCCTATGCCGCCTTCATGAACGGCGGTTACAAGGCGACGCCGCATGTGATCCGACGGGTGACGACGGCCGAAGGCAAGGTGCTTTACGAAAACACCTATGACAATCCGCCGCGCGTGCTCTCCGAAGCCATCGCCGCCAATATGAACGCGATGATGATGGGCACGATCGAGTTCGGCACCGGTCGCAGCGCAAAAATTCCCGGCTGGCAGGCGGCCGGCAAGACGGGAACGACGCAGAATTCGCGCGACGCGCTGTTCGTCGGCTTTACCAGCAACCTGACGACGGGCGTCTGGTTCGGCAATGACGACGGCACGCCGATGAAGAAGGTAACGGGCGGTGGGCTCCCGGCCAAGGCCTGGCAGGAATTCATGATTGCGGCGCATAAGGGACTTTCGCCGGCACCGCTGTTCGGCAGCGGCCAGTTCGTTGCCGACCCGAACGCGATCGCCAACCAGCCGGTGGCGCAGGGCGAACCGCAGCCGATGCAGGAGCAGCCTTCGACGATCGGCGGCATCATTTCCGGTGTATTCGGTGGTGGCTCGTCCGAGCAATATCCGCCGGCACCCGTACAGCAGCAACAAGCCTCTGGCGGTCCTCTTCCTCCCGGCGATGTCGGACCTGACGAGGGCTATGACGGCGCGGTTCCGCCCGGCGATATCGGCCAGGGGCAGCCGGTGCATCAGGGCCAGCCGCGGCGCACAACGCTGCTTGATCTGATCATGGGACAGTAGAAGCACAAAGGGACGATCTGCAACGCGCAGTTACGCTGCCGTGCAGCCGAAAACCTTTGTTTTCCGGCTACCGTAAAAATTGAAGACAACACGCTCGTTTTGCTGGATTTCGGGCTATTTCTCGCCTTGCAGTCCCGAAAACCGCTCCTTATATACGCCGCATCACCGCAATCACGATTGCGTTAGTTCGAAGACCCCCATCCCCCAAGGGGCTGTCAGGGAAATGCCTTAACCAAGGGTTCCGACAGCTTGCTTCAAGGAGTAAATGACATGGCAAAAGTAATCGGTATCGACCTCGGAACGACAAATTCCTGCGTCGCTGTCATGGACGGCAAGGACGCGAAGGTCATTGAAAATGCGGAAGGCGCGCGTACGACCCCTTCCATGGTGGCTTTCTCCGATGATGGCGAACGCCTCGTCGGCCAGCCGGCAAAGCGTCAGGCAGTCACCAACCCCACGAACACCCTCTTCGCAGTGAAGCGCCTGATCGGCCGCCGCTACGACGATCCGACCGTCGAAAAGGACAAGGGCCTCGTTCCGTTCAATATCGCCAAGGGCGATAACGGCGACGCTTGGGTCGAAGCTCAGGGCAAGGGCTATTCGCCCGCACAGATTTCCGCGATGATCCTTCAGAAGATGAAGGAAACCGCCGAATCCTACCTCGGTGAAAAGGTCGAAAAAGCCGTCATCACCGTTCCCGCCTACTTCAACGACGCCCAGCGCCAGGCAACCAAGGATGCCGGCCGCATCGCCGGTCTTGAGGTTCTCCGCATCATCAACGAGCCGACGGCAGCAGCGCTCGCTTACGGTCTCGACAAGAAGGACGGCAAGACGATCGCCGTTTACGACTTGGGTGGCGGTACCTTCGATATCTCGGTTCTCGAAATCGGCGACGGCGTCTTCGAAGTGAAGTCGACGAACGGCGACACCTTCCTCGGCGGTGAAGACTTCGACATGCGTCTCGTCGAATATCTCGCCAACGAGTTCAAGAAGGACCAGGGCATCGACCTGAAGAACGACAAGCTTGCCCTGCAGCGCCTCAAGGAAGCTGCCGAAAAGGCGAAGATCGAACTGTCGTCCTCGCAGCAGACCGAAATCAACCTGCCGTTCATCACGGCAGACGCTTCCGGTCCGAAGCATCTGACGCTGAAGCTGACCCGCGCCAAGTTCGAAAGCCTGGTCGACGATCTCGTTCAGCGCACGATCGCACCGTGCAAGGCCGCCCTCAAGGATGCTGGCGTCACCCCTGCCGAGATCGATGAAGTCGTCCTCGTCGGCGGCATGAGCCGCATGCCGAAGGTGCAGGAAGTCGTCAAGCAGCTGTTCGGCAAGGAGCCGCACAAGGGCGTCAACCCGGATGAAGTCGTCGCACTCGGCGCCGCCATCCAGGCCGGCGTTCTGCAGGGCGACGTCAAGGACGTCCTGCTTCTCGACGTGACCCCGCTGTCTCTCGGTATCGAGACCCTCGGCGGCGTCTTCACCCGTCTGATCGAGCGTAACACGACGATCCCGACCAAGAAGAGCCAGACCTTCTCGACTGCTGACGACAACCAGCAGGCCGTCACCATCCGCGTTTCGCAGGGCGAGCGCGAAATGGCGCAGGACAACAAGCTGCTCGGTCAGTTCGACCTCGTTGGACTGCCGCCGGCACCGCGTGGTGTTCCGCAGATCGAAGTCACCTTCGACATCGACGCGAACGGCATCGTGCAGGTTTCGGCCAAGGACAAGGGCACCGGCAAGGAACAGCAGATCCGCATCCAGGCCTCTGGTGGTCTCTCCGACGCCGACATCGAGAAGATGGTCAAGGACGCTGAAGCCAATGCCGAAGCCGACAAGAAGCGCCGCGAAGCCGTAGAAGCGAAGAATCAGGCCGAAAGCCTCGTTCACTCCAGCGAGAAGTCGCTGAAGGATTACGGTGACAAGGTTTCGGAAGCCGATCGTACCGCGATTTCCGACGCGATCGCTGCGCTGAAGTCTTCGATCGAAGCAACCGAGCCGGATGCCGAAGACATCAAGGCCAAGACCCAGACGCTCATGGAAGTTTCCATGAAGCTCGGCCAGGCGATTTACGAATCGCAGCAGGCTGAAGCGGGCACGGCTGATGCTTCCGCGGGTGATGACAACGTCGTCGATGCCGACTACGAAGAAGTCAAAGACGACGACCGCAAGAAGTCCGCGTAATCCGCGGCAAAGCGGTTATGCTAAACACTGTGATCCGGCTGCCTGACGGCAGCCGGAAATCCATTTCCGGGGTTTAAATTGGCAAAAGCGGACTTTTACGAAACTCTGGGCGTCGCCAAAACGGCGGATGAGAAAGAGCTGAAAAGCGCCTTCCGCAAGCTGGCCATGAAGTATCATCCGGACAAAAATCCGGACGATAAGAGCGCCGAAGTCAAGTTCAAGGAAATCAACGAAGCCTACGAGACGCTCAAGGACCCGCAGAAACGCGCGGCCTACGATCGCTATGGCCACGCCGCCTTCGAACATGGCGGCATGGGACCTGGCGGCGGCGGTGGCGGTTTTGCCGGCGGCGGTGGTTTCTCTGATATCTTCGAGGATATTTTCGGCGAGATGATGGGCGGCGGCCGTGGACGGCAGCGCTCTTCCGGTGGGCGCGAGCGCGGCGCCGACCTTCGCTACAACATGGAAATCACGCTGGAAGAATCCTTCTCCGGCAAGACGGCACAGATTCGCGTTCCGACGTCGATCACCTGCGACGTCTGTTCGGGTTCCGGCGCCAAGCCGGGCACGCAGCCGAAGACCTGCGGCACCTGCCAGGGTTCAGGCCGTGTGCGCGCAGCTCAAGGCTTCTTCTCGATCGAGCGCACCTGCCCGACCTGTCATGGCCGCGGCACGATCATTCCCGACCCATGCACCAAGTGCCATGGCCAGGGCCGCGTGACGGAAGAGCGTTCGCTCTCGGTCAACATCCCGGCTGGTATTGAAGACGGCACCCGCATTCGCCTGCAGGGCGAAGGCGAGGCAGGCACGCGTGGAGGGCCTGCGGGCGACCTTTACATCTTCCTGTCGGTCAAGCCGCATGAGTTCTATCAGCGCGATGGAGCCGATCTCTATTGCGCCGTACCGATCTCGATGACGACGGCGGCACTCGGCGGCACTTTCGATGTGGCAACGCTCGACGGTACCAAGTCGCGCGTTACCGTTCCCGAAGGTACGCAGGCGGGTAAACAGTTCCGCTTGAAGGCCAAGGGCATGCCGGTGCTGCGCTCCAGCCAGACGGGCGATCTGTACATCCAGATCCAGATCGAGACGCCGCAGAAGCTCTCCAAGCGCCAGCGCGAGCTGCTGCAGGAATTCGAGCAGCTCTCCTCGAAGGAGAACAATCCTGAATCGACGGGCTTCTTTGCCCGGATGAAGGAATTCTTCGAAGGCTGAGCGAGCACTTCGCGAAGACAAAGACAGAGCCGGTGGTGTCCCCACCGGCTTTTTTTGTATCATACGGGTTGTTTCGCCCTGCCCTGATAGTGTTTCGGCGAACAACCCATGGCGCGCTTGAAAGCCGCGCTGAAGGCGCTTTCGGACTCGTAGCCGACAGATAGCGCGATATCGGACAAGCGGTTGCGCTCCGGCGACAGCAGCGCGCGGGCAGCCAGCCGCATGCGCCAGCGCAACAGATAATCGAGCGGCGGCCAGCCGACCAGGGCCTTGAAATGCAGAGCGAAGGCCGTTCTCGACATGCCGGCCTCTTTCGCCAAGACCTCCAGCGTCCAGCGCCTTGCCGGTTCGGCATGCACCGCCCGCAATGCCCTGCCGATCCGCGGATCGTTCAAGCCCTTCAGCCAACCCGGCGCCACCTCACCTTCCGCTGCCATATGCAGGCGTAGCGCATTGACGAACAGGATATGGCCAAGATGCTCGGACATCAGCAGACCGCCCGGCCGCAGCTCCGTCAGTTCCTTCGCCAATTGCTTCAGCGTCCAGCGCAGCACTGCGGCTTCATCAGCGGCTGCCGGAATATGCATCACTGCGGGAAGTGCGCCGGTCAGCAATATCTGATGACTGGCGTCAAACATCAGGCGGCCACCAACCAGGAAAATATCTTCCTGCGGACCATGCCGGGCAACGCGGGTCTTCAGATCGACAAAGATCGCCCGGGCATCAATGCCCGCGAGCGAGAGATCGCTGCCCAGCCAATAGGGTTGCCCGGTCAGAAGGTAGCAATCCCCCTCCTCCAGCCTGAACGGTGCCGGTTCGCCAGAGACCCTTAGAAAACATCCGCCGCGGGCCACCGCACCAAACTTGATGCCTTCATAGCTGCGCGGAAAGTCGAGCGCCCATTCGCCGCCGGACATGACGCCATAGGTCTCGACGCTTTTTGGCTGCAAAAGCGCAAGGATATCGGAAAGCGGGTCCATATCTGAACGATCCAGCAAGAAATCGGAATTTTCTTACATGGATCATCCCATTTCGGCAATCTATACCGGGCCATGTTTCAAAAGGAGTCCGTCAATGACGACAGAACAACAGCCTATCCATTCCGGTTTCGGTAGCAAGACGACAGCGCGGGACGCCTTGGTGGGGATCGACCTCGGCGGCAAGATCGCCATCGTCACCGGCGGCTATTCTGGCATCGGCGTCGAGACGACGCGGGCACTCAGCGAAGCCGGTGCAACGGTCATTGTCCCCGTCAGGTCACCCGCCAAGGCGGAGGCGAACCTCGCCGGTATCGCTGGGGTCGAACTCGCGCCGCTCGACCTGCTCGATCCGGCTTCGATCGACCGTTTCGCTGCTGGCTTCCTGGCGAGCGGCAGACCGCTGCATATGCTGATCAACAGCGCCGGCGTCATGGCCTCTCCGCTGACGCGCGACAGCCGTGGCTACGAGGTCCAGTTCTCCGCCAACCATCTTGGACATTTCCAGCTCACCGCGCGCCTCTGGCCGGCGTTGGTGAAGGCGAACGGCGCGCGGGTCGTGGCGGTCTCCTCGCGCGGCCACCGCTTCGCTCCGGTCGATTTCGCGGATCCGAACTTCGAGACCCGCGAATACGACAAGTGGAAAGCCTATGGCCAGTCGAAGACAGCCAATGCGCTCTTTGCCCTTGGCCTCGACAAGCGGGGCGAGGTATCTGGTGTCCGCGCGTTCTCGCTTCACCCCGGCGCCATCATCACGGATCTCGTGCGCCATCTGACCGATGACGATTTCAAGGCCTTCGGCATCACCCGCCATGCCGATGGCGGGATGGACGTCAGCGAAGAGAGCCAGCGCAGCTTCAAGACTGTCGAAGAGGGTGCGGCCACCTCGGTATGGTGCGCGACCAGCCCTAAGCTCGCCGGTCTGGGTGGCGTCTATTGTGAGGACTGCGACATATCTCCACTGGTCGGGGAAGGCCACACGGGACCTGTCGGGGTCTGGCCGTGGGCCTGCGATGCCGAGGCAGCCGAAAGGCTCTGGACGCTCAGCGAGCGGCTGACAAGCTGCAGCTTTTCGGCGTAGAGACACGGTCGCTACACGTCCTATAATCGGCCAAAGGCGTTCCATAGCGGCACGGATGCCATTTCCGTGCCGTTTTGGGACGGCATGAAATACCCATATGTCCGGCGTTAACGCAGGCCCTGAAACGGACTTGCAAGTTCTCTAAATCACTTCAATCTTCTGAACAGAATTGGGGAACGAACCAAAGGGCATTTCACATGACCGCAGCACTTTCCATGTCCGCTCCGGCGGATGATGTCGATGTCCTCGCCGGCGCGCTTTACTCGTGGTGCGCAGAGCGAAACATCAAGCTCCGCAGCCAGCAAGGACTGTCGATCGCCAGTATCGCGATCGATCTCTATCACGCCGGCCACCATACGCAAGACGAGCTGCTGACAGCGCTGCATGAATGCGAGCGGCACTAGAAAAAGAAAGCCCGCCGTGAGGCGGGCTAAAGTACCGGGAAACGGTGTGACCCATATCCGCCGGTCGATTGGGGCGGATTACGCCGCCGTCTCATTGCTCATCAAAGTCAGGATAGTCTTGACCGCTTCCTTGCCTGCCGGCGAGTGGAGCTTGTCGTAATGCAGCGCCAGCTGATAGGCCTCCGGGCTCAGCTCGATCTTCTCGGGCTGACTCGTTTCGGCACCTTCGAAAAGGGCTGAGATTTCGACCCCCAGAAACTGGGCGATCTGATGCAGCTTACTCGCGGAAACGCGGTTCGTGCCTTTCTCATATTTCTGAATCTGCTGGAAGGTCAGGCCGAGGGCCTCACCCAATTCCAGCTGTGAAACGCGGCGTCTGGCACGCAATTGTCTTACGTTGCGACCGACTAGGATATCGACTGGATCCGGCACGTGAGCGATCCCTCATTTAGAAACGATTTGCTCACCATAATATGCCGGGTATTTCAAATATCGCAACCCGCGAGTTGCAAAATTCAACCGACTTTTTTTGGTCTTTACGTTGCGTCAGGCCAACCCAGAGTAAGGGCATAGATCGGCGCATGGGCCGGATTGCTAATTTCGAGCAATTCGCAGATCGCGCTATGGCTGAGTGCGGCTGTCGGGCAGGCCGTCATGCCATGCGCGGTAGCCGCGAGCATGATGTTCTGGCCGATATGTCCCGCTTCGATCATCACCACCCTGTAGGCGTTCGCATCGCTATATTTCCACATGGTCCGGTCCATATGCGCGACGAGAACGATCATGCAGGGCATGGTATCGGCCCATTCCTGGCCACCGACCAGATCCGACAATGCGGGCGTCGCGGCCGAGACGCGCGCCAGCGAATGCTCCAGCGCTGAATAGTGATAGATGCCGGGCTCGAGCCCTTCGACATTCCGGGCAAACACATAGGCTTCATAGGGATTGCGGGCGCCGCCTGAGGGGGTCATGCCCAGCGGCAATTCGACGACGGCATTGCGCGCCTTGCCGGTAATGCCGAGACCGGCGAACAGCGCTTCAGAGAGCACACCGATGCTGGCGGCCTGCGGCAGGCCACGACGCTGCGTCCGGCGGCGCGACATCAGTTGCAGCAAAGTGTTGCCACCAAGCGCTGGCGGCAGCGCTATGACGTCGCTCTTGTCTGCGTTCAGGCTGTAGAGCGCGATCTCGCCTTCAGTGGCAAGCGTCGTGCGCTGCAGATCCTCCGCCTCGTTCAGCGACATGTACTCAGGATCCTGAACGCAGAAATGCAGCAGCGCCGACGGCACACCCCATTTCCAGTTTTCGGAGAACGCCTCTTCGCGCGCGTGGAGGGCGGAACCCTCCTCGATGAGCGCCGACATCTCGACCAGCGAGGCGAGCGTCTCGTCCAGTTCTTCGTCGCTGTAGCCAGGCGCCTGATCGCTGATCGCAGCGCGATCGCTCCAGGAGGCGAGCGCGCGCAGAAACTCCAGGAGATCAGGGCTGCATTCGAACACAGCCTTGGTGAGAAAGTTGCAGGCGACGAAGGCGTCGCCATCGTTATGAAAAACGAGAGTGCGGGAAGAGCGATAACGCATCGAATCAGATGCGCCTGCCGCGAGGCTCGCAGCAGGCGCTTATGAACTTAATCAATACGGAACATCATACCGCGGCTGACAAACGTCGGCTTGGCCTTAACAGGCGTTACCTTGAGGTTCGGCTTCGTCTTGTTCTGCATGATCCATCTCCACGGTTGTATGAACGATCCCCTTGATCGCGGCCGAAGGATGAAACAGCAACCAGAAATATTCAATTAATGCGGAAATATTGTTTTGATACATCAAAGTGATGCATTGCTTCAATTGAAGTCAAAAACAGACAATTACTGAATTAAATTTGTTATTTTTGTCTTTACGTAGAATTATCTAGCCCAAAAAAGAGAACTATGACAATCATGGTGTGAGAATAATTCGGTAGGACCGCCGGAGAAGCAGAATGGGCCTTAAAAAGACTGTACAGACCGAAGAAGAGCTGACTTTGGACGATGCCCTCGGTGGATACACCATCGACATGTTGAACACGCTGATCGCGCAGAGCAGGAGCGCGAAGCAGCCGATGCTGACCTATCTCTTGTCGATGGCATTGATCGAGGCGCACCGGGTCAGCGTAGAACCGGCTGCGGCGACCCACGATATGGGACTGTCGCTGAACTAAGTGAGGTCGCGCGTGACTGCGGAGATGAAGTCGGCGCGCTGCTGAACGATCATATCCCGGACGATCCGGGGCACGGCCTCATCGGTCGTGCGGTAGACCTTGGCGAGCCGCAGTGCGGTTCGCAAGTTGATGCGGCTGTTGAGCGGCACCATGACCACGGCGCTGAATGACGGCCCGGCCGGCGTAAAGATCATCGAGTGGCCGCCGAGCAGCTTGTCGGAGAAGGGCAGCCAGCGCAAACGCATCAGCGTCGGCTCCTGCGTGCCGATCTGGTTTGCGGCAGCAAAGGACAGGCAGTTCAGCCGCTCGACGACAATGCCCTTGTGATCGCCGGTGAACCGCGACCAGTATTCGCCCTTCTTGACGGCCCGATTGGTCAGCCGGCGGAAGGTGGTGGCATTGCCCTGTTTGGCAATAACGACGACCGCGCAGAGTAGGCTGTCCGGCGTACTCGGTATTGTCATATAGGCATGGTAGAGGCCCGGGGCGATCCCGGCGGCCGGATCGGCAAAGAGCAGTGGCTCCAGCGCGTCACGCGCAGCAGAGAGCACGCGCGTGCCCGAAGGACGGCCGTGATCGAGATCGACGGCGATCGGCCGCTGATACATTTCTTCCTCGGTGACATCGAGGTACTGACAGATTTTCTTGACCGAAGCGCGTCCCGGCGCCCGGCGAGCCTGAAGGTAGGATTCGATCTGCGAGCGGCCAATTTCCATGCCGCGCGCGGCAGCGCTGATGCTGCCCGCCTTTGCGAGGCAGAGCCGCCGTAAATTTTCGGCAAAATTCTCAAGTGCAGACATGTCCGCAATGGCTTTCAGGAGATGAGTCGCGCTCAAACTAGCCGCAAGCCAAGCGGAACACAAAGGGGGATAGGCCACAATTTAAGGGCTGATCCGATTGACAGACGGCTGCGTAACGATAGGTAATTTTCGCCGGAAACAAAAAGAGTTTGCCGCCCGATGGAGGCACGATCGCCGCAATGAAATTGGACATTGAATTGCCTGACGCCTTGCCCAGCATCGCAGCCGATGAAACGCAGCGAAATCTTTCCTTGATACTTGATGGGCTTGCAGCGCTCCGCTTAAATATTAATCATCAGCCCGAAATTCTTTACTGGATTGAGCGCGCCGTCGTAGAGACAGAAAAACAGCTGCGGATGATCTCTCCTCCTTTCCACTAAATAATTGAATGGACATTGATTTTTCCGCTTACCGCAGTGACGCGCCAGTCCCGGTAACGGCGGTCGTTTCCCTGGAAGCCGAATCGCATAGGATGCTGCCCAGTTCGATACCGGGAGCATTTCGTGTTTATCTTCTCCAAGCTAGTCTGGGTTTTCGGCCAGCCGCTGTCCGTTGCCTTCTTCCTTATCGCTCTCGGGCTCCTGGCCCTGGCGCTCCGGCTGCGCAAAAGCGCACTGTTGCTCTCCGGGCTTAGCGCCGTCGTGCTGTTCGTGACGCTTTATACGACGGCCGGCAATTATCTGTTGCAAGGCTTGGAAAACCGTTTCCCCAAACCCGCACAGGACCCGGAAAGCCTGCAATGCATGATCGTGCTTGGCGGTGCCTTCGAGAGCGAGGTCAACACCGCCCGCCATGGGATCGAATTCAGTGCCGCGGCAGACCGCTTTATAGAAGCGCTGAGACTGGCACAGAAATTCCCGCAGTCGCGGATCCTGATTTCGGGCGGAGATGGCTCGATTTCAGGCACCTACGAAGGCGATGCCGCCGCCTCGACGCGCTTTTTCCCGTTGTTCGGCGTACCGCGCGAGCGGCTGGTGGAGGAGACGGCATCGCGCACGACCTTCGAGAACGCGATGAACACCAAGGATCTGCTTGCACAGAACGGACTTTCGAACTGCCTGCTGATCACCTCCGGATATCACATGCCACGGTCCGTCGGCATTTTCCGCAAGCTCGGCATCGACGTCACGCCATGGCCCACCGATTTCCGGACGGACGGCGAGGTCCGCCCCGGCATCGACTTTACCCAGCCGAGCCTCAACGCCCAGAACATTTCGACCGCGGTGCGCGAATGGTTTGGTCTCGTGGGCTATTATCTCGCGGGGCGAACGTCGGAACTCTATCCTCGATAACCGCTATTTCTTGGAGATGGTGACGAACTTGGTGCCGCGGACGCGGGCCGTGACGATGCAGGGGTCACCCTCAGTACGGTCGCAAAAGCGTGGATGCATCTTCATGGCCAGAACCATGTTGCCGAAGCGCTGGACGAAATCGTAGCCATAGATCTGAGCCGTCGCGATCATGAAGTAGCCGCCTTCGGCGACCTGGAGATAGAAATTGTAGGGGCAGCCGTCGTCGTTGCACTGCGGGCCCTTCTCGCCGTCGCAGGTCAGCTCGCCTTCGTTGACGACCGCGTCGATGAGGCCATCGTTGTTGATATCGAGGCGCTTGACGTAGCCCTCGCCGAAGTCGGCTTTGGTGCACTGCTCGGTGAAGTGCTTCTTCTCGTAGATCTCCGGATCGGAGAGCAGCGACTGCTGGGCGAAGGCGGCGGCCGGGACCACGAGCAGCGCGACGAGATTGACGGCGATGAGAAGCGCTTTCACGACTTTCCTCTTTCTGGCGGATAAGGGCACTGACAGTCGCGCATTCTGAACGCCCCGCCTTGCGCCGCCCTTGCCGCCGTGATTCAGTCTCGGCACGATCTGCCGCTCCAAGGACCTCTGATGTCGCTGCTCGTCTATCTCGATTATGCAGGCATTGCGCTTTTTGCGGCAACCGGCGCGCTCGCCGCCTCACGCAAGCAGCTTGATCTCATCGGCTTCCTGTTCTTCGCGACCGTGACCGGCATCGGCGGCGGTACGGTGCGCGATATCGTGCTCGGCCGCGTTCCGGTGTTCTGGGTGCTGAACCCGGCCTATATCGTCATCTGCTGCGTCACCGGCGTGGTGGTGTTTTTCACTGCCCATCTGGTGGAATCGCGTTATCGGCTGCTGATCTGGCTGGATGCCATCGGGCTGTCTGCCTATTGCGTCATGGGCGCTGCGAAAGGATTGGCTGCGACAGGATCCCCAACCATCGCAATCGTGACGGGAACACTGACGGCGACCTTCGGCGGCGTGCTGCGCGATCTGATGGCAAACGAGCCTTCCGTACTGCTGAGGCCGGAAATCTACATCACTGCGGCGCTGATCGGTGCCGGCGTCTTTACCGGTGCGACGGAATTCGGTTTGCCACTCTACGCGGCATCAGCGCTCGGCGCAGCGGCGGCCTTCGCAATCCGCGGCGGCGCACTGTGGTTCGGATGGACGTTCCCAACCTACAAGCACAGGCCCGGCCGCCATCCCGATGATGTGATGTGACGTCTAGCGGCTCTTCGGGCGCAGGCGGATCACCACGTCGACATGGGCGATTTCCATGCCCTCAGGCGGTTCCGGCAGGTTGCCGATAGTGAGATTACTGACCGGGATATCCAGAACGTCGTTTTCACCCTCGACAAAGAAATGATGGTGATCGGAGACGTTTGTATCGAAATAGGTCTTGGCGCTTTCGACCGCGAGAACGCGGATCATGCCGGCCTCGGTAAACTGGTGCAGCGTGTTGTAGACGGTCGCCAGTGATACCGGCACACCCGCCACCACGGCTTCCTCGTGCAGTTCTTCGACGGTCAGGTGACGATCGCCCTTGGCGAACAGCAGATCACCGAGGGCAACGCGCTGGCGCGTCGGGCGAAGGCCGGCGCTGCGCAGTCTCGCTTCGATACCGATCGGGGCTTCAGCCGCCATGAAGGAAGAACTCCATTTAATTCTAGCATCAACTAATCAAGTTTCCTAAGCCATATAACTTTTGCGCAAAAGCCTTTCAATAGTTTCAATGGGGACAATAGGCGCTGAAATGCCTTAAAATCCGGCCTTTGGCGCATTTAGCTCTGGCCGCGGCCTTGGCCTTCCTGTATGCGACCACCAAATAAGGCAGATCGCCGGTCCGGCGCGGAATGGGAAGCAGCCATGCTTATGCTTCATTTTCCGAAGAACTTGGACTAACACTCAATCCATCAGCACGTTGCGGGGGACCCAGACTTTTCATGACGACGAGACAATCCAGCTTCAACTATGAGGAAATCCTGTCCTGCGGCCGTGGCGAGCTGTTTGGCCCCGGCAATGCGCAGCTTCCCTTGCCGCCGATGCTGATGGTCCACCGCATTACCGATATCTCCGAAACCGGCGGAGCGTTCGACAAGGGTTACATTCGCGCCGAATATGACGTGCGCCCCGACGACTGGTATTTCCCCTGCCACTTCCAGGGTAACCCGATCATGCCGGGTTGCCTCGGCCTTGACGGCATGTGGCAGCTGACGGGCTTCTTCCTCGGCTGGCTCGGTGAGCCCGGCCGCGGCATGGCGCTCTCCACTGGCGAAGTAAAGTTTAAGGGCATGGTCCGTCCGGAAACCAAGCTTCTCGAATACGGCATCGACTTCAAGCGCGTCATGCGCGGCCGCCTCGTCCTCGGCACTGCCGATGGCTGGCTGAAGGCCGACGGCGAAGTGATCTACCAGGCGAGCGACCTGCGCGTCGGCCTGTCGAAAGCCTGAACCGCGGCAAGACCGCTCCAAATACAAAGACGTTTTAGAAGAGGTCATCGACATGAGACGGGTAGTTGTCACAGGTCTGGGTATCGTTTCTTCCATCGGTAATGATGCACAGGAAGTCACCGCGTCGCTGCGCGAAGCCAAGTCCGGCATTTCGTTTTCCAACGATTTTGCCGAGCATGGCTTCAAGTGCCAGGTTTGGGGTTCGCCCAAGATCGACGTGACTGAACTCGTCGATCGCCGCGCGGCGCGCTTCCTGTCGCAGGGCGGCATGTGGAACCACGTCGCCATGAAACAGGCGATCGCCGATTCCGGCCTCGAAGACGCAGATATCGGAGGCAACGAGCGCACCGGCATCATCATGGGTTCGGGCGGCCCGTCCACCCGCACGCTGATCGAAGCGGCCGACATCACCATTAAGAACAACAGCCCGAAGCGCATCGGCCCGTTTGCCGTTCCGAAGGCGATGTCCTCGACGGCTTCGGCGACGCTCGCCACCTGGTTCAAGATCCACGGCGTCAACTACTCGATCTCGTCGGCCTGCTCGACCTCGGCACATTGCATTGGCAATGCCGCAGAGATGATCCAGTGGGGCAAGCAGGACATCATGTTCGCCGGCGGTCACGAAGACCTCGACTGGACGATGTCGAACCTCTTCGACGCCATGGGCGCGATGTCTTCCAAGTACAATGACACGCCGGATACCGCTTCGCGCGCCTATGACGTCAGCCGTGACGGCTTCGTCATCGCCGGTGGCGCAGGCGTCCTGGTTCTCGAAGAACTCGAGCATGCCAAGGCCCGCGGCGCCAAGATCTACGCCGAAATCGTCGGCTATGGCGCAACCTCCGACGGCTACGACATGGTCGCTCCGTCAGGCGAAGGCGCGATCCGCTGCATGCGCCAGGCACTGGCAACGGTGAAGGGCAGCGTCGATTACGTCAACACGCACGGCACTTCGACGCCGGTTGGCGACTCGAAGGAAATCGGCGCGATCCGAGAAGTCTTCGGCGACAAGATCCCGCATATCCAGTCGACCAAGTCGCTGACCGGTCACTCGCTGGGTGCTGCCGGCGTTCAGGAATCGATCTACTCACTGCTGATGATGCAGGCGGGCTTCATCGGCGAAAGCGCTCACATCAGGGAACTCGACCCCGAGTTCGACGGTGTGCCGATCGTTCGCAAGCGCATCGACGACGCCAAGATCGACATTGCCCTTTCCAACTCCTTCGGCTTCGGCGGCACCAACGCTACGCTCGTCTTCCAGCGCTACAACGGATAATACCATGACGGGAATCATGCAGGGTAAGCGCGGCCTCATCATGGGCGTCGCAAACAACCATTCGATTGCCTGGGGCATTTCGAAGGCGCTGGCGGCGCAGGGCGCCGAGCTCGCCTTCACCTTCCAGGGTGAAGCGCTCGGCAAGCGGGTCAAGCCGCTCGCAGCCGAAGCCGGCTCGGATTTCGTGCTGCCTTGCGATGTCGAGGACACGGCATCGGTCGATGCCGTGGTGGACTCGATCAAGGAGCGCTGGGGCAAGCTGGACTTCATCGTTCACGCCATCGGTTTCTCGGACAAGAATGAGCTGAAGGGCCTCTACGCCGACACGACGCGCGACAATTTCAGCCGCACGATGGTGATCTCCTGTTTCTCCTTCACCGAGATCGCCAAACGCTGCGCGCCGCTGATGGCCGACGGCGGCTCGATGCTGACGCTGACCTATAACGGCTCGACACGCGTCATCCCGAACTACAACGTGATGGGCGTCGCCAAGGCGGCTCTCGAGGCCTCCGTGCGCTATCTGGCCGCCGACTACGGCCCGAAGGGCATCCGCGTCAACGCGATCTCCGCTGGCCCGATCCGCACACTCGCCGGCGCCGGCATTTCCGACGCCCGCGCGATCCTGTCGTGGAACCAGCAGAACGCACCGCTGCGCAAGACCGTCAGCATCGACCATGTCGGCAATTCGGCACTCTACCTGCTGTCTGACATGTCGGCCGGCGTCACCGGCGAAATCCACTTCGTCGACGCAGGCTTCAACATCACCTCGATGCCGACGCTGGACGCACTTCGGACCGCCGACGTCGAGTAAGATCAGCTACAAATAACCCGGATATGAAAAAGGCGGCCAGTGGCCGCCTTTCTTATTTCTTCGCCCAGAGAACCTTGAAGCGGGCGTTGCGGCAGGTTTCTCCGCTTTCGCGGAAGTTGGCGGCCAGAACCGGCTCGTAAGGCAGGCCGCGGTTGGCGACGATGAGCAGGCGGCCGCCGCCGCGGAGCGCCGAAGCTGCGGTCTTGATCATCGCCTGGCCGAGCGAAGGTTCCGCGGCATGGCCTTCGTGGAAGGGCGGGTTCATGATGACGAGGTCGTACTTGTCCTTGACCGGTTCGCCCGCCAGATCGTGCCAGAAGAAGCGCGCCGGTGCGTTCGGGCAGTTCTCTGCCAGATTGTCCTTTGCGGCCTCCAGCGAGGCGTGGTTGGCCTCGTAGAGGTCGATGCGTGCGAGCTTCGGCGAATGCGCGACGAGTTCGGCGGAGAGATAGCCCCAGCCGGCGCCGAAATCGGCGGCATCGCCGGTGAAATCGGTCGGCAGACGCGAGGCGAGCAGCTCGGAACCGTCGTCGATCCGGTCATGCGAGAACATTCCCGGCGATGCGATGAAGCGGCCGTCGACGCGAACCGGCGCCTTGGCGAATTTTGATACTGCTTCGCTGACATCGTCAGGACGGACGAACCAGAAGGCGACGCCGTGATATTTCGGCATGTGCTCGATATCGAAACCGAAGCCGTCCATGCGCTTGCGCAGCGGCTGGATGCCGTCTTCCTTGCCACCGGCGACGACGATCAGGCCGCCTGATTTCACGCGCGACAGGGCGGCGGCGATATTCGCCTCGTTCTCGCCCTTGTGCTTGGTGCAGAGCATCAGGACCGCATCATAGTCCTCGCCTTCGATCTCAGGCATGGTTTCGATGCGCTGCGCCTGCAGCTGCCGGTATAGCGGGCGGAAGCCCTGTACGGCGCTCAGCGAGGCGGCAAAGCCCTCCGGCAAGGCAAAGCCTGCCTCGGCGCCCAGGAACAGCACGCGCTGCCCCTCGCCCGGCGCATCGACGGTGCCGCTGGCAAAGGGGTGGAACAGGGTTTTCAGCGTTTCGCGGCTCATGGGCTCATCTCGTCTTCGAATACAAAAAGGGCGCGGAAACAGTCCCGCGCCCATGAAGTTCTGGAAAGGCGCAGCTTATTCGGCTGCTTCTTCCTTCTTCTTGTCGGCAGGGATTTCCTGGCCGGTTTCCTGATCGACGACCTTCATCGACAGGCGGACCTTGCCGCGCTCGTCGAAGCCGAGGAGCTTGACCCAGACCTTCTGGCCTTCCTTGACGACGTCCTGCGTCTTGGCAACGCGCTCGGAAGCGAGCTGCGAGATGTGGACGAGACCGTCACGGGCGCCGAAGAAGTTGACGAAAGCGCCAAAGTCGGCGGTCTTGACGACCGTGCCTTCGTAGATGACGCCGATTTCCGGCTCGGCAACGATCGAGTGGATCCATTTGCGGGCCGCTTCGATTTCCTTGCCGGACGAGGAAGCGATCTTCACCGTGCCGTCGTCTTCGATGTTGATCTTCGCGCCGGTCTTTTCGACGATTTCGCGAATGACCTTGCCGCCGGAGCCGATGACTTCACGGATCTTGTCGACCGGGATGTTCATGACTTCGATGCGCGGTGCGAATTCGCCGAGCTGGCCGCGGCTCTCGGTGATGGCCTTGGCCATTTCGCCGAGAATGTGCGTGCGGCCACCCTGTGCCTGGCCGAGAGCGACCTTCATGATCTCTTCGGTGATACCGGCGATCTTGATGTCCATCTGCAGCGAGGTGATGCCGTCGGCAGTACCTGCGACCTTGAAGTCCATGTCGCCGAGATGATCTTCGTCACCGAGAATGTCGGAGAGAACAGCGAAGCGATCGCCTTCGAGGATCAGGCCCATGGCGATACCGGCAACCGGCTTAGCCAGCGGAACGCCGGCGTCCATCAGAGCGAGCGACGTGCCGCAAACGGTTGCCATCGAGGACGAGCCGTTGGACTCGGTGATCTCGGAGACGACGCGCAGCGTGTAGGGGAACTGCTCGGCAGACGGCAGCATCGGACGGATAGCGCGCCATGCGAGCTTGCCGTGACCGATTTCGCGGCGGCCCGGGGAGCCCATGCGGCCGGTTTCGCCAACCGAGTAGGGAGGGAAGTTGTAATGGAGCAGGAAGCGCTCCTTGTACATGCCGGTCAGGCTGTCGACATACTGTTCGTCTTCGCCTGTGCCGAGCGTGGCAACGACGATCGCCTGCGTTTCACCACGGGTGAAGAGAGCCGAACCGTGGGTGCGCGGCAGCAGGCCGACTTCCGAAACGATCGCACGAACGGTCGACAGATCGCGACCATCGATGCGGCTCTTGGTGTCGAGAATGTTCCAGCGAACGATCTTCGCCTGCAGGTGCTTGAAGGTCGCGCCGATGACTTCGGCAGTGTACTTCGGCTCGACGCCTTCAGGGAAGAAGTGAGCCTTGACCTTTGCCTTTACGGCATCGACGGCTGCGTAGCGTTCAGCCTTCTGGGTGTTCTTGTAGGCGACGCGCAGTTCGGCTTCGAAATGCTTCAGCATTTCTGCTTCGAGCTCGGAATGATCTTCCGGCTGGAAATCGCGCGGTTCCTTGGCAGCAACTTCGGCGAGCTTGATGATCGCATCGAGAACCGGCTGGAAGCCGCGGTGGCCGAACATGACGGCGCCGAGCATGACTTCTTCGTTGAGTTCCTTGGCTTCCGATTCAACCATCAGAACGGCATCGTGCGTACCGGCAACGACGAGGTCGAGAACGGACTCTTCCATTTCGTCGAGATGCGGGTTGAGGACGTATTCGCCGTTGATGTAGCCGACGCGTGCGCCGCCGACCGGGCCCATGAACGGAACGCCGGAGAGCGTCAGGGCTGCCGAGGTAGCAACCATCGACAGGATGTCGGGGTTGTTTTCAAGGTCGTGCTGAATGACGGTGACGACGACCTGGGTGTCGTTCTTGTAGCCTTCAGGGAAGAGCGGGCGGATCGGGCGGTCGATCAGGCGGGAAACGAGCGTTTCGTTTTCCGACGGACGACCTTCGCGCTTGAAGTAGCCGCCGGGGATCTTGCCGGCTGCGTAGGTCTTTTCCTGATAGTTGACGGTGAGCGGGAAGAAATCCTGGCCCGGCTTCGGCGACTTAGCGGAAACGACGGTCGCGAGAACGACGGTTTCACCGTAGGTCGCAAGAACGGCGCCATCAGCCTGACGGGCGATCTTGCCGGTTTCGAGCTTCAACGGGCGGCCTGCCCACTCGATTTCCACGCTATGGGTATCGAACATATGTCTTGTCCTTCAATGCGGGAACAGGCGCCACGACCCTTTCAAGGCACAGCGCGCGATCGACCGCAATTATGTGACACATCATGGGCAAGACAACGGGAGGCTTTGCGGCGGCGGCTTTCGAGAAAGCCGGGCCAAGGTTCCGTACCTTGGCCGGAAAGCATCCGGCAATCCTGCCCCATGACAGGTCAACGGTTGTTCTGGCAAAACCGGCCCATCCGGGTCTGCCTCAGTTCCACCCCATGAAAACATCAAATGCGGTGGTCAATCTCTGGGGCTTTCCAACCCCGAATAAGCAACCGGCGAGCGCCCGAAGAGCGCCCGCCGGAAAACCTTAGCGACGGATACCCAGGCTGGTGATCAGCTTGGTGTAACGGCCTTCGTTCTTCTTCTTGAGGTAGTCGAGAAGCGAACGGCGGCTCGAAACCATCGTCAGCAGGCCACGGCGGGAATGGTTATCCTTCTTGTGGCCCTTGAAGTGTTCCGTGAGGTTGTTGATCCGCTCGGTCAGGATCGCAACCTGGACTTCCGGAGAACCGGTGTCGCCTTCGAACGTTGCGTATTCCTTGATGAGGGCGGTCTTGCGCTCAGCAGTAATCGACATCGGATGTTCCTTTCGATGAGAGGAGATAAGGTCGCCAAAAGCCGGGATGTCGTCCAGCTTTGGCCGCGAAAGCATTCAGGCCTGCCTGATGCTGGCGCTGCCTATAGACCATTCAGACAGCAAAGGGAAGAGGCATGACCGGCAGGCCTGCGGCGCGCCGGTCGCGTCGTCAGACGAAGACGCGCTTCGGGCGGAATTCGCCTTCGCCGATCTCGCCGATGGCGATCAGCTTGCCGCGCGCCGTCGCATAGGCTTCGCTCTCGGTGATCGGCGCGTCACGGCCGCGCACGAGGATCGGGTTGCCCATCTTCAGACGATGCGCCTGATCGTCGTTGACGGCCAGATGCGGCAGGGAAGACAGCGCTTCGCTGGTGTCGATGAGCAGCGCGTCGAGGGCTGCCAGCCGCTCGTCCTGATCCTCGATCGCTTCAAGGGCGACGAGTTCGGAAAGCGGGATCATGCTGTCTTCGGGGAACGGTGCGACGAATGTCCGGCGCAGGCCGGAGACGTGGCCGTAGCAGCCAAGATCGCGGCCGAAATCGCGGGCCAAGGCGCGAACATAGGTACCCTTGCCACATTCGACTTCGAAATGCGCCGTGCTGGCATCCGGGCAGGAGAGCAGCGTCAGGCGGAAGATCTCGACCTCGCGCGACGGAATCTCGACGGCTTCGCCTTCGCGGGCCAGATCATAGGCGCGCTCGCCGGCGATCTTGATTGCCGAGAACTGCGGCGGGACCTGGCTGATGACGCCGGTATAATTCGGCAGAAGCGCCAGGATATCACCCTCGGCCGGACGCTTGTCCGAGCTCTGCGTGACCTCGCCCTCGAGATCGTCGGTGGCGCGTTCTTCGCCCCAGGTGACCGAGAATTCGTAGATCTTGCGGCCGTCCATGACATAGGGGACCGTCTTCGTCGCATCGCCGAGAGCGATCGGCAGCATGCCCGAGGCCAAGGGGTCGAGCGTGCCGGCGTGGCCGCATTTCTGCGCCTTGAACAGCCACTTGATCTTGGAAACGGCTTCCGTCGAGCCGAAATCCACCGGCTTGTCGAGGATCAGCCAGCCGGAAACCGGGCGGCCTTTGGGTTTGCGTGGTTTGGACATTCTTTTCTTCTGTTATTCGCCGTCTTTGCCGTCATCGAGATCGCGCACGACCTCGGGCGAACGCAGGAGCTCATCGATCTTCTTGTAATTGTCGAAGCTCGTGTCATCGCGGAAGCGGACTTCAGGCATGTATTTCATCTGGCGCAGTTGTGCGCCGAGGCGGCCGCGGATGTATTTCGCATTCTTGTTCAGCGCTGCGATGACTGTGTCGTGATCGGCGACGCCAAGCGGCGTGACGAAGGCCGTCGCGATCTTCAGATCGGGCGACATACGCACTTCGGAGATCGAGATGACGGTCTTTTCGATCACGTCGTCACGCACTTCGCCGCGCTGCAGAACCTGGGTGATCGCTGCGCGCACCTGTTCGCCGACGCGCAGCATGCGCTGCGAAGGTGCGGAGGTTGTCGGTCTTGTTGCCATTTTTCTTTGCCTCAAAAGGTTCGGGCGCCGGCCTTAGATGATCCGGCGCCCGTCCAAGATACAGATCCGCGCGATCAGAGCGAGCGGGTGATATGCTCGACGC
Source organism: Rhizobium sp. RAF36 (assembly GCF_052114105.1). NCBI lineage: Bacteria > Pseudomonadati > Pseudomonadota > Alphaproteobacteria > Hyphomicrobiales > Rhizobiaceae > Rhizobium > Rhizobium sp. RAF36. The sequence goes on along the minus strand of NZ_JBFREC010000002.1, from coordinate 72,483 downwards.
GGAAGCATTCGATGACATCGCCTGCGCGGATGTCTTCGTAGTTCTCGAAGGCCATACCGCATTCCTGACCGACCGGCACTTCGGAGACTTCGTCCTTGAAGCGCTTGAGCGTCTTGAGCTTGCCTTCGTGGATGACGACGTTGTCGCGGATAAGGCGCACGCCTGCACCACGCTCGACCTTGCCTTCGGTGACGCGGCAACCCGCGACCTTGCCTGTTTTGGTGATGTTGAACACCTCGAGGATCTCGGCATTGCCGAGGAAGGTCTCGCGGCGCTCCGGCGACAGCAGGCCCGACATCGCTGCCTTCACGTCATCCACGAGATCGTAGATGATGTTGTAGTAGCGGATCTCGATGCCGCCACGCTCGGCAGCGGTCCGTGCCTGTGCATTGGCGCGAACGTTGAAGCCGATGATCGCCGCGTCGGAGGATTCCGCGAGCGCGATATCCGACTCGGTGATGGCACCAGCACCGGAATGGACGATGCGAGCCCGCACTTCGTCGGTACCGAGCTTGTCGAGAGCACCGATGATGGCTTCGATGGAACCCTGCACGTCACCCTTGATGACAAGCGGGAATTCCTTGTAGCCGGTATTCTGCAGCTTGCTCATCATCTGTTCGAGCGAACCGCGCTGGCCGGACTGGCGGGCAGCTGCCTTGTCGCGCGCCAGACGCTGGCGGTACTCGGAAATTTCGCGAGCACGGGCTTCGTTCTCGACGACAGCAAACTTGTCGCCGGCAGCAGGCGTGCCGGAAAGACCGAGCACTTCGACCGGGGTCGCCGGACCGGCTTCCTTGACATGGTCGCCCTTGTCGGTGACGAGCGCGCGGACGCGGCCCCACTGATCGCCCGCAACGATGATCTGGCCCGGCTTCAGCGTGCCCTTCTGGACGAGAACGGTCGCAACCGCGCCGCGGCCACGGTCAAGCTGAGCTTCGATGACGGTACCTTCGGCGGTCCGGGTCGGATCGGCCTTCAGGTCGAGAATTTCGGCCTGCAGCAGGACGGCTTCGAGCAGCTTGTCGAGGTTCGTCTTGTTCTTGGCCGAAACTTCGACGTCGAGAACTTCACCGCCCAGCGATTCCACGAAGACTTCGTGCTGCAGAAGCTGCTGGCGGACCTTGTCCGGCTTGGCTTCGTGCTTGTCGATCTTGTTGATCGCGACGATGATTGGAACACCAGCCGCCTTGGCGTGATTGATGGATTCGATCGTCTGCGGCATGACGCTGTCGTCGGCCGCAACCACCAGGATCGCAATGTCCGTTGCCTGCGCACCGCGAGCACGCATGGCCGTAAAGGCGGCGTGACCGGGCGTGTCGATAAAGGTGATCTTCTGGCCGTTCTGTTCGACCTGATAGGCACCGATATGCTGGGTGATGCCGCCGGCTTCGCCGGAGACGACGTTGGCCTGACGGATGGCGTCGAGCAGCGAGGTCTTGCCGTGGTCGACGTGACCCATGATGGTGACGACAGGCGGACGCGAAACCATTTCGCCAGCATCGTCGGCCTTGTCGAAGATACCTTCTTCGACGTCGGATTCCGAAACGCGCTTGACGGTGTGGCCGAATTCGCCGGCGATCAGTTCAGCGAGGTCGGCGTCGATGACGTCGCCCGGCTTCATCATCTGGCCTTCCTTCATCAGGTACTTGATAACGTCGACGGCGCGTTCAGACATACGCTGCGACAGTTCCTGAATGGTGATGGTCTCGGGCAGAATGACCTCGCGCATAACCTTTTCGCGGGTTTCCTGCATCTGGCTGCGGCGGAACTTTTCCTGACGGCGGCGCATGGCAGCCATAGAACGGCCGCGCGCACCTTCGTCGTCGACGCCCGCGGTACCGATCGTCAGCTTGCCGCGACGGCGGTCTTCCTCGCCCTTCGGACGGGTGGTGACCGGCTTTGCCGGCTCCGGACGCACGACGCGGCCACGAACCGGGCCACCGCGTGCAGCACCGCCGCGATCGTCTTCTTCGCCTTCACGGCGGCCGCGAGCCGCTGCCGGAGCAGCAGATCCGGGACGCGCAGCGCCAGGTGCCGGGGCGGCATCGGGGCGGCGGGCAGCCGGTGCAGACGGCTGAGCCGAACGGGCCTGAACGGGCGCTGCAGCCGGTGCCGGAGCAGGGGCTTCAACAACCGGAGGCGCCGGCGGACGGGCAGCTTCTTCGGCGGCGCGGCGCGCAGCCTCTTCGGCTTCCGCAGCCTGCCGGGCAGCTTCTTCTACAGCGCGGCGCTTGTCTTCCTCGACGCGGCGGGCCGCATCTTCGGCTTCGCGAACCTGCGCCATGGCAAGTGCACGGCGGCGCGCATCCATTTCTTCCGGCGACAGATGGTTCAGCACCACCGGACGCGGACGGTCCTGCTGGCGCGGAGAGTGCTGCGACGGCTGAGAGTTGCCACCTGGCTGCTGGATACGCGGCGCCGGTGTCTGCTGCTGCGGACGTGCCTGGACTGGTGCTGGTGCAGGCTCGGCAGCGCGGGGCGCCACCGGAGCAGGTGCGACCGGACGTTCGTCTTCGGGGCGCATCGGACGCCGCTTACGGGTCTCGACGACGACCGCTTTTGTGCGACCGCGACCCATATCCTGGCGCACGGTGCCCTGGCTTATCCCCGACGGTTTCAGGGTCAGCGTCTTCTTGCCCGTTGCACCAAGTGTCTTGTCGTCATTGCTATCGGTCATTCGTTCCCGTTCCTTCGGACAGGGAGCGATGACGTCATCAGTCCCTGTCAATCAAATACAGTCGATCAATGATGGGCCGGCATCTGCCGGTCGCCCGTATCATTGTTTTTGCCGGCCCGCGCTGTCCGGTGCCCGGGACTGACCGCTGTTACGGTACTGCTCAAGCATCTTTGCGCGCTTCACTACACCCTCACCCGCCTGCCCTGCAAGCACTGCGGCATGGATAAAAGCATTCTCGCCCATCACCCCTTCCATTTCGCTCTCCGAGAAGAGACGGAAGGAAGGTATTTCTTCCTCGGTTTCCATTCCGAGGTGCCAGGCCTTGCGAGCCTGGTCTATTTTTCGCACGCCATCGTCGGCTGCACCGGTCGAATGGAACACCGCAAGGGCTGCTCCGCTTCTGACCGCGGCATCCACTTTCGCGGAGCCGGTGACGAACTGACCGGCCTTGCGGGCCATGTTCATCATCTGCATCAGCTGCTTGGCGAGCAGCCGGTCGACGGTCTCGCCGAGATCAGCCGCAGCCTTCACATCCGCCTTCAAGGCGCGGGCGAAGGTCTTCTTCGCCACCGCCTTGTCGACCAGCGTGCGGTCGATCTTTACCCAGCATCCGCGTCCCGGAAGCTCACGCTTCAGATCGGCGATGACGGTTCCATCGGGAGCGGCGACAAAGCGGATCAGCTCATCCGGCGATCCGCTTTCGCGCGTCACGATGCACATGCGGCCGTTCACGTCATAACCTGCAAGATCATCATCCTCAGGAGATGTGTCCGGCTGCGCGGTCATTACGCTTCCTGCTCGGCAGCATCGGCCTCAACAGGCTCCGCATCCTTCGCAAGGTCGTCCTCGGTGATCCATCCAACCGCGAGGCGGGCCTGAACAACCATCTGTTCTGCTTCGACGCGGGAGATGTCGAACTTCGAGAACAGACCCTCGAACTTCTTCGTCTCGCCGTTCTTGCGCTCGCTCCAGCCGACGAGATCGTCAGCTGCGCAGCCTGCAAAGTCTTCCATCGTCTTGATGCCGTCTTCGCCGAGCGCGACCATCATCTGTGCGGTCATGCCTTCGATCTGGCGAAGATCGTCGGAGACGCCGAGCGACTTGCGCTTCTCGTCCATCTCGGCTTCGAGCTTTTCGAGGAATTCGCGGGCGCGGGTCTGGATTTCCTGCGCCGTGTCTTCGTCGAAGCCGTCGATCGAGGCGATTTCGTCGAGATCGACGTAAGCCAGTTCCTCAACGGCAGCAAAGCCTTCGGAGGCCAGAACCTGACCGACCATTTCATCGACGTCGAGCGAGTCCATGAACAGGTTGGTGCGCTCGTTGAATTCCTTCTGACGGCGCTCCGACTCTTCGGCTTCCGTCATGATGTCGATATCCCAGCCGGTCAGCTGCGATGCGAGGCGAACGTTCTGACCACGGCGGCCGATGGCAAGCGACAGCTGCTCATCCGGAACCACGACTTCGATGCGCTCTGCATCTTCGTCAAGAACGACCTTGGCGACTTCAGCCGGCTGCAGGGCGTTGACGACGAAGGTCGCCGGATCCTGCGACCACGGAATGATGTCGATCTTTTCGCCCTGAAGCTCGCCGACGACGGCCTGAACGCGCGAACCGCGCATACCGACGCAGGCACCGACCGGATCGATCGACGAGTCGTTCGAGATGACGGCGATCTTGGCGCGCGAACCCGGATCACGGGCGACCGAGCGAACCTGGATGATGCCGTCGTAGATTTCAGGCACTTCCATGGTGAAGAGCTTCACCATGAACTGCGGGTGGGTACGCGACAGGAAAATCTGCGGGCCACGCTGTTCGCGGCGAACGTCGTAGACGTAGGCGCGGACGCGATCGCCGTAGCGAACGTTTTCGCGCGGGATCATTTCGTCGCGGCGGATAATGCCTTCGCCACGGCCGAGATCGACGATGACGTTGCCGTATTCGACGCGCTTGACGGTACCGTTGACGATTTCGCCGGTGCGATCCTTGAACTCGTCGAACTGGCGGTCACGCTCGGCTTCGCGAACCTTCTGGACGATGACCTGCTTGGCAGACTGCGCAGCGATACGGCCGAAGTCCATCGGCGGCAGCGGATCGGCAATGAAATCGCCAAGGGCTGCATCGGGGTTGCGGTCGCGGGCCAGTTCCAGCGGGATCTGCGTGGAATAGTCTTCGGCCTTCTCGACGACTTCGAGCAAACGCTGAAGGCGGATTTCGCCGGTCTTCGGATTGATGTCGGCGCGGATATTCGATTCCGAGCCGTAACGGGAGCGTGCAGCTTTCTGGATCGCATCGGCCATTGCGGCCAGCACGATTTCGCGGTCGATGACTTTTTCGCGCGCCACTGCATCTGCGATCTGCAGAAGTTCGAGGCGGTTCGCACTGACTGCCATTGTTTTATCTCTCCGTCTCGGCTTGCCGGGTTCCCGTCCCTGGAGCCTGTAGTTGATCGGTTATTCCTGGTCTTCCGCTTCGTTCTGGTTCGCGGCTTCCGACTTCGCTGCCTTGTCGGCGCGAAGCGCATCGCGGATCAGATCGTCGGTCAGGATAAGCTTGGCTTCGGCCAGAGCCGCGAAGGGGATTTCCACCTTCTGCTCTTCGCCATAGGCAACCTGGTCACGCTCAAGCGTGAAGCCATCTGCATTCGATTCCAGAATCTTACCACGGAACCGCTTGCGGTTGCCGATCATGATCGACGTATCGCACTTCAAAAGATGTCCCTGCCAGCGGACGAAATCCGACTTGCGCACCAGCGGACGGTCGATACCGGCCGAAGACACTTCGAGATGATACTCCCGATCAATCGGATCTTCCACATCCAGAACCGGGGAAACAGCCGTCGAGACCGCTTCGCAGTCCTGAACGGACATGGTTCCGTCATTGCGCTCGGCCATGATCTGCAGCGTCGCGCCGTTCTGATTGAGCATCCGGACGCGGATCAGGCGGAAGCCCATACCGACAAGCACTGGTTCGATGATGTCGGCAAGGCGCTGGTCAAGCCCGGTCTCGGTAATCAGCCGTGGCTCAAGTTCGTTTTCTGCGGTTGTCTGATCCGACAAGCGGCGCGCTCCTAGCAAATTTCAAGCATTTTGGATGATCGCGCTAATAAAAAAGAGCGGGTCCTTGCGGCCCACTCTTCATCGTACGATCAAGAATTTGAGTGGCATATAGGCCCGTTTTTCTGAAATTGCAAGCTCCGGCGCCAAATGCGCCAAGGCTGCAATCCTTCGCTGGCCTCAGGCACGCTTCGCCATATATTGGGCGGGAACAGAACAAGACAAGCCGGAGCAAATCCGGGCGGAGGGAACGTGCCGTCGAATTCTTCCACGCTGGCGCCGCTGAAACACGAAACATACCGCCGCATCTGGTTTGCGAGCCTGGCGTCGAACTTCGGCGGGCTGATCCAGGCCGTCGGCGCCGCATGGATGATGACGACGATCACCGCCTCGGAAGACATGGTGGCGCTGGTGCAGACCTCGACGGCGCTGCCGATCATGCTCTTCTCGCTGATCTCGGGCGCGCTCGCCGACAATTTCGACCGGCGCCGGGTGATGCTGACGGCACAGGTCCTGATGCTCGTTGTCTCGGCGATCCTGACGGTCTTCGCCCTGCTCGGCTGGATTACGCCCTGGCTTCTTCTGTTATTCACCTTCCTCATCGGCTGCGGCACGGCGCTCAACAATCCCTCCTGGCAGGCGTCGGTCGGCGACATGGTGCCGCGCGCCGATCTGCCTGCCGCCGTGACGCTGAACAGCATGGGCTTCAACATGACCCGCAGCGTCGGCCCGGCGATCGGCGGGGTCATCGTGGCAGCAGCCGGTGCGGCGGCCGCCTTTGCGGTGAACGCTGTTAGCTATCTGGCGCTGATTTACGCGCTGATGCGCTGGAAGCCCGCCCTGCCCGCCTCGACGCTGCCGCGTGAAAGTCTCGGCAGCGCGATCTTTGCCGGGCTGCGCTATATCTCGATGTCGCCGAACCTTGAGAAGGTTCTGGTGCGCGGCTTCACGTTTGGTGTCGGCGCCAGCTCGGTGCTCGCGCTGCTTCCGATCGTCGCAATCGACCTCGTCTCGGGCGGACCACTGACCTACGGCTTCATGCTCGGTTCCTTCGGCATCGGCGCGATCGGCGGCGGGGCGCTCAATGCCCGGCTTCGCGATGCGCTGAGCAGCGAGATCATCATCCGCTACGCTTTTTCCGGCTTTGCCGTGAGCATGGCAATCACCGCCGCCAGCCCCTTTGCGGTGCTGACCTGCGCCGGATTGTTGGTATCGGGCGCCTGTTGGGTGCTGGCGCTGTCGCTGTTTAATACGATCGTCCAGCTGTCGACACCGCGCTGGGTGGTTGGGCGGGCGCTCTCGCTTTATCAGACGGTGACCTTCGGCGGGATTGCCGGCGGCAGCTGGTTTTGGGGTATCGTGGCAGATCGCTTCGGCGTCTCGAATGCGCTCTATGGTTCTGCAGCGGTAATGGTCATCGGCGTGCTGATCGGCTTCCGCTTCTCAATGCCGGCCTTCGCCTCGCTCAATCTCGATCCGCTCAACCGGTTCGTCGAACCGGCGCTCGGGCTCGATATCACGCCGCGCAGCGGGCCGATCGTCATCCAGGTCGATTATCAGATCAACGACGAGGACCTGCCGGAATTCCTCAAGCTGATGGGCGAGCGGCGGCGCATCCGCATTCGCGACGGCGCCCGCGCCTGGGCACTGATGCGCGATCTGGAGAACCCCGGCATCTGGACGGAGACCTATCACACCCCGACCTGGGTCGAATATATCCGCCACAACCAGCGGCGCACGCAGGCCGATGCGGAAAATACCGACCGGCTGCGCAACCTGCATCGCGGCGCCGATCTGCCGCATGTACACCGGATGATCGAACGCCAGGCGATCCCACCCTCCGACGACGTCTTTCACAAGGCGCCGATCGATATCCATCACTAGGGGGCGGTAAGATGTTCAGACGAGCCAGGGAAAGCGATCTCCCATCGATCATTGCCATGCTCGCCGATGATGCGTTGGGACGCAGCCGCGAGGTGGTCTCCGATCCCGTTGACGAGCGCTACCTTGTTGCCTTTGCTGCGATCGTTGCCGACGACAACCAGCTGCTTGCCGTCGCGGTCAATGCCGACGACCAGCCGGTTGGCTGCCTGCAGCTGACGTTCATTCCGGGGCTTTCACGCACCGGCATGTGGCGCGGACAGATCGAGAGCGTGCGGATCACGGAAACGGAGCGCGGCACCGGACTTGGCACACGCTTCATCAAATGGGCGATCGGCGTTTGCCGGGACCGTGGCTGCAAGCTCGTGCAGCTGACATCGGACAAGTCGCGGGCCGATTCCATCCGCTTCTATGAAAGGCTTGGCTTCATGGCGAGCCACGAGGGCATGAAGCTTACTCTCTGAGGCCTATTTCAGTTTGCCCTTCATCGACGCTTCCGGATAGCAGGTCGGCTTTTCGCCGTTCTTGACTTGCCACTGGCCGATCGAGCGGCGGGTCTTGTAGCCCGGCAAGCCGTCGGAACCGCCGACATCGTAGCCCTGACGCTCCAGCGCCTTCTGCATGGCAGCGACATCCGAGCGCAGCATCTTGCCGACATCGCCCCAGGCACCCTGGAAACCGCCCGCTCCATAGGCGATCCGATCGGCCAGGTTGCCGATATAGAGCCCATAGAGATCGGAATTGTTATATTCCTTGATGACGTAGAAATTCGGCGTGACGAGAAATTCGGGGCCGTCGCGGCCGGCCGGAACCAGCATCATCCCGTCGGCTTTCAGCTCGGATGAGGGAAAGCCCTTGCCCGAGATCCTGGCTATTCCGAGCGATGCCCATTGCGACAGCGGCTTGGCGAGATCCGGCCCCTCCTGGGCACAGGAGACGGCGGCGGGGATGGTGACCTCGAAGCCCCAGTCGCGGTCGCGCTGCCAGCCCTTCTTGACAAGATAGTTGGCGATGGATGCCAGCGTATCCGGCACCGAGGTCCAGATGTTGCGGTGGCCGTCACCATCGAAATCGACGGCATATTTCAGGTAGCTGGTCGGCATGAACTGCGGCTGGCCGAGCGCGCCGGCCCAGGAGCCCTTGAAATCGGCCGGCGCCACATCGCCGCCATCGATGATGTGGAGTGCCGCAATCAGTTCGGTGCGGAACATCTCCTTGCGCGTCGACATGAAGGCCTTCGTCGCCAGCACCTGGATCGCCGAGTTCGGGATCTTCGCGGCGCCGAAGCCGGTCTCGCGGCCCCAGATGGCCAGCACGATCGATCCCGGCACGCCATAGGTCTTCTCGATCCGCTTCAGCGTCGAGGCATATTGCGAGGCAAAGCCGCGGCCTGTCATGGCGAGCTTGCTGAGACGCTCCTCGTTGAAATAGGGCGCAGGCGAGGAAAATTCGGCCTGTGTCTGCTTGCGTTCCTTCGGCGGCGGGAAGCCGGGAGGTGCCAGATCCGGCAGATCCCAGTTCAGCTCGATGCCGGCGAAAGCGGCCTGAAATGTCTTGGCAGAAATGCCGCTCTTTTCGGCTTCCGGGCGCAGTTCGGTCTGCACCCATTTTTCGAACTGCGCCTCGACGGCAGCCTTCGAAGGTGCGGCGGAGGCGGGAAGATGAAACCATGCGGCAAGCATCGCCGTCAGGATCGAAAGGCGGATGATCGTCTTCACCTCAGGCATTCCCCCTCAAATGACCGTTCGCGCCCGAAGCGCGGCCGCCAATGTGCCCTCGTCGAGATAATCGAGCTCGCCGCCGACAGGCACGCCATGCGCCAGCCGGGTGATCTTGACGTCCAATCCGGTGAGCTGATCCGTTATATAGTGTGCTGTGGTCTGCCCCTCGACGGTGGCGTTCACCGCGATGATCAGTTCGCGCACGCCGCCTTCGCCGAGCCGCTCGATCAGCCCGCGGATGTTCAGATCATCCGGGCCGACGCCATCCAGCGGCGACAGCGTGCCGCCGAGAACGTGATAGGCGGCGTTCATCGCCCCGGCGCGCTCCAGTGCCCAGAGATCCGACACATCCTCGACGACGATGATGACCGACTGGTCGCGGCGATCATCGGTGCAGACGGTGCAGGGATCCGAGGTATCGACGTTGCCACAGCGCGAGCAGACCTTCACCTTGTCATAGGCATCGCCCATGGCATGGGAGAGAGGACCGAGAAGCTGGTCCTTCTTCTTGATCAGATGCAGTGCCGCGCGGCGTGCCGACCGGGGCCCGAGGCCCGGCACTTTCGCCAGAAGCTGAATGAGTTTTTCGATTTCGGGGCCGGTGACTCGCTTTGCCATGCGCCGTTCTTAGCCCATATGTCGTCAAAACGGAATCGCGGAAGGATTGCTGCCGCCATGAAAATCAGTGCGGTCTGCACCGGCAGCGCCGAACGGCTGCCGGGCAAGAAATACAAGACCGGTATCTTCAAGCAGTCTGTCAACGGCGCCGTGATGATCGATGCGGAAGGGCTGGTCGGCGACGCGATCTGCAATCGCACCTATCATGGTGGTGCGGATCAGGCTGTTTATGTCGAGGGATCGCGGACGCTCGACTGGTGGAGCGGCGAACTCGGTAAACCGGTTACGCCCGGTACCTTCGGCGAAAACCTCGTCATCGAGGGGCTCGACAATCGCGATGTTGCCGTGGGCGACAGGTTCATCGCAGGCGATCTTGTTCTGGAAGTAACGTCCGCCCGTATTCCCTGCGCCACCTTCGCCGCGAAGATGGAAGACCCACGCTTCGTCAAGCGCTACACCAAGGCCGGGCGGCCAGGCATCTATTGCCGGGTTCTTGCCGGCGCGATCGTCGAGGCGGGAATGCCGGTGACCTATCAGCCGTTTTCAGGCGCCAGGGTGACCATGCCTGAAATGATGGAGACGTTCGGGAAAAAGCTCTCGCCCGAAGACCGGGAGCGGTATCTCGCAGCACCCATTCACTACAAGCTACGGGCTCAGCTCGAGGCGTAGGCCTGATATCAGCGCGTGGCGATCGCCATCGCGGCACCGGCCATCGTCGCGGCACTCGCCCGATTGGCGATCCGAACCGCGCGGGGGCTCTTCAGGAAGCCGCGGGCTTTTGCGGCCAGGAACATCCAGGTGAAATCGACGACCGCCAGCACCACGATCAGCGTTACGACGAGCTCCGCCCAGCCGCCGAAGGAAACGGCGCGGATGTCAATGATCGACGGCAGAAGGGCGATGTAGAACATCATGATCTTCGGATTGCCAAGCGCGATCGCCAGCCCCGTCAGGAACATCCGGCTTCGCGAGCGGGCCTGTGGCAGCTCCTCTTCCTCGACATCAGGTCTTGCGAACCACATTTTCCAAGCGAGGTAGAGGAGATAGAGAATGCCGAGCCATTTGATGACGACAAAGGCGTGATAGAAGCTTTCGGCAATGGCCGAGAGGCCGGCGATGGCGCAGGTCAGCCAGATCGCATCACCCGCCCACATGCCGAAGAGGAAGGGCAGCACATCGCGCGCGCCCTTCGAGATGACGCGGGCAACGAGCGCCGCAACGCTCGGGCCGGGCGTGCCGGCGGCGATGAAAAGGGCGCCGGCAAATACCAGCAGGGCCGTCAGCGTCATCATAAAGGCTTCCTCCCGGGCTCAGCTTGATCAGAACGGCATCTTGAAACCAGGCGGGATCGGCAGGCCGGCGGTCAGCGCCTTGGTCTTTTCGGCCGTGACGGCCTCGGCCTTGTCCTTGGCATCCTTATGAGCGGCAACGATCAGGTCTTCGAGGATCTCGACATCGTCTTCCTTGAACAGGGACGGATCGATCTTCAGGCTCTGCATTTCGCCCTTGCCGTTGAGGACAACGGTGACCAGTCCGCCACCGGACTTGCCTTCGGCCTTGAGCTCGGCGATCTCCGCCTGCATCTGCTCCATCTTGGCCTGCATTTCCTTGACTTTGCCCATCATTCCCATGAGGTCGCGCATCGTCTTTTCCTTCTCTGAAAGTCTAGAATTCTATGTCGTCGCCCGGCAGGATGTCGCCATCTTCGGATTCGGCGACGGCGGGCGGCTTGATATCGCCCTCTTCCTCCGGCTCCGGCGCCCGGACGCGGACGTCGATAATCTTGGCGCCCGGAAACTGCGCGAGGATTGCCGCCACATCCGGATCCTGGCGGGCATCGCTGACCTGCTGTTCCTTGGCCTTGGCCTCGGCTTCGACCATGGTCGGATCACCGGGCTCGCGGCTCAGACTAACGATCCAATGGATCCCCGTCCATTCCTTGAGCTTGACCGCCAGTTCGTTGAGCAGCGTTGCCGGAGCACCGTCCGTCAGATTGACATCCAGGCGGCCGGGATCGACCCGGACAGGACGCACGAAGGTGCGGACCAACGCCTTGATCTTGGCATCGCGCTTTTCACCGGCCAGATTGACTATATCGGCAATCGAATTCACGGCAACCAGCGGCTTCGGCGCTTCGGCGGGCTTGGTCTCGAGACGACCGGCCTGCATCGGCTGCGGATCTGGGTTCGGAACAGCGCGCAGCATCGCGGTCGGGCCATTCGGCTGCGGGCGGGGCGCAGTTTCCGGTGCGCGCGCCATCGCTGCCGACTGATAGGCGACGGTCGCACCACCACCATTGCCCGAGGAACCCGGTGCCGGGCGGCCGGAGCCGCCGCCATTGTCTGAAAATTCAGCGAGCCTACGGGCCGCATCTTCGGGTGCCGGCAGATGCGCGGCATGGGCAAGGCGGATCAGCACCATTTCGGCCGCACCCGCCGTGCGCGACGATGCCTCGGCTTCCGGAATGCCCTTCAGCAGCATCTGCCAGATGCGCGACAGCGTGGTCACCGCCACGCCCTGGGCGAATTCCGCAGCCTTGGTGCGCTCGACCTCGCTCAGAGACGGATCGTTGGCGGCATCAGGCACGTATTTCAAGCGGGTGACGAGATGGGTGAAGTCGGCAAGGTCGGTCAGAACGACAACAGGATTGGCGCCCGCCTCGTACTGTGCCTGAAACTCGTTCAGCGCCGAGGCGACATCGCCCTTCACCACATGCTGGAAAAGATCGACGATGCGGGCTCGGTCGGCAAGACCGAGCATGCTGCGGACGGCTTCCGCCTGCACGGCACCGCCGCCATGGGCAATCGCCTGGTCGAGCAGCGAGAGGCCGTCACGCGCTGAACCTTCGGCAGCGCGGGCGATCATGGCGAGCGCGTCCGGCTCGGCCTCGATGCCTTCCTTCGACGCAATGGTCGTGAACAGGCCGACGAGATCCGAAGCGCTGATCCGGCGCAGGTCGAAGCGCTGGCAGCGCGACAGGACGGTGATCGGAACCTTGCGGATTTCGGTGGTCGCGAAGATGAATTTCACATGCTCCGGCGGCTCCTCGAGCGTCTTCAGCAGCCCGTTGAAGGCTGCCGTAGAGAGCATGTGCACTTCGTCGATGATGTAGACCTTGTAGCGCGCCGAAACCGGGCGATAGCGCACCTGCTCGATGATCTCTCTGATATCGTCGATGCCGGTATGCGAGGCAGCGTCCATCTCGATCACGTCGACATGGCGACCTTCCATGATCGCCTGGCAGTGCTCGCCGGGGATGCGCAGGTCGATCGTCGGCTTGTCGATATCAGCGGTCTTGTAGTTCAGGGCACGCGCCAGAATGCGCGCCGTCGTCGTCTTGCCGACGCCGCGAACGCCGGTCAGCATATAGGCCTGCGCGATGCGGCCGGTCTCGAAGGCGTTGGTCAGTGTGCGGACCATCGGCTCCTGGCCGACCATCAGGTCCGTGAAATCCTTGGGGCGGTATTTGCGTGCCAGCACCCGGTATCCGGTGCCCGTCGAGGCGGCATCTTGTGATTGTCGCTCGGTGTCGCTCATCGCCCTGCTTGGCGCCCGGAATCCCGGGCAAAGGATGGAGAGAAGGGTGGGAGGCTGGCACGATGACCCGTGCCGGGCTCGTTAGGGCTGCTTCCTTCCGGACCTGACCCGGTTGGCGAGTGGCTCGTCCACCACCAACCTCCCGGATGCACATATCGGCAATATCGTCATCAAAAGCAAGCCAAGCTCAAAAAAAACTGCTAATCATTGGAAAACAATGGAGGAATGCCCGTTGACGGATTTCGCGCTCGACCCCCGGCTCGAAAAAGACAGCATCAGCGTCATGCAGACCGGCCTTTGCGATCTCAGATTATCGAAGGACGCACGCTGGCCCTGGCTGATCCTGATTCCACGCCGCGCCGGGATCACTGAGATTTTCGAATTGACGCCGCTCGATCAGGTGATGCTGACATTCGAGACCGAGGTGGTGGCCAGCGCGCTCAAGAAGCTGACCGGGGCGACAAAAATCAATGTCGGGGCTCTTGGCAATATCGTCCGCCAGCTTCATGTTCATGTCATCGCCCGCTTCGAAGGCGATGCCAATTGGCCGGGCCCGATCTGGGGTTTCGGCACGGTCGAGCCTTATGAGGACGGGAAGCGGGAGCAGTTCATAGCGACATTGCGGGAAGCCCTTTCATCATGAGTTCTTCAATTTTCGATACGGACGTTCCGCATCCGGAGCCGAGCAACCTCACCGCTTTTGCCGCCAACGACCTGAACCGCGATTCTGAACATCGCGACGAGAAATCGGTCGAGACGGCGCTGGCGAAGGAAGGCACGCATATCTTTGCCTTCGCCAAGGACAAGCTGGTCCTGAAGCATGACGGGCAGGTGCTGGATCCGCTCTTTGCCCGTTACGAATTGCAGGAACTGCAGCCGCATTGGGACGAGACGATCCTGCTCGGCTATCGCAAATCCGGCGAGCCGCGGCTGGCCGTGCCGGTCGGCGTGCCGGAGGAGCAACTCGAAAGCCACTACAAGCCGGCCGACGGACGCACGCTCTATCGCGATCAGCTTGTCGACGAGGTGCTGCTCGGCGAATTTGCCCAGGCCGCAAGCCTGATCCGCTGGAACGGCGACAACAAGTTCTGCGGCCGTTGCGGTGGCAGCATGGAGCAGAAGATCGGCGGCTACAAACGCGTCTGCACTGCCTGCGAACACATGATTTTCCCGCGCACCGACCCCGTCGTCATCATGCTGACGATCGACGAGAAGCGCGATCTCTGCCTGCTTGGCCGCGGACCGCATTTCGCGCCTGGCATGTATTCCTGTCTTGCTGGCTTCGTGGAGCCAGGTGAAACCATCGAGAACGCCGTGCGCCGCGAGACGCTTGAGGAATCCGGCATCAGAACCGGGCGCGTCCGCTATCACGCCTCCCAGCCCTGGCCGATGCCGCATACGCTGATGATCGGCTGCTATGCCGAGGCGAAATCCAGCGAGATCACCCGCGACGAAGCCGAGCTCGAGGATTGCCGCTGGTTTACTCGCGAGGAAACGATCGAGATGCTCGAACGCCCCGGCGCCAACGGCCAGGCCTCTCCGCCGAAAGGCGCCATTGCCCACCGCCTGATGCGCGACTGGGTGGAGTGGAAGCGATAGGCCATGCCGGTCTCGCGCTCGGAACGGCTGCTTGCTCTTCTCCAGGTGCTTCGCCGGCACCGCCGTCCTGTCAGCGGCATCATCCTTGCCGAGCAGACGGGCGTCAGTCTGCGCACGCTCTACCGTGACATTGCAAGCCTGCAGAGCCAGGGTGCGATGATTGAGGGCGAAGCCGGCGTCGGCTATGTGCTGAAGCCTGGCTTCATGCTGCCGCCGATGATGTTTTCCGAAGAGGAGCTTGAGGCGCTGGTGCTGGGTTCGCGCTGGGTAAACCGCTCGGCGGAGCCGCGGCTCGCGGGTGCAGCTGCCGATGCGCTGGCGAAGATCGCCGCCGTGCTGCCTGCCGAGATGCGCGAGACGATCGAATCGGCGACGCTGCTTGTCGGCCCCAAGCGCGCCAACGAGGACAAGGCGGATGTCGCCCTGATCCGCAAGGCGATCCGTACCGAACGCATTCTCGAACTGCACTATAGCGACGAGCAGGGACGCATCTCGCTCCGGCGCGTCTGGCCTTTCGCCCTCGGCTATTTCGAGCATATCCGGATGGTGATGGCCTGGTGCGAGCTACGCCGCGGCTTCCGCCATTTCCGCACGGACCGGATCATCGACATGACGCAGCACGAGGAGCGCTATCCCCGCCGCCGGACCGCGCTGATGAAAGAGTGGCGCGAGGCGGAACACGTGCCTGTCGAACGCTGAAAGGCTACTGCCAGATTCTGACAGTAGGCCGCGCTATTATCGGTACCAATCCAGAAGGAGGACCGATGATGACGAGCCTGAAGATCAGCACCGCAAATTACGGCGACTGCCTTGTCGAGACGTCTTCTGCACATGCGGGATATCCGCAGTCCCTGATGCTGCGCATGATGCAGAATGCATCGCGCAACATGGCGAGGGGTGATGCCCCCCGCCTCGACCCGCGGTCGATGCCGGCAAACGTGCGGCGCGACCTCGGCCTTTCCGGCTGGACCTCGCGAGAGGGCGAGGCATAGCCGGCAGCATACAGCCCAGCACACCCCGACAGCAGACATTTCATACCGCCGCTGCAACGCACCGCGGCACGCCTTTTCATTGCAGCCATCTCAACCAAGAGGATAAGACCATGACCAGCCCGAATTCCATCATTCTCTACGTCAAGGACCCGGCCGAAAGCGAACGCTTCTACAAGGACATCCTCGGCCGCGACGCGGCGTTCTCTTCGCCCAACTTCGTCGCCTTTCCGCTCGATGGCGGTTTCACGCTCGGCCTCTGGCGCCGCAGCAATGTCGAGCCGCAGCCGTCGGCGATCGGCAATCGCGGCGAAATCGCCTTCATGGTGCCGGGAGACCGTGCGGTGGCCAAGCAATATGAGGACTGGCGCAAGCGCGGCCTGCCGATCGCCCAGGAGCTCGTCGATCTCGATTTCGGACCGACCTTCGTGGTGCTCGACCCGGATGGCCACCGTCTGCGGGTTTGCGAACCGGACAAGTGACAATGACAAGGGCGCCCGAGGCGCCCTTTTTATGACTATTTGTGCAGCAGGCCGCGCATCGGGTGGCCTTTGTAGACCCCGAGGATGCGAACCTTCTCCGAGAAGAACCTGAGCTCCTCGAGCGCCTGGCGGACATTGCTGTCATTGGCGTGGCCTTCGATATCGGCATAGAACTGCGTGGCGATGAACTTGCCGCCGATCTGGTAGCTTTCCAGCTTCGTCATGTTGATGTTGTTGGTCGCGAAACCACCGAGCGCCTTGTAAAGGGCGGCTGGAATATTGCGGACGTTGAAGACGAAGGTCGTGACGATCTTCTCTTCTTCATTCGAACGGTTCGCCCATTTCTCGTCGCGGGAGAGCACCACGAAGCGGGTGACATTGCTTTCGGTGTCTTCGACATTTTCGGCAACGATCTCGAGACCGTAGAGATCGGCGGCCAGGCGCGGCGCAAGCGCAGCCATCGTCCGGTCACCGGTTTCCTGAACCATCTTTGCGGCACCGGCCGTATCGCCGGCGATGACAGGCTTCCAGCCATTGGCGCGAACGATCTTGCGGCATTGGCCAAGCGCGTGGATGTGGCTGTGCACCGTCCGGATCTCATCCTTCGAGACGCCCGGCAGCACCATCAGCTGAAAGCGGATCGGCATGAAATATTCGCCGACGATATGCAGCCTGGAGTCCGGCAGCAGGTGATGGATATCGGCAACGCGCCCAGCGATCGTGTTCTCGATCGGGATCATGGCGAGATCGGCTTCGCCGCTTTCCAGCGCCGTGAAGGCGTCCTCGAAGGTCTGGCAGGGAAGCGGTTCCATGGTCGGGAACATGTCGCGGCAGGCCATATCGGAATTGGCGCCGAACTCGCCCTGGAATGAAATCCGGTTTGTCTTGTTGTTCATGGCTATGTCCTCAAGCCTGTCTTGCCGCGAGAATCCGGCGGGCCTTTTCGAGATCGGCGGGGGTATCGACGCCCAGCGGTACGGTTTCGACGATTTCGGCATCGATGCGCATTCCCGCTTCCAGCGCCCGCAGCTGCTCCAGCGATTCGCGCAGCTCCAGCACCGACGGGCCGAGCGTCACGAAGCGCTCCAGCGCCGGCCGGCGGTAAGCGTAAAGGCCAATGTGATGATAGAGCGGACCCTTGCCATAGGGCGCGGTGGCGCGGGTGAAATAGAGGCCGCGTAGGCGTGTCTCGGAAAGCGGCGAGCCGACGACCTTAACGATATGCGGAGCGGTCTTGTCTTCCTCGTTGTCGATCTCGATCGTCAGCGTGGCGATATCGACCGCTTCGTCGTCGAGCGGGCGCAGAGAAGCGCGGATGGTTTCGGGCTCGATGGTCGGCAGATCGCCCTGGACGTTGACGATGATCTTGGCCCTGCCTTCAGGATCGATCTTGGTCATCGCCTCGTGAATGCGGTCCGAACCCGACTGGTGGTGACCGCCGGTCATGATCACCTCGAAGCCGGCCTCGGCGACGGCGTCGAAGACGCGCTGATCATCGACCGCGACGACGACGCGGCCGATGGCGGCTTCCTTGGCGCGCATGGCGACCTGAACGATCATCGGCAGCCCGCAGATATCGGCCAACGGCTTGCCCGGAAGCCGGGTCGAAGCCATGCGTGCCGGGATCAGAACGAGGACGTCATCTAAATTTGAACCAGTCATCTGTCGGGCCTTCTATTCCGGGCGGAAAAGTGTCAAAAAGTCTCACGTACAGGACCATTTAGACAGTTGCAACGAACAGCCAAAAGACATAGGTTCCGCGCGATTTCAAGATGGTACCTTTTTAGGGTCTGCCGACTGCACGGGGAGCATTGCAGATGAATTCTTACGTCAATACGGCCGTTGGTGCACTGCTCGGAACGATTTTCGTGCTGATGTCGGTGTCCATCGCGTCCGAAGGAATCTTCCATTCCGAAGCGCCGGAAAAGGAAGGCTTCACGATCGTCGCCGAGGAAACACCGGCTGCCGGTGGGGGCGAGGCCGCTGCTGCCGCCATGGTTCCGATCGGAAAGCTGCTGCCGACGGCCGACGCCAAGGCTGGCGAAACCATCTTCAAGAAGTGTCAGGCCTGTCATGACGCGACCAAGGGGGGGCCGAACAAAGTCGGTCCGAACCTCTATGGTCTCGTCGATCGCCCGATCGCTTCGCATGAAGGCTTCGCCTATTCGTCCGCTATGAAGGACTTCTCCAAGGGCGGCGCTGAAAAGTGGACCTTCGACCACCTGAACCACTTCCTGATGGCGCCGAAGAAGCAGATCCCGGGTACGGCGATGGGCTTTGCCGGTCTGCCGAAGGAACAGGATCGCGCCAACGTGCTGCTTTATCTGCACACCCTGGCCGACACGCCCGCTCCGCTGCCGGATCCGAACGCTCCGGATACGATCACGCAGTAAGTTGATCGCGACATCGGAAATGAGATTGAAGCCCGGCCGCAAGCCGGGCTTTTTCTTTGCCGGGGATTTCGCGGATTAGGGCCCGAGCAGGTAAGCCCAGAGCGACACGGAAATGGCGCCAAGCGCCGTCGTCATGGTGATCGTCGATGCCGCCAGGCTGTGGCCGACGCCGAAGCGATTGGCGATCAGCCAGGCATTGACGCCTGTCGGCACCGCGGCGATGAGCACGAGCGCGGCCGTCCAGTCCTCGGCGAGGCCGACGATGTGGCTTGCAATCCAGACGCAGAAGGGCAAGAGAAGCAGCTTGCAGGCAGAAGTGACGCTGGCGATGCCGAGGTTTCCGGAAACCCCATATTTCTGCAGGGCCATGCCGAGCGAGATCAGCGCGACGGGTCCGGCGACACCGGCGATCTGATCGACGATATTCTCAACTGGGGCCGGCATGGTCAGCCCGAGCAGATGCATCGCAGCACCGGCCGCCAGACCGATCACCAGTGGATTGCGAATGAGATTGAGACCGATCTGCTTCAGCAGCCTCAGAATGCTGCGATCGGCCGCACCGGAAATCTTGTGTTCGGCGCGCTCCATCAGGATCGTGCCGACGACCATCATGACAGGCAGATGCACGGCGATCAGGATCGACAGGGGCACCAGACCCTTGTCTCCCACGGTTCGCTGCACCAACGGAAGGCCGACGAAAATGGTGTTGGCGAAGGCCGAGGAGACGCCCGCGAGCACGCCGATGCGCGCATCGCGTCCGAAGAGCCGCGTTGCGGCAATGTGGCCCACTGTCCAAGTGACGGCGACGCCGGAGAAATAGGCGATCCAGAGCCGGAACGGCGAAGCGCCATGGAAATCGGCCTCGGCAATCGTCCGGAACAGCAGCATCGGCACGGCGATCTTGAAAACGAAATCGCTCAGCGCATCACCGGTATCGGCGGTCATCAACCCCGCTTTCACGATGAGCCAACCGATCAGGATCATGATGAAGATGGGAAGAACGTCGAAAACGATTGCTGTCATGCGGGGAGAACTGCCTTGGCGCGGGAACCAAAGGTCTAACAGCAAACGGCGCGCATTGACAAACCTGTTGGCGCAAACAAACGAAGCGGCAGAAACAAAAAAAGCGGGCAAGGCCCGCTTTTCCGCATCCGGTCTTGCCGGACATCCGGTGTGCGATGCTGCCAGTTCATCCGTGGTCAGCGCCGCTCCGGAACAGTCGAAGGGCATCATCCCTTCTCACCCGGCCGCATCCTTGGATGCTCATGCCGGTCTGCTTGAGAGTTTTTCTAGAAGTTCACGGTGACAGACGCATGACGAATTGGCGGCATTTTTGCGAATATTATCAACTGATCCTGGCGCCGGTCATTGCGGGAAATGCTCGACATGCGTCTCGGCCGTCCGGCCGAAATAGAGAACGCGGCGCCCCATGAATGAGACGATGTAGCCGGCACATCCCATTGCCTTCACGTTCTTGCAGAAGGCACCATAGGAATAGTCCGCAGGGTTCGCCTGCGCCCATCGGACTTGCGCTGCAATTCCCGCCTGATCAAACTCGGTCGCCACGCCGCCATCCGACACACGGTTTTCAAGAGTGACGCTTGTTCCATCGGCGAGGAAATACGACGTCGTATTCTGACGGTAATCGACGGTGTAACCCTCGAAGCCAGCCGCCAGAAGCGTTCTGATAATGTCAGGAAAATCCATCGCCTTGTCATAGGCGGCGTTCAGGCACGTTTGGGCAATAGCAGTCCGTTGCGCGTCCATAGCGCCCTCCTCGATAGTATAGGTTGAATGCAAGCGTCTACTCCGTCGCGACGTTCCGAAGACTGCGTTCCGCGACGATCTTTCTCAAAAGCCGTTCCATCTCCGCGCGTTCTTCCGGGCTCAGTACCCCGAAGAACTGGATGTCATTTGCATCCGCAAGCTTTGACAGCCGTTCGACGAGCGGTCGCGCCGCGGCCGCGAGAGACAATGTCTGGCCGCGCCGGTCGTCTGGATCGGCACCGCGCTCGACCAGTGCTTTTCCCGTCAGGCGATCGGCAAGCTTGGAA
Organism: Rhizobium sp. RAF36; assembly: GCF_052114105.1. Lineage (NCBI taxonomy): Bacteria > Pseudomonadati > Pseudomonadota > Alphaproteobacteria > Hyphomicrobiales > Rhizobiaceae > Rhizobium > Rhizobium sp. RAF36. The sequence goes on along the minus strand of NZ_JBFREC010000002.1, from coordinate 51,479 downwards.
ATCGCTCCCTTCGTCATCCCCATCCGCGCGGCAAGCTTCGAGGGCGCAACGGGGCTTGCTCCGTAAAGCATTCGAAGAAACACCCATTCGGCAACCGTAACACCCTCACGCTCGAGCTTTCGCGCGAACTCCTGGGATACGGCATTCGAGACGACACGCAGCCAATAGCCGAGATGCGAATCGAGATCGGAGATATGATTTTTGTCAGCCATCGAACCATCTTTGTTGACTAGGAAACTAATTTGAATTGGCTTCCTAGTCAACATTATTTCGCAGAAGCGCCACCGGTTTTTGGCTGGATAAGCTGTTTTTCCTTCCCATCAGCGGAAATTCCGCTAAGACCAAATCCCGGCTATCACTTAATCCGGGACCTCCCATTTCATGACCAAATTCGATGTTCTGACTGTCGGCAACGCCATCGTCGATATCATCGCGCGTTGCGACGACCAGTTCCTCATTGACAACGCGATCACCAAGGCAGCGATGAATCTGATCGACGCCGAGCGCGCCGAGCTGCTTTACTCCCGCATGGGACCGGCGCTCGAAGCTTCCGGCGGCAGCGCCGGCAATACGGCGGCTGGTGTCGCCAGCCTTGGCGCCAAGGCCGCCTATTTCGGCAAGGTCGCCGACGACCAGCTTGGTGAGATCTTCGCGCATGATATCCGCGCCCAGGGCGTTCACTATCAGACACAGCCGAAGGGCACCTTTCCGCCGACCGCCCGTTCGATGATCTTCGTTACCGATGACGGCGAGCGCTCAATGAACACCTATCTTGGTGCCTGCGTCGAGCTCGGCCCCGAGGATGTCGAAGCCGATGTCGTTGCCGATGCCAAGGTTACCTATTTCGAAGGCTATCTCTGGGATCCGCCGCGCGCCAAGGAAGCGATCCGCGAATGCGCCCGCATTGCCCATGAGAATGGCCGGGAAGTGTCGATGACGCTCTCCGACAGCTTCTGCGTCGGCCGCTATCGGGCCGAATTCCTCGATCTAATGCGTTCCGGCACCGTCGACATCGTCTTCGCCAACAAGCAGGAAGCGCTGTCGCTGTACGAGACCGAGGATTTCGAGGAAGCGCTGAACAAGATTGCCAAGGACTGCAAGATCGCCGCGGTGACGATGAGCGAAGACGGCGCAGTGATTCTGAAGGGCAGCGAGCGCTGGTATGTGGACGCGATTAGCATCAACGAAGTGGTCGATACGACGGGCGCCGGCGATCTCTTCGCCTCAGGCTTCCTCTACGGCTACACGCAGGGCCGCACGCTTGAGGATTGCGGCAAGCTCGGCTGCCTTGCAGCCGGTATCGTCATCCAGCAGATCGGACCACGGCCGATGAAGTCGCTTGCCGAGGCCGCCCGCGAGGCGAAGCTTATTTAAAGGCTTCGCCGGGGTATGCACCCCAGATTTCCGGCTGCGCCACCCATCCTTCGGCGCCGTCGGCATCGGCATGGCACCAGTCGCCATTGCATTCGCCGATATGGATCATCACGCCAGGCTCGAGCTTGGCGACGATGGTCGCGGACGACTGCGGCTCACGCCGCATGTTGACGAAAACAGATTTTCCCTTGCCCTTCATCCACGGCGCAGCCAGCGCCGAACGCTGACCCGACAGCAGCGACTGGTTGACCCAGCCCTCGGTGCCGTCGGCATCGCGGATGCGGCGCCAGTTGTCATATTCCTGGATAATCTCCACCGGCAGGCCAGCCTTGAGATACATCCAGGACGCGGCATAATCGGTACCGGGGCCGATGCGCAGATTGACGCGCTTCGACTTCAGCGTCACGAAGCGCGGCAGCGGCAGGCCGCTCGGGCCCTTGGCCGCTTGCGCATACGCAGATTCGACGGCGCTTGCCGACAGCATCAGACCAACCGCAATAGCAAGGCAGGACTTCAGAGTGATTCCACGCATGGAGGTTTCCGTTCGCTCGAATTCGTAAGCGGGGCTCTACCCGCTCGCTGTCCGGGGCTTCGACATTCGCCGACCGGTGCCCGCGAGTTTTGTTTGTCTTCGCGTGCGGGTCTGGTAGAAATTGCCCGAACGTTAAAATTATCCCCCGTCTTGGTTAAAGACATCTGAACAAGGCATGGCCGGCCGCGATGACATCGAAGAAAAAACCGAAGGTCTACATCACCCGGAAGCTGCCTGACGCGGTAGAGACCCGCATGCGCGAGCTCTTCGACGCCGAACTCAACATCGACGATTCGCCGCGTTCCGCGGCCGAGCTCGCCGAGGCGGTGAAGAGCGCCGACGTTCTAGTTCCTACGGTGACCGACCGTATCGACGCCGCGCTGATCGAGCAGGCCGGACCGCAGCTGAAGCTGATTTCCAGCTTTTCGAACGGCACCGATCACATCGATGTCGAGGCCGCGGCCCGCAAGGGCATCACCGTCACCAACACCCCGAACGTGCTGACCGAAGATACCGCCGACATGACGATGGCGCTGATCCTCGCGGTGCCGCGGCGCCTCGGCGAAGGTGCGCGCGTCCTGACCGACAAGCCTGGGGAATGGGCCGGGTGGTCGCCGACCTGGATGCTCGGACGGCGTATCCACGGCAAGCGGATCGGCATTGTCGGCATGGGCCGGATCGGTACCGCCGTTGCCCGCCGCGCCAAGGCGTTCGGCCTGTCGATCCACTATCACAACCGCAAGCGCGTCAACCCCGCGACCGAGGACGAGCTGGAGGCGACATATTGGGAAAGCCTCGACCAGATGCTGGCGCGGGTCGATATCGTTTCCGTCAACTGCCCGTCGACACCGGCGACGTTCCATTTGCTGTCGGCCCGGCGGCTCGCCCTGCTGCAGCCAACGGCCTATCTGGTGAATACCGCGCGCGGCGACGTCGTTGATGAAGCGGCGCTGATCAAGTGCCTGCGCGAAGGCCGGATTGCCGGCGCCGGTCTCGACGTGTTCGAGAACGAGCCCGCGGTCAATCCGAAGCTGATCAAGCTCGCCAACGAAGGCAAGGTCGTGCTGCTGCCGCATATGAGCTCGGCGACGATCGAAGGCCGTATCGACATGGGCGACAAGGTGATCATCAATATCCGCGCCTTCATCGACGGCCATCGGCCGCCGAACCGTGTTCTACCCGGCCGTTAAGCCAGGGTCTTGCGCATCTCGACATAGGTCACCCGGTCGTATCCCGGGTGGGATTTTTCGGCGGTCCTGGCAAAGCCCCAGGCGCCGAAGATCGCATGGTTGCCAGTGAGTTCGATCCGCGTGTCGAGCCGGATCACCTTCAATCCCCGCTCCTTCGCGACCGCCTCGGCAATCGCGAACAGCTGCCGACCGATACCTTTGCCCTGATAATCGGGCGCGATCGCCAGCTTGCCGAGATAGAGGCTGTCTTCTTCGGGGCGCAGGAACATGCATCCGGCGAGCCTGTCGCCATCCAGCGCGACGTAGCCGATTTCGGCTGCGGCCTTCGCCTGCAACGCTTCGGGCGTCAGCGAAAGGCCGGAGGACGGCGGATCGATGCGGCCGTTCATATAGGCAAAGGATGAGAGGATGAGGTCGAGCAGTTCGGGCCAGCGGCCGAAGTCTTGATCCAGCCTGACGATATCGGTCATGTCTTCCGCCGCTTGTATCGTATGGTATCGAAACGCGTCGTCAGCGCGTCGTAGAGCAGCAGCCGCCCGATGAGCGGCTCGCCACTGCGGGTGATCAGCTTGATCGCTTCCATGGCCATCAGCGTGCCGATGACACCGGTCAGCGCACCGACGATGCCGGTTTCGGCACAGGCGGGGATCAACCCGTCCGGCGGAATTTCGGGAAAGAGATCCCGGTAAGCCGGATTGAGGGTGCCATCCGCGGCAGCCTCATACGGTTTCAGAACCGTCAGCGATCCATCGAACCGGCCGACGGCGCCGGTCACCAGCGGCACCTTCGCCTGCTCGGCGGCATCGGCTGCGGCGTATCGCGTCTCGAAGTTGTCGGATCCGTCAATCAGCAGATCGAAGCCCGAGAGATGACGGCGGGCCGATTCGGAAGAGAAGCGCTCCTCGAAGCGGATGATGTTCACATGCGGATTGAGCCGGGCGATCGCAAAGGCAGCGCTCTCCGTCTTCAACTCGCCGATGGTGCCGGAATCGTGGATGACCTGCCGCTGCAGATTGGAAAGCGAAACACGGTCGTCATCAGCAATGCCAAGCGTGCCCACACCTGCAGCCGCCAGATATTGCAGAACCGGGGCGCCGAGGCCACCGGCTCCAATCACCAGTATCCGGGCGGCCTTGAGCTTCTGCTGGCCTGCCCCGCCAATCTCCGGCAGCAGGATATGACGCTGATATCGCGCGATTTCTTCGGGACTGAGCGGTTCCATGGCGGGAATGCTACCATGGCCCGAACCGAAGAGGAAAGCACCGTCCGTCATTCCCCGACATGTCCGTCGGAGACCGTCAGGAATTGCGCCCGCTCGCGGAGGGCGGAGAACATCGAGCGGTCTGTGCCAGTCATGAAGGCCTGCCCGCCAAGCGAATCGATAAGATCGAAGAGAGCCGCACGGCGCCCTTCATCGAGATGCGCAGCGATCTCGTCGAGCAGAAGCACCGGGGCGTGTCCCGTCAGATTGGCGACGAGTTTCGCATGGGCGAGGATCAGGCCGACCAGCAGCGCTTTCTGCTCGCCTGTGGAGCAGCGCTCCGCCTCCATCTGCTTCTCGCGGTGGCGGACAAGCAGATCGGCGCGGTGCGGCCCATCCAGCGTGCGCCCGGCGGCGGCATCGCGATAGCGGCTGTCCGCCAGTATCGCCGCATAATCGTCCTCGAGATCGACGGCGGGACGCGCGAATTGTCCATCCATGAAGCCCGAAAGCGCAAGTGCGGCTGAAGGGAAAGGCGAGGTCTCCCGCGTCTCTTCGATCAGCCGGGTCAGCAGGCCGAGCATCTCCTGGCGGGCAAGCGCCATGGCGATGCCAAGGCTTGCCATCTGCTGTTCGATGCCGGAGAGCCAGGACGGATCGAACCTGCCTTCGTCGAGCAGCTTGTTGCGGCTGCGCATGGCGCGCTCGAAATCGCTGGCGCGGCGCCCATGGGCGGGATCGAGCGAGAGCACGAGGCGGTCGAGAAAGCGGCGGCGATCGGAGGAGCCACCGGTGAACAGGCCATCCATGGATGGCGTCAGCCACAGTACGCGCAGATGATCGGTGAGCTCATCGGCCGTCTTCGCCGTCGTGCCGTTGATCCGCAACTTGCGCGCCGTATTCTCGTCCGTCGTGTCGGCGCCGGTGCCGATCTCGACGCCACCTTCCATCCCCTCGAGTTCGGCGAAGATCGAGAAGCCGGCAGAGGCGCCGACGCGCGTGACATCGGAATAGGCCGCACGGCGAAGGCCCCGCCCCGGCGACAGAAACGAAACCGCCTCCATCAGATTGGTTTTTCCCGCGCCATTGTCGCCTGTCAGCACGACATGGCGGCCGTCCATATCGAGCGACACCGCCGCATAATTGCGGAAGTCCGTCAGCTTGAGGCGGGAGAGAAAGACCTTGTGAGGCATCGTTTGTCCGGATTCGTGTTCCGGGCAGAGCTAAGCCGAACCGGCAGGCATGGCAAGGCTAAGGCACAAACGAATGGTGCAGGCCGCGATCTGCCTCATATACTCTGCTTGCAGCACAATCCCGGGGATGACGAAGCCCGGCCTTTCAGCCGGGCTCGTTGTCACCAATCGTATGCCCGGGCGCTCAGTGCCCTCCGGACTTGCCGCCGCCAGATCTGTGGCTGTCATCGCGGCCTTTCTGGTGGCCGCCATCTCCATGGCTTCCGGAATGATCATTGCCGGATCTGTCATCGCCACGGTGGTTATCGCCGGGTCTGCTGCCACCGGAACGGTTGTCTCCAGGCTTGTCACCGGAGTGGCCATTTCCGGGCTTGCCACCACCATGGTTGCCGCCATCGGAATGGTCACCACCGTGCTTGTCGCCACCAGACTTATTGCCGCCAGGCTGTCCACCACCGGAGTGGTCGCCACCAGGCCTGCCGCCGCCGGAATTGTGGTCGCCAAGTTTACCACCGTCAGATCTGTGGCCGCCAGACTTGCCGCCGTCCTTTCTGTCACCATGGCCGCCCCAGGACTTGCCCGGATCACGGCCATGCTTTCCATCACCGGAATGGCCGCTGTCCTTGTTCCCGTTACCAGCATGCCCACCATGATGGTGATCGCCTTTGCCGGATCCCTGACCACCACCGCCAGAACCATGACCGCCGTTACCCGGGCCGTGACCACCGTCACCAGGACCATGGCCACCGTCGCCGGGTCCAGTTCCACCGTTGCCGGGTCCAGTTCCGCCACTACCCGGGTCACCACCACTACCCGGACTGCCACCGGAGCCGGCGCTCGATGCCGATACCTGCGGAGCGCCGCCGGTTCCTCCGGCATCATCGTTAGAGCCTTGGTAGTTATCCGCTTGAATCGCGGCCGTCGGGCGGCAGAGGCGGGCTTCAAGGGTTCCCGGCTTAACGAGACGACAGTCGATGCGAAGAGGAAGAGGCACGGAGAATGCGAGACTGCTGGAGGCCATGAGATAGGCGATGGCCACGCCGTATTTCGCTGCTGTTCTTAACATGGGGCAACTCCATAGTTAACAAAATGCTAACGAAATAGATTTTATATTAGCTATGCATTGCTCCCAGCTATGAACGTTGCCATCCGCATTACATCTTAATCCATAGCCAACTTCCTATTCATAAGGTCTAGCTTAAAGGGACTAGCACTTTTGAAGGATTGGATAAGAGGCACTACGCCCCTTCATCGGCGGCCCGCTGGATTGATTTTTCTATCGTAAATCAGTGCCTTGCCGGAATACTCCACGTAGACGAGCATGGTCTGCCGCCGTGGTTCGCGGGGTCGCGGTAGTCACGTCAGAGCCGACGATGACGCAGCGCGATAGCCTGAAGCGGATCGATCACATCAAAGCACGCATTTGCCTGATGTAGCCGGGTGAATTTCGGAAGTTTGCGCTTTGGCTTTAAGCTCACGAGACGTCAAACACCGCGGGGATAGCCTGATAGACAACCTAGACCTTGGGAAATTTGGTGGAGCTAAGCGGGATCGAACCGCTGACCTCTTGCATGCCATGCAAGCGCTCTCCCAGCTGAGCTATAGCCCCATCAGGGTGGTCCGGTATTTCTTCCGGTCCTGGGATCCTCCGAAGCGGGCTAACCCGGCGGAGTGGCGGCTTATTACTTGCGGTTTTCGCAGATGGCAAGCCTAAAAAAACGGCCCGGAGATTTTTTGTCGTCCGGGCCGTGATTTATATCGGATCAGACTTCGTCTTCGTCGCCGGTAACGCCGATGATGTCGCTCATGTCGTCATCTTCATCGTCTTCGTCGGCTTCGAGGAAGGTATCGTCGTCGTCATCGCCTTCGATCTCGACGTCGTCATCGCCCATGTCAGGAATGTCGTCGCCGCTTGCGCCTTCATCGGCGTCCTCGAGCGACACGAGTTCGACTTCCGTGCTCTCGGTATCGACTTCCTGCACGTCGTCGTCTTCGCTTGCCGCCTCAGCGGCTGCTGCAGCCGAGGTTTCCTGGAAGAAGGAGAGGGGATAGGATTTGCCGGTATACGGAGAAACGATCGGATCCCGGTTCAGATCGTAGAACTTCTTGCCGGTTTCCGGATCGGTACGCTTGGTTCCAAGTTCCGTTTTCGCCACTATAAGCCTCGTGAGAATGGCCGAATACATTCGGCTGTGCCGTGTAAACCGGCGTTCTTTTCGGAATTTATAAGCCGGTCCCCATAATCGTTGCGGCCAATGATGTCAAAGCGAAACTTCGTATCGCAAGATGACCGGCAAATAACATTGTGTTAGGAAGCGCCGAAGACACAGAAACCGGCGAGGAACCAATGTATCAGCCGCCTCACTTCCGGGAAGACGATCTGGCGACCCAGCACCAGCTGATCCGCGCCCATCCGCTCGGACTGCTGATCACCGCCGGAGCGAGCGGATTGGTCGCCAATCCCGTCCCTTTCCATCTCGATGCCGAGGCATCGGAAAAGGGAACATTGCGGCTGCATCTGGCAAAAGCCAACGGCCAGTGGCGCGACATCCAGGATGGAGCACCCATTCTTGCCGTCTTCCAGGGCGCCAACTCCTATGTGACGCCATCCTGGTACAAGACCAAGCAGGAGACCGGCAAGGTCGTGCCGACCTGGAACTATGCGATCGTTCAGGCGCGCGGCAGCGCCCGGGTCATCGACGATGCGGACTGGCTGCGGTCGCAGATCAACGCGCTCACTGGCCAGCATGAGGGCAACCGCGAGAAACCATGGGCCGTGGACGATGCGCCCGACGATTTCATCCAGGCGCAGATGAAGGGCATCATCGGCATCGAAATCGAGATATCGGCGCTTGAAGGCAAATGGAAGGTCAGCCAGAACCGCCCGGTTGCCGACCGCGAAGGCGTTGCCGCCGGATTGAGCGCGGCAAGCGGCCAGGAAGACATGATCGAGCTCGTCAAGCGCTGCGGTGGGCTGGAAGGAAACCATTGAAAACGACATTCACGATTGCCATCGACGGCCCGGCAGCGGCCGGCAAGGGTACGCTTTCGCGCCGGATCGCCGATGAATACGGCTTCCACCACCTCGATACGGGGCTGACCTACCGGGCGACCGCCAAGGCGCTCATCGATGCCGCCCTGCCGCTCGATGACGAGGCGGTGGCCGAAAAGATCGCCCGCGAGGTTGAACTCACCGGGCTCGATCGCGATATACTTTCGAAACATGAGATCGGCGAAGCTGCCTCGAAGATTGCCGTGATGCCTGCGGTTCGCCGCGCGCTTGTCGAAGCGCAACAGCGCTTTGCCGGAATGGCGCCGGGAACGGTGCTCGACGGCCGCGACATCGGTACCGTCGTCTGCCCGGATGCCCCGGTGAAGCTTTATGTGACGGCTTCGCCCGAGGTGCGCGCGAGGCGACGCTACGACGAAATCACGGCCAAGGGGACGGCTGCCGATTTCGAGGCGATTTTCGAGGATGTGAAGCGGCGCGACGAACGGGACATGGGACGGGCCGACAGCCCTTTGAAACCAGCCGATGACGCGCACTTGCTTGATACGTCGGAAATGAGTATAGAGGCCGCGTTTCAGGCCGCAAAGTCGATCATCGATGCGGCCTTGAGCCGAAATAACTGAAATTCGAGCGGTCCGTTGGCGCCTTGCGCGGCGGGACGCTTTTTAAAAGCCTGAAATTCCGTCCAAGCGCCGGATTGCTTCCCTTAAGGAGGCGGACTGGGTTCAGGCCTGTTCAACACGAACCAACCGGCGCATACGTGGGCCTTGCAGCTATCGAAGGCCACGCAGGAGATTTTATGTCAGTAGCTACTCCCTCTCGCGAAGATTTCGCGGCCCTTCTCGAAGAGTCCTTTGCCAAGAACGACCTGGCCGAAGGCTATGTCACCAAGGGCATCGTCACCGGCATCGAAAAGGATGTCGCCGTTGTTGACGTCGGCCTGAAGGTCGAAGGCCGCATCGCGCTCAAGGAATTCGGCGCACGCGCCAAGGACGGTTCGCTGAAGGTCGGCGACGAAGTCGAAGTTTACGTCGAGCGCATCGAAAACGCCCTTGGCGAAGCTGTTCTGTCGCGCGAGAAGGCTCGCCGCGAAGAAAGCTGGATCAAGCTCGAAGCCAAGTTCGAAGCTGGCGAGCGCGTCGAAGGCGTGATCTTCAACCAGGTCAAGGGCGGCTTCACGGTCGATCTCGACGGTGCGATCGCCTTCCTGCCGCGTTCTCAGGTCGACATCCGCCCGATCCGCGACGTTTCCCCGCTGATGCACAACCCGCAGCCCTTCGAAATCCTCAAGATGGACAAGCGCCGCGGCAACATCGTGGTTTCGCGCCGTACGGTTCTGGAAGAATCCCGTGCCGAGCAGCGTTCTGAAATCGTTCAGAACCTCGAAGAAGGCCAGGTTGTTGACGGCGTCGTCAAGAACATCACCGATTACGGTGCGTTCGTTGACCTCGGCGGCATCGACGGCCTGCTGCACGTTACCGACATGGCATGGCGCCGCGTCAACCATCCGTCGGAAATCCTGAACATCGGCCAGCAGGTCAAGGTTCAGATCATCCGCATCAACCAGGAAACCCACCGCATCTCGCTCGGCATGAAGCAGCTCGAGTCGGATCCGTGGGATGGCATCCAGGCCAAGTATCCGGAAGGCAAGAAGATCTCCGGTACCGTCACGAACATCACCGACTACGGTGCGTTCGTCGAGCTGGAGCCGGGCATCGAAGGCCTGATCCATATCTCGGAAATGTCCTGGACCAAGAAGAACGTACATCCCGGCAAGATCCTGTCCACGAGCCAGGAAGTCGAAGTCGTCGTTCTCGAAGTCGATCCGTCCAAGCGCCGTATCTCGCTCGGCCTCAAGCAGACGCTGGAAAATCCGTGGGCAGCATTCGCCCGCAACAACCCGGCTGGCACTGAAGTCGAAGGCGAAGTCAAGAACAAGACCGAATTCGGCCTGTTCATCGGCCTCGACGGCGACGTTGACGGCATGGTGCACCTTTCTGACCTCGACTGGAACCGTCCGGGCGAGCAGGTCATCGAAGAGTTCAACAAGGGCGATGTCGTCAAGGCTGTCGTTCTCGATGTTGACGTCGAAAAGGAACGCATCTCGCTCGGCATCAAGCAGCTCGGCAAGGATGCAGTCGGCGACGCCGCTGCTTCTGGCGACCTGCGCAAGAATGCAGTCGTTTCCTGCGAAATCACCGCAGTCAACGACGGCGGCATCGAAGTGAAGCTCGTCGAACACGAAGACATCACCTCGTTCATCCGCCGTGCAGATCTCGCACGCGACCGCGACGACCAGCGTCCGGAACGCTTCTCGGTTGGCCAGGTTGTTGACGCCCGCGTCACCAACTTCTCCAAGAAGGACCGCAAGATCATGCTGTCCATCAAGGCCCTGGAAATCGCAGAAGAGAAGGAAGCCGTCGCTCAGTTCGGTTCGTCCGACTCCGGCGCTTCGCTCGGCGACATCCTTGGCGCGGCTCTGAAGAACCGCGGCGAGTAATCGCTACAAGCATTGAAACAAAGAACCCGCCGGAGCGATCCGGCGGGTTTTTCTTTGCCCCGATTTTTTGAAGAAACGTTATTCCCAACCGACCATGCGCTGATAGAGCGCGAAGACAGGGTCGGCGACCGGCGGCTCTTCGTGGCGCGCTTCGATCTCGGGAAGATCGGCGGGCACCCTGCCCTGCGGACGCTGCTCCTGCTGAGAGGCCGATTGCTGCTCCTCGCCAGACTGCGCATCCTGCTCTTCTTCGCCCGCACTGCCTTCATAGTCGCTGCGATGCATCTGGCCATCGCGGCGTTCGGCGCCATCCTTGGCGAATTGATAGGGCTGAGCGATATAGCCGACGCCGTCGGGTGAGCGCAGCAGACCGGCTTTCTGAACCATCTCGGCAAGATCGGCCGGTAGGATCTGCGGCTGGGCGACGATCTCCTTCTGCTGGTGAGCGAGCTGGGCCGGATCGGCTGCAGGCGCTGCGCGTGCCGCTTCCGCCGGCGCGGCTTTGGCGCTCGCCATCTGGTCCGGACCATCCATCGCTTCGCGCATCTCGTCGCTTACCGGCTGGTCGACCGCTGCTTCGATATCCTCAGGTGCGTCCGCCAGGGCCTCGAGAAGCGTTGCGGTCTCCTGTTCGTTGATGATGGCGACCAGCAGTTCGGATGCTTCCTCGGTGATCGACGCGAGAACAGCAGGCCAGATCTTCGGAATATCGGGTTCGGCGCGCTCCCTGGCGAGCGGCGCGTGTGGCGCTTCGGCTTCCTCAAGCACCTGCGGCGCATCAGGCGCCATCGCTTCCGTTTCCGGTTGCTCCGGGTCTTCCGATGCGGCAGCCTGCGCCAATTCGTTGGCGGCCAGCGGCTCTTCGGCAATCTCTTCGATCACGCCGACCGGTAGATCGGACAAACCGGCAAGTGGAGAAGGCGGGGTCGCAGATGCTGCCGGTCTGGCTTGCGCCTGCGGTTGCGCTTCATGCGCTGCATCGGTCCCTGATTTCGGAGCCGGCAGAACGCTGTCTTCGTGCAGTGCTATGTCAGGTCGTGGTTCCGCCCGAAGCGGTGAAGCATCGTTCTGACGATACGAACGAACGACCGCGCGGGCTACCAGATCGCGATCCTTGTAGCGGACGGTCTCCAGATAGGCGACGACCCGGGCGGCTTCCGGCCCGGCCGGATTCTTCAGTGCTTCGGCGATCAGGCGCAGCGGCAGCGTGTGCCCATCGGCGGCGAGCTGCGTTTCGATCTCGTTGATGCGGGTCGCAGGCAGCTTCTGGATGACATCGGCAAGGCGGGACGCGAAGGCAAGATTGGTTTCGCCATCCTGACGCGGCAGCGGCAGGGCCTCGGATGCTGCATTGATGGCATCGAGCAGCGCGTCGAACATGCGTTCGCGGGCTGCCGCCAAGAGGAGGTTAAGCTTTCCGGCAATTGCCGAATTCAGATCGGAGCCTTCGACCGCCTGAACGGGCGCCGGGGCAACGATCGACCGGGCAAGTCCGCTGGCGACAATCGCTGCAGCCTGTCCGTTGGAAGAAAGACTCGTATTTGACGCTGCACGAACCGGAGTCAACATGGCATGCTCCTACTTTCGCAAGTGACAATCGAAGCAGATCACACGAGGGTCGCGCTCATCGGACCCCTCGCATTCTTCCGCAGATCCTCCCGTCCGCATGGCGCGTCATCGCACCGACGAATGCTTAAAAATTGATGATGATTCTACCGAATGGCTGTTAATGAAAAACTAACGGCCGGACAGGATGCCAATCCCGCCCGGCCGTCTCATGGCTCTCAAAGATCGCGTTGCTCAGCTGTGGGCGAAAATATCGGTCTCTTCCCAGCCGAGAAGATCAAGCTTGGCGCGGGTGGGCAGGAACGCGAAGCAGGCGGTGGCGTGGTCGAATCGGCCATCGCGCAGCAGGCGCTCGGTCAGCTTGTCGCGCAGCGCATGGAGATGGAGCACGTCGGAGGCGGCATATTCGAGCTGGGCCTGCGAGAGCGTTGCCGCCGCCCAATCCGAGGATTGCTGCGTTTTGGAGATATCGACCTCCAGCATCTCTTTCAGATTGTCCTTCAGGCCGTGGCGATCCGTATAGGTGCGCGACAGGCGCGAGGCGATCTTGGTGCAGAAGACAGGTGTCGTGGTCACGCCGAAGGTGTGGAACAACACGGCGATATCGAAGCGGCCGTAGTGAAAGATTTTCTGGCGGGCCGGATCGGCCAGCATCATCGTCAGGTTCGGCGCCTCCTTCTGGCCAGAGGCGATGCGGATGACATCGGCCGTGCCGTCGCCCGGCGACAACTGGACAACGCACAGGCGGTCGCGGCGCGGAACGAGACCCAGCGTCTCGGTATCGATCGCGATTGCGCCCTTGTAGCGCGCGGCATCCGCCGCGGAGATATCGCCTTCATGATAACGGATGGTGGCGGCCATGGCTCTTCTTTTACCTCGCGTGTTTCTTCCGGCGCTATAGCGCAAAGGCGCTGGCGGCGATACGTCTTTCGACCTCAGAAGGTCGGCGGCGTATTGATCCAGAGCAACACCGTCTCGCCATCATGGCGATTGCGCCAGGAATGATAGCGGCGGCTTTCGAAATAAAGCGAGTCTCCGGGGCCCAGATCGAAGAACTGGTCGGAATCCAGCACCAGCTCCAGACGACCCGACAGCACATGCATGAATTCCTCGCCCTCGTGCCGGTAGGCGCCTTCGCTGGTGGCGCCGGGCGCCAGCACGAAACGGTGGCAATCCATCATCCGCCGCCCTTCGGCGAGCAGCTGCACGGTGACGCCCGGCGTGGTTTCCGGCCAGGTGCGCCATTCGCCGGAGCGGACGACCGCCGTGGCATCATCGGCTTCTTCGCCCGAGAGGCGCGAAACGGTGGTGCCGTAATATTCAGCGAGATCATGCAGCGTCTTGAAGCTGACGCCCTGCGACGTGCGCTCCAGAGTCGATAGCGTCGACGAGGTGATGCCCATGTCACCAGCGACCTGATCCAGCGTCTTGCCGGCGGCATGGCGAAGGCTGCGGAGCCGGCGGCCGATATCGGACGCGCTGCTTGTCTCGCCATTGTCGCCGGAGGGCTCTTCGCTTTCCAGCGCCTCGCGGATCGCGGCCGGGTTGAGGCCACGCTCGACACGATACCAGGAAATCTTCTTCAACCGCGCGACGTCATCGGCGCTGTATTGCCGGTGGCCGGTTTCCGAACGATCAGGCACAAGCAGGCCCTGGCTTTCCCAAAGCCGTACGGTGGAGGCGGAAATTCCCGCCAGCCGCGCTGCCTCGGCGACCTTGTAGCGCACCGGCCCGTTATTGTTCATTCGCCAATAAATCCCTGATTCCGTGGTGCTTTATGCATCCTGCCGCGACAGAATCTCTGGTCGTGAGCATCCATCAAAAGGCGTGATGTTTGAAGCAAAAAATGCCGCTTGATTTCTTGCAGGAAAAATGTAGGACTTTTCTACATATCTTGCAGAACTTATGCAAGATAATTCCAAATCCCCTTGAGCGCAGGAGCGCATAGATGAACGCGACCACCCTTACGGACCGGAAGAATGCCGCAATTTCCCGCGGCGTCGGCATGACGACACAGATCTACGCCGACCGCGCAGAGAATGCTGAGATCTGGGACAAGGAGGGCCGCCGCTATATCGATTTCGCTGCTGGTATCGCCGTCCTGAACACCGGCCACCGCCATCCGCGCGTCATCGCTGCCGTCAAGGACCAGCTGGACCACTTCACCCACACCTGCCATCAGGTCGTGCCCTATGAAACCTATGTGCATCTTGCCGAACGCCTGAACGAGCTTGCCCCGGGCAACTTCGCCAAGAAGACGATCTTCGTGACCACGGGTGCGGAAGCTGTCGAAAACGCAGTAAAGATCGCCCGCGCCGCGACCGGACGTTCCGCCGTCATCGCCTTCGGCGGCGGCTTCCATGGCCGTACGTTCATGGGCATGGCCCTGACCGGCAAGGTCGTGCCTTACAAGGTCGGCTTCGGCGCAATGCCTGGCGATGTCTTCCACGTGCCCTTCCCGGTCGAGCTGCATGGCGTCAGCGCCGAGCAGTCTTTGGCAGCCTTGAAGAAGCTGTTTGCCGCCGATGTCGATCCGCAGCGTGTGGCTGCGATCATCATCGAGCCCGTGCAGGGCGAAGGCGGTTTCTATGCGGCACCTGCAGCCTTCCTGAAGGCGCTGCGCGAACTTTGCGACCAGTACGGCATCCTGCTGATTGCCGACGAAGTGCAGACTGGGTTTGCCCGTACCGGCAAGATGTTTGCGATGGATCACCATGAGGTCGCCCCCGATCTGATGACCATGGCGAAGAGCCTTGCCGGTGGTTTCCCGCTGGCTGCTGTCACCGGCCGCGCCGAGGTCATGGATGCGCCCGGCCCCGGCGGCCTCGGCGGCACCTATGGCGGCAATCCGCTCGGTATCGCCGCCGCGCATGCCGTGCTCGACGTCATCAAGGACGAAGACCTCTGCAACCGCGCCAACCAGCTCGGCGGCCGCCTGAAGCAGCGTCTGGAATCGTTGCGCGACAAGGCGCCGGAGATTGTCGATATCCGCGGCCCGGGCTTCATGAACGCTGTCGAATTCAACGACAAGACCACCAAGCTGCCGAGCGCCGAATTCGCCAACAAGGTGCGCCTGATCGCGCTGGAAAAAGGTCTCATCCTTTTGACCTGCGGCGTGCACGGAAACGTCATTCGCTTCCTTGCCCCGATCACCATTCAGGACAATATCTTCGGCGAAGCGCTCGATATCCTCGAAGCCTCCATTCTTGAAGCAAGCGCGGGCAAGTAACCGCCTTCGGAGTAAATGACATGGCATTCACGACCGCACTGACCAAACACGTCCCCTTCTCCTCTCCGTTCCTACGCGACACCGGCTACATCAACGGCGAATGGACGAAGGGCGGTGCAACGAAAACCTTCGACGTCCTGAACCCGGCCAGCGGCGAAGTTCTGGCCTCGCTCCCTGATATGGGCGCTGCAGACACCCGCAAGGCGATTGACGCAGCCTATGCAGCCCAGCCCGCCTGGGCGGCAAAACCCGCCAAGGACCGCAGCGCCATCCTGCGCAAGTGGTTCGACCTGATGGTCGCCAATGCCGACGAGCTGGCGGCGATCCTGACGGCTGAAATGGGCAAGCCATTTGCAGAAGCGCGCGGCGAGATCCTCTACGCTGCCGCTTACATCGAATGGTATGCGGAAGAAGCCAAGCGCATCTACGGCGAGACCATCCCGGCACCGTCGAACGACAAGCGGATGATCGTCATCAAGCAGCCGGTCGGCGTCGTCGGCACGATCACGCCCTGGAACTTTCCGGCAGCGATGATCACCCGCAAGATCGCGCCGGCGCTTGCCGTTGGCTGCACCGTCGTTTCGAAGCCCGCCGAACAGACGCCGCTGTCGGCTATCGCGCTTGGGGTTCTCGCCGAACAGGCGGGTGTTCCCGCCGGTGTCTTCAACGTCATCGTTGGCGAAGACGGCCCTGGTATCGGCAAGGAACTATGCGGCAACGACAAGGTACGCAAGATCAGCTTCACCGGCTCGACCGAAGTCGGCCGCATCCTGATGCGCCAGTGCTCCGATCAGATAAAGAAAGTCAGCCTCGAGCTCGGCGGCAACGCACCCTTCATCGTCTTCGATGATGCGGATCTCGATGCTGCCGTCGAAGGTGCGATCGCTTCGAAATACCGCAACGCTGGCCAGACCTGCGTCTGCGCCAACCGCCTCTACGTGCAGTCTGGCGTCTACGATGCCTTCGCGGCCAAGCTGGCCGCCAAGGTTGAAGCCATGTCTGTTGGCGACGGCTTCACGTCGGGCGTCACCATTGGGCCGCTGATCGACGAGCAGGGTCTCGCCAAGGTCGAGGACCATGTCAGCGACGCGATCTCCAAGGGTGCCAAGGTGCTGACCGGCGGCAAGCGTATCGAAGGTGCCGGCACCTTCTTTACGCCGACCGTACTCACGGGCGTTGCCAAGGGCATGAAGGTCGCCAGGGAAGAAACCTTCGGCCCGGTCGCGCCGCTCTTCCGCTTCGACACCGTTGAAGAAGTCATCCAGCAGGCCAATGACACCGAGTTCGGCCTCGCCGCCTATTTCTTCGCGGGCGATCTGAAGAAGGTCTGGAAGGTTGCGGAAGCGCTCGAATACGGCATGGTTGGGATCAATACCGGCCTGATGTCGACGGAAACCGCGCCCTTCGGCGGTATCAAGCAATCCGGCAACGGCCGCGAAGGCTCGCGCCATGGCGCCGATGATTACCTCGAGATGAAATATCTCTGCATCGGCAATCTCTAAAATCGAAAGGGCGCCTCCGGGCGCCCTTTTCATTTCGGCACTCAATAATGCGGCGGCCTTGTCACCGCCGGCGCTTCCAGCGATTGCTCTTCGAGCGACAGGAAGCGTTCCGTCAAACGGTCCAGTTTCGCCCGGGTCTGTTCGACCACCTTCCATTGCTCGGCAAGCTGATCCGAAAGCTCTTCGATGGTCTTTGCCTGATGGGCCAAGGCTTCTTCAAGCTGGGTAATGCGGCTGATGTCTTCGGCCATGGTTGTTCTCCACCGGTTTGCTGCTCTTCCAAAACCTATAGCGGCGGCTGCGTCAATGGGGCGCCCGGCATCGATTCCTAAAGTGAACTCATTGGTTACTAATGGGCCTTGCCGTGTCTTTGATCGTGGAGTAGGCCCTAACCCATCAGGGAGGAAATCTTATGGATTCACGAAACGGCTTTCTTCACCAGGACCGGCTTTTTCCGGCCGATCCGGCAACCCGCAGCATCGCGCGCGACCTCTACGAGACGGTCGCCGATCTGCCGATCGTCAGCCCGCATGGGCATACCGAGCCCTCGTGGTTTGCTGACGACAAACCATTTGAAGATGCCGCATCGCTGCTCGTCATCCCCGACCATTATCTGTTCCGCATGCTGCACAGCACCGGCACCAAGCTCGACGAACTCGGCGTTCCCCGGCTTGACGGCAAGCCTGTCGCCAAGGGCCGTGACATCTGGCGCGCCTTCGCCGCCAAGTATCATCTCTTCCGCGGCACGCCATCCAGCCTCTGGGTCGATCATGCCATGTCTGCGGTGCTCGGCTGTACCGAGCCGCTGACGCCTGAGAATGCCGACACGCTCTACGATCATATCAACGAGCAGCTTGCCAAGCCCGAGTTCCGCCCGCGTGCCCTGCACCAGCGCTTCGGCATCGAAACGATCGCCACGACGGAAGGCGCGCTGGATCCGCTGGTGCATCATCAGAAGATGCAGAAGGATGGCTGGATCGGTAAGGTTCGTACGACATACCGCCCTGACAGCGTGACCGATCCTGACGCCCTCGGCTTCCGCGACAATCTCATCAAGTTCGGTGAGATCACCGGCTGTGACGTCACCAAATGGGACGGCATGATCGACGCGCATCGCAAGCGCCGCGCCTATTTCCGCCAGTTCGGCGCCACAGCGACCGACCACGGCGTACCGACTGCCTTCACCGCCGATCTCTCGGCCACCGAGCGGCAGGCGCTGCTCGACAAGGCACTGAAGGGTCCGCTTTCGGCTGCCGATGCCGAGCTTTTCCGCGGTCAGATGATGACCGAGATGGCCGGGCTTTCTGCCGAGGACGGCATGGTGATGCAGATCCACGCCGGATCGCGCCGCAACACCGACAGCGGTCTCTTTGCGACCCGCGGTCCGAACATGGGCGCCGATATCCCGACCAGGACTGACTGGATCGGCGGGCTGAATGCGCTGCTCTCAAAGTACGGCCATTCGCAGGGCCTTCGCATCCTGCTCTTCACGCTCGACGAGACGACCTATTCGCGCGAGCTGGCGCCGATGGCCGGCCATTGGGAATGCCTGATGATCGGCCCACCCTGGTGGTTCCACGACAGCCCGAATGGCATCCGCCGCTATCTCGACCAGGTTGTCGAGACGGCGGGTTTTGCCAATCTGGCCGGCTTCAACGACGATACCCGCGCCTTGCTCTCGATCCCCGCCCGCCACGACGTCTGGCGCCGCGAGGTTTGCGGCTTCCTGGCGCAGCTTGCCGCCGAGCACCGGATCTCCCGGAAGGACGCGGCGATCGTCGCGCGCGAACTCTCCTATGACAACGCGAAGAAGGCCTACAAGCTGTGAGCAATCGACTGAAGGACCTGAACGGCCTGGCGCCGACCGCAAAGCTTCCCGCCTATGACCGCAGCACGCTGAAGGCGGGCATCCTGCATCTTGGCCCCGGCGCCTTCTTCCGCGCCCATTTCGCGCCGTTTACGGACGCAGCGCTAGCCGCTGAGGGCGGCGACTGGGGCATCGAGGTGGCGAGCCTGCGCACGCCCGATGTTGCCGACAATCTCAACGCGCAGAACGGCCTCTACACGGTGCTGATCCGCGACACGTCGGGCACGACGGCCGAAGTGATCGGTCCGATCCTGAAGGCGCATGTGGCGCCGCGCGACCCGGCCTTGCTCCTTTCACGGCTCGAAGACCCGGCGATCCGCATCGTCAGCCTGACGGTGACGGAAAAGGCCTATGGCCTTGACGTGCGCACCGGCGGACTTGATCTGACCCATCCAGATGTTGCCGCCGATCTTGCCAACCGCCACGCACCGCGCGGCGTCGTCGGCTATCTCGTCGAAGGTCTTTCCCGCCGCCGCGCCAAGGGTATCGCGCCGTTCACGCCGCTCAGTTGCGACAACCTGCCGAGCAACGGCGCGGTGCTGAAGCGCCTCGTCCTCGATTTCGCCGGCCGCGTCGATCCGGAGCTTCGCGCCTGGATCGAAACCAATGTGCCCTTCCCCTCGACCATGGTCGACCGCATCACGCCCGCCAGCACCGACGCCACCTATGCGGATGCCGAGCGGCTGACCGGGCGACAGGATCTGGCAGCAATCGAGACCGAGCCCTTCACCCAATGGGTGATCGAAGACCATTTCGCCAACGGCCGCCCGGCGTGGGACAAGGCCGGCGTGCTGATGGTCGACGAAGTCTCGGCTTATGAAAAGATGAAGCTCCGCATGCTGAACGGCGCGCATTCGCTGCTCGCCTATCTCGGCTACATAGGCGGCTATGAATATATCCGCGACGTCATGGACGACGAAGGATTGGCGGCTCTTGCCCGGCGTCAGATGAATGCCGCTGCCGACACGCTCGATCCGGTTCCGGGCATCGATCTCGACCACTATGCCGACGAACTGATAGCCCGCTTTGCAAACAAGGCGATCGCCCACCGCACCTACCAGATCGCCATGGACGGCACGCAGAAGCTGCCGCAGCGCCTGCTGGAGCCGGCAACCGAAGCACTGGCCCACGGCAGCAAGGCCGAGACCTACGCCATCGCCGTCGCCGCCTGGATGCGCTATGCCATCGGCGTCGATCGCAACGGCAAGGCATACGAGCTGCGAGATCCGCGTGCCGCGGAAATTGCAACGCTGCTCGCTGATATCCCACGCAACGGCAGCGCCGTTTCGGCGGCTCTGTTCAAGTTGCCGGGATTGTTCCCGAAGGCGCTGACGGACAATGTGATCTGGACCGAGGATGTGGCGAACAAGCTGGATATCCTGATTCAGGATAACAGGTTGCCGTTGTTCTGAGGCGGTCTCGAAAAAGAGGGCACCAACCTCTCCCTCCTCATCCCTGTGTCCTTAGGGCTGCGTCCACGGGATGTCACAGGGATCCAGCCGGCCCAAGTCCTTGGGCCGGAAAGACTCTTCGCCTAACTGACAGATTCATTCACCGCGCAGACGCGCGGTGGCTAGATTCCTGTGACGTCCCGTGGGCGCAGCCCTAAGGGCACAGGAATGAGGGAAGCATTCGCGGCATCCGTGGTCCCCCAAGGGAACAGGCTAGCCCTTCACCCTCTTCATCTCGGGATCATACAACGGCTTCAGCGACACCGAGCACGGCACCCGCTCCCGCGCGACATCGAGCTCGTACTTGCCCGACAGCACAAAATCCTCCGTCACACCGTCAACGTTGCGGACGTAGCCGTAGCCAATCGCCTTGCCGAGCGTGTAGCCGAAGCCGCCGCTCGAGAGCCAGCCGACGCGCTTTCCATCGCGATAGATGGTTTCGCGGCCGAGCAGGACGACATCAGGATCATCGGGCACGAAGCAGGCCAGCATCTTCCTGACGCCACCGGACAGCTGGCGTTCGACGGCAGCGCGGCCGCGGAAGGGGATGTTCTTTTTGCTCTTCACTGCCCAGGCAAGACCAGCCTCGACGGGCGTATGGTCAGGGCCGATATCCGATCCCCAGGCGCGATAGCCCTTTTCCAGGCGGCAGCTTTCGATGGCGCGATAGCCGGCGTTGACGAGACCGAGACCGTTTCCGGCGGCCATCAGCGCATCATAGACGGTCGTTGCATACTCGACCGGCACATGCAGCTCGTAGCCGAGCTCGCCGACATAGGTGATCCGCAGCGCCCTCACCGGGCAACCCGCGATGCCGACGGTCTTGACGCGGCCGAAGGAGAAGGCAGCGTTCGAGACATCCGATGAGGTGACCTTCTCCAGCACGGCGCGGGCATTCGGGCCCATCAGCGACAGAACCGAATAGGCGGAGGTGACATCGACCAGCTCGGCCTGCATGCCGTCAGGAATATTGCGGGCTATCCAGTCGAAATCGTGGGTGGCAAAGCCGGTGCCGGTGACGATGTAATATTCGTTCTCGGCAATGCGGGCGACGGTGAGATCGCATTCGATACCGCCCTTGTCGTTCAGCATCTGGGTATAGACAAGCGAGCCGACAGGCTTTGCCACGTCGTTCGACGCGATCCAGCTGAGCGCTACTTCGGCATCGCGGCCCTTCAGCACGAACTTGGCGAAGGAGGTCTGGTCGAAGATGACCGCCGCCTCACGCACGGCCTTGTGCTCGCGGCCAACGGCCTCGAACCAGTTCTGCCTGCTGTAGCTGTAGATGTCCTTCGGCTCCTCGTTGGCGAAGAGATCGGCAAACCAGTTCGGCCGCTCCCAGCCGAGTTTCTCGCCGAAGCAGGCGCCCTGCGCCTTCAGCCGATCGTAGAGCGGCGACTTGCGGCAGGGGCGGCCGCTCGAATGTTCTTCGAAGGGGAAGGCCAGCGTATAGTGTTTGCCATAGGCCTCCAGCGTGCGGGTGCGGACCCAGTCGGTGTCGAAATGCGGGCGGCCGAAGCGGCGGATATCGACCGACCAGAGATCGTAGGGCGGCTCGCCCTTCGCTACCCATTCGGCCAGTGCCATGCCGGCACCGCCGCCCGACGCGATACCGAAGGCGTTGAAACCCGCTCCGACAAAGAAGTTCTTCAGTTCCGGCGCTTCGCCGAGGATGAAGTTTCCGTCAGGCGTGAAGCTCTCCGGACCGCTCAACAGCTGCTTGACGCCGGCGGTTTCGAGAGCGGGAACGCGGGCCAGTGCCTGTTCCATGATCTGCTCGAAGTGATCGTAATTGCTGTCGAGCAGCGTGTAGTGGAAGCCGTCGGGAATGCCGCCAGTCGCCCAGGGGATCGGGTTCGGCTCGTAGCCGCCCATGACGAGGCCACCGACCTCTTCCTTGTAGTAGGTCAGGCGATCGGGATCGCGCAGCGTCGGCAGGTTCGAGGGTACGCCGAAGGATTCGGTGATCAGATATTGATGCTCAACGGAGACGAGCGGCACGTTGACGCCGAAGCGCGCGGCGAAGGCGCGGGTCCACTGGCCGGCGCAGACGACGACGCGTTCGCATTCGATGCGGCCATTGGCGGTGACGACGGCGCGGATGCGGCCCTTGTCGATTTCGAGATCGATGACTTCGGTGTCTTCGAAGATCGAGACACCGGCCATGCGGGCGCCACGGGCAAGCGCCTGGGTGATATCAGAGGGGTTGGCCTGACCATCGGTCGGGAGGTAGGCCGCACCGACGAGGTCATCAATCGTCATCAGCGGCCAGAGATCGAAAGCCTCCTGCGGCGTCAGCAGATGCATTTCAAGACCGAAGGACTGCGCCGTCGTCGCCTGGCGCTTGACCTCGGTCCAGCGCTGCTCGTTGCAGGCGAGCCTCAAGCCACCATTCATCTTCCAGCCGGTGCCGAGCCCGGTTTCCGCTTCAAGCTTCTTGTAGAGATCGACGGAGTAGCCGAGCAGCTGGGTGATGTTGGCGCTGGTGCGCAGCTGGCCGACGAGGCCGGCAGCGTGGAAGGTCGTGCCCGATGTCAGCTTCTTGCGCTCGAGCAGCACGGTATCGGTCCAGCCGAGCTTGCCGAGGTGATAGGCCGTCGAGCAGCCGATGATACCGCCGCCGATGACCAGGGCTTTCGCCGTCTTCGGTAATTCCTTCGTCATTCTACTGATCCTGTTCAAATGCCTTGTAGGCGCGCTCGAAGCGCGCAAGATTTTCGGCGGTATAGGCGGCGTAATCGAAATCGATGGTCGAATGGATCTCGGAGACCATGCTCCAGAGTGTCTCGCGTAACAGAGAGACACATTTCATCGCGCTGTAGCGGCGCCACAGATCCGGTGTCAGCGGCTTCTCGAAATAACTTTCGAGCATCGTCCGTTCGACGGCTTCCGGGAGCTCGTTGTTGGAGGCAAGGCCGCCGAGATCGAACAACGGGGTATTGAAACCGGCATAGTCCCAATCGATCAGCCAGAGCCGTTTGCCGTCATCGAGAAAATTGGCGGCCAGCAGATCGTTGTGCCCGAAGCCGATTTCGAAGGGACCGGCCGCAGCTTCCAGACGCTCGGCCTTTTCAAGCAAGCCGGGTAGAAGCGGTGCGTAGGCGCTACCTGCTGCGGCAAGATTAGCCGCATAATCCCGGATCACGTGGAAGACCCAGAAGATCATCGCCTGGCCGCGGAAGTGGCGGGCGATGTCGCCGTGGCAGGCCCGCACCAGCGGCAGCGTCCGCAGCAAGGTTGCTTCATCCTGCAGATCAGCCGCAGACAGCGCCCGCGATTCGATGAAATCCAGGACGAGGATTCCGGGCGCGTGATGGATGACGGCGGGCGAAAGGCCCGCGGCATGAGCAGCGATGCTGGCGGCGAGCTCATTCTGGCGGTTGATGTGATGAACCGGGATATCATCGCCCAACCGGACGACGCGCCGCGTGTTGCGATCCATGACGAGGTAGTTGCGGTTGGTGATGCCGCCGGTGATAGGTTCGATCTCGAGCGGTCCGTGCCAGATGCCGAGTGCATGAATCCTATCTTCAGGCGTCACGCTTGTCCCCCTCGCGGCCCATTTTCAAAATGATGGGCCAGAGGAGGATCGGCTGTCAAGCAGAGGCCCGGTCAGATCGTGGCGCCGGACGCATCGAAGACGTGACAGCGGGCCGGATCGAAGGAGGTCTTCACATTGGTGCCGCGCTCGACCTTTTGCTGGCCATCGAGAGCGATGGTCAGCTGCTGGCCATCCGGCGTCGTCGTGTAAAGCATCGTCGCGCCGCCGAGATTTTCGACGAGATCGACATTGACGGTCGCAAGCGCCGTTCCGGCATCGGCAACGCCGAGATGCTCAGGGCGAATTCCGAATGTCACATCCTGGCCTGCGGAGCCCTTCAGGCGCCGCGGTAGGCGGATCGAACTGCCGCAGACGTTGACGGTCGTGTCCCCGTCATTCACCTGGTCGATCTTAGCCTTCAGGAAGTTCATCTTCGGGCTGCCGATGAAACCGGCGACGAAGCGGTTGGCCGGGTTGTTGTAGAGGTCGAGCGGGGCGCCGACCTGCTCGATGCGGCCGGAATTCAGCACGACGATCTTGTCCGCCATGGTCATGGCCTCGACCTGATCGTGCGTCACATAGATCATCGTATTGCCAAGGCTGCTGTGCAGGCGGGAAATCTCGACGCGCATCTGCACGCGCAGTTCCGCATCAAGGTTCGACAGCGGCTCGTCGAAGAGGAAGATGCGCGGCTCACGGACAATGGCGCGGCCGATGGCAACACGCTGGCGCTGGCCGCCGGAGAGCGCCTTGGGCTTGCGTTCCAGCAGCTTTTCGATCTGCAGAATCTCGGCAGCGCGGCGCACCTTCGGCTCGATTTCAGCTTTCTTGTAGCCGGCTGTCTCCAGCCCGAAAGCCAGATTCTTGTAGACCGACATATGCGGGTAAAGCGCATAGGATTGGAACACCATCGCGATCCCGCGTTTCGCCGGTGCGACCTCGTTCATGCGCTCATTGTCCAGAAGCAAGGCGCCGCCGGAAATCTCCTCGAGTCCGGCTATCATCCGCAGCAGCGTGGACTTGCCACAGCCGGACGGGCCGACGAAGACGGTGAACTCACCGGGATCGATCGTCAGGTCGATGCCATGAATAACATCCAGCGACCCGTAGCGCTTCTCGACCTTCTGAAGAACGACACTCGTTGCCATCTTCCCAAATCCTCTCCTGATCCCGTTATCGCGTTTTTGCACGCCAGTCGGCGTATTTGGGGCTCTCCGGCCCGATCGGCAGCGCCACGTCAGCTCCGCTGTCCGAGGATTGATAGATTGCCGTCACCAGCTCCAGAGCGCGGCGCGCATCTGCCGACGTCACCGGCAGCGGCCCGTTGCCGCTGAGATAGTCGTGGAAGCGGACCATTTGCGTGTTGAAGCGCGGCGCCACCGGCTGCCAGTCGGCGAGCGCTTTGTCGATCTGCGCCTGCACGTCATCATTTGCGGCGATGATCTGCCAGGGGCCTTTGCCCGGCGAATAGGGCTCGTGATTGCTCTCGAACGTGACGTTTTGGAAATGCAGCCGAAGGCGGCTGATTTCCTGCTGGGAACCCAGGGTGCACGAGAGCGACACGAAGGCGCCGTTGTGCATCTCAAGGCTCACCGAGGCACAGTCTTCGACCTCGATATCGTTGACGCGTGTAGCAACACGGCCGAAGACGCGCGCAGCCGGGCCAGCAAGATGGAAGAGCATATCGTGCAGGTGCAGCGCATGCGTGACCAGCACACCGCCAAGCTCGGTCGCCCATTTGCCGCGCCAGGGCACGGCGTAATATTCGGGTTTGCGCAGCCAGAAGGTCTCCACCGAACCCATGTAGAACTTGCCGGCAATGCCTGCATCGATGATGCGCTTCGCCTGCTCGATGCCATCGCCGTAGCGATACTGGAAGATCGGCATCAACGTGCCCCTGGCTGTCTTCTCGGCACGCATGATCTCGTCGACGCCAGCCAGCGATCCCGTCAGTGGCTTTTCGCAGACGACATGCTTTCCGGCGGCAAGGGCTGCGATCACCTGCTCCTTGTGGATGCCCGGCGGCGTGCAGATATCGATGATGTCGATACCGTCGTCCGCCAGAAGCTCGTCGAAGGACGTGGCGCGGCGCTCGATGCCGAATTCGTCGCCGACGGTCTTCAGCCGTTCCTCGTTCAGGTCGCAGATCGCTGCGACCTTGAAACGATCAGGATGCGGCAGGTAGCCCTCGACGATATGCGAACGCCCGATACCGCAGCCGACGATGGCAACAGTCTTGATGCTCATGTCACTCTTTCCCATTGGCATCAGCGCTTCATGCCTGTTGTGGCGATGCCTTCGATCAGCAGGCGCTGGAAGAACAGGAAGAAGAAGAACACGGGCACGAGGGTCAGCGTCGACATGGCGAACAGGCCACCCCAGTCCGATGCGCTGGTCGAGTCGACGAAGGTGCGCAGGCCAAGCTGGATCGTGTAGGTGTTCATGTCGTTCAGATAGATCAGCGGCCCGAAGAAATCGTCCCAGGTCCAGATGAAGGAGAAGATGGCAGCCGTTGCCAGCACCGGCAGCGACAGCGGCAGCATGATCTTCCAGTAGATCCGCCAGGCGCTGCAGCCATCCATCATCGCCGCTTCATCGAGTTCGCGCGGAATGCCGCGGAAGAACTGCACCATGAGAAAGATGAAGAAGGCGTCGCTGGCGAGGAACTTCGGCACGACCAGCGGCAGGATGGTGTTGACCCAGCCGAGGTTGAGAAACAGCACATATTGCGGGATCAGCGTTACGTGATACGGGATCATCAGCGTGCCGAGCATGATCGCGAACCAGAAATTCCGGCCGGCAAAGCGGAGACGCGCGAAGGCGAAAGCCGTCAGCGAGCAGGCGATGACATTACCAGTGACCGTCAGCAGCGAAATAACCAGCGAATTCCAGAAGAAGCGCCCGAAGCTGATATCGAGGCCGGTCCAGCCGCGCACATAGGACGCGAAATCGATTGATGACGGGATGATCGAGGTCGACGAGAAGATCTCGTTTTCCGGGCGCACGGAGGCCGAGAGCATCCAGAGCAGCGGATAGAGCATCAGCAGCGACGCACCGATCAGCAGGGCATGGACGACGATCGAACCCGGCAGGCTGCGCTTGTTGATGTCGGATGGCGGCCTGGCCGCGGTGACTGCAGCGGTCATCTCAGTCATCGTAGTGAACCCAATAGCGCGAGGACAGGAACGAGAAGGCGGTGAAGATCGCGATGATGACCACCAGGATCCAGGCAAGTGCCGAAGCGTAGCCCATGCGGAAATTTCCGAAGGCTTCCTGATAGAGGTAGAGCGTATAGAACAGCGTCGAATTGATCGGACCGCCAGTGCCGCCTGAGATGATGAAGGCGGGCGTG
Source organism: Rhizobium sp. RAF36 (assembly GCF_052114105.1). NCBI lineage: Bacteria > Pseudomonadati > Pseudomonadota > Alphaproteobacteria > Hyphomicrobiales > Rhizobiaceae > Rhizobium > Rhizobium sp. RAF36. The sequence goes on along the minus strand of NZ_JBFREC010000002.1, from coordinate 23,971 downwards.
AACGCCTTGAAGGCTTCGATCGTCTGCACCACGGCATTGAAGAAAATGACGGGCGTCAGAAGCGGCAGCGTGATCTTGTAGAACTGGCGGAATGTCGAGGCGCCGTCGAGGCTGGCCGCCTCATACATATCCTGCGGGATCTGGCGCAGACCGGCGAGGAAGATGATCATCGGCGAGCCGAACTGCCAGACGGACAACGCCACCAGCGTGTAGATCGAATAGCTCGGATGCGAGATCCAGCTCGGCCCCTGAATGCCGAACTGTGCCAGCGCTGCATTGACCAGGCCGTCGCCGGCGAAAAGCTGCCGCCAGAGAACGGCGATGGCGACGCTGCCGCCAAGCAGCGAGGGCAGATAGAAAATGGCGCGGTAAACAGGAAGACCGCGAATGCCCCGGTTCAGTGCCATTGCCACCATCAGCGCAAAAGTGAGCTTGAAGGGGACGGAGAGCACGACATAGGTCAGCGTCACCTTCATCGCCGCGGCGAATTTCGGATCGGCGGTGGCGATGCGCACATAATTGTCCGTGCCGACCCAGCCCGGCGCTCTCAACATGTCGAAGTCCGTAAACGACAGGTAGAGAGAAATCAGGGCGGGGCCGAGCGTCAGCCCGAAAAAACCGAGAAGCCAAGGCAGCAGAAAGAGATAGCCTGGAGCATTGGCATTCCACAGCCGCCTGAGGCGGCTGTCTGCCACTGCTCCCTGGTAACGTTCCACCGTCACGGCTCCGTCGGCCGTTGTGCGCATCGCATTGTTCATGTGGTTCAACCCCGCGCGAGGACGCGCGTAATTTCATCCACGAGCTGCTTGCCGGCATCGGCAGGGGTTACCTGACCGAAGGCAACCTGCTCGGCGAGCTGGCGCAGAACCGTCTGGCCTTCACCGGCACCTGTCGGCGGCGGTGGCGGCAACGGACCGGCGAGATCGCCAAGATTGGCCACGTAGTTCAGCGGGATCTTGCCGACATCATCGAGCGTACCGGCGACGACATCACGCATCGACTTCGATTCCGGAATGCCGCGCTCGACGTCGAGCACTTTGGCGGCATCGGGATTCATGACGAAGAAGTTGACGTAATCGACGGCCTGATCGAGGACCTTGGACTGCGCCGACACCGAGAAGAACATCGATGGCTTGCGGTAGTGGCCGCCCTTCGAGTCCGCGGTGACGCGCGGGTAGTTGCTGAGCGTCAGCTTGTCCTTGACTACGGCCTGGAAGCCGACGAACTGGTTGCTGTGCGCATAGTCGATCGCAGCCTTGCCCATCGTCAGCGGGGCGGTGTCGATTGTATCCTTGTAGAGCGCCTGAACATCGGGCGGCACACAGGCGCCGGCTTCGCGGAACTTCGCCCACATGTCGAACCATTCGGACGCATCTTCAACGCCAAAGGCGATCTTCGAATCCGCCGTGTACAGCGCCTTGCCGCGCTGGCGAACGTAGTTTTCGAAGAGCGGCTCGGCGCCGCTGCCGTCGGCAAAGCCGAAGAAGCCCTTGCGCTTGCCGGCCTTGGTGATTTCAGCACCGATCTTGCCGAGTTCTTCCCAGGTCGTCTTGTTGTTCGGGGCTTCGACGCCTGCTTCCTGCAGCGCAACGGTGTTGATTACAGTCGCTGCCGAGTTGGCGCCGAGACTGATGCCATAGAGATGGCCATCGACCTTGCCGCCTTCGATCTGAGCCGGATCGAAATCGCCGAGCTGCAGCTTCGAGGGCATGTAGGATTCCAGCGGAGCAAGAGCGCCGCGCCGGGCATATTCGACGATATAACGGTAATCCATCTGGATCACGTCAGGGGCGTTCTTGCCGGCGACCTGGGTCGCGAGCTTCTGCCAGTAATCGCCCCAGCCCAGGAATTCGCCGGTGATCGAAACACCTGAATTCTTGGCCTTGTAGAGATCCGACACCTTGTTGGTGCGGTCTGCGCGGGGCTGAGAGCCCCACCAGATCAGCCGGAGACGGGCGTCCTGCGCAAATGCGGGGGCACCCATACCCGAAAGCGCGAGCAGCGAAGCCCCTCCCGCCATGAAGCCACGTCTATTAATGCTGAATGTCATCTGTTTTTCCTCCTCCCTTGGGGAGCGCCTCCACACGCTCCTTGCTGGTTTCTCTTGCAACAAATAACTAATTGGTTACAAGCTATGGACAAGCACGAAGCCTGTCAAGCGGTCTTGGTTTCGCGAGGTCTCCTCTTCGAATTTCGCTTGTACAACCTCGCACCGAAGCCTTATGAGCGCAACATTAGCGTCTGGGGAGATAAGCCGATGAACGATACTGGCCAGACTGGGGACAAGAAAAAGCCGAAGCGCGCCAGCGGCGAGCGCGTGCTTCAGCGCGACCCCGAACGGACCAAGGCGGCGATCCTTGAGGCGGCAACGCAGGAATTTGCCGAGAACGGCATGGGCGGCGCCCGCGTCGATGCGATCGCCGAACGTGCCGGCACCAACAAGCGCATGCTCTACCACTATTTCGGCGACAAGGAGCAGCTGTACCTGCGCGTGCTCGAAGAAGCCTATGTCGGCATCCGCACCGCCGAACGTGCGCTGCATATCGGCGACCGTAATCCGGAAGAAGGCATCACGGAACTCGCGCTCTTCACCTGGCGCTATTTCCTCCAGCATCCGGAATTCCTCAGTCTGCTCGGAACGGAAAATCTGCATCGCGCCCGCTGGCTGCGCCAATCGGTGCGGCTGAAGGAGCTTCACTCGCATCTGATCGGCGAACTGGCCCAGGTGCTTGAACGCGGCAAAAAGGAAGGCGTCTTCATCGAGACGGCAGATCCGCTGCATGTCTATCTGACGATCGCATCGCTCGGATATTTCTATCTTTCCAACCAGTACACGCTCTCGACCATCTTCGGCCGCCCCCTGATCGAGGCCACGAATCTGGACACCTGGGAGCGCCATATCGTCCACGTGACGCTCGCCTCCATTAAGCGCTGAGAAGCCGAAACGGATTTGCCTATTGACAGGTCCGGTTTCCTTCTGCCATCAAGTAACTGTTTAGTTACTGGCTTGGGAGGGCTGGGCCAAGCCCGCTCCCTGCCGGAAAACGATTGGCAGGGAGGAACAAATGGCACGTCTCGGGATCATTTTGCACGGCGTTACAGGCCGCATGGGATACAATCAGCATCTGGTGCGATCGATCCTGGCCATCCGCGACCAGGGCGGCCTTTTGCTGAAATCGGGGGAACGGCTGGAGATCGATCCGATCATAGTCGGCCGCAACCGCGACAAGATGGAAGAGCTGGCGAAGAAGCATAACATCAAGCGCTGGTCTACCGACCTGGATGCCGCACTTGCCAACCCCGACGACCATATTTTCTTCGACGCCGGCACGACGCTGATGCGTGCCGAGCTGCTGTCCCGGGCGCTTGATGCCGGCAAACATGTCTATTGCGAAAAGCCGATTTCCGACGACCTGCAGGTTGCGGTCGATCTTGCCCGGAAGGCCCGCTCTTCCGGACTCAAGCACGGCGTCGTTCAGGACAAGCTGTTCCTGCCCGGCCTGCGAAAGCTGGCGCTGCTGCGCGATTCCGGCTTCTTCGGCAAGATTCTCTCGGTGCGCGGCGAGTTTGGCTACTGGGTGTTCGAGGGCGACTGGGGCGTGCCGGCGCAGCGCCCGTCGTGGAACTACCGCAAGGGCGACGGCGGCGGCATCATCCTCGATATGCTGTGCCACTGGCGCTACGTGCTCGACAATCTCTTTGGCGAAGTGAAGTCCGTCTCCTGCCTCGGTGCCACCCATATCGGCAGCCGCGTCGACGAACAGGGCAAGACCTATCCTTGCGATACCGACGACGCCGCCTACGCGACCTTCGAACTTGAGGGCGGGGTGATCGCGCAGATCAACTCCTCCTGGGCGGTTCGCGTCCGCCGCGACGACCTCGTCACTTTCCAGGTCGACGGCACGCATGGTTCCGCGGTCGCGGGGCTAACGAAATGCTGGACCCAGCACCGCGTCAACACGCCGAAGCCGGTCTGGAATCCCGACCAGCCGCAGACGATCGACTTCTACAAGACCTGGGACGAAGTGCCGGATACGCAGGTCTTCGACAACGGCTTCAAGGCGCAGTGGGAAATGTTCCTGCGCCATGTCGCCGAGGATGCGCCGTGGCCCTATGGCATGGAGGCTGGCGCCAAGGGCGTGCAGCTGGCCGAACTCGGCCTGAGGTCTTGGGCCGAACGCCGCTGGCTCGACGTTCCCCGGCTGGAATTCTGATCATGGCAAGAACGATCAATCTCCCGCTAGACGGCAAGATCGCGCCCTATCAGCTGACCGGCGTGCCGATCGAACTGAAGAAGCGCGATGCCAAGGATTTTCCGCGCGTCGTCTATGCGGCGGCCCATGTGGTGGCCGATCCGCTTCAAGACAACGACCCGTGGCTGACACCGGCGATCGACTGGGAGCGGACGCTTGCGTTCCGCCACCGGCTCTGGGATCTCGGTCTCGGCGTTGCCGAGGCGATGGATACGGCTCAGCGCGGCATGGGCCTCGGCTGGCCTGAGGCCCGCGAGCTGATCCGCCGGGCGTTGCGCGAGGCACGCGCCCGAAAGGACGCGCTGATTGCCTGCGGCGCAGGCACCGATCATCTGACGCCCGGCCCTGATGTGACCATTGATACGATCATCCGGGCTTACGAGGAGCAGATCGAGGCCGTCGAGGCGGAAGGCGGGCGCATCATCCTGATGGCAAGCCGGGCGCTGGCCGCCGCCGCCAAGGGCCCGGACGACTATATCCGGGTCTATGACCGCATTCTTCGCCAGGTCAAGGAACCCGTGATCATCCATTGGCTGGGTGAAATGTTCGATCCGGCGCTCGCTGGCTATTGGGGCGATGACGACCACATCAAGGCAATGTCGACGAGCCTTCAAGTGATCGAAGCCAATGCCGCAAAGGTCGATGGCATCAAGATTTCGCTGCTTTCGAAAGAAAAGGAAGTGGCGATGCGCCGCCAGCTGCCAAAGGCTGTGCGGATGTATACCGGCGACGACTTCAATTATGCGGAACTGATCGCCGGCGACGAAGAGGGCCATTCGGACGCCCTGCTCGGCATTTTCGATGCGATCGCACCGGCGGCTTCGGCGGCAATGGATGCGCTCGGGCGCCACAGCAACAACGAATTCTTCGATCTGCTCGACCCGACCGTTCCGCTGTCGCGCCACATCTTCAAGGCACCGACCCGCTTCTACAAGACCGGCGTGGTGTTCCTTGCCTATCTCAACGGCCTGCAGGACCATTTCGTTATGGTCGGCGGGCAGCAGAGCACAAGGTCTCTGACGCATCTCGCCGAACTGTTCCGGCTGGCCGACAAGGCGCGGGTCCTCGCCGATCCCGATCTCGCGGTCAGCCGCATGAAGCAGGTGCTTGCCGTTCACGGCGTGCAATGACCCATCAGGCAGGGAGGACATGACATGCAGGTCGAAGGACTTTCGATCAATCTCGCAACGATCCGCGAGCAATGCGGCTTTGCCGAAGCCGTCGATCTCTGCCTGAAGCACGGCATCACCAAGATCGCGCCCTGGCGCGATCAGGTCGCCAAGGCGGGTCTCGACGAAGCCGTCCGCATCGTGAAATCGAACGGCCTGAAGCTCACCGGCCTTTGCCGCGGCGGCTTCTTTCCGGCCGCCAATGACGGCGATTGGCAGAAGAACCTCGACGACAACCGACGGGCGATCGACGAGGCCGCGGCCCTCGGCGCCGATTGCCTCGTGCTCGTTGTCGGTGGACTGGCGGGCGGATCGCGCGATATCGGTGCTGCCCGGCAGATGGTTTCGGACGGGATCGCGGCCGTCCTGCCACATGCAAAAGCCTCAGGCGTGCCGCTGGCGATCGAGCCGCTACACCCGATGTATGCCGCCGACCGCTCCTGTGTGAACACGCTGCGCCAGGCGCTCGACATGTGCGAGCTGCTTGGTACCGATGTCGGCGTTGCCATCGATGTCTATCACGTCTGGTGGGATCCGGAACTCGCCGAGCAGATCGCACGCGCCGGGCAGATGAAGCGCATCTTCGCGCATCACATCTGCGATTGGCTGGTGCCGACCAAGGATATGCTGACCGACCGCGGCATGATGGGCGACGGCGTGATCGATCTCAAAGGCATCAGGCAGATGATCGAGAAGGCGGGCTTCTTCGGCGCGCAGGAGGTCGAGATCTTTTCGGCAGACAATTGGTGGAAGCGCCCGGCGGAGGAGGTCATCGCCACCTGCGTCGACCGGTATCATGGCTGCTGCCTAGTTTAATTGGATATATTCGTTTCAGCACGTATGAAGGAGGATCATTCGATGGAGAAGCGCCGTTTTGCACTGATAGGGACCGGCAATCGCGGGACCACGATGTGGGGGAAGGATCTGCTCGCCGGGTGGCGCGAGCATGTGGATCTGGTGGCCATCGTCGAGAAGAACTCGCTGCGCGGCGAGCGGGCGCGCACGATGATCGGCAGCAATGCCCCCATCTATGACGACATCGAGGCGATGCTGAAGGAGGTCAAGCCCGACCTCGTGATCGTCTGTACGCCTGATCATACCCATGACGCGATCGTCGTGCGGGCGCTCGAGGCCGGGATCGACGTGATCACCGAAAAGCCGATGACGACAGCGGTCGACAAGATCCGGCGGATCATGGACGCCGAGAAGCGGACAGGCCAGCGCGTCGATGTTTCGTTCAACTACCGCTATTCGCCGACGGCAGCGCGCATCAAGGAGCTGCTGAATTCAGGCGAGATCGGCCGTGTAACCTCTGTCGATTTTCACTGGTACCTGAACACCAAGCACGGCGCCGATTATTTCCGCCGCTGGCATGCCTATACCGAGAATTCGGGCAGCCTCTTCGTCCACAAGGCGACACACCATTTCGATCTGCTGAACTGGTATCTCGACAGCGATCCCGAAGCCGTCACATCCTTTGCCGATCTGCAGAATTACGGCCGCAAAGGCCCCTTCCGCGGCCCGCGCTGCAAGCTCTGTCCTCACACTGCCGAATGCGATTACTATCTCGACCTTGAGGCAGATCCGTTCCTGGACACGCTTTACGAAGACCCCTCGAAGATCGACGGTTACTTCCGCGACGGCTGCGTCTTCCGCGAGGATATCGACATACCTGATACGATGGTGGTCAGCATCCGCTACCGCAACAACGTGCATGTCTCCTACTCGCTGAACACCTTCCAGCCGATCGAGGGCCACCATCTGGCGTTCAACGGCACCAAGGGCCGGATCGAGGTTCGCCAGCATGAAACGCAGCCATGGGAGGTAAAGAAGGAGGACGAGATCCTGCTGATCCGTAATTTCCCCAATGGCAAGGAAGCGCTCGAACGCATCGTCGTTCCACATTCGTCCGGCGGGCATTACGGTGGTGACGACCGGATGCGCAACATGATCTTCAAGCCCGGCATGGAAGACGGGCTGCATCAGCGCGCCGGTACGCGTGCCGGCGCCATGTCTGTTCTCTGCGGGATTGCCGCCCTGCAGAGTTCGCGCACGGGCAAGGTTGTGACGCTCGCCGAGCTGATGCCGGAGCTCGCGAATGACGGCTCGCCAAATAGCGTAAAAGCCGGCTAATAAAATCGAAGCGCCAGTTCGAGTGGAGCTGGCGCTTTCAATTTCGAATGTTGGCGCAGGCCCTAAGCGAGCCGGTCGAGATCGGCCAGCGTCAGCGCGTAGAGCAGCGGCTCGCCCTTCAGAAAGCGCTCGATCTCATCGACGGCCATTGCGCCAAGTCTGGAACGCTCCAATCCGACCGCGCCGGCGATATGCGGCGTGAGGAACACGTTCGGCAGGCCGTAGAATGCCGAGCTCGCCTCGGGAATCTCCGGATCGGTGACGTCGATAATGGCATCAATCCGGCCGGTGGCCAGCGTCGTCAGCAATGCCGCCTCGTCGATGATTGCGCCGCGCGCCGTGTTGATCAGCGTTGCGCCATCCTTCATCATCGCCAACTTCCGCGCATCGATCATATGGCGGGTCGATGGAAGCGACGGCGCATGCAGCGAAACGATATCCGACCTCCGCATCAATGTATCGAGGTCGCATTTCGCAACGCCCAGCTCTGCACATTGCGAGGCGCTCAATGTCGGATCGAAAAGCAGGATCTTGAATTCGAAGGGTTTCAGCAGATCGATCACTCGCCGCCCGATACGCGAAGCGCCGATGATGCCGACCGTCCGGCCGTAGTTGCCGATCGCCAGCCGCTGCATCGGATAGGTCCGCTCGCGGTTCCGGTCATCCGTGTAGTAGTCCCGGAAGCGAAAGACCTGCTTGCCGGCAAACACTATCGCCGCAAGGGTGAATTCCGCGACGGGAATGGCATTGGCCTCCGCCGCATGGGTGACCTGCACACCTGATCTGAAGACCTCCTCGCCGATGATGCCTTTGACCGTGCCGGCGGCATGGGCCACAAGTTTCATCCCTTTCGCGGCCGAAAGCACATCGGCACCAACATGAGGCGCGCCCCAGCCGGTGATCAGGATTTCGGTTTCGGCAAGGATGCGCCTGGCGCGCTCATCGCTGAAATTCTCGAGCGGATTCCGGTCGAGCAGGACACCGAGCTGTTCCAGCCGGTCGAGCAAGGCATCAGGGAGAACATGCTCCGTCCGCTGCCCGGGCTGCATGGCAAGCGCAATACCTGTTTGTCTCATGGCATTTGCCCTGGCGCCTCGATGGCGCTGACCGTGATGCCTTCCTTGGCGACGATCGCTTCCAGCGAAGACAAATCCGGCCGTTCAGGCGGCGTGCGCCATGCCCCCGACACAGCCTGCCGGTCACCCGTGGCTATCACGGCCGTGAACAACACGGTCTCGCCCGCAGGAACTTCACCGCGCAGCTGTGGCACCAGGGTCTTGGCAACCATCATGTTGGTATTCGGCAACGCCTTTTGCACGAAGCCGTGGCGCTCGATGCTGGAGCCGAGATCAGCGATGCCGGAGAAGTCAGCTTCGCCAATGGCGTAGGCCTGGCCGGCAGCGGCTTCGAGCGTATCGCGGTCGAAATCCTGCTTAGCAATCGCAAAACCGCCCTCGGCAATCTGCAACGCACGCGGCGACTGGATGCGATGAACGCGAATATGCCAAGGTGCCGCCGGAACGAGCCAGGTTTCGACGCTGACCTCCTTGAAAGGCGACCATTTTGCATAGAGCACGTCGCCGGCAATCTTCGCCATCGTGTTGGTTTCACGGACGCGATAGTGAAAGCCGTCATCGCTGAAAGCCAGCGCCGAATCGAAGGTGGCGCCGGCAAAACTCCGCTCGTCGGCTTCGACGCTGAAGCCATAGCGGGCCGAATATGCGAATTTGGCGTATTTTTCGGTACCAAACCGCATCTGAAGATTTTCCTGCCCCGATGACAGGGCCACCGCATCTTCGCCGGTGTGCATGATCACCATGCCGGGATGGCGCTGCGGTGTGACAGGTGCGGCGGCCGGTACCACCTCTTTCGCCGTCCAGAACGGATGATCTTCCGGGATCGCCAGCGGCAGGAAAGCCTTGAACGCCCAGTATGGCGAACCGGCCGAATTATAGCTCTCTGACATCAGCAAATTCGGATAGCCGAAGCCGATCGACAGGATGCCGTCGCGGTTCGTCATCGGCTTGTCGCGCCACCAGCGCAGGTGCTGCAGGCAGAGATGCTTGACCTCTCCCCAGGGCAGCGCCTCCAGATCAGCAAACGCAAGCGCCGACCAGAAGCCTGCGCAGGCGAAACGGTAGGTGAGGCTGCGGCCGAACGGGATGGTCGCGCCATCGTCGGCAAACCAATGCCGGAAATCCCGGGCAAAGAGCAGGGCCCGTTCCCGGTAGCGTTTCGCATAGTCGTCATCGACTAGCTTCGAATAGATCAGCCCGTAGAAATGCATCGCGAAGGGAATGTAGTGATCGACGCGGCGGACATTGCCATCGCGGTACCATCCATCACCGACATAAAAACCTTCGAGCTCTTCGAGATATTGCTTGGTCAGGCTGCGATCGAAATCGGCCCCGACGCGATCGAGTGCGATGTCGACGAAGATGCGGAAGAATTTCCAGTTGTTGTCGGCATAGTCGAATTGGCGAGCATGCTTGAGATAGGCGATGACATTGGCGCGCTGGGTGGTATCGAGCGGTTCCCAGATCTTCTCCGGCACCAGCGCGATCGCAAAGCCCAGAGCCGCAAGCTCCACCATCCGCTGATCGCGGCCCCCGACCGTGCCCCAATATTCCGGGTGATCGGGATCGGTGCCGTTGGCGATACCGTCGGCGAAACGCTGCCAATGGGCGAAGTCGCCCTTTCCGGCGCCAAGTGGCGCCAGGCCCCAGAGAGGCCGGGCAAAACCCTCAAGATCGGCTGCCGCCCTGTCGAAATGTGCGCCCGCGCCATCGAGCCTGACACGCGCGTTGCCCTCGGAAAAATAGGGGAGCAGCGGATTGAAGAGATCATGAAGGGCGCGGCTCATGTCGCTGCGCGTCTGGAGAGGATTGCCTGCGAGCGGATTGGCGCTGGCCGGATCATAGGTCATCTGCATCACTCATCGATTCTTGCATCTGGCACAGTCCCCCCGGCAACCGGGACGACCGCATGGCATACATGACGCGCAGGAGCCGTCCTGTCGCGGAAGCGGGCTATCATCAAGGCAATCGCCTCTCGGCCGATCGCGGCCCGGTCGACATGCATCGTCGATAGCGGTGGATTGGTCATCATCGCACAGGGGAGATCGTCGAAACCGACGATCGCAAAGTCTTCGGGAACGCGAAGACCTGCTTCGGTGACGGCTTCGAGGACGCCGACGGCAACGAAATCGTTCATGCAGAAAGCGGCGGTAAAACCCTTGTCTTCCACGAGAACCGCGGCCATGAGCTCGTGCGCCTCACGCGAGGCGCTGCCCTGAAATCCCATAAACACCAGACGGCGCTCGCCGCCATGAACGGCGACAGCCGCATCGAAGCCGCGAACGCGTTCGCGGATCGTATGGCGATGCGATCCAGTGAAGTGAAGGATCTTGCGATGTCCGGCAGCGAGCAGACGCTCGGCTGCCTGATAGGCACCGAAGAAGTTCGACGGGGACACGCCGTCGATCTGCAGGCGGGGATCCGTTCCGTTGACGAGCACCACCGGCACTTTCTCCGCTTCGATCCAGCTGCGAAGCGCATCGCTCGGATCGATACCGACAAGAAAGAGCCCCTCGGCCCGCGCCGTCGTCATGTAGCTGCGAACAACCTCGGGCGTGGCGCGGTCCTCCCGGATGAGCCGGACTTCGAAAGCCATCCCAGCTTCCAGAGCGCTCGCCCGCAGACCTTCGACGATCGCTTCGTAGAAAACGCTGAGCCCGCCCGTGACCCCGTCGCTGGCGATCAGCGCCAACCCGCCGGGCGGCGGCTCGACCGTGGACCTCGGCTGATAGCCATGTTCGGCGGCCACCCGCAGAATATGCTCGCGCACATTGCCGCTGATACCCGGCTCATTGGCAAGCACGCGAGAAACCGTGGAAACGGACACGCCGGCCGCTGTTGCGATATCGGCCTGCCGCGGCCGTTTGGGTTTCATTTCGTTCATGGCTCGATCTTATGCAAATAATGCAAATTTGCAATTACTATATAATTTCTTGCAAGTTTATTTTTTTTGCGTAGTCTTCGCCGCATTGCCCTCAGATGTTGGAGGACGGCGAGGGGCAGGCACAAGGAGGAACATCATGCAGATCAATCGACGGACATTTCTGATGGGTTCGGCTGGCGTCGCCACCGGGCTTGCCTTCGGCGCCGGAAGCGCCATCCCCGCATATGCGGAAGGTACAGAGCTGCGCGCCATGTGGTGGGGATCGAACGATCGCGCCAAACGGACACTCGACGTTGCCAAGCTTTATGAAGGCAAGACGCCAGGTGTGAAAATCGTTGGCGAATCCATGAGCGGTGACGGCTACTGGACGAAACTGGCGACGCAGATGGCCGGCCGCGCCATTGCAGACGTCTTCCAGCTCGAGCCGGGAACGATTTCCGATTATTCCAAGCGCGGCGCCTGCCTTGCTCTCGACGAGTTCGTCCCATCGACGCTGAAGGTCGATGCGTTCGGCAAGGACATGCTGAAGCTGACGACTGTCGACAACAAGCTCTATGGCATCGGCCTCGGGCTGAATTCCTTTGCGCTGTTCTTCGACCAAGCCGTATTCGAAAAGGCGGGCCTGCCGCTTCCGACAACGGACCTGACCTGGGACGAATATGCCAAGCTTGCCGTCGAGCTCACCAAGGCCGGCGGCAAGGATAATTATTGGGGCGGTCCCTACGGTGCCCGCTATACCTATGTCTTCGATGCCTGGCTGCGCCAGCGCGGCAAGAGCCTTTATGCCGACGGCAAGCTCGGCTTCGGCGTCGACGATGCCAAGGAGTGGTACAGCTTCTGGGAGGATCTGCGCAAGAAAGGTGGCACGGTCGCTGCCGACGTGCAGACACTCGACCAGAACACCATAGATACCAACGCGCTGGCACTTGGCAAGTCGGCTATGGGCATGGCCTATTCCAACCAGCTCGTCGGCTACCAGCTGATCTCCAAGAACAAGCTGGCGATCACCACGCTGCCGCGCGAGAAGAAGGGCGGACCTTCCGGCCACTACTATCGCCCGGCACTGATCTGGAGCGTCGGCGCGACGACGAAGAATGGCGAGGCCGCCGCCAAGTTCATCGACTTCTTCGTCAATGACCCCGATGCCGGCAAGATCCTCGGCGTCGAGCGCGGCGTACCGATGTCGCCGGCCGTGCGCCAGGCGATCCTGCCGAATCTCAACCCGACGGAGCAGGCAGCGGTCAGATACGTGGATCTTCTGAAGGACCAGGTCGGCGACTATCCGGCACCGGCGCCATTGGGATCGACGGAGTTCGACCAGCGCCTGTTCCGCCCGATCGCCGATGAACTCGCCTTCGAACGAACCACGCCCGCCGAGGCTGCGCAGCGGCTCGTCGAAGAAGGCAAGGCGACGATCAGAAGCTGAAGTTTCAGCTGAAAACAACGAAAGAGCCCGTCGATGCGGGCTCTTTTGCGTTGCAGTTGGCCACCGCAAGCTCCTGGCCATGGAAGTCTATTATCTTGCAATGAGCACTCCTTCCTCCGGAAAGGCCTTCGTCAGCTTCAATCCAGCCTGTCGTGCCACTGGTTTCCCACCACCCGTCAGAATCAGCACGGCCGTAATGGAGAAGACATGCAAGACCTCTTACAGGCATCGGGTTACCGCAAGAACGGTAAAATCTGGACATATCAGGACGCCCGAGGCGCTTTTCGGTATAACGATGGCGACGCATCCGAAACGCGTATTCTGAATATCATGCAGTCGGCGACCGATACCTCGCTCTTCTCGAAAGAGCTCGCAGGCGCGATCTCCGACTGGCCGTCGAACTACCATCTCAGCCCGATACGCGCCAATCTCTTCCGTCCGATCAAGCATATGCTGCGCGGACCGATCCTCGAGATCGGCGCCGGCTGCGGCGCGATTACCCGCTTCCTGGGTGAGGAAGGCCACACTGTTCTCGCGCTTGAGGGCAGTGCGCGCCGCGCAAACACCATTGCCGAGAGATGCCGTGACCTTCCGAATGTCACCGTCCTCGCCGAGCCACTGCAGCATTTCGAAGTGCAGCAGAAATTCGCGACGGTGACGCTGATCGGCGTGCTGGAATATGCCCGCGTCTTCTTCGGCGCGGAAGCCGGCCAGGACGCGATCGATCACATGCTGGCAAAGGCCCGATCCTTCCTCGAGCCCGGCGGTCAGCTGATCATCGCCATCGAAAACCAGATCGGCCTCAAGTATCTCGCAGGCTTCCCCGAGGATCACCTGTCGCGGCCAATGGTCGGCGTCGAGGACCAGTATACGCAGACGGGGCCTGTCACCTTCGGCAAGCGCGAGCTGTCGCACCGCGTCAAGGCTGCCGGCCTGCCGCATCAGAAATACTGGTTCCCCTTCCCGGACTACAAGCTGCCCCGCTTCGTGCTGAACGACGAGGCACTTGATGCCGACCTGCCGACCGACTTTTCGTCGCTGATCCGCAGCGCCGTCAATACCGACCCGCAGCGGCCGAGCCTTCTCGCGTTCGAGCAGGACCTCGCCTGGGATGTGATCGCTCGAAACGGTCTTCAGGGCGACCTCGCAAACTCGTTCCTTCTCGTGTCCTCGGATCAGGCTATCCCCGCACATGACGTCATGGCGACGCATTTCACCGGCGGGCGCGAAGCCCATTACCAGAAGCTGGTGCGATTCGTCCGTAAGGGCAATGAACTGGTGGTCGAGCGCGAGGCACTCAAACCTTCCGAGGATGATGCCGGAAGGCCGTTGAAGATCAATCTCGAGAACGAGAGTTTCGAGAACGGACTGCTGTGGCGCGACATCGGCAAGCGGTGCCTGCTGCAGGATGCATGGTCCGCCGCTCATCTGGCAAACTGGATCGGTGTGTGGCGCGAGGCGCTGGCACAGCACCTTGCCGGCATGGGCCATCCGGCACCCTCAGCCTTGACGGATATGATTCCGGGCTCGCTGCTCGACGCCATTCCGCGCAACCTGATCGTCGGTGAACAGCAGCGCTTCATCGACCTCGAATGGTCCTATGACCAGCCGATCGAATTCGGCTACCTGATTTTCCGCGCATTGTGGGACCTGCTCTCGGACATGCGCGGCGTGGCGCCTCCCACGTCCGATACCAAGGACAAGATCGGCGACTTGATCTTCCAGACCTTCGAGCATCTGGGATACGACGTGGCTGCTCAGACGATCATCGACTACTACGTTGCCGATCTCCGCTTCCATAGTTCCGTCACTGGCATCAATCTGCAACCCAACGCCTCGGCGCTGGTGGCGCCCCTCGGCCGGAGAATCAACTTCGCCAATATCCGCGATCTGGTGAGCCAGTCCCGGAAACTGACCGAGCAGAATCAGGCTTTGATGCAGGAACTGGAAGCCGAGCGCCGCAAGGTCCGCGAGATGCTTGACGCGGTGAACGGGTACAGTCTGCGGACCGCCTGACCTGCGCCGGCTGATCTGACCTGAGCGCAGCTGCAAACTGCCCTCGCTGAAAATCGCAAACAGATGTAATCTGCGGCGAGGTTTGGCGAGGATCGGTGCGCGAGAGGCGGGCGGCCGGGTTGGGAGACTTGATGGCGTTGATGATCATTCGGCGGCGGCATATCCCTGAACGGCTGCCGCGGCCATGACGAACAGTCTCACCGTCCCATCCTTCACCATGTCGCGCCTCCTGCGCCAGGAATGGTTTCTTGCGGTCGGGCTGCTGACCAGCGCCATCATCCTCGGTTTCGGCGAGCCGCTGTTTGCACAGATGTCCAGTCCGGCCGGGTTCGTGCTGGTCTTCTTCTGGCTCTTTGCGGCGGTTCTTGGCTCGGCGCTGTCGGTGGTACGGCACGCCGATCATCTGGCAGAACAGCTCGGCGAGCCCTACGGCACGCTGATCCTGACGCTCGCCATCACCTCGATCGAAGTCATGGCCATCTCGGCCGTGATGATCCATGGGGCGAACAATCCGACGCTCGCCCGCGACACGCTCTTTGCCGTGGTCATGATCATCCTGAACGGCATGGTGGGCCTGTCGCTTCTGGTTGGTGGCTGGCGGCGGCCGGAGCAGTCGCACAACATGCAGGGCGCAAATGCTTATCTCGGCCTCATCGTGCCGCTGGCGGCGCTAAGCCTGATCCTGCCGAGTTTTCTCCATACCGACGGCAGCCAGGCCTCGACGCCAAGACAGATGATCCTGGTGGTCATTTCAGTTGGCCTCTACGGCGTGTTCCTGATGCTCCAAGCAGGACGCCATCACCGCTATTTCACAGATGGCAGTGAACCGCGGCATGAGAAGCGCGATGGCGCAGCGCAGAAGAGCACGATCCTGCTCCACGCAGTGCTGCTCTTCGCCTATATGGCGCCGGTGGTCTTTCTCGTCGAACAACTGGCACGACCGATCGACTACATCATCGAGACCGTGCACGCGCCCGCCGCTCTGGGCGGCATCATCATGGCAGTTCTAGTGGCAACGCCGGAAGCGCTCAGCGCCGTTCGCGCCTCGATCGCCAACAACCTGCAGCGGTCGGTCAACATCTTTCTCGGCTCCGTGCTCTCGACCATCGGCCTGACGGTGCCGGCGATGCTGCTCGTTGCCCATCTGACCAGTCACCCGATCACCTTGGGTCTCGAAGGCAGCGATCTGGTGATGCTGACCTTGACGCTTGCCGTCAGCATGATCACCTTTGCCAGCGGCCGGACCCACATGATGCAGGGCGCCGTCCATCTGGTGCTTTTCCTGGCCTACGTCCTGCTGATCTTCCAGCAATAAGCCGCAACGGCAGGAGCCTGCAGCTATGACTTTCGAGCTTCTGATTGCGAAATACGGCTTGCTGGCAGTCTTTCTTGGCGCCGGGATAGAAGGGGAAACGATCGTCATTCTGGGTGGCGTGTTTTCGCATCGCCACCTCATGACGTTCTGGGAGGCAGCCACTGCTGCGAGCGCCGGTTCCTTCATCGCCGACCAGCTGTTTTTCTTCACCGGCCGCCATGCGCGGCGCTGGCCGCGAATTCAGAAGATCGCCGGAAGACCCGCCTTTCAGCGCGCTACCCGGCTGCTGGAGCGCCACCCAGCGAGCTTCATCTTCGCATTTCGCTTCATCTACGGATTGCGGACGATCAGCCCGGTTGCGATCGGCATGTCCGATGTCCCGGCCGCGAAATTCATGGCCGTCAATGCCGCCGCGGCCGTGATCTGGGGAACGGTCTTCACCGCCATCGGCTATCTCTTCGGACAAGGCATCGAACAGATTTTTGGCCATCTGCCGCTTCACCGGCACGTTCTCATCGCCATCGCGACCGCAGTGGCCCTCGTGATCGCCTGCGCATTGACCTATCGGAAAGTCCGCGCGGCCTAGACCTTTGGTCTTAGCCTGATACCGTCCTTCCTGTGCAATCGAGGGCTATTGCAATTCTTCAAAATGCGGCTTCATATTGTGGCAGCTTTGGACCTTGCAACCGTTAGGCTGCAAAGGGACGCGCATGAGGACTGCAACTCGTAAATTATGAGGTGACAGGATGCGTGAGGGGGGGTCTCGAGGTCTGCAATTGTTCGCCGCGGCTTTATGCGCGACGGCGCTTGCGGCATGCGACAGCGGCAGCAACACCTATGTTGCCCCGCCGCCGGCAAAGGTGCATGTGGCACCGCCGCTGCAGCAGAATATAACCCAATATTTCGAACTGACCGGCAACACGGCGGCGTTCAAATCGGTCGATATCGAAGCCCGCGTCCAAGGGTTCGTCGAAACCATCGACTATCGCGACGGTATGATGGTGACCAAGGGCACGCAGCTCTTCGGCATCCAGAGCAACACCTATCAGGCGCAAGTCGACCAGGCGCAGGCAACGCTCGCTTCGTCGCAGGCCGCACAGGTCGGCGCCAATCAGGAATATACGCGTCAGGTCAATCTCAGCGCCCAGAAGGTCGGAACGCAGACGGCACTCGACAGCGCCAAGGCAACGCTCGACCAATCGAACGCAGCGATCCTCAATGCCCAAGCGAGTCTCGATCTCGCCAAAATCAACCTCGGATACACCAAGGTCGAGGCGCCGTTCGATGGCACAGTGACAGCGCATCTCGTCGATGTCGGCACGCTGGTCGGTGTATCCGGCCCGACGACTCTGGCGACGATCGTCCAGACGGATCCGATCTATACCAATTTCAGCATTAGCGAGACGCAGGTGCTGTTGATCAAGCAGGGTATGGCCGCTCAGGGCAGGACCTTCAAGCAGACAGACCTTCCCGCCATCCCGTTCGAAATCGGTCTGCAGGGTGAGACCGGCTATCCTTTCAAGGGCCATCTCGACTATGCGGCGCCACAGGTCGATGCGGCGACCGGCACGCTGACCGTGCGCGGGATCATCGACAACAAGGACCATGCCCTTATCCCAGGCCTCTTCGTTCGCGTTCGTGTGCCTGTTGGCCATCAGGACAAGGCGCTTCTGGTTCGGGACGATGCGATCGGCACCAACCAGCAGGGCAGCTACGTATTGGTTGTCGGCAAGGACGATACGATTGAGCAGAAAACCGTAAAGACCGGCCAGAGCGAGGGCCGCCTGCGCGTTATCGAATCCGGCCTCAGTGCTGAAGACCTGGTGGTGATCGAAGGAATCCAGCAGGCGATTCCGGGCAACAAGGTGGCGCCTGAAAAGGTGACGATGGACGTTCCAGCGGCAGAGGCGTCAGCCGCTACCGCACCCCAGGCTGTCGCGCAATGAGCCCGCGCCCGGCATTGTCAGCTCAGCGGAGGAGGATGGCATGATCTCGCGCTTCTTCATCGAGCGGCCGGTCCTCGCCAACGTCCTGGCGCTGGTTTTCGTTCTCATCGGCGCCGTTGCGCTGTTCCAGTTGCCGGTGGCCCAGTATCCGAATGTGGTGCCGCCGACCGTGCAGGTTTCGACTCGCTATCCCGGCGCCAGCGTCAAGACCCTGATCGACACCGTGGCACTGCCGATCGAGCAGCAGGTCAACGGCGTTCAGAACATGCTCTACATGCAGTCGACGAGCGCCAGCGACGGCACCTATTCGCTGACCGTTACCTTTGCAATCGGCACCGACCCCGACCAGGCGCAGGTTTTGGTGCAGAACCGCGTGGCGATCGCCATGTCGTCGCTGCCGGACGCGGTTCAGCTGCAGGGCGTCACGACGCAGAAGAAATCGACCTCGATCCTCGAATTCGTCAGCCTGACATCGCCTGACAGCCGATACGACAGTCTCTTCCTTTCCAACTATGCCGTCATCAACCTGCAGAACGAGCTCGCCCGCCTGCCCGGCGTCGGCAACGTTGCCGTCTTCGGCGCCGGCCAATATGCGATGCGGATCTGGATGAACCCCGGACTGCTGCAATCCCGCGGGCTGACGCCGCAGGATGTCATCAACGTGGTGCAGCAGCAAAGCCAGGAGGTGACCGCCGGTCAGGTCGGCATTCCGCCCGTGCCTGCCGGTCAGGACTTTCAGTATACGCTCAATGTCAACGGCAGGCTGAACGACGCTGCCGACTACGAGAACATCATCATCAAGGTCGACGACCAGAGCGGAGGCCGGATCACCCGCATTCGCGATATCGGCCGCGTCGAGCTGGGTGCGCAGACCTACAGCCAGTCCTTCATGCAGAACGGGCGGCCGGCGGCCGGTATCGGCATCTTCCAGCTTCCCGAGGCCAACGCCATCGACGTCGCCAAGGATGTCGCGGCGAAGATGACCGAGCTTTCGAAAGGCTTTCCCCCCGGTCTCGCCTATACCGTGCCATTCGATACGACCAAGTTCGTGAAGGCCTCGATCGATGAGGTCTATGTCACGCTGATCGAAGCCGGCGTTCTCGTGCTGATCGTTATTCTCGTCTTCCTGCAGGATTGGCGGGCGATGCTGGTTCCGGCGACGACGGTGCCGGTGACGATCATCGGCGCCTTTGCGGCCATGGCGGCGCTCGGCTTCACCGTCAATCTCTCGACGCTCTTCGCCATAGTGCTGGCGATCGGTATCGTCGTCGATGACGCCATCGTCATCGTCGAAGGTGTTGCCCGCCATATCGAGGAGGGGATGCCCGGGAAGAAGGCGGCCGAAAAGGCGATGGACGAGCTCTTCGGCCCTGTTATCGGCATCACGCTGGTGCTGATGGCGGTGTTCATTCCTGCCGCCTTCCTTCCGGGGCTGACAGGGCAGCTCTACAAGCAGTTCGCATTGGTCATCGCCGCCACGGCGCTCATCAGCGCCATCAACGCCATGACGCTGAAGCCGACGCAATGCGCCCTCTGGCTGCGCACGCCGGTGCCTCCCGAAAAACGCAACGTCTTCTATCGCGGTTTCAACAAGGTCTATGACAAGGCCGAGAACGGCTATGCGAAGCTGATCGGCGGCATGGTCCATCACAGCGCCATTGCCGTTCTTTTTGCTCTGGCGCTGATCGGCGTCGCCATATGGGGGCTTACCCGCCTGCCGACGGCATTTTTGCCGCTCGAGGATCAGGGCTATGTTCTGATCAGCGCGCAGCTGCCCGACGGCGCCTCGAAGGAGCGCACCGACGCCGTGATGGCAGAGGTCGGCAAGATCGCGCAGCAAACGCCCGGCGTCGATCAGGTATTGACGATCAGCGGCATATCGATCCTCGACAATAGCGCCAGCCTGCCGAATGCCGGTGTCGCCTATGTCGTGCTCAAGGACTGGGATGTCAGAGGCAAGGAAAAGGGACAGGACCTGCTGTCGATCTACGAGCACCTGAACGGCGCACTGTCGGATGTCTTGAAGGCGAAGACACTCGTCGTCGTGCCGCCGCCTATCCAGGGCATCGGCAATGCCAATGGCTTCACCATGCAGGTGGAAATCCGCAACGGCAATTTCGACTATCCGCTGCTGCAGAGCATGGCCGATACCATCGTCAGCAACGGCAATGCCCAATCGTCGCTGCAGCGGCTGAGCACATCGTTTCGCGCTGGCGTGCCCCAGCTTTCGGTGTCGGTCGATCGCATCAAGGCCGAGACGCTCGGCATCACCGTCGGGCAGGTGTTTTCCGCACTTTCAGGCTATGTCGGATCGAGCTACGTCACCCAGTTTAACAAGTTCGGGCGAACCTTCCAGGTCTACGCGCAGGCAGCGCCCGAATTTCGCGTCCGCCCCGACGATATCCGCAACCTGAAGGTCAAGGCTGGCGACGGCACGATGGTGCCGCTCGGCACCGTTGTCGACGTCAAGAGCGTTCAGGGACCGTCGCTGATCAGCCTCTACAACCTCTATCCGACCGCCACCATCGTCGGCGGGGCTGTCGCCGGATTTAGTTCGGGGCAGTCGCTCGATGTCATGGAGCAGATCGCCGACCGGACATTGCCGCCCGGCGCAGGCTACGAGTGGACAGCCCTCTCCTACCAGGAGAAAACCGTCGGCGGGCAGATCTACTTCGTTTTCGCGCTTGCCATGCTGCTCGTCTATTTCGTGCTTGCCGGGCAATATGAGAGCTGGATCCTGCCACTCGCCGTATTGCTGGCGGTGCCGCTGGCGCTTCTCGGAACGGTCGGCGCGCTAAGTGCGGCCGGTGTTGCCAACAATCTCTACACGCAGATCGGCCTGATCCTGCTGATCGCGCTTGCATCGAAAAACGCGATCCTGATCATCGAATATGCGCGCGAGAAGCGGGCTGAGGGCATGGAGATTCTTGAGGCCGCGGTCGAAGCCGCACGCCTTCGCTTCCGGCCGATCCTGATGACATCCTTCGCCTTCATCCTCGGCGTGCTGCCGCTGGTGCTGGCGAGCGGCGCCGGCGCATCGGCCCGCAAGTCGATCGGCATATCGGTTTTCAGCGGCATGATCGCCTCGACCTGCCTTGCCGTTCTCTTCGTTCCGTCGTTCTATGTGGTGCTGCAACGGTTCGAGGAATACAGAAAGCGGCGCACGAACACGGCGCCGCAGGCAGCAGAGTGATCAGCGCTTCGCTCTATTGAACGACGACGCGCACATAGACGCCGCCGCTCTTGGCGTAGTAGCCCGATCCGCACCTGTAATAATAGCCACCGTAATAGGCGCCGTAGACGCAGCCCGCGGGCAAGACGGCAATCGTCGTCGTTGTCCTCGTTACCACGCGCCGCGTCGTCCGGCGCGCAACGCCAGCATAGGAAAGCGGTGTCAACGGCCTGCCGATCACGGCGTTGGCGGGCGTGCCGAAATTCAGCGATAGCGGCATCCATCCACCGGGCTCGACATGAGCGTCGGCAAGGAGAAAGGCGCCGGTCAGCCCGGCAACAAGCAGGGATTTCGGATATCTCATTTGCTGTCTCCCGGTTGGGTGGGTGCGGGCAGTTCATCGAGCGACTGCAATTCGCTGAGATCGACCTTCTTGGCGCTCTTCGGAATCTCGATCGCATAGGACGCCTTGGCGACATCCGGCCCGCTCTTGAAATCGCTGATCTCCAGCGTGTATTGCGGCGCCTGCCCAACATGCTTGCTGGTGATGACATAGCGCCGCGGCACAGGCTTGGCGCCCGACTGTATCCAGATCTGCCAATCGATCTCGGGTGTGCGGAACGTCAGATATTCGCATTCGACCCCACCGACATAGGCGCTGGAGATATGCTTGGCGTCCGTTACGTTGGTCATCAGGATGTCGAAAACATGCGCCGACAGCAGATCGGCCCCCGGCGCCTCGATACCCGCATCCGCCAACCGCTCGAACAGTTCGTCCACCGAGCCCTTGGCCTCGATACTGGCATAGGCATCGAGGTTCTTGCCGTGCACCGTCAGCGTCGTCCCGTCAAAACTGACATCGACATCGGCAAATCCGC
The DNA here is from genome assembly GCF_052114105.1 of Rhizobium sp. RAF36. NCBI lineage: Bacteria > Pseudomonadati > Pseudomonadota > Alphaproteobacteria > Hyphomicrobiales > Rhizobiaceae > Rhizobium > Rhizobium sp. RAF36. The sequence goes on along the minus strand of NZ_JBFREC010000002.1, from coordinate 1,703 downwards.
CGGTTCTGGTGACCCGCAGCTTGTCCGGCCGTGCCAGGCTCGCAGTTCCCGAACTGACGAACTGCAGCTTCTCGAAGTCAGGCGTTACCGCTTCGATCGACGATTGGTAGCTGAACGATATCGCCTTCTGCCCCGCCAGATAGTCCGACATGGACTTCAGGATATCTTTCGCATCGTCGGCGGCAGCCGTCGCGGGCAGCATCAGGCTGGCGGCAAAGGAGCTGCAGACGAGCAGATGACGGAGCGTTCTGAAATGGGGAATCGATGACATTGCAATGCCTTCCCTTCGATCATGTTGATCCCCAAGTCCCCGGACAGGTGCCCTTCAGCGAGAATCCTACCGGCGATCTGCAAGATCAGAGAATGGATGAAATTTCAGCATTATCTGTACAGGCAATGCGCAGCCGCTAGCGGCCGCCAGGTTTGAGGGAATCATGAATAGAGCACTCCACACTCCCATATCCCCCACGCGATGGGAACGTCTGAAGATCGCGAAGCTATAGGCCGCTAGTCAGCACCCGCTGACATGTCGGCGACAGCCGTTGAAAATTATCCCGAAGACAATTGACCCCACGGCCGCCACCGAGCGGCACGGAGCGGCAAAGCGCCCGGAAATCCGGTCCGCAGGTGCGGCGGAGAACAATCAGTTCTTCGCGTGGCGTGAATGACGCCATCGGCATCGCTGCCATCGCTCCAGCACCACCGGCCACCTTGGCTGTATTGGCCGCAGGAGGAGACGATCCGCTTCCTCCAATCGCGCCAATGGCGGCCTGACAGGATGGCGAGAGTGCTGCATTATGCTGCTGGAGGCAGGCAAGCGCCTGCGCTCCACCCGGCGTCACACCCGAGCACTGCGCCATGAAATCCGAGCGGCAGGCCGATTTGATCGCATCGCGCTGCGCCCCCGTGGGCTGTGCAGTCTGTTTTGGTGAAACGGCCGGAGCTGCGGCTGTGGCTGCCTGGACCGCCGGTGTTTGCGCCGGCGCCGCATCGGTCGATTTCTTCTTCGTCCCGCCCAAAGCCGAGATCGCGTCGCGGCAGGCCTTGGAGAGCGATGCATCATGCTGCTGAAGGCAATTCAACGCCTCCATGCCCCCAGGCGTCACACCCGAACATTGCGCAATGAAATCGGACCGGCACGCCGACCGGACCGCATTCCGCTGGGCATCAGTCGGCTGCTGCGCGTAAGTTGCGCCGGCCGCAAGGCACATCGCGGACGAGACAAGAAGGCCGAAGGCCCTGCTCGCTGAAAACGACAATCTGATATGCAGAATACTCGCCAGAAACGTCGCAAATTTCCCCATGGTTCCCTCCCCGAGGAAGAAATTATCTGGATATATGCAGATACGTGGCGGGGCCGATGAAATAACGCTGGCCTGACAAACTGTCGCCACGCAGGGCATGATCAAAATCTATCACTGCAGGTTTACATTAGCACGTAAATATACTGTCGTGAAGATTGCGTCGTGAGACATGGCGAGCGGTAGATTCTTCGGTCTGCTAGCCTATTTCATTTCTTCCCCGCCCAATCCCGCGTGCCGTCCGCTCACACTAGAGTTAAGACGCAAAAGACCTGCTTAACGCGGGTTTTGTCTATTCTGTTTTGTATCCATGAAGATGATTTGGTTGCGGGGGCAGGATTTGAACCTGCGGCCTTCAGGTTATGAGCCTGACGAGCTACCGGGCTGCTCCACCCCGCGTCC